>ONCV01000002.1 GCA_900316415.1 uncultured Eubacteriales bacterium
CAGAGCACCGCGGATGATGTGATAACGAACGCCGGGCAGATCCCGCACACGGCCGCCGCGGATCAGCACAACGCTATGCTCCTGCAGGTTGTGGCCGATTCCGGGGATGTAGCAGGTACCTTCGATGGAGTTCGTCAGGCGGATTCTCGCGATCTTCCGCAGGGCGGAGTTAGGCTTCTTGGGGGTCTGAGTTTTCACGCTCAGGCACACGCCGCGCTTCTGGGGGCAACCCTGCAGAATCGGCGCGGTGGACTTTTTCGTCGCCCGTTCACGTCCCTTGCGGACAAGCTGATTAATTGTGGGCATTTGCGCACCTCCTGAAAAATATCCCTAAGATCCTGCAACCCTCAGGATCCATAAGGCAGTCTGAACGCGCCTTTCGGCGCCGGCCCCCCCGCGGGAGCCCTGAAACGGAACCTTACCGGAGCACCGCGGCGGCCGCGGCGGGCACATCCACGCCGCATACCGAGCCCAGCTCCTTCATCGTCTCCACCCGGATGCAGGGAACGCCGGCGTCCTCCGCCGCGCGAATCACCTGCTGAAAGATGAATGTGTCCGCATCGTTGGCCACGTAGGCCCGCGCCGCCTTCCCGGCCTTCAGGGCACGGGTCACCTGCTTCGTCCCGACCACCCGCCGGGCGGCCGAACGCAACATTTCCATAGGGCACGAGCCTCCTTTCATCCTTCGAAAAGCGCGTCTCAAAAAGGGCGCACCCCTCCCGGAGCATGCGACAACTTCGTTATGATAACACCGGACCCCTGTCTTGTCAACGGTTTGCGAAAAAAAAGAAGGGATCCGGCGGCGAAAAAAGAACGGCTGCGTTCCGTGCAGCCGTTCGGGTTTTTATTCCGGTTGTCTCCCCAGCAGCTGGCGCATCTCCGCGCCCTTGGAAAGGTTTCCCTTCACCCGCAGCAGGCCGCTGAGATACAGCTGGTCGAAGGTCGTCTCGCCCCGGGCCATGGCCATCAGGTGCTCGAAGCTGACGGAGATGAAGGCATCCGCGTCATGGAAGGTGAAGGGCTCGATCTGGAAGGAGGTCTGATCCCCCTCCCGGTCAAACCGCAGGAAGAAGAACCCGTCGGTCTGGGTGGTCATGTGCACCTGGATCACCCGGTGATAGGGATCCGGGAAGCGCTCCATGTTCCGCTTCCGGTTGTCCTTCTCCAGCTGGAGGTAGGCGTCCTTCAGCTGCAGGTAGGCATCCCGGTAGGGAATCTGCTCCACGTCCGTTCCCACGGCGATCCGGCCGTACATCCGCTGATAGCGCTGCGCGCTCCGGTCCCAGGAGAAATCCTTCTCCATGTCCCGCCGCCGCAGCAGGCGGAAGGTTTCCCCGTCGCAGAAATAGACCCGCAGCGCGCTCATGATGCTCATCATCAGACTGTCGCTGGAATACTCCGGGAAGGAGAATCCGTCCCCCACCCCGTCGAAGCTGCTGTAGGCCCGGACGGAATCCTTCAGGCCGCCGGTTTCATGCACGATGGGCACCGTGCCGTAGCGCATGGCCATCATCTGGCTCAGGCCGCAGGGCTCGAACCGGGAGGGCATCAGATAGAAATCTGATCCCGCGAACACCCTGGCCGCCATGTCCTCGGTATAGTCGCTGGAGAACCCGAACTGGCCGGGCCACTGGGTTTTGCACCAGTTGAAGTGATCGATGTAGCCGGGATCCCCCTGGCCGAAGATGATGATCTGACAGCCCAGGTCCATCAGCCGGGGCAGCAGCTCCCGGATCAGCTCCACGCCCTTCTGCTCCACGAGCCGCGCCACCAGGCAGAACAGGGGGAAGTGCGGCTCCTTCTCCAGCCCGAAGGCTTCCTGCAGCGCCGCCTTGCAGACGGCCTTGCCCTCCATGTGATCCGCGTCAAAATGCGCGGGCAGCCGGGGGTCCAGCCGGGGATCGTAATGATCCATGTCGATTCCGTTCAGAATGCCCTGCAGCTTGTTGTCCACCATGCGGGCCACGCCCTCCAGGCCCATGCCGTACCGGTGATGGTGCAGTTCCCTGGCATAGGTGGGCGATACGGTGCTGACCGCGTCCGCCATCATCATGGCGCCCTTCATCAGGTTCACGTCGTGCCGGCCCTCGTATTCGAAGCCCAGGCCGCCGTTGTACCATCCCTCCGGCAGCGCGAAGGTGGTCTGCAGCTCCCAGGCGCTGAACTGGCCCTGATAGGCGATGTTGTGGATGGTAAAGACGCTCCGGATGTTCTTCAGCTCCGGCCGGGTGACCTGGTCGTTCTTCAGGTACACGACGGCCAGCGCCGTCTCCCAGTCGTTGCAGTGCAGGATCTGCGGCATGGGCCCCAGATCCGGCAGCAGGTCGATCACCGCCCGGCTGAACATGGCGAAGCGCAGCTTGTCGTCGTCGTATCCGTAGAGCCGGGGCCGGTCGAAGAAGGGATCGTATTTCACGAACCAGACCGGCACGCCGCCCCGGTCGCCCCGGTACAGCTCGCACTCATACTCCCGGTCTCCCAGCCGGACGGTGACGTCCTGCATGAATTCGATCTCCGCCTGATACCGCTGCCAGACGCACTGGTACAGGGGGGTGATGATCGCCGGGTCATCCCCGGCCTTCTTCAGCGCGGGCGGCAGGGAAAAGGCCACATCCGCCAGCCCTCCGCTTTTGCTGAAGGGCGCGCACTCGCTGGTCGCAAACAGAATCCGCATGGGATTACCTCCGTTCTCCGGCCGATTTCGGCCGGGTCATCCGCCGGGGAAAAAAGGGGCTCCCGGGGTCTCCGGGAGCCCATGAACCGGCCCTTCCGCGGGCCGGAATCATGTCTTGCGGGCGTTCCGCCGAACCGCTCCGGATCAGAAGCTGTAGGAATCCTTCAGCTGGATGTCCTTGTAGCGCTTCATGCCGGTGCCGGCCGGGATCAGCTTGCCCAGAATCACGTTTTCCTTCAGTCCGATCAGCGGATCGACCTTGCCGTGGATCGCGGCCTCGGTCAGCACCCGGGTGGTCTCCTGGAAGGACGCGGCGGACAGGAAGCTCTCCGTGGCCAGGGAGGCCTTGGTGATGCCCAGCAGCACGCGCTTGGCGATGGCGGGGGTTCCGCCGGAAAGGATCGCCTTCTGGTTCGCTTCCTCGAAGCGGAAGATGTCCACCAGGGATCCGGGCAGCAGATCCGTGTCCCCGCTGTCCTCCACCCGAACCTTCCGCAGCATCTGGCGGATGATGATTTCGATGTGCTTGTCGCTCACGCCCACGCCCTGGAGGCGGTAGACGCTCAGCACCTCGCGCAGCAGGTACTCCTGCACGGCCTTCACGCCCAGGATCCGCAGCAGGTCATGGGGATTGATGGAGCCCTCGGTCAGCTCGTCGCCGGCCTCCACATGGTCCCCCTCCTGCACCTTCAGGCGGCTGCCGTAGGTGATCTGATAGCTCTTCTGGTCCGCGGGATCCTCGTCGGAGGTGATCACCAGCAGGCGCTTCTTCTTGGTTTCCTGGATGGACACCTGGCCGGAGATCTCCGCCAGGATCGCGTCCCGCTTGGGCTTCCGGGCTTCGAAGAGCTCCTCCACCCGGGGAAGACCCTGGGTGATGTCGTCCGCGCCGGCGATACCGCCGGTATGGAAGGTACGCATCGTCAGCTGGGTACCGGGCTCGCCGATGGCCTGGGCCGCGATGATGCCGACCACCTCGCCCACGTCCACCTTGCCGCCGTGCGCCATGTTCTCGCCGTAGCAGCGGGCGCAGACGCCGTTTTCGGTGCGGCAGGTCAGCACGCTGCGGACCGGCACCTTGGTCAGGCCGGCCGCGACGATCTCCTTCGCCTTCTTGTAGTCAATGGGTTCGTTCACCCGGACCAGCACCTCGCCGGTTTCCGGATGCAGGATGTCCTCGGCCGCGGTGCGTCCCCGGAGGCGGTCCTCCAGGCTTTCCACGCTCTGCTTGCCGATCATCAGTTCGGAAACGATGATGCCCCGCACCTTTTCATTCCGGGCCGCGAAGCAGTCCTCCTCCCGGACGATGACCTCCTGGCTCACGTCCACCAGGCGGCGGGTCAGATAGCCCGAGTCCGCGGTCCGCAGCGCGGTATCCGCCAGGGACTTCCGGGATCCGTGGGAGCTCAGGAAGAATTCCAGCACCGTCAGGCCTTCGCGGAAATTGGCGCGAACCGGCAGCTCAATGCTCTTTCCGGTCGGGGACGCCATGATGCCGCGCATGCCGGCCAGCTGGGCCACCTGCTGGGAGGAACCGCGGGCGCCGGAGTCGGTCATCATCCGGATCGGGTTGAAGCGATCCAGGTTGGGCAGGATCTTCTCCCGCAGGTCGGCGGTGCACTGGAGCCAGATGTTGATGACCCGCTGATACCGCTCGTCCTCGCTGACCAGACCGCGGCGGAAGAGGTTGTTCACCTTGCGGACTTCCTCGTCCGCGTCCGCCAGCATCTGCTTCTTCTCCGGGGGAACCTTGATGTCGGAAACGGAGACCGTGATGGCTCCGATGGTGGAATACTTGTAGCCCAGCGCCTTGATGTTGTCCAGCACCTGGGCCGTGCGATGCTCGCCCTGGGTGTGGAAGCACATGTCCACGATGGAGGACAGCTGCTTCTTGCCCACCAGCTCATCCACTTCCAGCTGGAACATGTCGTCCAGGCACTCCCGCTTCCGGAAGCCCAGATCCTGCGGGATGGCGTCATTGAAGATCAGGCGGCCCAGGGTCGTGTCGATCAGCCGCTTCTCCGTCACGCCGCCGAAGCTCCGCTCGATCCGGACGCGGATGGGGCTCTGCAGGGTGATCTGCTCCAGGGAATAGGCCATGAGGGCTTCCTCCTCGGAGGAGAAGACCCGGCCGGCACCCTTGGCGTTCTCGTTGACGATCGTCAGGTAGTAGCAGCCGATAACCATGTCCTGGGAGGGAGAAATGACGGGCTTGCCGTCCTGGGGCTTCAGAATGTTGTTGTGCGCCAGCATCAGGAAGCGGGCTTCCGCCTGGGCCTCCATGGACAGGGGCACGTGCACGGCCATCTGATCGCCGTCGAAGTCCGCGTTGAACGCGGTGCAGGCCAGGGGGTGCAGCTTGATGGCCTTGCCCTCCACCAGCACGGGCTCAAAGGCCTGGATGCCCAGGCGGTGCAGCGTGGGCGCGCGGTTCAGCAGCACCGGATGATCCCGGATGACTTCCTCCAGGATGTCCCAGACCTCCGGGCGCACCTTTTCCACGGCGCGCTTGGCGCTCTTCACGTTATGGCAGATCTTCAGCGTCACCAGCCGCTCCATGACGAAGGGCTTGAACAGCTCCAGCGCCATCTCCTTGGGCAGGCCGCACTGATACAGCTTCAGTTCCGGGCCGACCACGATCACGGAACGGCCGGAATAGTCCACGCGCTTGCCCAGCAGGTTCTGGCGGAAGCGGCCCTGCTTGCCGCGCAGCAGATCGCTCAGGCTTTTCAGGGCCCGGTTGCCGGGGCCGGTCACCGGACGGCCGCGCCGGCCGTTGTCGATCAGCGCGTCCACGGATTCCTGCAGCATCCGCTTCTCATTGCGAACGATGATGTCCGGCGCGCCCAGCTCCAGCAGCCGCTTGAGCCGGTTGTTCCGGTTGATGACCCGGCGGTACAGGTCGTTCAGATCGGACGTGGCGAACCGGCCGCCGTCCAGCTGAATCAGGGGGCGCAGATCCGGGGGAATGACGGGCACGATCGTCAGGATCATCCACTCCGGCTTGTTGCCCGACAGGCGGAAGGACTCCACGACCTCCAGGCGCTTCACCGCCCGGGCCCGCTTCTGTCCCTCGGTCTCCCGGTCCCGCTCCTTTTCCGTCAGGTGCGCGATCTCCGCCTTCAGCTCGGCGGACAGCTTGTCCAGATCCAGCGCGCGCAGCATGTCCTGCACCGCCTCCGCGCCCATCTTGGCCACGAAGGAGCCCTTGCCGCAGCGGCTTTCCACTTCCCGGTACCGGGCGTCGTTGATCAGCTCATACTGCTTCAGGCCGGTCTGCTCCGTATCGCCGGGATCCAGCACGATGAAGTTCGCGAAATACAGAACCTTCTCCAGGTTCCGGGGGGAGATGTCCAGCAGCATGCCCATGCGGCTGGGGATTCCCTTGAAATACCAGATATGGCTGACGGGGGCCGCCAGCTGGATATGGCCCATGCGCTCCCGGCGCACCTTCGCGCGGGTCACCTGAACGCCGCACTTGTCGCAGATCTTGTCCTTGTCCTTGAACTTGATCCGCTTGTATTTTCCGCAGTTGCACTCCCAGTCCTTGGTCGGCCCGAAGATGCGCTCGCAGTACAGGCCGTCCCGTTCCGGCTTGAGCGTACGGTAATTGATCGTTTCCGGCTTGGTCACCTCGCCGTGGGACCAGGCCAGGATCTGCTCGGGGGAAGCCATGCCGATCTGGATGGAATCAAGATTGGAAAGCTCAAACAAAAGGCTACACGCTCCCTTCAATATCTCAGGCCCCGCCTTCCTGTTCCCGGACAGGCGGGAGGGAAAAAATCCGAATCATGACCGGAACTCCGCCGCGCCGGCGGGCCGCCTCAGGCGGCCGGCCGGCACGGATCGGCGGCATTACAGGTCATCATCATCCAGGGACAGATCGGACAGATCATCGGGGAGGAAGTCGTCCAGGCCGTCCTCGCCGGCATCCCCGCCGGGCAGGTCGAAGTCTCCTTCTCCCTCCGCGCCGGAGAGATCAAAGTCCTCATCCTCGCCGGATTCGCCCAGATCCAGATCCTCCGCGGACATGCTGAAGGCTTCCTCCGCGGCCCGGTCGGTCTCCTCGTCCACCTCCGCGGGAATCTCATCCCGCGCGGCGGCTTCGGTCCGGCCGGAGAACCGGGTGGCCGGCATGGGCGGCGCCATATCCTCGGGATCCAGCTCCGGAATCTCGATTTCCTGGCCTTCCGCATCCAGCACGCGCACATCCAGGCTCAGGGCCTGCATCTCCTTCAGCAGCACCTTGAAGCTTTCCGGCACGCCGGGGGTCGGAATGTTCTGACCCTTGATGATCGCCTCATAGGTCTTCACCCGGCCGACGGTGTCATCGCTCTTGACGGTCAGAATCTCCTGCAGGGTGTTGGCGGCGCCGTAGGCCTCCAGCGCCCAGACTTCCATCTCGCCGAAGCGCTGACCGCCGAACTGGGCCTTGCCGCCCAGGGGCTGCTGGGTCACGAGGCTGTAGGGACCGGTGGACCGGGCATGCATCTTGTCGTCCACCAGGTGGTGCAGCTTCAGGAAGTACATGATGCCCACGGTAACGGGGTTCTCGAAATAGTCGCCCGTGCGTCCGTCCCGCACGCGGATCTTGCCCTGGCGGAACAGTTCCTTGCCTTCCTCATCCAGGTTCAGCCGCAGGGGCCGTCCGTTGTGGAAGTGGTATTCCGTCACATGGGGATCGGATTCATCCTCCGGAGCGGCCATCTTCTCTTCCGCGTGCTCCAGCTGCTCCAGGATCTCGTCATAGGTGGCGCCGTCAAAGACCGGCGTGGCAATGTGCCAGCCCAGCGCGCGGCAGGCCAGGCCCAGGTGCACTTCCAGCACCTGTCCCAGGTTCATGCGGCTGGGGACGCCCAGGGGGTTCAGCACGATCTGCAGCGGCGTTCCGTCCGGCAGGAAGGGCATATCCTCCTCCCGCAGGATCCGGGAAACCACGCCCTTGTTGCCGTGGCGGCCGGACATCTTGTCGCCCACGGAAATCTTCCGCTTCTGGGCGATGTAGATGCGGACCATCTCGTTCACGCCGGGGCTCAGCTCATCCTTGTTCTCCCGGGTGAAGATCTTCACATCCACCACGATGCCGCCCTCGCCGTGGGGCACCCGCAGGCTCGTGTCCCGAACCTCCCGCGCCTTCTCGCCGAAGATGGCCCGCAGCAGCCGCTCCTCGGCGGTCAGCTCGGTCTCGCCCTTCGGGGTCACCTTGCCCACCAGGATGTCGCCGGCATGCACCTCCGCGCCGATGCGAATGATGCCGCCCTCGTCCAGATCCTTGATGGCCTCCTCGGAGATATTGGGAATATCCCGGGTGATCTCCTCCGGCCCCAGCTTGGTTTCCCGGGCGTCGGATTCGAATTCCTCGATGTGGATCGAGGTATAGATGTCCTCCTTCACCAGCTTCTCGCTCAGGAGAACCGCGTCCTCGTAGTTGTAGCCTTCCCAGGTCATGAAGCCGATCAGGGCATTCCGGCCCAGGCCGATCTCGCCCTTCTCGGTGGAGGGGCCGTCCGCCAGCAGATCGCCCTTCTCAATGATCTGTCCCGCGGAAACCACGGGGCGCTGGTTGATGCAGGTGGTCTGGTTGGAGCGGGCAAACTTCGTCAGGTCGTAGCGATGGCGCTCGCCGAAGTTGTCCCGGATGATGATGTGGGTGGCGTCCACCTTCTCCACGACGCCGTCCTCCCGGGCCAGCAGGCACACGCCCGAATCGTGGGCCGCCCGGTATTCCATGCCGGTGGCCACCAGGGGCGCTTCGGGCACCAGCAGCGGCACCGCCTGGCGCTGCATGTTGGAGCCCATCAGGGCGCGGGTGGCGTCGTCGCTCTCCAGGAAGGGAACCATGGCCGTGGCCACGGAAACGACCTGGCGGGGGGAGACGTCCATGTAGTCCACCTGGGACACGGGCACGGCCACGATCTCCGCCTTGTCCCGGACGGTGATCCGGTCATGGACGAAGGTGCCGTCCGGATTCAGCGCCTCGTTGGCCGCGGCGATCCGGTACAGATCCTCCTCGTCCGCCGTCATGTAGCGGATTTCATCCGTCACCCGGCCGTGCTCCTGATCCACCCGGCGGTAGGGCGCCTCGATGAATCCGTACTGATTGATCCGCGCATAGGTCGCCAGGGAGCCGATCAGACCGATGTTCGGGCCTTCAGGCGTCTCGATGGGGCAGATGCGCGCGTAGTGGCTGTAGTGCACGTCGCGGACCTCGAAGGAGGCGCGGTCCCGGTTCAGGCCGCCGGGGCCCAGGGCGCTCAGGCGGCGCTTGTGGGTCAGCTCGGCCAGCGGATTGGGCTGGTCCATGAACTGGGACAGTTGGGAGGATCCGAAGAACTCCTTGATGGCCGCGGAAACGGGCCGGATGTTGATCAGGTCGCCGGGCTTCATGTCCGTGGAATCCTGGATGCTCATCCGCTCCCGGACCACCCGCTCCAGCCGGCTCAGGCCGATGCGGATCTGGTTCTGCAGCAGCTCGCCCACGCTGCGCAGGCGGCGGTTGCCCAGATGGTCGATATCGTCGGTGGAGCCGATGCCGTAGGGCAGGCCCAGCAGATAGCTGACGGAGGAGATGATGTCATCCGGAATGATGTGCTTGGGCACCAGGGCGGAGGCGTTTTCCTTCACCGCGTCCAGCAGCTGATCCTCCGGCACGGATTCCATGACGCTCTTCAGCGTCGGATAGTGCACCATTTCCAGAATGCCGGCTTCCGCGGGATCGAAGGGCAGATAGCGGGAAGCGTCCACGAAGTGGTTGCCCACCACGCGGCGGATCTCGCCCTCGCAGTCCAGATCCACGGTATTGACGCCCGCGTTCTGAACCTCCCAGGCCGTCTCCAGATCGATGCTGTCGCCCTTCTTCACCATCACTTCCCCGGTCTGCGGGTTCAGGATGTCCTCCGCGGCCACGTGGTTGTGGATCCGGGTGGCCAGGGCCAGCTTCTTATTGTATTTGTAGCGGCCGACCCGCATCAGGTCATACCGCTTGGGATCGAAGAAGAGGGAGTTGAACAGGTTCGTGGCGCTTTCCAGGGAGGCCGGCTCGCCGGGCTTCTGGCGCTTGTAGATCTCGATCAGGCCTTCTTCGCGGGACTTGGCGTTGTCGCCCTTCTCGATGGTCGCGGTCAGGCGATCGTCCTGGCCCATGGCGTCGAGGATCTCCGCGTCGGAGCCCAGGCCCAGGGCCCGCAGGATCACCGTGATGGGCAGCTTGCGCGCCCGGTCAATCCGCACCCAGAGCACGTCGTTGGAATCCGTCTCATATTCCAGCCAGGCGCCCCGGTTCGGGATGATCTGGGAGGAATACAGCGGCTTTCCGGCCTTGTCCAGCGTCACGTCAAAATAAACGCCCGGAGAACGGACCAGCTGGCTCACGATGACCCGCTCCGCGCCGTTGATAATGAAGGTACCATGTTCGGTCATAAGGGGAAAATCACCCATGAAAACGTCGGATTCCTTGATCTCGCCGGTTTCACGGTTCTTCAGACGGACAAAGATCTTCAGCGGCGCCGCGTACGTCAGGTCCCGCTCCCGGCAGCGCGCCACGGAATTCTTCGGCTCGTCCAGGGAATAATCCACAAACTCCAGAACGAGATTTCCGTTGTAGTCCGTGATCGGCGATACGTCGCTCAGAACCTCGCGAAGATCAGTGTCGAGAAAGCGTTGATAGGAGTTTTTCTGAACCTCGATCAGGTTCGGCATCTCCAGAACCTCGTTGATGCGCGAGAAACTCATGCGCTTGCGAAGCTTTCCCATTTGGACCTCGTGTACCATGAAGCAAATCACCCCTTATTTCTGTACGACCAGTGTGCGGCTGATGCTGGGTCATTCCTCCGGCCGATGCGGTCAGGATCCTCCGGAAGCATTCCCGTTCCATTTTTGTCCTTGCTTTTTCCACCGATCCTGTGTAAAATAGCGAGGCGCAAAAATGCGTTTCAGCATCGAAACGATACTGATGCAATCATAAATTTTATCATGGGAGGCCGCGGTTGTCAACAAAAATCAGTCCAAAACTGAAATTTTCCCGGTCTTTCCCAAAAGCGCCGGAAGCTTTCCCGGATCACAGAAAGGAACTGGATTCTTGAAAAAGCGCATTCTCGGTCTTCTGCTCTGTCTTCTCCTGCTTCCCTCCCTCTCCCGGGGCGGGGAGGCCGATCCCCTCTCTGAAGTGAACAGCTTTGTGGATACGGTGGTCCGGAACGCGGTGCACGCGGCGCAGGTCGCTCGGGAGGAATCCGCGGAGCCGCCCCGCGTCATCGATCATATCAACCATCCGGAGCTCTGGCCGGATTTCGCCTTCGATCCCGGCGCGGAGCTGCTGGAGATCTGGTTTCCCTCCATCCGCGATCAGGACGCGGCGATTCTTCTGTATCAGGATCAGGTCTGGATGCTGGACTGCGGCGACGAGCGCGCGCGGAATGAATCCGTTCCCCTGCTGAAATATCTGAACATCTCCCGGATCGACCGGCTGATCAATACCCATCCCCATCACGATCATCTGAACGGGCTGTACGCCATCGACGCGGAGATTCCCGTTTCCGAGCTGATGATCTGCTTTCCGGAGGATGCCACCCAACATATGACCGCGGCCATGGAATACTGCAAGGGCAGCGGCATCCGCGTCACCCCCTTCGGGGACGAGGCGGTGCTTCCCATGGGCGACGGGTTTGTGACGATGACGGCGTGGCTGAAGGTAGCCGGGGAGGAAAGCGTCAACGACCGCAGCGCCCAGTTCATGCTCAGTTACGGCCTGTGCGACATGCTCTTCATGGCGGACATGGAGCTGCGGGGCCAGGCCCAGCTGTTCGAAGCCCTGCCGGCGGAGTCCCTGGCGGCGGACATTCTCCGCTATCCCCATCACGGGAAGAAATACATGAATGACGCGCTGTATTCCGCCATCGATCCGCAGCTGGTCATCGTGACCAACTCTCCCCGGATCTCCGAGATCTGGGAATCCACCCATTTCCTGGACAACAAGCACGCGAACGTGGCCTATACCCATCGCGGCAATGATCTGATTCACCTGACCACCGACGGCCGGCACTGGCTGTGCGAGGAAGAAACGCCGGATCTGTCCCCCTGGCAGGTCCGGTATCCCTGACCGCATCCGGCCCGCGTCGGGACCGGAAGGATGTTGATTCTTCCGCTCCTCCCGGGGTATAATATCCCTATTCCCCCCGGGCGGATTCATCCGGGGGAACAGGAGGGTTGGCATGTCAGTTCAGCCGGAAGAATCGGGAAAAAAACGGGAATCCATCTATCTGAGCGAGCGCTTTATGGCGTTTTCCTGCGCCGTGGCGGCGGCGGCCGGCCTCGCGTCCCTGTATTTCAGCGTCGCCGCGCAGGATTCCTTCGTGGTGTTCGAGGTGCTGGCCAAGCTGGTGACCTCCGTTTCCATGTATCTGGCGTTCCGCTATTATAAATGGGACGTGGCCAAGGGGCTGACGGGCGGGGTGCTGTTCTGCCTGATGTATCAGGAGGCGCATCTGGTGCTGGCCCGCCTCTGGAGCGAGCAGGACTTTGACACCTATCTGGTGGCCGGCGTGCAGGGCAGTCTGTATCTGGCCGCCGCGGGCATGGCCTTCCTGATGACGGTGGTCATCACCGTCAATCATTTCTTCATCAGCTATTCCTCCCGCGGGAATCCGAAGAACGTGATCCTCGGCCGCATCGCCGTGCTCGTGAAGCTGGCGGTCTATCTGCTGCTCTTCGCGTGCAACAGCACCCTGGGGTTCTCCCCCGCCGTGCTGTGGCGGAACGGCGTGCAGTACCTGACGGATTTCGCCCTGCTCCTGCTGCTGGCCAGCGTGGAGGCGCAGTTTGATTCCTTCAATGTGATCCGCCGGGAGCTGCTGCAGCAGAAGCGGGAAAGGAGGACGGGCAAATGAGCCTCCGCGAACGTCTGACCGGCATCTGGCTGATGGCGATGGCCCTGCTGTCCCTGCTGGCCTATACCGTCTATTACGTCGCCCAGATGTGGCTGAGCCTTCTGCAGGCAACCTATCTGACGCTGGCGATCCTGCAGTGCGCGGCGCTGATCATCTATCTCTGGGGGCCGGAAAAGCTGAAGTCCCGGCTGATGCGGCTTGTGTACCGGGTGCTGTACGCCTCCTCCTTCCTGGTGATTCCGGCGTTTGCCTTCATCTTCATGGGGCTCATCTCCCAGTATCATGTCCGGATTCCCGACAGCATCGATGCCTCCTCCCTGCCGGCGGCACAGATCCTTCCGGGGGAGGGCACGACGGTCTACCGCACCGACACCGTCTATGTCATCTTCCCGGAGTATTCCGACGTCGCCCTGGTCTGCCAGCACCGGCCCTCCGGGGCGGATGAATCCATCACCTGGTGCAGCGGGGCCGCGTTCCAGCACAGCATCGCCCTGGGCTTCACCCATGAGAACGTGGACGGCGATCACGCGGTGAGCGGCGCGTTCTACGAAAGCCCGTACAACAAGGACAGCTTCGCGGCCTTTGCCTTCGCGGACGGGCGGTATTCCTTCGCCTTCGACCATCCCTCCGAAGCCATCCGGGAGGCCGCGGCCGCGGGCGGAAGCGGCTTCATGCAGTTCGGGCTGATCCGGGACGGGGAAACCGTCATGAACATCAGCCGCCCCCGGGCCCGGTGCTACCGAACCCTGGCGGAGCTGAACGGAAACCTCTGCATCATCGATTCCATCAACATGCTGCATTTCGAGGATTTCATGGCGGAGCTTCACCGCCTCGGCGTCACCAACGCCCTGTACATGGACATGGGCGCCGGCTGGAACTATTCCTGGTTCCGGAACGCGCAGGAGCGCGTCATTACGCTCTTCGGGCTGCCGGTTCCCTGGTCCCACAACTGGGTCGTATTCCGGAAATGAAGCGGGCCGGGGATTCTCTCCCCGGCCCGCTTCATGCCGCTCTTTCGGGCCGCGGGGATCAGGTTTCCCGCGGCTCTTCCTTTTCCCGGCGCAGCCAGAGAACCGCGCCGCGCAGTTCCCCGTCCAGCGGGGAGCCGAAGCGCTTCACCACCCGGCAGCCTTCCGTCCACCGCTCCGTCGGCGGATTCGCGCCGCCCGCATAGGTATGGACGATCAGCAGCGCCTCGCTGCCGAGAACCCGCCGGACGATCTGATATCCCTCCGGCCGGGAATAATCCCGCACCGTGCATTCGATCGTATCGGTGAAGCCGTCCCGGATGATATGCCGGACCTGCGCGTACAGCCGCACCGCTTCCAGCGCCTGCTGCCACCGCTCCGGCGCCAGGTCCGCCGCGTCCCCGGAGAGGCAGAGGCGGCCCAGGAACGCGGCGGTGAGCACAAAGTTGATCCGGTGCTCGTCCGCGTCCGCCCGGAGCACCGCCCAGATCTGGGACTGCTCCGGTCGGATCAGCCGGTGCAGGTTCGCCGCGATCAGGGGAATGGACAGCGCCTCATGGGCGTCCGAGAAGCTGGCCTGGGAAACCAGCTCCATCATGGAGGGCTCCAGCCGGTGTCCGCCGGAGGAGCAGTTCTCGATCACCAGCTCCGGAAGTTCCTCCGCGATATGGCGGAAATAATCCTGCGAGGCGCACACCGCCTGCCGGAGGCCCTCGCCGGGGCTTTCCGCGCCGTCCGTCCCGACGCCGATGCACTCGTTGTAATCCACCTTCAGATAGCCGAAGCCGTTCTCCCGCAGCAGGCGGATCATCTTCCGGTCCAGGAAATCCCGGTTCTCCCTTTTGCGCATATCCCGGAAGCGGCGGGCGCCGACGCTGACCGGGAAGCCGTCCCGGGACAGGAGCAGGTCCGTGTCCTGATAGGCATGGGCTTCGCTTCCCACGTTCTCCATCTCAAACCAGATGCCCGGGATCAGCCCGTGGGAGCGGATCAGATCCGCCGCCGCGCCGATGTTCCCCTCCGGAAAGAGCTCCCGGCTGGGGTTCCAGTCCCCCGCCGCGTTGAACCAGTTGTCATATTCCGGCGACTTGTACCATCCGGCGTCGATGACCAGATACCGGACTCCCGTGCCCTCCAGCCGGGAGGCGATCCGCTCCAGGTTCTCCAGCGTGGGATTCCCCCAGGTGGTGCACCACTCATTGAAGATGACCGGCATGTCCTGATCCGCCGGCGCAATCCGGGGCCGCTGGGCCTTCACCAGCCTGTCGCAGACCTCCTGCAGGCTCGATCCCTCCGCCACCGCCGCCCACGGCGACTCGAAGGATTCGCCCGGCCGAATCTCCTTCCACCAGGAGCCGTAGTCCCGGTCGGCCAGCCCCGCCTGAACGGAGATCTCCGGCCGGTTCCGGAAGACCTCGATCTGCCAGCTGGAGGCGCAGTACAGCTGCAGGCCCACGAAATGCCCGGCCTCGCTGTCCTCCAGCACCAGGAAGGGGAACCATCCGCGCACCGGCATGGAGCCCAGCTGGCCGAACCGGGTCACCCGATATCCGTGATTGGACCAGGAGGGTTCCATGTTCAGGTCCGTCAGGTCCTGGGAGAGCAGCTTTCCTTCCGCGCTCCACCAGGAGGTCGCCCGGTGGATCCGGTCCGCCTTCAGCCCGCGGATGGCCACGCTGGAAAGCAGCTCCAGCACCGCGGTCTCCTCCGTCGGGTTCTCCAGAACCGTCCGGCAGAAGGTGACGCCCTGCCGCGCTTCATGATGGACCTTCAGCAGATGCCCCTTTCTTCCCCGGAAAACGGTCAGGCCCTCCTCCTCCGAAAGAAGCTCCATCTCCCGGACGGACTCGCCGGAGGACAGGGTGATTCCGTTCCCGAAGCCGTCGCTGTAGCGGTCGCCGCGAAGCCGCCATTCCGCATAGTATTCCATTCCGTTCTCCTTTCCTTGTCCTCAGTAGAAGAATCTCTTTTTCAGATGATGATGCAGGGCGGGAATCAGGCCGCACAGGAGCAGAAAGATCCCCAGGATCCCGAAGACGGCCAGGGTATACAGGCTCCACTGAAACATTTCCGTTCCGAAGGCGACGGTTTCCAGGAATTCCACCAGCAGGGTGAATCCGCCCAGCAGCAGGGAAAACCCGCCCAGGATCACCGGCCTTCCGCCCCGGACATATTTCAGCAGGCAGGTCAGGGCGGTCAGGAGGAGGCAGCTTCCCCCGGTGACCGGAAACGCGAAGGGCAGGAACCAGCTTCCGCCCGTCTTCACGCACATATACAGCAGGAACAGGGCGATGGCCGCGTGATCCGCCGGCACGAAGACCTCCGGCGGCGGCCGGCGGAACCAGGCGGGCAGCACGAACAGCACATAGGCCAGCCCGATGCCGCTGAGCACATATCCGCCCCATCGCATCTCCCCGTATTTTTCCAGGCAGATGATGAGAATGATCAGCGCGGCCATCGCGCTCAGCGCCGTCGCCGCCGCGGCCAGGGGCTTCGTGGATTCCTCCGTGTGCCGGGGCAGCTCCTCCGGGTAGCTCTTCTCCGCCGCCGCCCGCGTGGGGTTCCATACCGGCGTTCCGCACAGGGGACAGCGCTCCGTGCCCTCCCCCAGCCGGACGCCGCATTTTACACAGTACATTTATCCGTCCTCTCCCGCATTTCCGTTGCTTTCCACCGTCACTTCCAGCCCCAGCTCCACCAGCCGGGAAAAGAACCGCCGCTCCAGCTCCGCCTCACGAATGTTCCGGATCAGCTGAATGCAGGTCTTTCCGCCGCAGCTGATGACGGAGCAGTTGTTCGGATAGCTCCGCTGGGGGCCGATGATGAATTCCATCCGTTCGATCCAGGGCCGCATCTCCTCCGGCAGATCCGTCTCCCCCAGGTTGGAGAGGTTGATGCTCCCCGCGGCTTCCCCGGTGCGGACGTAGATCCGGTCCATCACCAGGTTCTTCAGCCCCACGGGCGTCAGCCGGATCAGGGCGTTCCTCTGGGGCAGCACGTTGGCCGCGATCATGCCGGCCATGTTCTGCCGGGTCGCCCCCGCGCCGAGCTGATGGTGCATGCTGCGGCACAGATCCTCCAGGGAATAGTCCCCGAAGCGCGGATCCACGCCCACGTTCAGGGCCAGGGCGAAGTTCCGCAGCGTTCCCGTCGGAAAGAAGCGCCGCAGGTTCACCGGAACCGTGATCTTTACGGGCCTCTGCCGCCGGAGGGGCCGGCGGGCATTCTGCACCGCGATCAGGCTTTCCGTCAGCACCGCGGCGAGGAACGCCGTCACGGATACTCCGTACGCGTGGGCCATTTCCACCAGCCTTCCGCTGTCCACGATCCCCGTGGTCAGCGTTTTGAAGCCCTCCGGATTCCGCGTTCCCCGCAGATGAAAGGCCCTTTCCTCCCGCCGGGCCGCGCCGGCCGGGGCGGCGTTTTTCAGAAAACTGTCCTCCATCTCCTCCGCCTCCGGCGCCGCGCGGAGGTCGCGGATCAGTCCGCCGGGCGGGATCGCGATGCCGTGGCGGATCTCCAGATAGCGGGCCACCAGGTTGCACAGGTAGATCCGTCCCCCGCTGCCGTCCGTGACGGAGTGAAAGAATTCCGCCGCGATCCGGTTCCGGCAGGCGATCACCCGGAGGCAGCCGGTCTTCCGCTCCTTCCGGCTCATGAAGGTCAGCGGATAGGCGAATTCCTTCCGGAGCCGCACCCCGCTTCCTTCCTTCATCTCCTCCAGATAGTACCAGAAAAAGCCCCTCCGCAGCGTCACATAAAACGTGGGAAAACGCTTCCGAAGATCCTCCGCGGCCTGCCGCAGCGCCTCCCCGTCCACCTCTTCCCGCAGCGTGGCGGACAGCCGGAACACGTTGCTCCAGTTGCGCCTCGCGATGGCGGGAAAAATCAGCGCCGCCGTATCCAGCCGGTACCATTTCTTCCGCACCCCCGGCTTCTCCCCCTTCTCCCGCTTTTCGTCCCGGATCCGCGTCTCCGTCCGGGAAACCGCTGCCCCCATCATACCATAATCCCGCCCGTCCCGCCACCTTCCGCGCAAAGGAAAACCCCTCCGAAACCACCGTTTCGGAGGGGAAAACTTCTTTCGGGGAAATCCCCGTCCGGTCCGCCTTATTCGAACACGCGGATCCGAACCACGCCGGGGATCTTCGCGATGGCGTCCAGCGCCGCCTGGGAGGGCTTCGTCGGCAGCTCCATGACGGTCACGGCCATGTCCTTCCGGCTCCGGTTGACCAGGTTGTCAATGTTGATGCCTTCCCGGGCCACCGCGGCGGAAATAGGGCTGATGGTGTTGGGGATGTTCTCATGCAGCACCAGCACCCGGATTCCTTCGGGCCGTCCCAGCTGAACCTCGGGGAAGTTGACGCTGTTGCGGATGCTGCCGGTCTCCAGATAATCCCGGATCTCCGCGGCCGCCATGCGGGCGCAGTTCTCCTCGCTCTCCGGCGTGCTGGCGCCCAGATGGGGAATGCAGACCACCTTGTCCCGGCAGAGCATCTCGTCGCTGGGGAAATCCGTCACGTAGCTGCGCAGCTTTCCGCTTTCCAGCGCGGCGATCACCGCCTGGCTGTCCGCGATCTCGCCGCGGCTGAAGTTCAGGATGGCGGCGCCGTCCTTCATCTTCGCGATCATCTCCGCGTTGATGGAGCCCCGGGTCTTGTCATTCAGCGGGATATGGAAGGTGACATAGTCCGCCTGCGCCAGCACCTCATCCGCGGAGGCCGCGTGATGCACGCTGGTGCTCAGGCTCCAGGCGTTTTCCACGGAAATGAAGGGATCGTAGCCCAGCACGTTCATGCCCAGGCCCCGGCTGGCCGCGTTGGCCACCAGGGCGCCGATGGCGCCCAGGCCGATGACGCCCAGGGTCTTTCCCCGCATCTCCGGCCCGACGAACTGGCTCTTGCCCTTTTCGACCAGCTTGCCAACCTCGGCGCCCTGGCCCTTCAGGGTCTTCGCCCAGTCGATGCCGCCGGCGATGTTCCGTCCGCTCATCAGCAGCCCGGCCATAACCAGCTCCGCCACCGCGTTGGCGTTGGCGCCCGGCGTGTTGAACACGACGATGCCCGCCTTCGAGCAGCGGTCGATCGGAATATTGTTGACCCCGGCGCCGGCCCGGCCGATGGCCTTCAGGTCCGCCCCGAATTCCATCTCATGCATCGCCGCGGAGCGCACCAGAATCGCGTCCGGATTCGCTTCGTCCTTGCTGATGGCGTAATCCGCGTTCAGCTGGGTATGAATAATGTCTGAAATCGCGTTCAGCGTCTGAATCCTGTACATGGTGTCCGACTCTCCTTTTAGGCGTTCTTTGCCTCAAATTCCTTCATGAAGGCGACCAGCTTCTGAACGCCTTCCACGGGCATCGCGTTGTAGATGCTGGCCCGCATGCCGCCCACGGTCCGGTGTCCCTTCAGGTTCACCAGGCCGGCGCCGGCCGCCGCCTTGACGAAGGCCGCGTCCCGGTCCGCGTCCCCGGTCACGAAGGTGACATTCATGCGGGAGCGGTATTTGGGCTCCGCCGTCGCCCTGAACAGCTTGCTGTTGTCCAGGAAGTCATACAGCATCGCGGCCTTTTCGATGTTGATCTTCTCCATTGCCTTCACGCCGCCCTGCTCCTTCAGCCACTGGAAGGTGAGCCCGGCCACGTAGATGCCCCAGGTGTTGGGCGTGTTGTACATGCTGCCCTTTTCGACCTGGACCTGCCAGTTCAGCAGCTTGGGGCAGATCGCCATCGTCCGGCCCAGCAGATCCTTCCGGACGATCAGCACGCACAGCCCGCTGGGGCCGATGTTCTTCTGCGCGCCGGCATAGATGACGCCGTATTTGCGGACGTCCATTTCCTCGGACAGGATCATGGAGCTGGCGTCGCAGACCAGGGGCGCGCTGCTCTCCGGCAGATCCACGTACCGGGTTCCGTAAATGGTGTTGTTCTGCGTGATATGCAGGTAGTCCGCGTCGGGCGTGAAGGTCAGGCCCTTCACCTCGGGCACATGGGTGTAATTGTCGTCCCGGCTGGAGGCGACCACGTTCACCTCGCCGTAGCGCTTTCCCTCCTCCGCCGCCAGATGGGCGAAGTTGCCGGAATCAATGTAGTCCGCCTTCCGGTTCACCATCAGGTTCAGCGGGATGGCGGAGAACTGCTGCGTCGCGCCGCCCTGCAGGAAAACCACCTCGTACTCCTCGGGGATGGCCATCAGATCCTTCAGGTCCGCCACGGTCTGATCATAAATATCGGTATACATCTTGCTGCGATGGCTCATCTCCATCACGGACATCCCTGTGCTTCCGTAGCACAGCAGATCCTTCTGCGCCTTTTCGAGCACAGGCAGCGCCAGCTGGGAAGGGCCCGGGGAGAAATTGTATACACGATCCATTTTCCATTGCCTCCTTACACAATTGCATCGGGATCGGAATCCCGAATTGGTTACCGCCATAGTATCCCCGTTTTCCGGACATTTTGCAAGTGAAATACACTTAAAGTACAGGTTCTTTCCCGATTTCCAGCACGGTGAGCAGCCCCTCGGCCACCCGGAAGCGAACGCTCCGTCCCGCGAATTCAAAGGCGTAGACCCGCTCCGGGTCCTCCTGATAGGCCGGCCGCGGGTCCTCCGCCAGCACCCGGCGCAGCGCCTCCCGGTCGGTTTCCGGCAGCTTCCGGCCCTCGGCCTCCGGGATCTCCACCCGCACCCGGCGCTTCTCCCGCTGCTCCGCAAAGCCGCCCGCCGCCTCCGGATGGCAGTCCGCGGAGGGCAGGTAGGGCTTGATGTCATAGATCGGGGTGCCGTTCATCAGATCCGCCCCCGCCACCATCAGCACCGTGCCCCGGTCCGCGGTCCTTTCCATGCCCGTCAGCCGGACGCTGCTGAGGCCCAGCGGATTGGGCCGGTAGGGCGACCGCGTGGCGAAGACCCCCACGCGGGTGTTGCCTCCCAGCCGGGGCGGGCGCACCGTGGGGCGCCATTCCTCCCGGGCCGCCTCGTGGAATCCCCAGATCAGCCAGAGATGGGTAAAACCCTCCAGCCCCCGCAGCGCCTCCGCCGCCCGGTATTCCGGCTCGAACACGATGCGGGAGACCACCTCCTCCACCAGGCCGCTCTGCCGGGGCACCCCGAACTTCGAGGTATAGGCATTTTCGATCCGGGCAATCACCTTCAGCTCCATCCCTGCTCCACGCTCCCAGCTTCTTCCCGGCGTTCCCCTTCCGGGGCGGTCCGGGCTCCTTCACTCAAAGGGAGCGCGGCTTTCCGGCCGCGCTCCCTCCGAAGTATGCTTACATGATGACCGTCAGCTCGCTGCCCTCCGGCAGCTCCGCCGCGGGAATGACCGCCACCGGCCGCTCCTGTCCGTTCAGGATGTACTTCCGCGGATTTCCCTCCCGGTGAGCGCTGTTGTCCACCGTGATCTTCAGCTTCCTTCCCCGGAAAACCTTCTCCATGGTGAAGCCGTCCCATTCCGCGGGAATCGCGGGGCTGACCAGCAGCCCCTCCGGCGTCGGCCGCAGGCCCAGGATGCCCTCCACGCAGCCCACCATGACGGTGCTGGCGGTACCCGTCAGCCAGTGCACATGGCTCCGTCCCGCGAAGGGGCTGTCATGGCCCTCGATGAACTGGCCGTGCACATAGGGCTCGATCACCCGGCGGTCGGCGTCCCCGTTGAAGGAGGCGGGGCTGCTCTCCGCAAAGTATTCAAACGCCCGGCCGCCGTGGCCCAGCAGCGCCTCGGCCAGGATGGCCCAGCCCTGAATCTGGCAGAACACGCCGCCGTTTTCCTTGGTGCCCGGATTGAACAGGATCATCGCCGCGCCGTCAAAGGCCTCGAACCGGTAGGCGGGGCTCATGACCTCAAGGCCGTAGGGGGTGTTCAGCTTCTCGTGGGCGGTTTCCATGATCTTCTCCGCCTGCTGCGGGGTGGCTCCGCCGGAGATCACCGCCCAGCTCTGGGGATTCAGCCACATGGACGCCTCGTGATCCTTTTTGCTTCCGATGATCTGGCCCGCCTCCGTGTAGCCGCGGATGAAGCGGTCGTCCTCGAAGCAGGTTTCGTTGATGATCCCCAGCAGCTTTTCCGCCTGGGCCTTCAGCCAGGCCACGTAGTCCGGCTCCTGCGCGCAGAAGGTCTGCATGATGCGCAGCGCGTAGTACAGCTGGAAGGCCACGAAGGTGCTCTCGCCGGTGGCCCCCAGCCGCAGGCAGTCGTTCCAGTCCGCGTGCAGGCCCGCCGGCATTCCGTGCGGTCCCAGATGGTTCATGCTGAAATCGATGGCCCGCTTCAGGTGCTCCCGCACCGTGCCGGTGTCATGATCCGCGAAGGGAATCTCCTCGTCCAGATAGGCCAGGTTGCCGGTTTCGGCGATGTACTTGTACACCGTGGGGAAAAGCCACAGCGCGTCGTCCGCCCGGTAATGGGGATGCCCGGTTTCCTTCACGTAGCTCTCCTGCTCCGGCGTGTCCTCGTGCCCCGGGTTGTGGGTATACTTGACCAGGGGCAGCCCGGCGCCGTGATGCACCTGGGCGCTGAGCATGAAGGTCAGCTGCTTCCGGGCCAGCTCCGGATCCAGGTGCATGATGCCCTGGATGTCCTGCACGGTGTCCCGGTATCCGTATCCGTTCCGCTCCCCGCAGTAGATCAGGCTGGCCGCCCGGCTCCACACAAAGGTGATGAAGCACTGGAACGCGTTCCAGGTGTTCACCATCACGTTGAAGCGATCGTCCGGCGTCTGAACCTTCAGGTTTCCGAGCTCGCCGTGCCAGTAGCGGATCAGGGCCTCCTTCTCCGCCGCCACGGTCTTCGCGGGATCCTGATACCGGTCCAGCAGCTCCCGGGCCTCAAATTCCGTCTTCTGGCCCAGCAGGAAGGCCGCCTGCTTCTTTTCCCCGGCCCCGAGGGCCAGGCGGACCTGCAGCGCGCCGCAGGGGTTGCCGTTGTAGTTCAGGCTGTTGTCGCACGCCCCGTCCACCACGGCCTTCGGCGCGTCGAACCGGTTCCGGCCCAGGAATTGCTCCCGCCGCCCGGTCCAGGACACGACCGGCGCTCCGGCCGCGCCGAGGAAGCGCTCGCTGCCGTTGCTGCCGTCCGGGTTCCGGTGGCAGTATTCATTGATCCGCTCCAGGATGAAATCCTGATGGAATTCCGTGCGGGTGATGAACTGGGTGTACTGCATGTTCACCAGATCCTGGGTATAGAAGCTCTCCGTGGTGAATTCCGCGTACGCGAACACGCTGATCTTCCGGTCCCGTCCGGAAAGGTTCTCCACCTCCAGGCTCCAGACCTCGTGGGTCGCACCCAGCGGCACGTAATACAGCGCCCGGCTGCGGATGCCGTCGTATTCGCTGATGAATTCGGTATAGGCCGTGCCGTGCCGGCATTCCGTGTGATAGCTTTCCAGCGGCTTCTTCACCGGCTTCCAGCTGGCAGACCAGAACTCCCCGCTTTCCTCATCCCGCAGGTACAGGTACCGCCCCGGCTCGTCGAACTGGTTGAAGGTGTACCGCAGAATCCGCCCGGCCGCGCCGCTGCGGACAAAGCTGTATCCCCCGGCGTTCACCGTAATGATGGCGCCGTATTCCGGGGAGCCCAGATAGTTCGCCCACGGAGCGGGGGTATCCGGGTTCGTGATCACGTACTCCCGGGCCTTCTCGTCAAAATAACCGTACTGCATGCCTTTCTCCTCCTCCAAAATGATTCCCCTTCTCCGCAGCGGGGGAAGGGGAGAATATCGGCTCCGGAAACGGGCTTATCTGCCCATCGCGCCGAAGCGCATCTGCCGTTCCATGGTTTCGGGATGGAGGGCGTAGGCCCGGGCCATCTCCTTGGTGATCTTGTTCTCCCGCGCCAGCCGGGCCAGCTCGCTGTCCATGGAGAGCATCTCGCTGCCCGCGCCGGTAATCGCGTTGTCGATCTGGTGGGTCTTGCCCTCCCGGATCAGGTTCTGGATGGCGGGATTCACCGTCATGACCTCGAACACGGGATACAGGGTTCCGTCCGTGCCCAGCAGCAGGCGCTGGGACACCACCGCCTTCAGCACCATGCTCAGCTGCGTCCGCACCTGGTTCTGCTGCTCCGCGGGGAACGCGTCGATCACCCGGTCGATGGTTTTGGCTGCGCCCAGCGTATGCAGCGTGGAGAAGAGCAGATGCCCCGTCTCCGCCGCGGTGATGGCCGTGGAAATCGTCTCGATGTCCCGCATCTCGCCCAGTATGATCACGTCCGGCGCCTCGCGCAGGGCGGCCCGGACGGCCCGGGCAAAGGTGCTGGCATCCTCCGGCACCTCGCGCTGGCTCACCAGGCACTGCTTGTGCGGATGCAGATATTCGATGGGGTCCTCGATGGTAATGATATGCCCGCTGCGGGTCTGATTGATCCGGTCCAGAATACAGGCCAGGGTAGTGCTCTTTCCGGTTCCCGCGGGGCCCGTCACCAGTACCATGCCGCTGCGCAGGTCCGCCAGCTTCATCACCAGATCCGGAATGTGCCGCTTCTGCGGATCCGGCAGTCCGAAGGCCACCACCCGGAACACGGCGGCCAGCGTGCCTCTCTGGCGATAGATGTTGCAGCGGAAGCGGCTCACGTCCCGGATCGCGAAGGAGAAATCGTCGTCCCCGTCCTGATCCAGATTGCGCTTGTTCCGGTTGGCCAGCTCATAGGCGCGGTCAATCAGAACCTGGATCTCCGGCAGGGTCACCTTCTCTTCCGTGATGGCCACCATTTTGCCGTTCACCTTGGTGGAAACCGGGGAAAAGGGAATGATGAAGACGTCGGAGCCCTCCATCTGCATCGCGTCCCGCAACAGTTCATCCAGCGTCTTCACTCTGAATCGTCCTCCAAAGCGTTCTCATCCCCGGAAGCCTCTTCGTCCGCCGTTTCCGGCTCCTCCGCTTCCGGTTCTTCCTCCGGTTCGCTCCAATCCTCGTCAAAGTCCCCGAAGTCATCCTCTTCCCAGATGTCTCCGGCGGCGAGGCGGTGCTCCGTCCAGGTCATGCGGCTCCCGGCGCCGGGCGCCGCAATCCGAACCGCGCATTCCAGGGAGCGGTCTCCCGCCTTTTCGGTCCAGGAAACCTGATCCTCCTTCATCCGCATGCCTTCCGGCAGCTTTTCCTTCACCGCGGCCAGGTAGGCGTCCGGATCCTCCGGCTGCTCCGCCAGGCAGGATACCAGCGCCTCATCCAGCTTCGCCAGGGAGCGCTCCGCGGAGGCGAACAGGCCGTAGACCTCCTGCCGGGTTTCCGCGCTGCGGACCGCCATGGCCTCGTCGCTGCGGGCAGAGATCATCGTCAGCACCGTCAGCACGCTCAGCGCCAGCACCACCGCGATCAGGATCAGCGAGGACGCACCGGGTCCGACGGCAATCTTTTGATGTTTCACGGGCTCACCTCCCCGGGAAGGTAGTTGACCACCGACAGCTCAAAGAGGGGCGTGCCGGTCTTCTGCTCGGCGGAGAACCGCACCGTGCGCAGCGCGCCGGCTCCGGTCTTTTCCTCGGATTCCACCGCCGTCAGGGTATAGTTTTCCTGCCGCAGCGTCCATACGCCGTCCTCCAGCACAAAGCCGTCCTTTTCCAGCTCCGCGCCGGCATCCGCCGTTCCGGCCAGCCGCTCCTCCAGATTTTCCACGATCAGCATCGCCTGGCTGCCCGCCTTCGCGTGGGCGCTCTTCACCCGGGCCAGTCCGAACATCTCCACCAGGGTGGATACGCACAGCATGAAGAACAGGATGACCAGCACCAGCTCAATCAGCAGGATATTCGCGGTTCCGTGCTTTTTCATTCCGCCGCACCTCCTGCCCGCAGATATGCATAGATCATTTCCTCCCTGCCGTCGGGCAGCGTCGCCTTCACCGTCAGCAGGTTTCCGCTCAGCTCCGGCTCAAAGGCGGAAAGCGCGATCAGGGGTTCCCCCGTCTCTTCGTCGAAGTCCCGGTCCTCGGAGGTCAGGCTTTCCCGCAGGTACCCGTCCTCGCAGTACAGGCGGTGAAGATAGATTTCCCCGTCGTAATCATTGGTGAAGGTCAGCACCTTCAGCCCCCGCTCCTCGCGGATGGACGCGATGCCCGCGTCCTCCCCCTGGGCCGCGCCGCGCACGATGGCGGAAACCACCCGGGCCTCATTGTTCCGGTTGGAGGTATCCACCGTATCCCGATAGACCTGGGCGCTCAGCGCGGTCAGGAAAATCGCGGAAATCGCGAAAATCGCCAGCAGCAGGAAGATGAAGACATTCTGAATCCGCATCGGGGGCTGCTTTTTTCTTTTCTCGCTCACAGATCCTTCGCCCCCCTCTCCCGGACCGTAATGGTCGGCATCAGGTTGGAAGCGAACGCGTCATATTCCACAACGAAACGCTCCGAATTGTACGCCAGCTTGTAATGCTCCCGGAGATAGTCCAGGCTTTCGGGGTAGGTCCCCTCCACCGCGTAGCAGGTCAGCGTCGCGTTCTTCACCGCGTCGTAAACCAGCTGCGTCTCCTGCTCCCCGGAGGTGGCCGTCAGCGAATTGATCAGCAGCACAAAGCCGGCAATCAGAGCGACAAAAATGGCAGCCGCTGCGATGTCCTTTTTTCCAAAGCGCATTTTCTCGCTCCTTTCCTTCCGGTTTTACAGGCTGCTCATGACGCCGGCCATGGGCAGCATCATGCTCAGCAGAATCGCGCCGATCACGATGCTCAGCAGCGCCACCAGCACGGGTTCGATCAGGGAGATCAGGCGGGCCAGATCATCCTCCACCTGCTCCTCGTAGGCTTCGGCAATCTTGGTCATCACCTGGGGCTCATGCCCGGAGGCGGATCCGATCTTCAGGATCCGGTTGTAGAAATCCGTAAACAGCCCGGTGGAGGCAATGGCGTCCGCGAAGGGCTCCCCTTCGCCCATCTTCGTCTGGATTTCCTTCACCCGGCTGATGGACTGCTCATCGTCCAGCGCGTTGGCCGCCATGTCCAGGGCGTTCTCGATCGGGAAGCCGCCGCTGAGCATCATGCCCAGCATGCCGGCGATCCGGGAGGAGGACAGCTTATGGGTGATCCGCCGCACCGGGGGCAGCAGGTTCCGCAGGAACCGCATCACGCTGTCCCGCTTCTTCGTTTTCAGCAGCAGGGCCACCGCCACCACCGCGATGATCACCACGGCGATCAGGCCCAGCACCACCCAGCCGGCGATGGTGCCGACGTTCATCAGCCGGACGGAGGATCCGTTGGGATCCACGCCCAGGGAGCCCAGCACCCGCCGGAACACGGGCATCACCCGCCACAGCAGCACCGCGATGATGACCACCATCATGATGCCCAGCACCAGGGGATAGGTCACGGCGCTGGAAGCCGCGTCCCGGATCTTGCCCTCCCGCAGATAGTAGGCGGACAGGTTCCGCATGATGTCCTCCAGCCGGCCGGTCTCCTCGCCGATGCCGACCATCTCCACCATGTAATGCGGCCATTCCTCCTCCCGCTCCTTCATGGCGATGTAGAGGGAGCCGGTTTCCTCAATGGTGTCCCGCATCAGGGCATAGGGCCGGACCCGGGCATTCTGCTTCTGCTCGTCCTCCGCCAGCATATCGATGCCGTCCTTCAGCGTCATGCCGGATTCCAGCATCAGCGCGATCTGATCACAGAATACGCTCAGCTCCTCCGAGGTAAGCACGGCGCTGTTCTGATTCTTTTCCTTGGCCATTCTTCTGATCCTCCCTGTTGTATTCCATCCGTCCGCAAAGCCCCGTTCGTGCCGGCGCTCAGTAATACCGCTCCACCGTGTAGGTTCCGTTGCTGACCGCGTTCAGCGCGGCGGTCGGGTCGAAAAATTCCTCCGCCCCGTTGACCACCGCGGTGACCCAGGCGTGGTACGTGCTGGCGTTCAGCGTCCCGATCATCAGCCGGGCCGGAACCCCCTGGCTCCGCAGCATGGCCACCATAATCGCGCTCAGGTCCTGACAGATGCCCATGTGCTTGTTCCAGGCATCGTCGATCTGCGGCAGCTGGCCGGCCTTGACGCTGACGGACTTGATATAGTCGTAGGCGAAATGGCTTTTCATGTAGTCGCAGACGGTTTTGTAGATTTTGTTCTGATCCGTCATCCCGTCGCAGATCTTCGCCGCCTCCACCACCGCGGCGGTCTTTTCGTTGTAATCCACGTACTGGTTGGGATACAGGAAGGCGCTGAGCTCGTCCGGCATTTCCGCCTTGACGGTGACCTTCCCTTCCTCGGAATACTTCTTGCCGCTGACGTTCTTGTAGAGGCTGAAGGTGTATTTCCCATTGCCGTACTGCAGCGGGAACACCTCGTATTCCCCGTTGTTGTTCAGATCGTACGTCAGGGTCGTATCCCCCATCTTCATCCGAACCTTCAGCTTCTTCTTCCCCTTGGCGCTTTTGACCATCACGTATCCCTGATCCATGTGGGAATAGTCCACCGTCAGGGCTCCGTCCTTCTTGGTCTTCTTGCCCGTTTCCGGCATCAGCACCTCGGCGAAGCAGAGGGTGGACAGCACAATCAGGAGCGCAAGCAAAGCGCCCTGCACGAGCAGCGCCTTCCACCCGTTCCATCGTTTCATGCTTTCACCTCCGGCTCGTCCTCTGAGACCCAAGATTGCTTCCATAGGCACGAAAAAGCCTTTCCCATAATATTGTTCCGATCCATGCAAGTATAGCACATCTTTCCCCGGCTGACAAACCCTTTTTCAGAGGAATTCGCAGCGGGTCACTTCATCGCGTTTTCGTCCTGCCCGCGCTTCCTTTCCTCCTGCTCCTCCTTTTCCGCCCGCTTCCACAGGATGCAGGCATAGGCGAAGAGGCCGGCCCCGGCCAGGGCGAACAGCGCGATAAAGAGGATCATGACCGCGGGGCTCATGGACGTATCCGGGTTGTTCCGCCCCTGATACAGCTGCCAGGCCAGGTAAACCAGGTATCCGCCCACGATGCCGATCAGGCTGGAGCGCCCTTTTCCACTGTTCATCCTTTTTCCCCTTTTCTGAAAACCCCCGTGACCGAGGCCACGGGGGGAAATTGGATCCCGGATCCGGGATCGCCTTATTTCTGTTTCTTCTGGCTCAGGATGTCGAACACCACCGCGGCCAGCAGCACCATGCCCTTGATGACCCGCTGGTAGTTGGCATCCAGGCTGATCAGGCTCATGCCCAGGTTGATAACGCCGATCAGCGTCGCGCCGATCACCATGCCCAGCACCGTTCCGGCGCCGCCGCTGGCGGAGACGCCGCCCACCACGCAGGCGGAGATGGCGTCCATCTCGAAGTTCTTGCCCACATCCGCGTAGGCGGACTGGCTCCGGGCCACGACTGTCATGGTGGCGATCGCCGTCAGCACGGCCATGTTCAGATACGCCAGGAACATGATGCGCCGGGTGTTGACGCCGGACAGGCGGGCCGCCTCCATGTTGCCGCCCACCACGTAGAAGTGGCGGCCGATGACGGTCTTGCTCGTGATGAAGCTGTACACCAGGACGATTCCCGCCACCCACAGCAGCGTGGTCGGAATGCCTCCGTCCATGGCCAGCCGGGTCGTCACCAGCAGGATGACCGCGGCGCCCAGCCCGCTCTTCAGCGCGGCGCTCCTCACCGAGTCGGCCTCATAGCCCTTGGCCAGCCGGCTCTGCCGGGTCCGGAAGATCACCAGCACCACGGCGGCGGCGGACAGCAGGCCGAAGAGGAAGCAGGGCCAGTTGAACACGCCCTTGTCCGTCGGGAAGATGCGGCCGTAGAAGATGCTCTGGAAATCCGTCGGGAAGGGAGCCAGGGAACCCGTCGCCGAATTGGCGGACAGGATCGAGGTGCCCAGCCCGCGGAAGGCCAGGTAGCCGGCCAGGGTGGCAATCCACGGGGGAATATGCACATACGCAATCAGATAGCCCAGCCCCACGCCGTACGCCACGCCGATCAGAAGCAGGAGCAGGAGGGAAACCCCCGTGCTCATGCCCTGAACGATCATGAACACGCCGCCCAGCGCGCCCAGCAGGCACACGAAGGCGCCGCAGCTCAGGTCGATGTTGCCGCCCGTCAGCATGCACATCAGCATGCCCGCGCCGAGGATGTACACGTAGGCGTTCTGGTTGATCAGCTCCGTAAAGCTGGAGGGGCTGAAGATGCCGCCCTGGGTCAGAATCAGGAAAAACAGGTAAACGAAAACCAGGACAATAAGCATCGCGTTCTTTTTCAGAACCGCGAAAAGCGATTTCTTTTCCATTATTCCGTCCTCCCCTCCTTACCGCTTCTGCCGCTTGGACAGCACGTCGAACATGACCGCCACCAGAAGCACGATGCCCTTGACCACCTTCTGGAAGTTGGCGTCCACGCCCACGATGACCATTCCCTTGTTGATCACGCCCATCAGCACCGCGCCGATGATCATGCCGGAAACCTTTCCGGTTCCACCGTAGGCGGAGGCGCCGCCGATGAAGCAGGAGGCGATGGCGTCCATCTCATATCCCTCGCCGTACACCGGGTCGATGCCCTTGGCCCGGGCCGCGGTCAGGATGCCGGCCAGGCCGGCCAGCAGGCCGATGTTGGCATAGGCGAACCAGTACACGTTCCGGGTCTTGACGCCGGAGAGCGCCGTGGCCTTCTCATTGCCGCCCACCGCGTACAGATGGCGGCCGATGGCGGTCTTCGTGGTGATGTAGGCATAGATGCCCAGCACCAGCCCGATCCAGATCAGCACCATGGGGAAGCCCCGGTAGCAGCTGAACTTGAAGCAGATCCACAGGACCAGCACCGTGATCAGCACCATGGAAACCAGCTGTCCGGGAATGGACTGGCTGATTCCCAGCTTTTTCTGGGAAAGGATCTTATGGACCCGGAGCGCCACGAAAACGATCGCGGCCAGGATGCCGATGCACATGCAGGTCACGTTGAACTTGGTCACGAAGTTCTCCCCGATCAGGCCGGTCAGGAAGGCGTTGTCCTTCGTGAAGGTCTCGTTCAGCCCGGGGAACAGATCCCGCATCACGTCGGGAATAAAGCTGGTCTTTCCGTTTCCGAAAACCTGCAGGAAGCCCTCGTTGGTGATATCCACGCGCAGGCCGTTCAGCAGCACGTTCGTAAACCCGCGGAAGGCGTACATGCCGGCCAGGGTGGCGATGAACGCCGGCACCCGGACCTTGGCGATCCAGAATCCCTGGAAGGCGCCGATGGCCAGCCCGATCAGCAGCATGACCAGCGCCGTCACCCACATGTTGGCTCCGCCGGCCATCATCGTGCAGCCCACGGCGGCGGTGAAGCAGACCACCGAGCCGACGGAAAGGTCGATGTTGCCGCCCGTCAGGATGCACAGCAGCATGCCGGTCGCCAGCACGAACACGTAGCCGTTTTCAGCGATCAGCCCGGTAATGTTGGCGGGAAGCAGAATCAGGCCTTCCTTGCCCTTCCAGGTGGCAAACACGATGGTCACCAGCACCAGCGCGATGGTCATCGTATACTTCTGGAAAAAGTCGCCTGCCCTGTGCTTCTCCATGAACTCCGAAAAGCTCTGCTTCCGGGACCCGGATGCCTTTACCTGTTCGCTCATGGTTACGCCCCCCTTCCTGATCTGAGGATCAGCGCCATAATGTTCTCCTGCGTGGCCTCCGAGGCCTTCATCTCGCCCACCATCTTCCCCTCGTTCATGATGTAGATGCGGTCGCTCATGCCCAGCACCTCGGGCAGCTCCGAGGAGATCAGCACCACGCACTTGCCGGCGGCGGCCAGATCATTGATGATGCAGTAGATTTCATATTTCGCGCCGACGTCGATGCCGCGGGTGGGTTCGTCCAGCAGCAGCACGTCCGGCTCGGCGAACATCCATTTGGCCAGCAGCACCTTCTGCTGGTTTCCGCCGGACAGGTTGCCCACCAGCTGCTCCACGGAGGGCGTCTTGATCTTCAGCTTGTCCCGGTATTCCTCCGCCACCGCGTACTCCCGGTCCCCGTCAATCACGGAATGGGAGGAGATCGCGCCGAGGTTGGCCAGGGAGGTATTCACCTTGATGGACTGGGACAGCACCAGACCGTTTCCCTTCCGGTCCTCCGTGACGTAGGCGATTTTGTGCCGGATGGCGTCGGCCTCGCTCCGCTTCATTTTCACCGGCTTCCCGTTCAGCTTCAGCTCGCCGGAGAAATTCACGCCGTAGCTCTGCCCGAAGATGCTCATGGCCAGCTCCGTCCGGCCGGCGCCCATCAGGCCGTAAATCCCGACGACCTCGCCCTTCCGGACGTACATGGAAACATCGTCCACCACCTTCCGCTCCGGATAGAGGGGATGGTGCACCGTCCAGTGGCTGATCTCCATTTCCGTCCCCCCGATGGCAACGCCCTCGCGCTTCGGGAAACGGTTGGTCATCTCGCGGCCCACCATGCCCTTGATGATCCGTTCCTCACTGACCGGCTCGGTTCCGTGATTGTCGATCGTCTCGATGGTGCTGCCGTCGCGGATGACGGTAATCTTGTCCGCCACGTAGGATACCTCGTTCAGCTTGTGGGTGATGATGATCATGGTCATCCCCTGTTTCTTGAAGCTGAGCATCAGATCCAGCAGTGCGCGGGAATCTTCCTCGTTCAGGGATGAGGTCGGCTCATCCAGAATCAGCAGCTTTGCCTTCTTGGCCAGGGCCTTGGCGATTTCCACCAGCTGCTGCTTGCCCGTTCCGATGGTTTTTACCTGGACCTTGGAGCTCTCCGCCAGGCCCACCATCTTCAGATACTTGTCCGCCTCGGAATAGGTCTTGTTCCAGTTGATCGCGAACTTGTGCCCGCATTCGTTGCCCAGATACATGTTTTCGCCGATCGTCATCTCGGGAACCAGCGCCAGTTCCTGATGGATGATGACGATTCCCAGCTTTTCGGAGTCCTTGATGTTGGAGAATCGGCAGACCTTTCCGTCGTAGATGATATCCCCCTCGTAGGTTCCGTAGGGGTAAATCCCGCTCAGCACGTTCATCAGCGTGGATTTTCCGGCGCCGTTCTCTCCCACGAGGGCATGAATCTCGCCTTCCTCCACCTGGAGATTGACGTTGTCCAGCGCCTTTACGCCCGGAAAGGTCTTCGTGATATTCTTCATTTCGAGCAGAATCTTGGCCATGGTCATCCTCCGCTTTCACTCAGGCGCGGACAGAAACCTGTTTCCCGCCTGAAGAATGAACTCATTTCCTTCAACTTGAAACGGTGCAGGCGGGGTAGCCCCGCCTGCACCTCTTCCGGGTTCAGATTTGGAATTACTTCAGCTGATCCGCGGTGTAGTAGCCGGAATCGACCAGCAGCGCTTCGTAGTTGTTCACGTCCGCGAACACGGGCTCGCACAGGAAGGACGGAACGGTGATCTTGCCGTTGTTGTAGGTCTCGGTGTCGTTGACGTCAACGGTCTCGCCCGCCAGAATCTGGCCGACCATCTTCACGACCTGCTCGGCCAGGGTCCGGGTGTCCTTGAACACGGACATGCTCTGCTTGCCGGCGATCATGTTCTTCACGTTGGAGATGTCGCAGTCCTGACCGGTGATGATGGGCCACTCGCCGTCATAGCTGGCTTCCAGAGCGTTCTCCACGCCCAGGGCGGTGGAGTCGTTGGAGCACAGCCACACATCGATGTTGGAGCCATCCGCGTAGTAGGAAGAGACGATGCCTTCCGCACGGGTCTGGGCCACTTCGGTCTTCCAGGTGGGGGTGGCCACATCGGAGAACGCGGTCTGGCCGGACTTCACAACCAGCTTGCCCGCCTCGATGTAGGGATTCAGCACGTCCATGGCGCCGCTGTAGAAGTAGTTGGCGTTGTTGTCACCGGGATCGCCCGCGGTGATTTCCATGTTGAAGGGGCCTTCCGCGTTGTCCAGGTCCAGGGCTTCCTTGATGTAGGTGCCCTGCACGGTGCCGACCTTGTAGTTGTCGAAGGTGGCATAGTAGGAAACGGCGTCGGATTCCATCAGCAGGCGGTCATAGGCGATCACAACGACGTTCGCGCCGCTGTTGATCATGTTGGTCACCTGGTTCAGCTGCTGCTGAACATCGTTGGAGGCGAACTGCAGATCCACTTCATAGCCGGCGGCTTCCAGCAGTTTCTGCATGTTCTCGCCGTCCTGATTCCAGCGCTGCAGATCCTTGGTGGGCATGGACACGCCCACCTTCTGGCCGTCAGCCAGCGCGCTGACGCAGGCCAGCATCATGACAAGAGACAGCAACAGAGCAACGATCTTTTTCATGGGGATACACTCCTTTTTCATATTTACGGCGGCTCACCCGCCGCATTTGATAGACGAATTGTAAGACTTTGCTCCCGTTTTGTCAATACTTATTGCAAAAAACGAGAATGCTTATTACAAGAAACGAGCATTCCACCGCAAAAACTGCGATTCCCCTCTCAGGCTTCTTCCTGCCCCAGGTCCAGCCAGGCCGCCTCCTCCCCTGTCAGGGGCAGCTCCGCGGCCAGCGCGTTCTCCCGCAGGCCTTCCGTCCGGGAGGTGCTGACCACGGCGAAGGCGTTCAGCTCCTGATGAAAGATCCAGCTCAGGGCGATCCGGGCCACCGGAACCCCCTTCCGCGCGGCCAGGAGCTCGCACCGGCGGAGCCGCTCCAGGTTTTCCGGATACAGGAACCCCTTTTTCGCGAAGGAATCCAGCAGGCGCTCCGCGCTGGCGGGATCATCGCTCCGCACCCTTCCGCTCATCTGGCCCCGCCCCAGGCTGGAATAGGCGACCACGGCGGTCCCGTTCTCCCGGTACCATTCCCGGTCCGCCGCGCCGGCCGGCCCGGAGACGGAGACGCAGTTTCCGCCCCAGGGATCCTCCACCTGGGCGGCGAGGCCGAACTGGGGGCTGGTGACCGTCATGGGCCGAAGCCCGTGGGCGGCGGCGTACGCGTTGGCTTCCCGGATCCGCGCCGCGGTCCAGTTGGAGCCCCCGAAGGCCCGGATTCTTCCCTGCTCCCAGGCCTCCTGAAAGGCTTCCATGATCTCGCCCACGGGGGTCTCCGGATCGTCCCGGTGCAGCAGCCAGATGTCCGCCCAGTCCGTCCGGAGGGCCTCCAGGGAGGTTTCCAGATCCCGGCGCATCTCCCGGGCACTGACCCGCCGGGTGCCGTCCTCCGCGGGATGGCCGCACTTGGTCAGCAGCACCACCCGCTTCCGGTTTTCCCCCTTCTCCAGCCAGCGTCCCAGGCTGTTTTCCGACCGGCCGTACACCCGGGCCGTGTCCAGCGCGTTGATTCCCTCCGCCAGCGCCGCCTCCAGCAGTTCCGATCCGTCCCCTCCACTGACAAAGGGCGCGGACGCCGTTCCCAGGAAAATCCGGGATACGGGCGTCGGAATTCCCCCGATGGTTCCGTATTTCATCTTTCTGCTTCCCTCCCGCGAAAAAACCCACCCCGAAATCTCCGGGATGGGATAGGACAAAAATCATCAGAGCTTAAAGATACCGGTAGCCTCCAGGATGATCAGCACCGCCACGATGCCCAGCAGCGCGTACACAATCCGGATAATCACCGTCAGCTGTTTTTCGCTCAGCCGGACGTGATCATACCATGCTTCCTTCCGATCCTGGACAGCGGCGGAAAAGGCGTCCAGCTTCTTTTCCCGCGTCTCGATTTCCTTCTCGCGTTCCGCCAGCCGCTTTTCCCTTTCCAGCAGTTCTTCTTCCTTGCTCATGGCTTATTTCTTCGCGATGTACTTGCGGATATCCAGAGAGACCGCCAGCACGATCACCAGTCCCTGCACCACGTAATTGTAATAGGGGTTCACGCCCAGGAACTGCAGGATGATCTTCAGCAGCTCAAACACCAGCACGCCCACCAGGATGCCCGGCACCGTTCCGATACCGCCCGTGGTGGATACGCCGCCGATGGTGCAGCCGGCGATGGCTTCCAGCTCATAGCCCTGTCCCATGGAAGCGGAAGCGCCGCCGGACTTGGCCGCCAGGAGATACCCCGCCACGGCGTACATGATTCCCGCGGTGGCATAGATACGGATCAGGGTGCTGGTGGTGTTCACACCGGAAACCTCCGCCGCGATATCGTTTCCGCCGATGGCATACATGTACTTTCCGAAGCGCATCTTGTTGTAAATCACCCAGAAGACCAGCCCGAACACCGCCGCCACGAACAGCAGATAGGGCAGATGGAATCCGCGCACATCGCCGATCCGGCCATTGATCAGCGTCGTGTAGATCCTCTGAAAGCCGCCGATGGGCTGCGCGTCAGAGATCACCAGGCTGATGCCGTAGATGATTGTCTGGGTGCCCAGGGTGGCGATAAAGGGGGGCACATGCAGCTTCGTCACAATGAGGCCGTTGATCAGGCCCCAGATCAGACCGATGACCACCACAACCAGGAAAACCAGTCCGATGCTCATTTCCGGCAAGAATTTCCACAGCCGGCCGTTATAATCGCCGCGCTGGCACATGATGCCCGCCACAACCGCCGCAAAGCCCACCTGGCGTCCGGCGGAAAGATCCGTTCCCTTCGTGATCAGGCAGCCCGAAACGCCCAGAGCGATCAGGAAACGGATGGCGGTGTTGCTCACCAGGTTGGAGAAGTTGGCCCAGGAGAAGAAGTTATCCTTCAGGCAGCCAACCACGATCGCCGCGATCAGCAGCAGAAAAACGATGGGGTTCCCGGTAACGACCTTGCGCGCCCGCTGCGCGAAGCCGGCCTGTTTCTTGGTTTCCATAATTCTCGATCCTCCTCGTCTTATTCAAACTGCGTCGCGTACGCCATGATTTTTTCCTGTGTGGCTTCCTGTCCCTCCACGAATCCCGTCACCCTGCCGTCGCACATCACCATGATCCGGTCGCTCATGCCGATCAGCTCGCTCATCTCGCTGCTGATCATGATGATGCTCTTTCCTTCCTTCGCCAGATCCGCAATGATGCAATAGATTTCATACTTCGCGCCAACGTCGATGCCCCGGGTCGGCTCATCCAGGATCAGCACATCCGGATTGTTGGCGAGCCAGCGTCCTACCAGAACCTTTTGCTGGTTTCCGCCGCTCAGGGATTTGATCTGCGTCCGGGAAGAGGGAGTCTTGATGTTCATCTTCCGGACGTTTTCCTGGACCAGCTGCTCCACTTTTTTTCCGTTGATCAGATATCCGTGATCCAGATATTTGTTCAGCGAGGCGATGGAAATGTTGTCCGCTACGCTCAGCACGCCCATGATCCCGCTGCCGCGGCGATCCTCCGTCAGCATGGCGATTCCCTGATCGATGGCGGCCTTGGGCCGATCCACCTTCAGTTCCTTTCCCTTGTAAAAGATCTGTCCCTTCGTGTGGGAGCGAATTCCGAACAACCCCTCCATCAGCTCCGTGCGCTGCGCGCCGACCAGGCCGCCCACGCCCAGAATCTCTCCCCTGCGCAGCTGGAAGCTGACATTCCGGAAGGATTTCGGGTTAATGGACGTGAAATCGCGGACCTCGAAGACCACCTCGCCGGGCTGATTTTCCTTCCGGGGATACAGATTGGTCAGCTCCCGGCCCACCATCTGGGTGATGATCTTGTCCGTCGTCAGCTCCCGGGCTTCCCAGGTGCCAATATACTTTCCGTCCCGCATGATGGTCACATCATCCGAAATGCGCAGGATCTCATCCATTTTGTGGGAGATGTAAACCACGGCGACATTTTCAGCCTTCAGATCCTCAATGATCCGGAAAAGCGCCTCCACTTCGTTGGCTGTCAGCGAGGATGTGGGCTCATCCAGAATCAGCACCCGACAGTTGGCGGAAACCGCCTTAGCAATCTCCACGCTCTGCATCTGGCTGACGCTCAGCTCGCCCACCTTCTGCCGGGGATCGAAGTTCATCCGGACGCGCTTGAGCAGCGCCGCCGTGTCCTCATACATCTTCCGGTGATCCACAAAGGGAATAAAGCCCAGGACCTTTTTCATCGGATACCGGCCCAGGAAGATGTTCTCCCCCACCGTGCGGGCGGGAATCGGCTGCAGTTCCTGATGCACCATGGCAATTCCCTTGTGCAGCGCGTTCATGGGATCCGTGATGGTCACGGGCTGTCCGTCCATCAGAATCTGCCCCTCATCCATCTTGTAGATGCCGAACATACACTTCATCAGGGTGGACTTCCCCGCTCCGTTTTCCCCCATCAGGGCGTGAACCTTTCCGGGCCGCAGCCGCAGCTGTGCGTGATCCAGTGCCTTTACGCCGGGAAACGATTTGCATACGTCCTTCATCTCCAGAACAAATTCGGACATCCTGGCATGCCTCCTCTCCTCTGCTTCCTACAGCGCTCTTCACTCCGCGTCCCTTCCGGGGCCCGGAGTGAAAAGCACCGCTCTCCGCGCGCTTGGAAAAGGTGGGTGAGCCAGAGCTGGCTCACCCACCCCGCTTTTTCAGCGCTTCGGTTTCTGCTTCAACGCTTACTGCGCGTCCACATAGGCCTTGTTGACCTTCACGTAGTCAACCCAGTAGTAGTTCTGAATTTCCTTGCCTTCCAGCAGCTCGATCGCCACGTCCACAGCCTTGTGGCTCTGGCCGATATGGTCGTTCAGAACGGTACCGGTCATTTCGCCGTCCTTCACCAGCTGAACCGCTTCTTCCAGCGCGTCCACGCCCAGCAGGTAGATGTCCTCGCCCACCTTACGGCCGGCGGTCTGGATCGCGGTCGCGGCGCCCAGAGCCATCGCGTCGTTGTTGCAGAACACGACTTCAATCTTGTCGCCGTAAGCGGTCAGCGCGTTGGCGCACAGCTCCTGTCCCTTGGTCTGGTCCCAGTTGCCCACCTGGTCATCCAGGCATTCCACTTCGTAGCCGGCGTCGGTCAGGGCCTTCACGGAGAACTCGGTGCGATACTGAGCATCGATGTTTTCCGGATCGCCTTCGATCATGATGTAGCTGATCTTGCCATCGCCGTTGATGTCGCCGTGGTTCTCCAGCTCCGCGACCATCTCGCCCTGGAAGGTTCCGCTCTGGCGGGCGTCCGCGCCCACATAGCAGACCTGAGGATTGTTCAGGATGCCTTCATAGGATTCATCCAGCGTCTTGCCGTCGGCATCAAAGGCCAGGGGCTCGCGGTTGATCAGCACCAGCGGGATACCCGCGGCCACAATCTGATCAATCACGGCATCGGCAGAAGAGGTCTGCACCAGGTTCAGGATGATCACATCCATGCCCTGGGTGATAAAATTCTGCACCTGGTTGGTCTGCTCGGCCATGTCGTTCTTGCCATCCGCCATGGTGATCTCGTACTTCACTTCATCGGTTTCGAGGCTCTTGAAATAGTTCTCGATTTCGTTCCGATACAGGGTCATGAAGTTGTCCGTGAACTGGTAAATGGAGACACCTACCTTGTAGGTCTTGGTTTCGGCGGTCGCGAATGCACACACGCCCAGGGTCAGGCACAGCGCCAAAACAAGGGATACCAGCTTTTTCATAGGAATCTTCTCCTTTCTTTTTTCCATGCGTCGTTCGCGCCATGGATGTTTGAGCCTATAATAGACCATATTGAACAAAAAAGCAACGGCGATTTTTTTCTTTTCGAGGGTGTTTTTTTTCGATTCCGAAGCTGCCTGACCGGTTTCCGATGATTGTAAAAACCGCTCATCCCGGCACAGGAAAAGGCGCGGCGCTCAAGCGCCGCGCCCGTTTCCGAAGCAGCTTTTTACTGAATCCCCCGCCAGGAATTGAAGGGGAAGAACACAAAGCGCACGTGTCCCACGATCATATCCCGGGAGATCGGGCCCTGGGCCCGGCTGTCGTTGGAATTGTTCCGATGGTCGCCCATGACGAAATACAGATCCTTTTCCAGGCGGAATTCCTTCCCGACCAGTTCAATGATCTTTTGCGTGCTGGCGGTGATGTCCTCGCCGTTGAGCAGCAGGGAGCCGTCCTTGCGGTAGCTGAGGCGGGTGCCGTCCTCCGCCACGGCGTCCGAGGAAATGCCGCGCCAGATCCAGGCCTCCCCGTTCACGTAGACGCCGATCCGGTTCTGATTCGCGTCCGTGTACTGCAGGGTCAGCACATCGCCCTTCTTCGGAATATAGACCTCGTCGAAGCTGGCCCCCGCGGAGCCGCTGTTGACCCGGTAATCATCGTTCACATAGGCTTCCTCGAACTTCTCCTCATTCACGTACAGGAAGCCGTCCTCGATCTTCACCCGGTCCCCGGGCAGGCCGATCAGCCGCTTGACGAAGTTCGTGTCCCCCCGGCCGGGGTATCGGCAGATCACCACGTCAAACCGGGAGGGGGAGCCGAATCCCGTCGTCAGGCGGGGCATGCCCTCCTTCGTTTCGTTGTCCTGCCACGGAAGGGACAGCCAGGTGCTGGCGTAGTCCAGCTTGGAAACGAACATCACTTCCCCGTCGGCCAGGGTGTCGTTCATGCTGGCGCCGTCCACGCGGACGGGCTCAAACAGGACGGAGCGGATGACCAGCGCGGCCACCACCGCCGTCAGAAGGGTCAGCACCCAGCTCAGAATCTCCGCGCCCACGGATTTCTTCTCCTTTTTCGGCTTTCCCGCTTCCGGAGCGGCTTCCTCCGGATCCGCGTTCACGTTCCGGATCTCCTCCTCACTCATGCTGTCCTTCCTCTCCCTTCAGCTCCTGAATCTCCGCCAGAACCTGATCCCGCTCGCAGTAATTCAGCGGCGAGAACCGTCCCTCGCTCGCCTGCTCCAGCTTCTTCCGCGCTTCCTCCCGCTTTCCTTCCGCCAGGTCGTACCGGCTCAGGAAATACAGGGTGTCAATCTGCTCCGGCTTGACCGCGTGCGCCTTCTCGAACCAGGGCCGGGCCTGCTCCGGATCCTCCATGACCCGGTACCAGGTCTGCCCCAGGTTGTCCAGGCAGATGGAATCCTCCTCGTCATATTCCACGGCTTCCTGGTTGAACTTCAGCGCCTTCTGCCGGCCGGCCTCCCATTTTTCCTCCATGGTCATGGGGGCCGCCGCGCCCTCCGCGTCCGCCAGCAGGGCCACGGCGGGATCCTGCTGCTCCTGCGCCTCGGTTTCCCGGGCCAGGAAGACCGCCTTCCGCTTCGCGTCGAACTGCTCCACGTACAGGTAGCCCAGGGTCTGATAGATCACGCCGTTCGGGCCCTTCCGGTACAGCTCCTCCATCTTGCGGACCGCCTTGTCCAGATCCCCAAGGCGGAAGCAGCAGACCGCGTAGTCCACGATCAGCGTCGTCCGCTGGTCCGCGGACATTCCCGGCGCCTTCTGGTGCTTCACCAGGAATTCCTTGGCCTTCTGATACTGCCCGTCCCGGATGATCAGCACCGCGTAGGACAGGATGTACCGGGGATCATTCAGCCCCTCCGCGAAGCATTCCTCATACAGGCGGATCGCCTCCGCCCGGTCTCCGTTCTTCTGCGCCTTATAAGCCCTGTTCGCCTTGAACATCGTTCCGAATCCCATTTGATTTCCGTTCTCCTTCCCCCGAAGCCGCGGCGGCTTCCGCCTCCCGCGCCTTCCTGTCCGCCGCTTCCATCTTCCGGATCAGGCGGCGTCTGCGGTATTGTAACTCATTTTTGATTTCCTGTACAGTCCCGCTGTCCCGCAGCGTCGCCTCGCTGCTCAGCGCCAGCGCCTTCTCCGTCAGCCGCAGGGCCTCCGCCGGGTTCCGCATCGTATGCTCCTGATACTTCGCCAGCTCGATATAGGGCAGCACGCCCCCCCGCCGGGCCGCGATCATCTCCTCCCACACCCGGGCGGCCTCCGCCCGCTCGCCTCCGCGGCGATAGCTGTGCGCCAGCGCCGCCGACGCCAGGGAGCCGGTCCGGCCCCGGGAGGCCAGCCGGTAGCACCGCCGGGCCTCCTCCGGATAATGGAAGCGCTCCAGCGCCCGCCCCATGGAATAGACATCCTCGCTGAACCGGATCCGCTCCGGATGTTCGTACATCTCCGCCATATGGGTCAGCAGTACGCACAGGGAGGCGATGTCCTGGGCGTTATGATCCAGGATGTCCTGCAGCAGACTTTCCTGCCGGGTTTTCAGATAGGCAAAGTAGCGCTGGGGCACCTCGCTCCCCGGCAGATCGTTCTCCCGGGGGTTTCCCAGGATGACCTCCTCCAGCCGCCCCAGATTGCACCGTCCCAGCCGGAGCTTCCACAGCCGGCGGGCGACCTGCAGCAGGTCCAGATGCGGCCGCTGCAGGCTGTCCCGTCCCATCCGGTTCATCAGGAAGCGCCCCTCCAGCAGGGGCAGATCGAAGGTCGCGCCGTTGAAGGTGCAGATCATGTCGAAGCGGTTCAGCCCCGCCTCCACGTGCCGGAGCAGGAAGGGTTCCTCGTCATAATCCCGCATCAGGAACTGATGCACCTCGAAACCCCCGTCCGTCAGATAGCCCATTCCCACCAGGAACGCCACCGTTCCGCTGCCTCCCAGGCCGGTGGTTTCGGTGTCGAGGTACAGAATCCGCCGGGGATCAAAGCTCTCCGGCAGCTCCGCCGCGCTCAAGCGGGCCAGCGTCTCCCTCCGGACCTCCATCGCGCCGGGAAATTCCGACATCGGGCGGAATACGGCCAGATGCCGGCAGTCCCCGTTTCCGGTCTCCCGGCTCCGGGGCTTTCCCCCGCCCGAGCTTCCACCCACGGCCCGCAGCTTGTCCCGCAGATTCATTTCAGCAGCTCCTTCAGCAGATACATGGCTGTTTTCTTTCCGTCCTCCCCGATTTCCCCCACGGGGCCGACGCAGGAGGGGCAGCCGGATTCGCAGCCGCAGTCCCGCACCACCTGCAGCGCCTTTTCCATCAGCATCTCCCGCATGCCGAAGGCCTTCTGGCTCAGGCCGATGCCGCCGGGGCAGTTGTCATAGAGGATCAGCGTGGGCTCCCCGGTGATGGGGCTCTTCACCTGATACACCACGGCGATGTCCTGCGGGGAGCACATCAGATACAGGGGGCAGACGATGCGCAGCAGGTTGGCCACGCCCATCATGCCGTTTTTCAGGGTATCGCTGGGCAGCGACGCCACCAGATCCGGCGGCAGCGTCCACCACATGGCGGTGGTGTGCATATCCGTCTCCGGCAGGCGGACATGCCCGAAGCCCAGGGTTTCATGGGTGTCGAAGCGGATTTTCTTGAACATGGTCACCAGGGCGGTCACCTTGATTTCCCCCTCCGCCGTCCGGTATCCCCGGGGAACGGTTTCCTCCTTTTCCACGTCCAGCAGGCTCAGGTTGATGTTCAGGTCCGCGTCGGTGTAATACCCCGTATCCACGGCCCGGATGAACGCCTTGCAGGCGTCGAAGTCCAGCTTCTCCACCTGGAACTGGCGCCCCTCATGCATATAGATGGCGTTTTCGTGCAGCAGCATCGGGGCGGTGAACCGGTCCATCTCCCCCACCACCCGGTGGCGGGCCGGATCCGTGATATCGATGATAATGAAGTTCTCCGCCGCGGCGGACCGGAGGGAGATCTCGCTGGCCGGGAAGTCCTCCGCGGACCAGTGATACTTTCCGTCCGCCCGGTGAACGATGTTCTCCCCGTCCAGGTAGTCCAGCATCTCCTCCATGCCCGGGGCGTTTCCGAAGCCGTCCCCTTCCTCAAAGGGGAGCTCGAAGGCCGCGCATTTCACATGGCTCATCAGGATATACAGGTTGTCCGGATTCAGCAGGGCGTTTTCGGGGCTCTGGTGCAGGAAATAATCCGGATGCGTCACGATGTACTGGTCGATGGCCGCCGAGGACGCCACGAAAAACACGATGCTGGCGCTCTGCCGGCGTCCGGCCCGGCCCGCCTGCTGCCAGGCGCTGGCGATGGTGCCCGGGTATCCGCACAGCACGCAGGCGTCCAGCCCGCCGATGTCGATGCCCAGCTCCAGGGCGTTGGTGGAAACCACCGCGTCCACCTGTCCCGCCCGCAGGCCCCGCTCAATCTCCCGGCGCTCCGTGGGCAGGTATCCGCCCCGATAGCCCCGGACCCTTCCCGCGTTTCCCAGCGGATCCCGGACCATGTCCTTCAGGTACCGGGTCAGCACCTCCACCGTCAGGCGGGACCGGGCGAAGGTGATGGCCTGGATGCCGTTTTTCAGCAGCATGCCGCTGATGGACCGGGTCACGGGGATGGCGCCCTTCCGGATGCCCAGCTGCCGGTTTACCACCGGGGGATTGTAAAACACGAAATGCCGCTCCCCCATCGGCGCGCCGTTGTCGTCGATCAGGGTCACCGGCCGGCCGATCAGCGTTTCCGCCAGCTCCTTCGGGTTGGCGATGGTGGCGGAGCAGAGGATGAACTGCGGATGGCTTCCGTAGAATTCGCACAGCCGCAGCAGCCGCCGCAGCACGTTGGCCAGGTTGCTGCCGAACACGCCCCGGTAGCTATGGATCTCGTCGATCACGATATAGCGCAGGTTTTCAAACAGCTTGACCCATTTGGTGTGATGGGGCAGAATGCCCGAATGCAGCATGTCCGGGTTGGTCACCACGATGTGCCCCGCCTGGCGCACCGCCTTCCGGGCCGCGGCGGGGGTGTCTCCGTCATAGGTATAGGTTTTGATATCCACCCCCATGGCCTCGATGATCTCGTACAGCTCGCTGACCTGATCCGCGCTCAGGGCCTTGGTCGGAAACAGATAGAGCGCCCGGGCGTCCGGGTTGTTCAGAATCGCGGAGAGCACCGGCAGGTTGTAGCACATGGTCTTGCCGGAGGCGGTGGGCGTCACCACCGTCACGTCCTCCCCCCGGTTCGTGGCCTCCACGCTCCGGGCCTGATGGGTGTACAGCGCGTGAATTCCCCGCTGGGCCAGAACGGGCTTCAGCCGTTCATCCAGGCAGGCGGGAAAATCCGCCGTCCGGGCCGGCCGGGGCGGAATGACCTCCCATCGGGTCACGTTTTCCATGAATTTCGGATCCTGCCGAAGCCGGTCCGCCAGCTGCGTCACATTCATCGTCCTTCTCCTCCCGGGTGCCTCCCCGGTTCCGTGTCAGGGGACTTCCTTCAGCATATCGCCCCGGACATAACCTTCCTTGCCGCTCTCCGTCTGGATCCGATACCACAGGGTCCCATCCGCGTCCCGGCTTTCCTCCGTCACGGTGACCTGCGTTCCCTTCTTCGCGATCTGGGCGACCCTGGCGCTCTTCGGATCCATCTCCGCCCGCACGTTCACCTTTGCCTTCACCGTTCGGGCGGTCCGGGGGCCCGTCTGCGCCGCGGCGGCGGGCTCCGCCGTTCCCAGCCCCGCCCCGAAGGTGATCATGGAGCCCTGGGAGCGCAGCTTTTCGCCCCCGCTCCCGATGATCTTTCCCCGGAAGGCCATGGTGGCGGTCAGGCCGCCGTCCAGGTTCAGGGCCTCCACGCAGCCCAGCTCCTTCATCTTGTCCGCCAGCCAGTCCAGGTGCACCCCGGCGTACCGGGAGGTGGGCCGGCCCCGGACCATCACGGCGATATAATGCCAGGGTTCGATCATCCCGATCGCCGCCCGCGGCTCGTTGTATCCGGCATCCATGGCGTTCATCACGTTTTCGCTGACCTCGCCCCCGGAAACCAGGATCGGCCCGAAGGCGAACACGTTCACCGCCCCCTGCTCCAGATACTCCTCCGCCGTCAGGGCGTCGCAGACAAAGGTCTTCATGCTGCCGTCCCCGTAGACGGCCAGGGTGTCCAGGTTCGGCCAGGAGCGGCGGTATTTGCCGCTGGAGCTGTCCCGGGTTTTGGTGGTCAGGATCTCCCCGTTCCGGATCACGACGCCCTGATAATCATATTTCTGAATGCGCAGCCCGTACATGTCGTCGGAAAGGGCGAACACGGCGGGATGCTCCTCCAGGAGCAGCTCCGGGCTCGCCAGCTTATACCCGGCGGGCTTCGTTTTCAGCGCCTGGGTCTGAATGACGGAAAGGGGCTGCTCCGGGGAGGCGAGAATCTCCGCCACGTAATATTCCCGGGTGCGCTTCTGCCGCTTGTACGTCACGTCCTCCCGGTACCGGGTAATCCGGATCTCCAGTCCCTCGCCGGCATACTGCCAGATGCCCGCGTCCTCATCCTCCAGAATGTATTCCTCCGCCGGGTTGTCCTGCCCCTCCGGGCCTTCTTCCTCCCCCAGGCCCGCGCCAGCCGGCAGCAGCGCCGCCAGCAGCGCCAGGAGAACCGCCATCCATCTCTTTCTCATGCTTCTACCGCCTTCGGAAATCCCGCCGGACCGCTTCCGGCGTTTTCAGGGGGAAGTATACCACAGGCCGCCCTTTCTGAAAAGCTTCCCGTTTCGCCGCGGGCAGCGCCCTCAGGAAGAAAACTTCTCCTTGACAAAACCGCGGGGCGGGCTAAACTGAACGGGAGAGGCCGCGGCAGGGCCGGGGAGCGAGGGACCGCCTTCGTTCCCGGAATGCCGCGGAAAAGCAGGGGGAGGATTGCACATGGAGCGCGTTGCCGGGCTGCAGGCCATTCTGCGGGAATATGATCAGGCGGTTCAGGAGCTTCAGAAGAAGCGGAGGATGTTTGACGGGCTGCTGGGGATGGGAAACCACCCCGGGAACGATGCCTGCCACGAGCTGCTGGACCGGAGGATCGAAGCCCTCTGCAGGGAAGCCGCGGAGGCCGGCGCGCCGGAGGAAGCCGCCGCCCTGGCGGAGGCCATCCTGCGCGCGGAGGGGAACTGGCAGGGGCCGGAATACGCCCGCCTGATGCTGGTCGCCGTCCAGCGGCACACCCTTTCCCTGATTCCGCTGCTGCCCCCGGATGAAAAAAAGCGCCTGGCCGCCTGGTATGAGAAGCAGTATCCCCGCCGGAAGCGCCTTCCGGTTCAGGGGCAGGTGCTGAAGGCGCTTCAGTAACCCTTCCTGAGTTCAAAAGCCGCCCGCCGGATTTCCGGTGGGCGGCTTCTTCGGTTTCCGCGTTATCTCAGCCGTTTCATAAGCTTCAGGATGTTCTTTCCGTCCCGGTATTCGTACGTCATCCGGTCCATGCTCTTCTTGACCATGTAGATTCCCAGTCCGCCGATCTGCCGCTCCTCCGCGGGCAGCGTCACATCCGGGTCCGGCTTGGCCAGCGGGTCGTAGGGCACGCCGCGGTCCTCCAGGGTGATCTCCACGGCGCCGGGCTCCTCCGCCGGCTCCACCCGAAGGGTGGCGTCTCCCTCTCCCGGCGTATAGGCATAGTGGGCGATGTTGACATACGCTTCCTCGACCGCGACGTCAATCTGCAGCTGGGTCCTCATGGGACAGTCCAGCCGCTCCAGCTCGGCGTCCACAAAGGCCAGCACCTTTTCCAGCTGGTCCACCCTGGCTCTGATCGTCATTTCAGCCATCGTTCTTTCCCTCCGTTCCCGAGAAAAGCAGCGCCATCATGGTGATGTCGTCAAACTGCGGCGCGTCGCCGACGAAGGCGTCGATATCCGTCCGGACATTCTTCAGCAGGGCCGCCGGTTCCGCGTCGGGATCCCGGTTCAGGGCCGTCAGCATCCGATCCGTTCCGAACAGCTCGTTGTTCAGGCTGGTCGCCTCGGTCACGCCGTCCGTATAGACGAACAGGGTGTCGCCGGGATGCAGCTCGAATTCGTGCTCCCGGAAGCGCACGCCGGGCATGACGGCCACGGCGGGCGCGTGCCGGTATACCACCAGTTCAAACGATCCGTCCGCCCGGCGCAGCGCCGGATGCTCATGCCCCGCGTTGGCCGCCAGGCCCCGGCCGGTCTTCACATTCAGGATGGCGAACCAGACCGTGACAAACAGCTCCGCGTCATTTCCCTCGCACAGCTGCCCGTTCACGTACTCCAGGATTTCTCCCGGCCCGCCGCCCATCTGCGCCCGGTTCTTGATCAGCGTCTTCGCGATCACCATGAACAGCGCGGCCGGAACTCCCTTGCCCGACACGTCCGCCATCACCAGGCCCAGATGGTCCTCATCCAGCAGGAAAAAGTCGTAGAAGTCGCCGCCCACTTCCTTCGCCGGGGTCATGGTGGCATAGATATCGAATTCCTTCCGGTCCGGGAAGGGCGGGAAGATCCGGGGCAGCATGTCCGCCTGGATCTGGGTGGCGATGTTCAGTTCCGCCCCGATGCGTTCCTTCTCCGCGGTCACCCGGGTCAGGTTGTCGATGTATTCCGCCAGGCGGGTCTCCATCCCGTCCATCACGGAGGCCAGGTTCTCCACCTCGTCGCCCGTATGGATGTTCAGGTCGGCGAAGTGGCTGGTCCGGGGCGCGTCCGTTCCGCTGTTTCCCTGGTCGTAGCTGTATTCCTCCGCCGCCCGGGCCAGCCGGTTGATGGGGGTCACCACGCTGCGCCGCATATACCAGGTCATCACGGCACTGAGAACGGCGATGGCCACCAGCAGGATCCCGCAGTAATTGAGCAGGAACTTGTACCGGTCCCGCATGACATCGTTCATGGAAATGTCGATGATCATCAGGCTGTGGATGCTGCCGTCGGGGCTGTAGATCGGCGCGGCGCCGGAACTGAGCCAGCCGAACTCCTCCGTGTTGGAAATCACGGCGGTGCTGCGGACAAAGCTTTCGATCTCCTCGTCCGTCATGGAATCGTCCAGCGTGCCCGGCGGGCAGTAGGTCTCCTCGTTGGTATCGGAGTCCACCACGTAAATGACCGTATGCGCCTCCCGGTCCAGCGTCACGATCATGACGGACTTCAGGTCATTTTCCCGGGCGATCTTCTGCATCTGGCTCCGCATGAACAGCCAGCCCTCATCCGTCTTCAGATGGCTGAACTTCGGCAGCGCGGCCTCGCCCGAGTTCTCCTTTTCCTCCGGGGTCAGCGTGCTGTAGATGCGGTAGACCTCCGAGGCGCAGCGCTCCACCGTGTCCGCGTCCAGCAGGGCCACCGCGGTCCTCGCCAGGTTCACCGTGTTGCTGATGTAGTGCTGATCCATCGTGTTGGCATAAACATGATAGCCGATCAGGATGGATGTTCCGCTCAGCACCAGCGCGGTAATCAGGATGCAGAACAGCGTCTTTCCGCTGATGGATCTCCGCATGCGCGGCGTCCCTTCCCGCCGGTTTTTTCCCGACATATTCCCCGTCCTCCTCCGGATCCGAATCTCCGCTTTCAGTTTACCAGATCGGGCGCCCCGTGTCCAGCGGGCAATGCATGCCGGCGGGCCGCGAACCAGGCGCTCAGATCCGGATAATCACGGTATTGAAACCCTGGAAATGCCGGTAGGAAAAGCTTTTCGTCTTCCTCCGGATGGCGACGATGCCCAGCGCGTCCAGGTTCGCGCCCTCCGCGTCGGGATTTTCCTTCATCTCCAGGGCCAGCGGATTGAAGGAGGCGGCGTTGTCCCGGATATGCAGCTCAAACCCGCCCTCCTCCAGCGCGATCAGCACGATCTGGATGAAACCGTCCGCTTTTCCCTGAAAGCCGCTGTTCAGCGTGGCGACGCAGATTTCCTCCACGGACATCATCGCCATATACTGCTGTGAGGGGGTCGCGTTCCAGCGTTCGCAGAACTCTTCAATCCGCTCCACCGTGCGCGAGATCTCGGTGTCCACGCTGAGGATGGTGCTTCGGAACACCCGCCTCTCATTCTCGCCGGAGGAGCGGCGGAGCCGGAAGAGGACCGCAATGCCGGCCAGCGTCAGCAGCTCCGACAGCAGGTACAGGCTCCAGAAGCCCTCCGGCCGGAACGAGGCCAGCAGCAGGGCCAGCAGGATGGGCAGCCCCCCCCGCAGCGTGGAAACGGCCAGCGTCCTTCGCTCCATCTGGCGGGCTTCCCAGTAATTGGCCATCAGAATACCGATTCCCGCCGGCGGAATGCTGAGGGCATAGAGGCGCAGCGCGTTCCGGCCCAGCGCCGTCAGGGCGGGGTCGTCCATGCCGAAGAAGCGGCAGATCGCCTCCGGAAAGGCAAAGACCAGGATTCCCAGCGCCGCGCCGGAACACAGGGTATACCGGAGCCCGGTTTTCAGCGCGAGCCGCATTCCCGCCGCGTTCCGTTCCCCGCTGTAGGTGCTGACCACCGGCAGAATGGATTTGACCACGGCGTCATACAGGTTCATCATGAAGTAGGATGCACCCAGCACCACATCCAGCATCGCCGCGCCGGCGCCTCCCAGCGTCCCGATCAGCAGATGGTTGGCGATCAGCAGGAACACCATGCTGTAAAGGAATTCCACGGAGGAGGACAGCCCCACCCGAAAGGACTTCCACGCCTCCTCCAGATCCGGCTTCATGCCCCGCAGCTTCAGCGCGCTGCCGCGGCGGCGAATGGCCGCGGCGGAGAGCGTCAGGCTCAGCGCCTGTCCGGCCACCGTGGCCAGTCCCGCGCCGGTCACGCCCATGCGCAGGACCAGCACCAGCACGATATTCAGCCCGATGTCCAGGATGTTTCCGGCCGTGAAGGCGATGCCGGCTTCCTTCTCGAGATCATCCGTCTTCAGGAAATAGTTCAGCACATAGTTCAGGAACAGGACCGGCGCACCCCAGAGCAGGATGCGGAGGTACTCCCCCGCGGCGGCATGGATCCCCGCCTCCGACGCCGGCGCGCCCAGCAGGTCCAGCAGCGGTGCCAGCAGCAGATTGCCCGCCAGGGCGATTCCCAGGCCCGCCGCCCCCGCGGCGCAGACCACGCCCTGAAAGCCCGCCGCGGCTTCCTCCCGCTGGCCCCGGGCCATGCGGCTGGCGAACCGGACGCTGCCGCCGATCCCCAGCGCGTTCATGATCGCATTGAAAACCTGGGCGACCGGCATGGTCAGCGCCAGCGCCGCCAGGCCCACATAGCCGATCCGATGGCCCAGCACCAGGCTGTCCGCGATATCCCCGAAGGAAAGCACCACCATGGAGATCAGGGCGGGAATATACTGCCGGACGAACATGCGCCGGGTGAAAAACCGGTCGATCCGGAGGCTGTCATCTCGCATAGGCACTGTACATCTCAATCCTTCCGACCGGATTCTCCTGGAGCTTGGACTCCCGAAGCCCCGGAATGCCCAGATCCTCCTCGCCGTTAATGATCCGGTACGTATCCGGAAGCCGGGCGATCAGCTCCCGCCGGACGTGGAACTGAAGCCCCCGCTCCCGCTCCAGCGCTTTGGAAAAGGCGATATCATAGCTGCTTTCGCTCAGGGGAAACCCGGCGGCCATCGCCTGGGGTTTCCCGTCCACATAGACGATCACGCCGGTCATTCCCAGCTCCCGCAGATGATCCAGCATCTGCTTCGCCGTTTCGTGATCCGGGGCGAAATATGCGCTCTCCCCCCAGGGCTCCCAGCGCGAAAGCAGGTCCCGGGCCGTATCCGCGGTACGCGCGTCCAGCGGCTCCGTACGCAGCTCATGGCTCCTTTTCAGCCGGTTGATGCCCCACCGAATGTGCTGATACCGGCTTCCCGGCATCCGGGCGTATTCCTCCCGGTCGTACAGGTATTCCGACGCGCTGTCCTCGTGCTCGACGCGGAAGCGATCCGGAAAGGCCTCCTCCAGCAGGCTCACATCCTCCGGGCGCAGATAGAGAAAGCGGACCCGGGGACACGCCTCCAGGATTTCCCGAACCAGGCGCAGCACCGCCTCCCGCTCCCCGCAGGGAAAGAACCAGCAGTCCCCCTCCCAGTAGCCGCAGCGAACGGCGAACGCGTCCTCCCGCAGGCAGATGGTCAGCTTCATGTCCTCCTGCCACAGGAAGAGGGAGGTGAAGGACTGCGCGGCACAGTCGTTGTTCCCCGCCGCCAGGATCCGCCGGACCGGCTCCCGCATCTCCAGCGTGATCCGCTGCGTCGCCGGGGCGGTTTTTTCTTCCGTCATGCGTTTCTCTCCTTCCATGCCCCTCACCAGATCGCGGAGGCGATGCCGACCGCGGCCGGAACGGTCACCAGGGACAGCAGCGTGGAAATGACCACCGTTTCCACGGCGTAGGGATAATCCTTTCCGTGCAGCTGGGCATAGACCGCCACGTTGGAGCCCACCGGGCAGGCCATGGCCAGCAGCAGCGCCAGCTTCATGTCATACAGGGACTTCGGAAGCAGGGAAAGCAGCAGCAGGGCCGCCAGCGGAATCACCACGAGCCGGACCGCGGAGACCGCGTAGGCCTCCTTGCGCTTCAGCATCCGGACCGGATCCGTCTGGGCCAGATAGATGCCCACGGTGAACATCGCCAGGGGCGTATTCAGTCCGGCCACCGCGGAAAGCGCGCCGCGGACGGGATCCGGGAGCGGCAGGCGGGTAAAGAACAGCAGCAGTCCGATCAGAATGGCGATCAGAAACGGCGCCCGGATCAGCTTTTTCAGCTGAAGCCCCTGCCGGAAGGGCTGTCCGGTCAGCAGGGAAACACCCCAGGTCCACTGCCCGATATTCAGAAAGGCGATGAAGCACGCCACGTAGAACACCGCGCCCTGGCCCGCGGAGGCCAGGATCAGGGGAATGCCGAAAAAGCCCGGATTGGAAAACGCCCCGGCAAACGCGGCGATTCCGTCCCGGGGAAAGAACAGCCGCGCGATCAGCGCCGAAAGAATCAGCAGCACCGCGGCCGCCGCCGCGCTGAGCAGAATTCCCGTAATCCGCTCCGGTGTCCGCTCCACCAGGAAGCCCTGGATGATGACGGCGGGCAGCGCCAGATATATCAGGATATTCCCCAGCGACGCGCTGCCCTCCCGGGTAATCTTTCCGGTTTTGAACAGGGCATACCCCAGTCCGGCCAGCAGAAACATCTGCAGGATCTGCCGGACAAGAATCCAGACCATTTCCATCGTGTTCTTTCCCCGTTTTCCTTTTGTTCCGCGCTCCGGGCATCCGGAATTACAGCCGGGCCACCCCGCTGTCCCGGGCCGCCTGCGCCACCGCCGCGGCCACGGCGGGACCCACCCTGTTGCGTCTCTACCGCTTTATTCTACCTGTTTTCCGGGAAAAAACAAGTTCCCGCGGGCGGATAAATGGAATTATGCCCCCGATTTCCCCGGCCAGCCGGCTTCCCGCCGCACAGCCGGAGGGCTTCCCCGAAAGGGAGCGTTGACTTTCTCCGGAAAGCCCCCTATACTTGGGAATCATCGGGGGAAAAAAGCGGACCGGAAGCGCCATCCGCGGAAAAATCCGTTTCAGGGAGGGACGAAGGTGGCCTACGCGAACATCCTGATCAAACCGGCATCCAGCCTGTGCAACATGCGGTGCCGCTACTGCTTTTACGCGGACGAGTCCGAGCACCGGATGCAGAAGAGCATGGGCATCATGACGCGGGAGACCGCCCGGCAGACCATTGACGCGATGTTTGCGCTTGCCGGCTCCCGGGGCGAGGTGAGCTTTTCCTTCCAGGGCGGCGAGCCCACCATGGCCGGGCTGGATTTTTTCCGGGATTTCACGGCCCGGGTCCGGGAGCGGAACACCTTCGGTCTCCCCGTCCGCTACGGCATCCAGAGCAACGGGCTGAACCTGGATGAGGAATGGGCCGCGCTGCTGCGGGAGAATCATTTCCTGGTGGGCATCTCCGTGGACGGCGACCGGGCGCTGCACGACCGCTTCCGGCCCGACGCGTCCGGAAACGGCACCTGGGAGCGGGTGACCGGCAAGGTCCGGATGCTGCTGGAGAATAAGGTGGAAACCAATCTTCTCTGCGTCGTGAACGGCCAGACCGCGCAGAGCCCCAAGAAGGTGTACCGCGCGCTGAAGGCGCTGGGCACGGGCTACCTGCAGTTCATTCCCTGCCTGGATCCCCTGGAGGTGCCGCGAGGATCGGTGCCCTGGTCCCTGACCCCGGAGGCCTACGGGCGCTTTCTATGCGGCGTTTTTGACGACTGGTACCGGGACTGGGAGCGCGGGCAGTATGTCAGCGTTCGCCAGTTCGACGACTGGGTCCATCTGGCCATGGGGCTTCCCGCGGGCACCTGCGCCTCCAGCGGACAGTGCGGCGGATACCTGGTGGCCGAAGCGGACGGAAGCCTGTATCCCTGCGACTTCTACGCACTGGATGAATGGAAGCTGGGCACCGTGGCGGACGACGCGAAGGAGCTGATGAACGGCGAAACCATGCGGCGCTTCCGCCAGCGCAGCGTCCGGAAGCCGCGGCGGTGCGCTTCCTGCCGGTTTTTCCGCCTGTGCCGGGGCGGGTGTCCCCGGGACTGGACGGAAGCGGAGGGAGAACGGGAAAACTATTTCTGCCCCGCGTTTCAGATGTTCTTCGAATATGCCGCCCCGCGGATTCTCCGGATCGCGGCGATGGAACGACATATGCTCTGAGCAGCATACAGAAAAGCTTCCCCGCGGCGCGGGGAAGCGGAAAAGTGCCCGGAAGGCGGCGGCGTGATTCTCACGCGCCCAGCATCCGGATCGCATTGTAAACGCAGATCAGCAGAATCACAATCAGCAGACCGATGAACAGCCTGTCCGTCAGCGCGGCGGACAGTTTTTTGTGCAGCTGGGAGGACAGGTATCCCCCCAGGGCCCCCGCGCCGGCCATGGCAATCAGCATGCCTCCGTCAAAGGGCGGCACGGTGCCGCTGGCCACCGAAAAGATCAGGCTGGCCGTCTGGCTCAGCAGGATCACCAGAATGGAATTGATGGCGGCCTTCTTCGTGTCCATGGAGAAAAAGTAATACAGCACGGCCAGGTTCATCGGGCCTCCGCCGATGCCCAGGAAGGAGGAGGCGATGCCCAGCGCCAGGCCGATTCCCACCGCGGCCGCGGGGCTCTGCAGGTCCCGGGACCGGATTTTCTCCCGGTTCACCACGTACAGCAGGGTGCCCAGCACCATGATGCCGAGCACGATGGCCTGAATGGCGCCGACCAGCCGGTCGTTGCCCACGGACCGCTTGATCAGGTCAAACAGGAATTTTCCGCTGACGCCGCCCGCCGCGGCTCCCAGGCCGAGGGGGATGCTGCGCTTTCCGTCCAGCTCCTTGCTCTTCCGGCTGCGGAACACGTTCACGCACGCCATGGTCAGCACCGTCAGCCCGGAAAGGAAGGACAGGGTGGACACGGACATCACGCCCGCCGCGTCCAGCACGGGCTTGATCAGCACGCCGCCGCCCACGCCGCAGATGCCGCCGATCGTGCTGGCGGCCAGGCAGACCAGACAGACCCATACAATTTCCATATGCTTCTCTCCTTTCTCCGCTCTTCCCGCGGGGTATAAGCGGCGGATTACCAGCTTTCCTTCATTTCGCGGGGATGTCTCTCCCGCAGGGCCGCGGCTTCCGCCGCCCGGCCGGTTTGCTCCAGCCGCTCGCAGTAGGTCGGCAGATAGCCCCTGCAGTGGAAGGGACCGCCCTCATGGATCACCTCCCACAGGGGATCCGTGGCGTAGTTATCGATGTTCTTCTGCATCTGCTCCGCCACCCAGCGCTCCAGATACCAGGCGCCGTGCCAGCAAACTTCCGGCAGCTCCTCCGCCAGGTTGTGCTGCTCGTGGGGATCCTCCTTCAGGTTGAACAGCTCCTCCGGCTCGCTGAGGTGGAACCCGTCATGATAGGTGCGGATATAGATGTAGTCTCCGAAGCGAACCGCCCGCTGGCAGACATGGGCGCACTGGCTGACCACCAGGTATTCCCGGCCCCCGTCCTCCCCCGTGCGCACCTGCTTCGCGTAGCTTTCCCCGTCGTAGTCCCAGGGGATGACCTTGCCCGTCACGCGGTTGGCCCGGAAGGGGGGCACGCCCCCCAGCAGGTCCACCAGGGTGGGCAGCAGGTCCAGCTGATAGTGGAACCCGCGGGACACCGCGTTTTTCGGGCATCCCGGCCATTTGATGATCATGGGAATATGGGTCACGATGCCGTCCGCTTCCCCGTGCTCGCAGTAGGAGCCGAGCTCGCCCAGGGATTCCCCGTGGTCGGAGGAAACGATGACCGCCATCTCCTCATAGACGCCCTGCGCCCGCAGTTCCTCCAGGATCATCCCCACCGCCCGGTCCGCGTACAGCACGCCGGTATCATATTCGTCGATCACTCTCCGGAAGCCTGCCAGGTCATCCACCTGCACCGGCTGACGGGGGTGCGCTTCGTCCGGCGTGTTGGCATAGCCGTTTACCTCCCGGGCGCTGTGCGCGCCGACGCAGTGCTGCCGCTGATGCTGCAGCAGCTCCTCCGTCATCCAGTTGTCCGGCAGGGGGACATCCGCAAAGGGCTCTCCGAAGGATTCCGGCGTCCGGTAGGGAATGTGGGGATCCCACAGATGCACGTGGAGGAACCAGTTCTCCCGGTCCCGGTTGTCCCGGAGCCATTTCAGGGCAATGGGCAGCACGTCGTCCGCCGGCTCCAGGCCCCGCTTTCCCACATTGAAGCATTCATCAAAGCCCCCGTTGAACCACCAGGCGCCGTGACGGTCCGCAAAGCTGCTGACGGAGGCGGTATGCAGGCCTGCCCGGCGCATCATCGCCGGCAGGCTGAATCGGCCGAAGCCGTCCTGCATGGCCCGGTCCGGGCCCTCCCAGCGCATCTCGGCGTTGATGCCGCCGTGATTGATGCAGCCGGTATGGATGCCGAAGCGGCCTGTGACCAGGCCCGCCCGGGAGGGCAGGCACGGCGCGTCCGCGCAGTAATAATCCGTGAACCGGATGCCCTCCTCCGCCACCCGGTCGATGTTGGGAGAGGTGTTCCGGCCGTAGCCGTAGCAGCCCAGATGATCCGGCCGCAGGGTGTCGATATCCACATACAGAATCCGCATGATCCGCTTCTCCTTTCCTCTCTGCAGTGAATCAGGTTTCTCCCCCCCGGAGGCGATTCGCGCGCTCCATCACCTCGATAAAGCTGGCGTCCTTCTCCACCATCGCCCGGATTTCGGGCTCATGCTCCCTTCCGGCGGCAGCGGTGCCCTTGGCGATAAGCATCTCCGGGGTAAAGCGGTCGTCCCGGTGGAAGGGTACCACGTCCGCGGTCCCCTCCAGCCATTTCAGCATCCGGTACCGCATCTCCGTGACCGTATCCTTCAGCGACGGATCGTCGATCCGGTTGATCCGCTCGCCCGGATCCTGCTCCATGTCGTAGATCTCATCCCGCCCCTGAAGGCGGCTGACATATTTGTACCGCCGGTCCCGCAGCATGATTCCCTTGCTGTGGGCCAGATCCTCCGTTTGGGCCTTCTGCTTCGGCCAGTACACCCCCATGGGGGAGGTCATCTTCCCGTTGCCCTGATGGCACTCGTCGCAGTGTGTTTCCCCGGGGAGCCTTCCGCCCTCGCTGCAGACAAACTCCCGGCCCTCAGCCTTCCGGTCCGCCAACAGGGGAAGCAGGCTTCTTCCGAAGTGGGTATGGGTCGGCGCCACGCCCGCCATCTCCATGGCGGTGGCGTAGAAGTCCACCAGTTCAACCAGGGCGTCGCTGATTCCCGGATCCGTCCCGTATCCCTTCGGGGGCTTCACCAGCAGCGGAACCCGGGTCAGGCAGTCCTCAAAGGTATTCTGGGCTTTCTCCACCAGGCCGTAATCCCCGGTGAAATCCCCGTGATCGCTGAGGAAGAAGATCGCGCAGTCGTCATAGATGCCTTCTTCCTTCAGCGCGTCCACCAGCCGGCGGAACTGCGCGTCCACCTTGCTGCACATGCCCAGATAGATCGCCCGCAGCTCGTCCCAGTCCTCCCCGGTATACTGTTCCAGCCCGTTGAGCTCCCGGATCGCGTCCAGAATGCGGCTCTTGCCCTTGCATTCCTCCGCCCGGATCCGGGGCGGCAGTTTGCTCCGGTCGATGCCGGAATAATAGGGTTCCTCCACCTGGTAGGGGGTATGCGGGTAGATCAGCCCCAGGAAAACGCACAGGGGCTGATCGGCCGGCCGGTTCCGGATCCGGTCAATCGCCGCGTCCACCGCCTCGTCGTCCCCGGTGTAATTGACGCCGTCCGCGTTCAGCTTCAGCCGCCCGTCCAGATGATCGTAGAAGTGCTTTCCTCCCGGGGCGCCCCTCAGGTTCGGGTTTTCCGGCCCGGGGCCGGTTTCCTTCAGGCCGCCGTAGAAAATCTCGGAAGCGTGGCTCTCCGTCCATCCGGGAATCTGGCCCGCCGTCAGGTCGTTCCGGCTGTTCATCCACACATAGTAGCCCGCATCCTTCAGCTCGCTGAACAGGGAAGCCTCTCCCGGATGCAGCAGATGGGCCATGGTCCGATGTCCGTGCACATGGGGATACAGGCCGGTGAAGAAGCTGCACCGGCTGGGAACGCACACCGGGTTCTGGCAGTACGCGTACCGGAAGGACACGGCCTCCTCCCGGGCAAAGGCGTCCAGAAAAGGGGTGCGGGCCGCCGGATTGCCCATGTGGCCCATGGTGTCCCAGCGCATCTCATCGGGATTGAAGATAATAAGATGCGGTCTTCCCGCCATGCTGTCTGCCTCCCTCTGTATCACAAAGTACCTGTTCGGGGACGTTCCCGGAGTTCCGGGTGTCCCTCCCGGACGAATCGGACCCGTTCGCTCATGGCGCGGTGCCCTGCCCGGCCAGGATCACCGGCTCGTTCAGGAAAAAGCGATGGACCGCCAGCGCCGCGCCGCTCAGGGCGGTGCCATACTCCCCCGCGTCCTGGTAGACCACCCGCATCTGATCCCGGTCCGCGCTGTAGATATGCTTCATCAGAATTCTTCGCACCGTCTCCTGGTTCTCCACGTTCCGGAACCAGGGGCCGGTGAGCACGATATAGTGGGGATTCGCGAAGTTGACCAGGTTGGCCAGGGCGGTTCCGATATGCTTCATGGCCTGTTCCATGACCCGGCACACCAGGGGATCCCCCGCCTGCTGCGCCATGAGAATCAGGGACACCGGGATCTCCTCCATGTCCCGGCAAAGATCCCGCAGCATGCAGTGCTCCGAAGGATCCGCCAGGCCGTCCCGCAGCTGCTGCTGGATCGCGTGGTAGCCCGCCAGCGAGTTCAGGGTCCTTCCGTCGGGATCCTGTGCGCTCTCCGGAACCATCACCATGTTTCCGATCTCCCCGGCGGCGTTTCCCTCCCCGTACAGGATCCGGCTCATCAGCTGCATATGGCAGGCGATGCCCTCGAACGCATACAGGACGACAAAGGAATCCGTCCCCTCCAGCAGTTCCGGAGCGAACAGGGCCACCCGTTTGGCCCGGGCCCGTCCGGCGTTGTCCACCCGCACGGGAAGGCCCGTCCTGCGCGCCAGATCCTCCGCCAGGGGCTTTCCGAACCAGTCCTCCGGGCCGATCTGCCAGCGGATATACTTTCCCTCCTGGGCGGAAACCAGTCCGGGAAGGGCAAGCCCCATCCCGAGCACCGGGCGCTCTCCCGCCCGGCTTTGCATGCGCTCCGCCAGGCGAGCGATCACCTCCAGCGCCTGGGGATAATCCCGGGGCACGTTTTTCTCCGTCTCCCGGGCGATGATTCTTCCCCGCAGATCCGCCAGGCAAACCTGCAGGCCCCGTCCCGTATATCCCAGGCCGATGACGGCGAAGGCCTCCCCGTTCAGGGAGATATTGATGGGCTTCCGTCCCGTTCCCCGGGTTTTGTCCCGGGCTCCGTTTTCCTCCCGCACCACGCCCTCGCTGATCAGCTCCGCAACAATGTTCGTCACCGTGGCGGGGGTCAGATTCAGGGCTTCCGCGATCCGCGCCCGGGAGATTTTTTCATTCCGGAACAGCATCCATTTGATGGCGTTCACATTGTTGTTTCTGACCTGAATCAGGTTCTGCCCGTTTCCCCGCGTCATACTGCTGCCGACCCGCTTTCCGGCTCACGCCTCTATTCTTCCGAAAAAGGGGGAAGGAAACCGCTTTCCCTTCCCCATTTCGTTCCATTATTTTATCAGATCGTACTCTTTCGTCAAGCCCATGCGCTCATACTGCTCCACCGGCGCGTCGTTCCGGATCATCAGCCGGACCATGGTCTCCCGCAGCCGGGCCTCGACCTCCGAATTCCGGATGGGGTGCTGCTCCCAGGGATCCGCCTCCAGGTCATACAGCTCCGTCTTCCAGGCGGCCGGGGTCTTCTTGTGCGGCGCCACCTCCAGATCGAAGGGGATTGCGTCCTTTCCTTCCTTCTCCACCAGCTGTTTCATCTCGAAGCGGCGTCCGGTGGGCATGGCTATGTAGCTCCGGTCGGGAATCTTCATCAGGGGCACGTCCTTCGTAAAGGCGAAGGGCTCGGAGAGGGAGATGTCCCGCAGCTCCGCGGGGTCAAACATGTCCCGCATGTGGGTGGGCATCAGCGTATACTGATACAGGGGCCAGTTTTCTTCATTCGGGCAGAGAATATACTTGTATCTGCCGTCCGTCACGGTGATAAAGCTGCCGTGGGCGCCGATCAGCACCGCGTCGTGACCCGGCGCATTCTCCCGGATCACGGGCAGCAGGGAGATGCCCTCCATGTCCCCGGGAATCGCCATGCCGAAATAATCCAGAATGGTAGGCGCCAGGTCGATGGTCTGCACCAGGGCGTCGCTCCGGCCCGTCTTCCGGCTGCGGGGATCATAGATGAACAGCGGCGTATGGGCGACCACCTCCCGCATCAGCAGGGCGCCGGTCTTGGACCACTGGTCGTCCTCCCCCAGGAAGAAGCCGTGGTCCGTGTTGACGATCAGCAGGGTATCCTCCCACAGGTTATATTCGTCCATTTTATCAAGCACCTTTCCCAGGTACTTGTCGCACATGGTGACCAGGGCCTGATACACCTTCCGGACATGGGGCACGTAGGGCTTTTCCTCCTCCGTCACGGGGCGGTAGGGCGGCCAGTCGAAGAGAGGGCCGTCGTAGTCCGGATCATACAGATCCTGATACTCCTTCTGCGTAAAGAAGGGCTCATGCGGATCAAAGGTCTCCAGCTGCAGGAACCAGTTGTCCTGATCATGATTCAGGTCGATGAACTCCAGCCCGCCGCGGAAGGTCCGGGGCTGCGGCTGGTCCTCCTCCCTTTTCATGAACTGGCGGTTCGCCCAGTCCTGCGGCCAGAGGCTGCCCAGGTGCTCCGGCATGGCCGGGGGATTCATCAGGGGCTTCCAGGGATCTCCCTCATGGCCCCGGACGCACTCCCAGGTATTGTACCGGGTATGGTAGGTGCATCCGCCGTCCTCCCAGTAATGGCCGTGGTCGGATACCAGATGGGTATAGATCCCGTTTTCCGCCAGCATCTCCGGCATGGAATCATCATAGGGCTCCATGGGGCCCCAGGAGCGGTGCAGGAAATTGTACCGGCCCGTATGCAGTTCCCGCCGGGCGGGCATGCAGGGCATGGATCCGCAGTAGCAGTGGTCAAAGGTGACGCACTTCTCCCCCAGCCGGACAAAGTTCGGGGCAATGGTGGAGTCGCATCCGTAATTGGGCAGGAAATGCCGGTTCAGGGAATCGTACATAACCATGATGACTTTCATGGGACTTCGTCTCCTTCCTTCATGGGCATCGGGCAAATCAGTTCTTCATGCCGGTGGTCTGCAGCCCCTCCACGAAATACTTCTGGGCGGAGAAGTACAGAATCACCATGGGCAGGGAGGTGGCTGTCGCCGCGGCCATCAGCCAGTTGAAATGGGTCGTGGAAGACCCCTTGAACAGCTGCAGGCACAGCTGCAGGGTATTGTTCCGCTGGGAGGTGGTCATGATAAGGGGATAGAAGAAATCGTTCCACACCTGGGTGCCCTTGGTGATGGTCAGGGTGGCAATGATGGTCGTGGACAGAGGCAGGTAGACCCGCATATAGGTTCCGAATTTGCTGCATCCGTCCAGGGCCGCCGCCTCATCCAGTTCCCTCGGGAAGGTGAGGTAGAACTGCTTGGCCAGGAATACGCCCATCGGAGCGCTCAGATAGCAGATGGCCGAGCCCCAGATGGTGTCATACAGGCCCAGGCTCCGCACGATGATGAACTGGGGAATGATGATGGACTGGGCCGGGATCATCAGGCCCATCAGCAGAATGATGAACAGCACGTCGCTGCCCCGGAAGGTCAGCCGGGCGAAGGCATACCCCGCCAGCAGGTTGATGGACAGGCAGACGACGATGACGCTGATCGTCATCACGACGGAGTTCAGGAAGGCCTGGGGCCAGTTGGCCATCTTCCACGCGTTGACATAGGAATCAAAGTTCAGGGAGGCCGGCAGCCACCGGAATCCCAGCAGGGTGATTTCCCGGTCCGTCTTGAATGCCGTGACCACCTGGAAGAAGACCGGAATCAGGTAGAACACCAGAATCAGGCACATAAACACAAAGAAGAGAACATTGCTGCGCTTCTGCTTAGTCATTGCCGTTCCCTCCATACCTGTAGTTGATCACGGTGATCGTCAGGATAATCACCAGCAGAACCACCGCCTCCGCGGACGCGTAGCCCATCCTGTAATACTCGAAGCCGTTTCGGTATACCTGGTGGGCGATGGTCGTCGTGGCGTCGGACGGTCCGCCGCCGGTCAGGATGAAGACCTGGCCGAACACCTCAAAGGAGTGAATGCAGCACATGATGAAAATGTAGAACGTGGTGGGGCGTAGCTGGGGAATCGTGATCCGAAAGAACTGCTGCACCTTGGTCGCCCCGTCGATCTCCGCTGCCTCGTACAGGTATCCCGGAATATTCTGCAGTCCCGCCAGGAACAGCAGGGAATTGTATCCCAGGGAACCCCAGACGGACATGATGGCCACGGAAATCATGGCCACGCCGGGATCCGTCAGCCATCCCACCTTCGCGATGCCGAACAGGCCCAGGAAGCGGTTGATAATGCCCGCCTGCGCATTGTAGAGATAGCCCCAGGAAAGGGAAACCGCCACCATGGACAGGATATGGGGCAGATAGAACAGGGTCCGGAACACGCCCTGTCCCCGGATTTTCCGGTTCAGCGCCACCGCCAGCAGCAGGCTCAGCACGATGGTGGGCACGAGGGTCAGCGCTGTATAGTACACCGTGTGGCCGATGGAGGCGATGAAAAGCTTGTCCTGGAAAATATTGACATAGTTCTGGAATCCGATCCAGGTCATGTTTTTCAGGTCGTAGTCGGTAAACGAAAGATAGGCCGTCCAGATAATCGGCACCAGCACCATGGTCACAAAGACAAGATAGCTGGGCAGGATCATCAGATACGCGCTGTTGTCATACCGCACGGTTCTTTTTTTCGCTGCTTGCATCGTGATCTTCCTCCCGAAAAGCTCAAAGCCGGAGCCGGCGCGCAGCCAGCTCCGGCAAGAGTTCCTTCCCTGTTCCGTGAATCAGATTCCGGAAACGGAATTACTTGATCAGCGCGTTCCAGGCTTCCGCGCCGGCATCCAGCGCCGCCTTCACATCGGTGTCCGTGTTCAGCGCTTCGCCCGCCGCGGTCCGGAAGACCTGAATGCCCTGCGTGAAGAAGGGAATCAGGGTATCGGAGTACGCATAGGAGTGTTCGAAATAGTTCGGCACTTCCGCCAGGTTCGGATATTCCGTCTTGTACCAGTCATACAGGGAAACCCGGTTCGGGAACATGCCCAGGCTGGCCTTGATCTTCAGGGACTCCGGATTGAACATGTACATCAGGCAGTCCACCGCGGTGTCGATGTTCTTGGAAGCGGCGTTCACGGTGATGAAGTTGCCGATCAGCAGGGTATTCAGGCTGCTCTTCAGGATCCCCGTGTTCTCCTGTCCCAGGGTGTTGGCATAGGTGGCATAAGAGGATTCCGCCATCAGGTACAGGCTGCACAGGCCGTTCGAGAACTGGTCAAAGCCCTGCTCGCTCGGGAAGTTGTAGCCCTCCGCTAGCTGGTCCTTCATCCACTGAACCGCCTTGACGCCGGCTTCGCAGTTGAAGTTGGCGGTGCCGTCCGCGTTCCACATATGGAAATCCGGATCAAAGTTCAGGGCGATGGACTGAACCATCTGCTCAATATAGTCGATGCTGGGCTCGTTCAGAATATGCAGGCCGGAAACCTGAACATTGTTCCCGTCGTAGATGGTCAGCTTCTTGGCCAGGGCCGCCAGATCGTCCAGGCTGTTCACTTCCAGCTCCTCCTCCGCCACGCCGGCATAGGAGGCATATTCCTTGTTCACATAGTAAAGGCGGGTGGCGGGCTCCAGGATGCCGTAGACGTTTCCGTCCTTCTTGCCCGCATTCAGCAGGTTCTCCGGAATATCGCTCCATCCGTCCCAGTCGGCCGGGATCTTTTCAGACAGGTTCGCGGTGTGGCCCTGGCTGACGATGGTGCCCAGCTGGCCGTAACCGGTCATGAAGACATCCGGGCCCTCGCCGGAGGCCAGCGCGGTGCTCAGCTTGGTGAAATAATCGCTCCAGGCGATAAAGCTCAGCTCATAGGTGGATCCCGGAGAACGTTCCGCGACCCAGGCGTCAAAGATCTTGTGAAACGCTTCGTTGGATTCGGCTTCGCCGTTGCCGGCCAGCCAGATGTTCAGGTGGGCAGGTGCCACGGTTTCCGCTCCGGCAGCTGTCAGCAGGGCAAACAGCATCAGGGCCGACAGCATCAGGGCAATCAGTTTCTTCATAGTTTTCTCCTCCTTCAATCCCTTCGTTCGGTTCGCGGTACTTCCCGTCGGATCTCCTTTTTCCGGTTTCGCGGAGGGCACTTCCAGCGGTTTTCCCGCTTGTGTTAATTTAATAAATTAATATTAATCCGAAACATGCCTCCTGTCAACCTCTTTTTGGAAAAATATTTCCCATTTTTTATATTTTCCTTTTTGCCCCGGAAAAGGGAAAAAAACATTCCGGCTTCCAGATTTCGGAAGCCGGAATGCTGCCTGTTTTTCCAGGATGGATTTCGATTTGTGGAAAGGCTGCCGGGTTTCTCTCCCCGGAATTCCCGGGTGCCGGAACCCCCGGTGGCCGCTCAGCCCTTGACCGAGCCGCTGGCCAGTCCCGCGTACACCTGTTTCTGGAAAATCAGGAATACGATCAGGGAGGGAATCAGGGTCAGCAGCACGCCCGCGCAGATAATGTTGTAGGAACTCTTGAACGGTCCGGAGAAGGAATACAGGGCCGTGGAGATCGTCCGCCAGGAGTTGGACTGCAGATACAGATTGGCGTTGTAGTATTCGTTGTAGACGCCCACGCCCTTCAGCACGGCAACGGTGATAATCGCCGGTTTGGTCAGCGGCAGCAGGATCTTGAAGAAAACTCCGAAATACGTGCAGCCTTCCAGCACCGCGCTCTCATCCAGCGCGCCGTCCAGGTTCTCGAAATACTGAAGGAAGATATAGATGGAGATGACATCCGTTCCGCTCATGAGGATCATGTAGCCGACGATGGAGTTCAGGAACCCCAGCTGCCGCATGATGTCATAGGTGGTCACCTGCATCGCGATGCCGGGAATCAGCGTCGCGATCATGAACAGATTCCGGATCAGCCCGTTGCCCGGGAAGCGGAACCGGTTCAGCACATAGGCCAGCATGGATCCCATCATCACGGAGACCACGACCACCACGATGACGACGGACGCGGAGGTCAGAAAGGCCCGGAGCATGTCCCCGTCCACCCAGACCTGGCGGTAGTTTTCAAAGTTCAGCCAGTTCCGGGGCAGATCCATGGCGTTGGTGCTTCCGTATTCCTCCGCCGTCTTGAAGGAGGTGGTAAAGGAGGAGAGCAGGGGCAGCAGGGCAATGAAGCAGGCCAGCAGCAGGGCCAGGTATTCCAGCGTCTTGATGATCGTCCGCTGCACCCTGGCCGCGGTGTTCGTGGTCCGCACGGACATGGTTGCGTTTGACATTTTCTGCTCCCCCTTTCTCACCACAGCGCCTTGGCCTTGTTGGCCTTGGCGTTGAAGGTGTTTTCAGAATCCTTCATCACAAACCGGAAGAACAGCCGCTGCAGCACCGTGAAGATCAGGATCAGGCCCATCAGCACCATGGCCATGGCGCAGGCCTGACCGACTTTCTGGGATACATGAGCCATCTGATGGATCTTGATGAAGAAGGTGGCCGTGCCGTTGGCGCCCATGCTGCCGACGACGTAGGCCGGCTCAAAGGCGGACAGGGAACCGGTGATGCTCAGGATCAGGTTCAGCATGAACACGGTCTTGATGCCCGGCAGAATAATGGCCTTGAACTGCTGCCAGCGGTTCGCCCCGTCGATCGTCGCCGCCTCGTACAGCGTGGGATCAATGGAGGCAATCGCGCCGATGAACAGCACCATGTTCTGTCCGCAGTATTTCCATACGCTGGTAAAGACCAGGCTCCAGTTGTTTACGCTCTGATCCCGCAGCCAGTACGGCAGGCTTTCCAGTTTGAATCCGATGGCTGTCAGCACGGAATCCAGCACAAATCCCCGGGTATAGAAATACTTGAAGATATACCCGATGGCGATTCCGTTAACCAGGAAGGGGAAGAACAGAATCGCCTTGTACACCCCGCCGCCCCGGATCCGCTCCAGGCTCAGGATCGAGGCGAAGAACAGCGCCAGTGCCAGCTGAACCACCGCGCCGGCCATGTAATAGAGGCTCAGCAGCATCGCGTCAACATATTCCGCCTTTGTGAACACGCGCAGGTAGTTGTCAAAGCCGACATAGCCCTTGTTCTTGGTGTAGCTCATGTTGTAGAAACTGAACTGGATCATCTTCACAAAGGGCACATAGGTAAACAGCATCAGCAGAAACAGGGGAACGATCGCAAACAGCACGATCACCGCCACCTTCTGCCAGTTGATCCGCTTCCTGCGCAGATCGGGTTGCACCGTACTGGTCAGACTCATTGCTGCACCTCCGTGGGATATTCTGAAAAAACGGCGGAGCCAGGAGCATTTCCATGGCCCCGCCGCAGGGGGTGATTCCGGGGGAGCCGGCGGAAGCCGGACTCTCCGGATCAGTTGATGAACCTACTTACTTGACTTCGACCTTCAGGGTCTCCTGGGCGTCGCTCCAGGCCTGGTTCCATTCGGCCATGATCTCGTCGAATTCCTTGTCATGATTGAAGGCATGCTCAACGATCTCCTGCACCTTGGTGTTGCCGCCGGCGTTGATGTTCAGCTCGGATTCGCTGTTCAGCTCACTCAGCAGGGTCTCTTCGCCTTCCAGGGCATCCGCGTCCGCCACCATGTCGATGCCGTCAAAGGCCGCATACAGGTCCGGATACTCGCCGGTCTTGTCGATCGGCACGCCGCCTTCGCTGTAGGCGAAGCCGCTCTTCTCGGTCAGCCACTTCAGATAGTACAGGGAGGCCAGCTTTTCGTCGTCCGTCGCCTGCACGTTAATGCCGAAGCAGTAGTCGGGGCCGGCGGGAGCATACTGCTTGCCGTCGATGGAAATCGGGAACGCCATGTAGCCCACATCCTCCGGATGCTCGCCGCCCTCGGCGTCACGCATCTGGGTGAAGGCCCAGGAGCCCAGCACCATGGAAGCGATCTGGCCGTTGTTCAGCATCGGCTTGCAGCCTTCCCAGTCGGTGGTGGTATAGTCTTCTTCGATCAGGCCTTCAGCAGCCGCGTCATACAGGATTTTGTAGACAGCGTAGGGGCCGGTGCCCGCGTCTTCCTGCTTGGCGAAGGGATCCTTCGCATGGGGCAGGATCTGATTCAGATATTCCGCCTTGCCGGTGGCCGCCACGCCGATGTAGGCATCCCAGGCGCCCATGGTCCAGCCGGCCGCATAGTTGGTGTAGAGCGGAATCGCATCGGTCTTTTCCTTCACAGCCTTCAGGGCCGCGATGAACTCATCGGGGGTCTTGGGCAGCTCGGTCACGCCGGCTTCCGCAAAGATCCGCTTGTTGTACAGGATGCCGTTGGCATTGCCGGTGGAAGGAATGCCGTAGCACTCGCCGTCATAGGCCCAGTTGCTCATGAAGTTGTACTTCGCATCCAGGGCTTCCAGCTTGCCCAGGGAAATGAAGTACTTGCTCAGCTCGTCCTTGTCCACGGTGGGAATGCCCATGATGGTCCAGTCGTTGTTGCCGATCCGGAGCAGCGCATTCTCCGCGAAGTCGGTGATCAGCTCGTACTCCACTTCGATGTTCGGATACATTTCCCTGAATTCCTTGACATAGCCGGCCAGCTTGCCGTCATCGCCGGCCAGGTCAGTCCGGTGATACACAAAATGCACCTTCGCGGTCAGATCGGTGTTTTCACCGAGCACGATCTGATCCAGGGTGGGCAGCTCATCCGCGGACGCGAAGGAAGCCATACCCAGAGCCAGGCACAGGGCCAGAACCAACGCAAACAGTTTCTTCATAGCAGGTTATCCCTCCTTTTGAATTGGGTTAACAAATCCACTGATCTGTTAACTTTGTTAAGCGTATTATAAGCCTCATTTCCTGCCCTGTCAATAGATTTTGCTTGTCAAATCCGGTAAAAGTTCTTCCCTTAGCCTCATCTCTCCCCGGTTTCTTTCTCTTGATTGTCCTTTGATTCGGCTCGTTTACTTAACAAATTAGTTAACAGAATCCGGTATCGCGGCAACACTGAAGTCATCCAGCGTGCCCCAGCTCCTTGCGCCGCAGACAATCCGGAAGCCGTCTCATAGCACGGGGAGGCACCGGTTTTCAACCGTTCCGTTTTCTCCCCTTCCTTCCCGCTCCCGGAATCGCGGGAAGGAAAACGGCAGTCCGGAAGCAAATTATTAGATAGGATGTGAAAACAGCTCAGGAAAGGCATGCGGAGGCAATGCCGTGAATAATTGCTATACTGGGGTCTCCGCATAGCATGAATCAATCCGGCGCGCGGCCCGGGGAGGACTCCTCCCGGCGTCGAACCGAACGACCCGAAAGCAACGCAAAGGAGGAAACGGATATGAAGACCCTGTATCTGGAATGTGGAATGGGCGCCGCCGGCGATATGCTGATGGCGGCGCTGCTCGAACTGATCCCGGATCGGCAGGCCTTTCTGGATCAGATGAACGGCCTGGGGCTGCCCGGGATTCGGGTGGATGCGGAGCCGGCCGTCAAGTGCGGCATTTCCGGAACGCATATGAAGATCACCGTGAACGGACAGGAGGAGGAATCCTTTGACGCGCACGGGCATGAGCATGAACATGAGCACGAGCACGGCCACAATCATGCGCACGAACATGAACACGAGCACGAACATGACCATGGCCATGAACACGGGCACCATCATCACGCCACCGTGGCGGATATCGACGGAATCATCGGCGGGCTGGATGTATCCGACCGGGTGAAAGCCGATGCCCGGGCCGTGTATGCCCTCATCGCCGAGGCTGAAAGCCGGGTGCACGGGCGCCCCGTCCAGGAAATCCATTTCCATGAGGTGGGAACGCTGGACGCGGTGGCCGACGTGGTGGGCGTATGCCTGCTGATGGAAAGGATCGGAGCGGAAAGGATCGTTGCCTCCCCCGTGCATGTAGGCAGCGGCCATGTGCATTGCATGCACGGCATCCTTCCGGTGCCCGCCCCCGCCACGGCGCTGATTCTCGAGGGCATCCCCACCTACGGCGGCCAGGTGCAGGGCGAGCTGTGCACCCCCACCGGCGCGGCGCTGCTGAAGCATTTCGTGTCCCGCTTCGGGGATCGGCCCGTCATGGCCGCGGAGGCCATCGGCTACGGCATGGGCAAAAAGGATTTTGAACAGGCCAACTGCCTGCGGGCCTTCCTGGGGGAAAGCGAGAGCGAGCGGGAGGAAATCACCCGTCTGGAATGCAACCTGGATGACATGACCGGCGAGGAGATCGGCTTTGCCATGGAGCAGCTTTTCCGGGCCGGAGCCCGGGATGTCTATACCCAGTCCATCGGCATGAAAAAATCCCGCCCCGCCGTGCTGCTCAGCGTCATCTGCCTGCCGGAGGAAGCGGATCGCCTCGCCGCGGTCATGATGAAGCACACCTCGACCCTGGGCATCCGCCGGCAGGACATGAGCCGCTATGTTCTGAACCGGTCCGTGGAAACGGTGAACACGGCCTACGGCCCGGTGCGGGTGAAAACCGCCTCCGGCATGGGCGTCCGGCGCAGCAAGGCGGAATACGACGATCTGGCCGCCCTGGCGGAGAAAAACCAGGTACCCCTGGAAACCATCCGGCGGGAGCTGTGAGGGAGGCGCAAGCCTCCCTCATTTTTTCTTTTCTTTACGATCTCCCGAGAACGGGAATCGCTTCCAGCGGCGCGGGCACGGTCTCCGGGACGGATCCCGGAGACCGGATGAAGAACTCAGGAGCGGCGGAAGCAGTCCCGGCAGAAACGGTCCACAATGGTAAGCACCTGATCGGTCCAGAATTCCGGCCCGCCGTGGTCCGCCCCCTTTACCAGCCAGAAATCCGCCGGATGGCCGGTTTCCTTCAGGCGCTGGTAAAGAACGGCACTGCCCTCGCAGTTGACCACCCGGTCCTTCGTGCCGTGGAAGATCAGCACGGGAGCCAGCCGCGTATCTTCCGAGATATTGCACTCCACCGACAGCTGCCGGGCCAGCTCCGGATGTTCCAGCAGATTCTGCCTTCCCATGACCATGCCCTCCGGGCTGTCCGGCAGGCAGTGGTTCACCGTGCTGGGGTTGGAATCGGGGGCCATCACGGAGGTGGATCCATAATAATCCACAATGCCGCACACCTCGGCGCTGACGCCGGGGAACAGATTGTCCGCCGTGTCATCGTCGTGAATCAGGCCTCCCCACATGGCCGTATGTCCGCCGCTGGAATCGCCGGCCAGAATCATCCTTGCCGGGTCGACGCCGTATTTTGCGGCATTCCGGCGCAGAAAGCGGACGGCGTTCCGGGCATCCCGGGCCTGGGCGGGGAAACTGGCGATGCCGGAATGCCGGTACTGCACGATGGCGCAGACATAGCCCCGCAGCGCCAGCTTCGCCAGCTGGGCCACATTGGCGTAAACATACTGGGGCATCCATCCCGAACCCTGCACGAACACATAGCACGGCAGGGAGAAGGGCTGCTTCTCCGCGAAGGGCACAAAGCCGCTGTGGCGGCAGGCCGGGATGAGAATCTGCAGATGCAGCGGCGTGCCGTCCATCCGGGCATACTCCACATCATGAATGTAATGGACGCCCCTTTCCTCCCCCGTGGTTTTCAGGATTCTGGCGCCGTCGGGCACGGCGGAAAACTCCGGGAATTCCTCGTAGGTCCATGGTCTGACTTCCATCTGATTTCCTCCCTGATCTGATTTTGTCGGTTCTGAAGCAGACAAATGATGAAAAGCGTATGAATATATATTCGATCTTCCGGAAGGCGTTTTCCTGCCGTTTCCGCTTTCCGGCGCACGATTCCGCGGCGGTTCCGCGGGGCCCCTTGACAGGAGGGGAAAGCCGTGATAAGAAACTTTCAGGAGAAAAAACCCGGATTTTCCGCGGATCGATGGCGCATCATCGGCGCGGAACAGCACGGAGGAGAAGGAATGAACAACCCCGTCTTCGGTCTCCCGGGCGGAGAAGCGGAGCGCAGCCTGGCGGAATGGATCGCGCGGAAGGCATCCGGCGTCCCGCGGCTGCTGGTGACCCTGGACGGCCCCTGCGCCTCCGGCAAGACCACGCTGGCCGGGAAACTGGCGCAGGCGCTTTCCGGCGCGGTGGTTCACACGGATGACTATGTCATTCCGCATGCGCTGAAGACGCCGGAGCGGCTGGCCGTTCCCGGCGGAAACTGCGACGCGGACCGTCTGGCGGAAGAGATCGTGATTCCCTTCAAATCCGGTCTCCCCGTCCGATATCGCAGATATGACTGCCGGAACGATGTCCTCCTGCCGGAAGAGCCGTTTCCGGATACGTGGGTTCTGATTCTGGAGGGCAGCTATTGCAATCTGCCCGTCCTTCGCCGGCATGCCGATGTCCGCCTTTTTCTGGACGCGCCGTGGGAGGTACGGGAGGCCCGCCTTCTCGGGAGGGAATCCGCCGCCTCCCTGCAGCGGTTCCATGACCTCTGGATTCCCCTGGAGGATGCCTATTTTGCGGCATATCATCTGCCGGAGGGCGCGGATCTGCTGCTCCGCAGCGGAGCCGACGGCCGCCTGGACTTCGTTCCGCTCAATTGATCAGCCCCTCCCTTCACACTCCCTGAGCCGATGCCCCGGCAAGCCCCGGTCTGCGGCGGACTTCCTGATTCTACCCGACAGACGCTTTGGAAAGGATGGTACCTATGGAAAACTTTACCTTCTATTCTCCCACCTACTTTGTTTTCGGCAGGGACACGGAATCCCGGGCGGGCAGCCTCGTCAAACGCTTCGGCGGCACCCGGGTCCTGATCCATTACGGCGGCTCCAGCGCGGTGAAATCCAGCCTGCGCTGAAAGCGTCCCCCCAGCCCGGACCCGTCCGGAAAAAGCAGCACGAAAGGAGCCACCACAGCATGAAGAATGAAAAGGCCGATTCCATTGCGATCAATCGCAGATATCTGGATTCCCTGGTGATCGAAGGACGCATCATCGGTGCGGAACATCCCAGCACCCGGGTGACCGTGCTGGGAAAAAACTTTGAAACGCCCATCGTTCCCGGCGCCCTGAGCCATCTGAAGGGCGGCATGGCGGGCTACGCGGAAGGGGCCAGGCTGGCCGGCGCCCTGTGTTCGGTGGGCATGGGAAGCGTGGAGGATATGGATGCCATCTATGCCGCCTACTCCGACGTGATCAAGGTGATCAAGCCCTACGCGGACCAGGAGGAGGTTCTCTCCCGCATCCGGGCCGCGGAGCGGTTGGGCGCAATCGGCGTGGGCATGGATGTGGAGCATTCCATCAACCAGGACGACGATGCGGATTCCCTGGTGGCCGGATACCAGATGAAACTGCCCACGATGGACGATCTGAAAATGTTTGTACAGTCCACGCGCCTGCCTTTCTTTATCAAGGGCGCCCTCAGCGTGCAGGATGCCCTGCGCTGCCAGGAACTGGGCTGCGCGGGGATCATCCTGAGCCATCACAACGGCCTGATGCGCTGGGCGGTGCCGCCGGTGATGCTCCTGCCGGAGGTCCGCAGAGCCGTCGGTCCGGATTTCCTCCTGATGGCGGACGGCGGCATTGCGGATGGCTATGACGCCTTCAAGGCGCTTGCACTGGGCGCGGATCTGGTGTGCGTGGGCAAGCCGCTGATGGAGCCCTACCAGAAGGACGGTCCCCGGGGCATCGCCGACGTACTGCGGCAGATGACCGGGGAACTTCGGGGGATCATGGCCCGCACCGGCTCCAAAGATGTAAAGCATATTGATCCCGCCGTGATCCATCCTGTACAATTTTAAAAGAACCGCAAATCCCCGACCCGGTTGAGCGGGTCGGGGATTTTTATCTGGAACCGTTTTATTCCTGTATCCTTTTTCCGGGATGGGGCTTCTCAGCAGCCCTTTCTCCCGCTCCTGTGATCCTCCAGGGAGCATGCTCCCGGCGTGCCGTACTCCACCAGTCCGGCATCCGCCGGGTCAATGGACACGGTGCCGTCTTCCAGCACAAAGGCGGGAATGCCCACGTCGCCGATCTCCTTCATCCGGTCAAAGACCGGGCTTTGATCCCGCAGGCGCATGAAGGCGCTCATGTTTCGGATATTTTCACCGATGTTGATGTACTCAAACTCATCCTCGCGGCCCCGGACCTGTTCATGCACATAGTCGCAGTAGGGGCAGGTGGGCATGCCGTAAATCCTGATCATGGTCATTCTCCTTCCGTCCATGCATGGATCTTTTCCAGTTCTTCCGCAAAAAGCGCCTGATGCGCTTCTTCCTCCGCCGCAGCGTTCCGGGGCCCTTCAAAGGTCCGATCGCCGATCCGTCCCCGAAGCTGTTCCGGCGTTTCCGTTTACGTAGCTGTCTCCGCTTCCTCTCTCCGCTGCTGAAGCGCAAACAGGTCCCGGGAAATATGACAGTAACCGCCCGGATTCTTTTCCAGATACTTTTGGTGATATTCCTCTGCAGAGAAAAAATTCCTAAGCTTCTCCAGTTCCACGGCGAGCTTCTGCCCCGCTGCTCTCTCCTGCGCCTGATAGACCGCTTCAATCTCCGGCAGCTGACTCTCTTCCGTATAATAGATGCCGGTCCTGTACTGGATTCCCCTGTCGTTGCCCTGTCTGTTGACAGACAGCGGATCGATCACCATAAAGTAATCCTTCAGCAGATCCGTCAGGGAAATGACGGCAGGGTCATAGTCAATCTTCACCGTCTCCGCATGACCGCTGCTGGCGCACACTTCCTGATAGGACGGCGGTTCATCCGGCCCGTTGGCATAGCCGACCTCTGTGCTGATCACACCGTCGAATTGGTCAAAGAACCTTTGGACGCCCCAGAAACAGCCGCCCGCCAGATAGATCGTTCTCATGCTTCCGCCCTCCTTCACGGTACGCTGCGCTGCACACCCCGGTTAAACCGGCAAAGCAGCAGCACAGGATTTCCCGGGACTTTTACCAGTTCTCATAACGTGCCTGCCGGTCCAGATCCCGGATCTCCATCATTTCTGATTTGTCAATTAGCGTCCCAAAACAAGGAAAAACCCTTGAACAATCAAGGGCTTTCCATGGTGGAGCATAGGAGATTCGAACTCCTGACCCCCACACTGCCAGTGTGGTGCGCTACCAGCTGCGCTAATGCCCCGCGAACAGGGTGTACTTTACCACAGTTTGCGGGGTTTGTAAAGCCTTTTTTTGCTTTCCGGCCATTTCCCCACCAAGCGCCACGAATTCGTCGGATTTGATTCGTGAAATCCCATCATGCTCCCACTTTTTGCGGAAAATCGCGGTTTATTTGAACCGCAGATACAAATACGTGGCGACGGCGCTGATCAGGGTCAGGGCGATCAGCCAGGCGATGTTCTTCCGATCCAGCTTCAGGGATCCGACCCTGGACCGCACAAAGCCGAGCCGGCTCAGGGGAGGCACCGCGTACCGCAGGAACAGCACCAGCAGCACGGCCTCAAAGGGAAAGAGCACCAGGTTCTTGATAATCCGGGGCAGATTGAACCAGGTATAGCTCTTCCCCAGCATCATCTGATAGTACAGGGCCATGATGGGCGTCTGCAGCAGAATATTCACAAGGAAGTTCACGCAGAACCTGCACAGCACCACCCGTCTGACCGTGATTTCCGCCCGATACAGGAACAGGGCGAAGATCAGGGATCCCGCGATCTCCGTGAGGATGAAGGGGAAAAAGTACGGGCCGCTGGGAAAAATCAGGCACCCCAGCGTGTCTGATACGGCAGCCGCGGCAATGGCCACCACCGGCCCGAAGGTCATGGCTCCCAGCGCGTTCACGAAGAGCGTCACATAGATATCCAGATTCGGCGCCACAGGAATCCGGATCGATTTCAGCGCCACCCGCAGGGCGATCATCAGCGCGGCGAAAACCAGCACGCGGGTATTCCGGAATTCCGCGGCGGCGTCCCGCCAGTACTCCCTGCAGAAGGGATGGGCATACAGCCTGCCGGAGCTTTTTACCGTCATACAAAAAACCTCCTTTCAGAGCAAGCACTTGCTGCATAAGGAGGTGAAAAGAATTCCTCATTATGTGGAATCAGCGGGTGCGGGCCTGCAACCGCGGCATTCGCCTTCGTCCCCCGGTCAACTCCCCGTTCCGGAGGCACTTAACGAAGCAGACCCTACTCTGATGCCGTTATTATATCCTTCCCCGCCGGGAGATGCAAGCCTTCGCCTGTTCTCCGTCTGTTTTATTCGCTGCGCAGCGCCTCCACCGGATCCTGCCGGGCCGCCTTCCGGGCGGGAAGGAATCCGCCGATCAGGGTCAGCGACACGCACAGCACGACCAGGATTCCGCCGGCTCCGGCTGGCAGGAAGGCCCGGATGCCGTCCTGCTCCGCCACCTTCCGGATGACGTAGTTGATGGGAATCTGCAGCAGCAGCGTCAGCCCGATGCCGAAGGCTCCGGCCAGCAGACCGATGATGAAGGTTTCCGCGTTGAACACCTGGATCACGTTCCGCCTGGAGGCGCCCATGGCCCGCAGAATCCCGATTTCCTTCCGCCGCTCCAGCACGGAGATATAGGTAATGATGCCGATCATGATGGAGGAAACCACCAGGGACACCGCCACAAAGGCAATCAGAACATAGGTGATCACATTGATGATCGTCGTCACCGAGGACATCAGCGCGCCGACATAATCCGTATAGGAGATGACCTTCTCCTCATGGCCCTCCGCCTTCATCACGTCATTGTAGGCCTCGATCGTCCGGATGACGTCCTCCTTGCGGTCGAAATCCAGCGGATAGAAGGTGATCATGATGGGCTTGCCCGGTTCCGCATATCCCAGCTTCAGCAGGTTTCCCGTATAGGTGGCGCTGGCCGCGGCTGCCCGGGAGGCCATCAGGGCCTGCAGGCGGCTTTCCTCCAGGTCGATGGAGATGGCCCTGCCGATCTTTTCCTCGTCCACCTCCACCAGATCGATCAGCTGATTCACGCCCGCGCTCAGCAGCTCCTGCAGGGTTTCGGATTTTCCCGTCCGCCGAAGTTCCCGGACTATTTTCACCAGCCGGGTCGCGGTCAGGCGGGTCTCGTCCGTCTCGATCCGGTCCAGGTCCTCCCAGCGGAAGGAAACCGCCTCTCCCAGTTCCTCGGGATGAATCTCGATCAGGTCCTTCAGGAATCCGAAATCCATTTGGGGGGTCTCCCCGAAGACGGCGCCGGTCAGGATGTCCGTCTCCGGCGTCTTCCGCTGGGCCTGCACCGCCGGCGCGTTCTCCGCCTCCTTCATCAGCCGGGGAATCAGCGACGCGGGATATTCGATGCCCAGCTCCAGAATGCCGAAGGAAGATCCCTCCTTCGGCCGGACCACCCCGGTGATCCGCATCTCCTCTCCCTTTTCCCGGAGAAGCTTTCCCATCGCTGTCGGATCGTCCGCGCAGTCCGTCCACAGGCCCAGCTTTTCGTCATAGGCGAAGCGCTCCGCCGCGGGAAGCAGGGTGAAGGTGATGCCCAGGAAATCCTCCGGGGCGTAGGCCCGGCTCTCCGACAGGCGCGTGTTGACCTCCTCGCCTGCCACGACGCTCTCGATCATCGAATCCAGCTGCTCCCCGTCCCGCAGGCCCATGGTATACAGCATGATGTCCGGGATTTTTCCGCTTCCGGAAAGCACGACCACGCAGTCCGTATCCTGGGCCGGCCAGGCTCCCGCCATCAGCTCATATTCGTCCCTGTACAGTTCCTCGTTTTCCGGCAGCGCGCGGAAAATCTCGTTCGCCCCGTAATTGGCCATGATGCCGGACAGGCTCTCATCCATCTTTACGCCGAAGACGGACAGGGTCTGATCCGGATTCACCTGCCGGAAGGAATCCTCCTTCACCTGGTAGATCTGCGGCGAAATGCCGTAGGAATAGGTGATTCCCCGGGTATAGTCCTCCACCCCGCTGTAGCCGCTGTCCAGCCACCTCTTCAGGGAGGCCAGGTCGTTCGTGGCGGCGGAAGCCATGAAGCCACCCATCATCTGCTGCTCCCGGATCATGCCGTCGTCCTCCGCGGAGGCCGCCTCCTGGCGAAGCTGCGCAAAGGCGGCCAGGGAATCCTCCATCGAGAAGGTGGAGCTCATGATCTGCAGCGGGTACTGGCTCAGGCTCTCCTGCTCCATGCGCCGGATATAGGCATTGGCGCCGTTGGACAGGGACAGGATCAGCGCGATGCCCACAATTCCGATGGACGCCGCGAAGGCCACCAGCGCCGTCCGCGCCTTCTTGGACCAGAGATTGGCGAGGGACAGGCTCAGGGAGGTCAGCAGGGACATGGACGGCTTCCGGAGCCGCTCCACCTCCTCCGCCGGCGGGTCCGGCCGGCAGGGATTCGAATCCCGGGTGATCCGGCCGTCCTTCAGCTTGACGATCCGGGTCGCGTATTTCTTCGCCAGCTTGGGATTATGGGTCACCATCACGACCAGGTGATCCCGGGCCACTTCCTTCAGCAGGTCCATTACCTGCTTGCCCGTGTCCGTATCCAGCGCACCGGTCGGCTCATCCGCCAGCAGAATGGCGGGCCGATTGACCAGCGCCCGTGCGATGGCCACGCGCTGCATCTGTCCGCCGGACAGCTGGGCGGGCTTCTTCTGCGCCTGTTCCCGCAGTCCCACCCGCGTCAGGGCCTCCAGCGCCCTGCTCCTTCTTTCCTCCCGGCTCACGCCGTTCAGGGTCAGGGCCAGCTCCACGTTCGCCAGCAGCGTCTGGTGCGGGATCAGGTTATAGCTCTGAAAAATAAAGCCCACCGTATGGTTCCGATAGGTATCCCAGTCCCGGTCGGAATACTTTCGGGTGGAAACGCCGCGGATCAGCAGATCCCCGCTGTCGTACCGGTCCAGTCCGCCGATCATGTTCAGCAGCGTCGTCTTTCCGGAACCGGACGGCCCCAGAATGGCGACGAACTCATTCTCGCGGAAGGACAAAGAAACCCCGTCCAGCGCTTTCTGAACCAGGGTTCCCGTGCGGTACTCCTTGTGGAGATTCTGAATCGTCAGCATAGATGCTCCTCGTCTGAAAAAGACTGGCGCCCTGTTTCGCGGGGCGCCAGAAATTCGTCATCGTCAGCCGTTTACGGGCTCTCCGTCCTTCACTTCCTGCTCCGGAGCGGGCTGGGGAAGCTCCGCCGGCGCGGGGGACGGATCCTGCGTTCCTTCTCCGGGCGTCACTTCCAGCGCGCTGTCCACGAAGCTCTCCGCATCCTGCGGCGCCTCTTCGTCGACGGTGATCTCCGGCTCGGCGGTCACCTCAGGCTCCGCCTCCACGGCCTGCTCGGTTTCCACGGTGTCCTCCGTTTCCGCGGGCGCTTTCTCCCCGGCCTCGGTTTCCTCGGTGCCGGCGGTGCCGAACTTCTCCTCCACCCGGTTCTTCGTGTTCTCATACACCTGGTTCAGATCATCCAGGGTTTCCTTCGTGACTTCCTCCACATCCTGCGCGAACTTCTCCGCGTCCTTCACGCGGTCGTCGTTCCGGATGCTGTCCGTCACATCATCCACCAGGGCGGCGCCCTCGTCCACGATCACGTCCATATGCTCCTGAACCTTGTTCCGGAGCTCCTCATCGGTGACCGTCGGAGTGCTTGCGGACTGGGATCCCAGATTAAAGGCAAAAAGCAGGCTCAGCAGCCAGGCAAGAAACTTCATTTCTTTCACGCTCCTTTTTCATGCTTTCTTCATCGTCATGGCATTTCTCCCCTTCCGGGAAAAACCACAGTCCATTCTACCCCGTCGCGGCCTGTTTTTCAAGCCGTATGATCAATTTTCCCCGGGACGCTTGCAGTTTTTCCCTCTTTGAAATATGCTATGGACAGGGGCTCCCCTCCGCGGGCGGTTCTTCGCCGGCGCGGGATGGACGGGAGGCTCCGGAAACGACGGGCAGGAGAGCGAAATTGGAAAAGCTGGAAAAACAGGAGCTGGAGCAGCAGGCGCGGGAGGCCTATCTGCGGGGCCTGCTCAAGGGGATGGAGAAGGATATTCTGCAGCGGACGCTGAAGAAGGCGGAGGTCATTACGCGGACCATGCGCCCCGGCGAAAAGGCGGAGTACCTGCAGAGCCGTGCCTTTCAGAATGCCCTGAACCAGACGCGGAAAAAGGACCGACTTTACCGGCAGATTGCCGATGGACAGCTTCCGGAGGATTATGAAGCGGAATTCGGACGGCTGCGCCCGCTGATCGAGGCGGAGATCCGCGCCGGGCATCCGGTGGATCTTTCCTTCCTGAAATCCGTGCTGCGCGTCCGCCGCCCGCTCCGGGAGGCACGGACAGCCCGCCGCTGCGTTCTGGACCGGCAGCCCGCCGGATTCCTGAAGAAAAACGCCCGCCAGATCGCCGGGGATCTGGATCATGAGGTGATGCTCTGGCTGACCCGGGGCGACCTGACCGGCCTGATCCGCCCGGAGGAGCTCAGCGGCTCCGTGGCCGAGAGCCTGATGCGCCGGTTCTTCCGTCAGGGCATTCCCCCGCGGGCGCTGGACGAGGCGCTGCGGGAGAAAAGCCTGGAAAAATACCTGGAGGACCGGGTGCTGGAGGCCTTCCCCGCCCTTCGCGGCTGCCGCAGCCTGCGGGCGGAGGAAGGCCGGACCGTGGCGGATCTGCTGCAGGAGCAGGTCCGCTCCGCCCAGCCGGATATCCTGCGGGCGGTTCAGGCGCATTTTCCCCAGGGACGCCTGCGGAAGCATCTGAGGCAGAACGCCTCCCTGCGGGAGATGCAGCGCCGGCGGGAAAGATCCCAGCGGGATAAAAAGAACCTCCGGGACGCGCTGCTGAAGGCGATTCCGGAGGAAATGAAGGATCTCTATCCCCTGGCCCGGGGCATGCACCGCCGGTTCATCCTGCACCTCGGGCCCACGAATTCCGGCAAGACCTGGGAGAGCATCCAGCGCCTGCAGACCGCGTCCCACGGCATCTATCTGGGGCCCCTGCGGCTGCTGGCCTTTGAGCAGTTTGAAGGGATGAATCTGGCGGATGTTCCCTGCTCCCTGGTCACGGGAGAGGAGCGGATCATGGTTCCCGGAAGCCGGATTCAGTCCTCCACCATTGAGATGGCCGATCTGGAAGCGGAATACGATATCGCGGTCATCGATGAATGCCAGATGATCTCCGACCGGGACCGGGGCGGCGCCTGGAGCGCGGCGGTGCTGGGCCTTTGTGCCCGCGAAATCCACCTGTGCGCCTCCCCGGACGCGGAGCGGCTGCTCACCGCCATGATCCTGGACTGCGGGGATGAGATGACCGTCGTCCGCCACGAGCGGATGGCGCCGCTGGAGGTGGAGGAGGGCGGATTCCACTTCCCCTCCGGCGTGCGGAAGGGGGACGCGCTGATCGTCTTTTCTAAGGCCCGGGTTCACGCCCTGGCGGCGGAGCTGAAGCAGCAGGGCTACCGGGTATCCCTGATTTACGGCGCGTTGCCGCCGGACGTGCGGCGCAATCAGGCGGAGCGCTTCCGCACGGGGGAAACGGATATCGTGGTCTCCACGGACGCCATCGCCATGGGGATGAACCTTCCCATTGCCCGGGTGGTCTTCATGGAAAGCGAAAAGTTCGACGGGGACATCACCCGCCAGCTGACGGATTCCGAAATCCGCCAGATCGCCGGCCGGGCCGGCCGCTTTGGGCAGTATGACATCGGCTGGGTGAACGCCTTCGGCTTCAAGCCCTTTATCGCCCAGGCGCTGAGCCGGCCCGCGCTCCCGCTGACCACGGCGGTCATCCGCTTTCCGGAATCCCTGCTGGGGCTGCCCCTGAGCCTGACCGAAACCTTGAACCAGTGGATCAGCATGAAGGACCGGGACTATTTTTCCAAGGCGTCCACCATGCGGATGATGTCCCTGGCCGCGCGGATGGAGACCCCCCGGACGGACAAGCGGCTGCTGTATGATTTCCTCTGCATCCCCTTTGACGAGGAGGATCCCACCCTGCTTTCGGAATGGAAGAGCATGTACCACGCGGAGTGCGAGGGGGAGCATTATCCGGTGGAGCAGGTCCTGCCCGGGCTGCTGGATCCGGAAAACTGCACCGTGGCGATGCTGGACCGGCTGGAGGCGGATTACCGCCTGTGCGACCTCTGCTACAATTACGCCCGGCGCTTCCTGGAGGAGCCGGACGAGCTGCTGCGCACCATTCAGCAGCGGAAGGATCTGATCTCCTCCGGCATCATTCACGTCCTGTCCACCCAGAAGCTTCCGGGGCGGAAATGCCGGGAATGCGGGAAGCCCCTCTCCTGGAACTGGCCCTACGCCATCTGCGATCACTGCTATCAGGGCCGGGGAACAAATTTCGGGACCTCCTGGAGGAGGTCCCGAAAGAAAGGGTAAACCGGCTGAATGGATTTCCGCGGACGGGCGTTTCCTTCGGGAAGCGCTTTTTTCTGCCGTTTCGTCCCGCTTATTCCGCCATGATCTTGGCCCACAGGTCGGGCTGCTTCGCCTGCCAGTCGCCGGGCAGATCCACGTACAGCTCGTCCAGCTCATAGCCGGAGCGGGGCATGTAGGCGGCGTTTCCTTCATATTCGCCGCCGGGGCCGGACAGCTCGGCCAGCACCTCGGCATTGGGGGAGGCGTAGCCCACCTCCAGGGAATTGGCCATGCAGGCGTCATACCCCAGCATGTACTGGATGAAGACGTTGGCCAGCTTCGGATTGGCCGCGTTGGCGGGAATGACCATGGCGTCCACCGCGATATTGGTGCCCTGCTTCGGCTGGCAGTAGGCCATGTCCTCATTCTCGGACAGGATGTAGGCGCCGTCGCCGCTGTACACCATCGCCATCCACTTCATGCCCTGCGCCATGCTGTCGATGACCTCGTCCGTCACGTAGCTGGGCTTCAGCGTGCTGTGCATGGTCCGCAGCCATTCCGTGGCCGCCTCAATCTCCGCAGGATCCGTGGTGTTCGCGGAATAGCCCAGCGCCTTCTCCGCCATCATGAAGGCGTCCCGGGAGGAATCGTACATGTAGACATGTCCGGCGTAATCCGCATTGTGATAGGCGTCCCATCCCTGGGCCTCCATCTCCTCCTCGGGGATCTTCGTCGTGTCGTACACGATGCCGACCGACTGCCAGAAATACGGCGCGGAATAGGTGTTATCCGGATCGAAGGGCATGTTCTTCACGCCCTCGGTCAGCTGATCCAGGTTCGTGACGATGCTCTTGTCCAGGGGCTGAAGCATGCCGGCGCCGATCAGCCGCTCGATCATGTAATCGCTGGGCACGATGATGTCCCAGGCATCCCCGGACTTCAGCTGCAGCCACAGATACTCGTTGGATTCATAGGTCTTGTAGTTCACCCGGACATTGTATTCCTTCTCAAAGTCCCGGATGACGTTCATATCCACATACTCGCCCCAATTATACACATTCAGCGTGGCGCCTTCAAACTCCTTCGGGTCGAAGGCCTCCGCCAGTCCCATCAGGGGCAGCAGCCCCATCACCAGCACCAGCACCAGCGCGGTTACGGTCTTTTTCATCTCATTCTTCCTCCTTCTTATTCTTTCTCTCCCGGAGAGCGGGAATCACGTTGGCCAGCACCAGCACGAGGGTCACCGCCACCACGATCAGGGTGGAGAGCGCGTTGACGCTGGGGTTGAACCGCTTCATGGAATAGACGTACATGGAAATGTTCTGCACATCCTTTCCCGCGGTGAAAAAGGAAATCACGAAATCGTCAAAGGACATGCTGAAGGCAATCAGCGCCCCCGACAGAATCGCCGGATAGATCTGGGGAATGATGACCTTGATCAGCGCCTGCCAGGGGGTGGCCCCCAGGTCCAGCGCGGCCTCCGCCACGTTGTCGTCCAGCTGGCGCAGCTTCGGCATGACGGAGAGGATCACGTACGGCACACAGAAGGTAATGTGCGCCAGGGTCAGGGTGACGATGCTCCGCTGAACCCGGACCGAAAGGAACAGCAGCATCAGGCTGATGGCCGTAACGATGTCCGGGTTCAGCACCGGCAGGTTGTTCACCTCCAGGATGAGGGAGCGGATCAGGGGCCGGGCCTTGGACAGGCCGATGGAGGCGATGGTGCCCACCACCGTCGAAATGACCGTGGCGATCACGGCCACAATGATCGTATACTTGATGCTCTCCAGCATCTCCCGGTTTTCCAGCATGGCCTCGTACCACCGGAAGGAAAAACCGGAGAAGGAGATCATGGACTTGCTGTCGTTGAAGGAGAACACCATCATGTAGGCGATCGGCAGATAGATGAACAGCAGCACCAGGATCAGATATCCGGAGGTGAAGAAATTCCAGAAGGGCTTTTTCCTTTCCATTTTCTCACTTCTCCTTTCCGCTGCGGTCCATCTTCCGGGTCAGGTACATGGACGCGATGATGATCAGGGCCATGATCAGGGAGATGGCGCTGCCGAAGTTCCAGTCCCCGGCCACCAGGAAGTAGGTCTCGATCAGGTTGCCGATCAGCACGTAGTTTCCGCCGCCCAGCAGCTTGGGGATGACGAAGCTGGAAACCGCCGGCAGAAACACCAGGGTAATGCCGCTGATGATGCCCGGCACGCTCAGGGGCAGGGTCACCTTCAGAAAGGTTTTCCAGGGATTGGCGCCCAGATCGTAGGCTGCGGTTTTCAGGTTCGGATCCAGCTTGGCGATGGCGGTATGGATCTGGATGATCATATAGGGCAGGAAATCATAGACCATGCCGATGAACACCTTGATTTCGCTGCCCAGGTCCTCAAAATTCATCAGAATGCCGCGCCAGGCATAGGTCTTCAGCAGCATGTTGATCCACATGGGCAGGGTCAGCAGCAGCACCATCAGGGTCTGCCGCTTCTCCGGCAGCCCGGCGATGAACAGCGCCGCGGGATAGCCGATCAGGATGCAGAACACCGTCGTCAGAAAGGCGATGCGCAGGCTGGTCCACAGCACCTTCAGAAAGGTGGGGTCGCTGAAGAACCGGGTGAAGTTTTCCATGGTGAAGCGGAAGGTGATGATCCCGTCGCCCGACCGGGTGACCGCGTACAGCAGGATCATGATCATGGGCGCGACGATGAACAGGGCGATCCAGAGGATATAGGGATAGCTCATGCGAAAGAATGATTTCATGCCTCCGTCACTTCCTTATGCATGACATGAATATCCTCCGGCCCGAAGTCCAGGCCGACCCGGTCCCCCACCTCCAGCCGGGACGTGGTTTCCACCTTGTAGACCCGGCCCCGGGTCGAGAAGGTGATCTCATAGGAGCCCTCCGTCACCGAGGAGGGATCGAAATCAAACTTCACATCCGTGATTTCCACGGAGGAATCATCCTGCAGGTTCCAGGCCTCGGCGCTGGCCCAGGTCTTCAGATCCGTGGAGATGGCCATGGATTCCTGAATCTCCTCGGGGGTGATGAAGAAATCCAGCGCGCTGATGCCGATGTTGTGCCGGGGATCCTCCACGTATTCCGGATGGATCACGTAAACCTTCACGGTCACCTCCGTGCCCCTGTCCGTGCCGAAGGTGATATGGTAGACCCCCGGGGTCTTCTGGATGTCATGGTTCACCCGGGTCAGGGACAAATCCCGGTTCTCCTCATCCCAGGCCTGGGCATTGGCGATGGAGATGAAGTCCTGATCGGTCATCTCCTTGTTCTCCAGGTCGTCGGAGTCCACGTAGAAATCGTTCGCGCTGATCTTTTCCCCCGCCTGGGTGTTGTGAATGTCGTGGGAGGTCACCACGTGCATCTGCACCGTCTTGCTGGTGCCCGTCCGGGTCTCCACCATCAGCTCATAGTGAACGCCCTTGAACACGACGTTCTTGACCTCGCCCCGCATCACGCCGTCCCGGGGCTTGACCACGGTCAGATCCTCCGGGCGGATCAGCACGTCGACCGGCTCGTCGGGCCGGAATCCGAAATCCACGCATTCGAAGACCTTGTCGTCAAACCGGACCCGGTAATCCGCCTTCATGACGCCGTCCACAATGTTGCTTTCCCCGATAAAGCGGGCGACATAGGCGTTGGCGGGCTCGTTGTAAATCTCCAGGGGCGTGCCGATCTGCTCGATCGCCCCGGCGTTCATGACCACGATCTTGTCGCTCATGGTCAGGGCTTCCTCCTGATCATGGGTGACGTAAATGAAGGTGATGCCCACCTCCTGCTGAATCCGCTTCAGCTCCCGCTGCATCTCCTTGCGCAGCTTCAGGTCCAGGGCGCCCAGGGGCTCGTCCAGCAGCAGCACGTTCGGCTCGTTGACCAGCGCGCGGGCGATGGCGACCCGCTGCTGCTGGCCGCCGGAAAGCTTGGTCACATTCCGCTTTCCATATCCCTCCAGGTTCACCAGGCTCAGCATGCGGTTCACCTTCTGGGCGATCAGATCCTCGCCCATCTTCTTGATCCGCAGGCCGAAGGCAATGTTCTCATAAACATTCAGATGCGGGAACAGGGCATACCGCTGGAAAACGGTGTTGATCTCCCGCCGGTAGGCCGGTACCTTGTCGATGCACTGCCCGTCGAAGATCACCGTTCCCTGGTCCTGCTCCAGAAAGCCGCCCAGAATCCGCAGCAGCGTGGTCTTTCCGCATCCGGAAGGGCCCAGCAATGTCACAAATTCATTTTCGTAAATGTTCAGATCAACACCCTTGAGAACTACCTGCCCGTCAAAGCTCTTGACGATGTTCCGGAATTCAATCAGTTTGCGCATGGCTGACGCACCTCCCCCCATAAAAATGGCAACTGATTAAGTATACATAAATCGTCGCTGATTGCAAGAAAAAATATTCCCGGAAAGCCCCGTGCCGAAAGCCCCGGCTGGGATTTCCGAAATTCGCGGAAAGGGGATGCTCGTTTGTTGCGGCGGGAAATGCTCGAATCTTGCGTCGGGAATTGCTTTTCCCGGGGGATCGTAGTATAATACCGCCCGGTTCCGAGAAAGGCAAAAAGGAGGAAGTATTGAAATGAAAGATCTGAAGAAGTATGTAGCGGAGTTCATCGGCACCTTCGTGCTGGTGCTGGTGGCCTGCGGCGTCGCCGGGCAGACCGGCGGATCCCTGGGCGTGACCAGCGTGGCCTTCGGTCTGGTGATCGTGGCCATGGCCTATTCCATCGGCAATGTGTCCGGCTGCCATATCAATCCCGCCGTGTCCATCGCTATGCTGTGCGCGAAGAAGATGAGCCTGAAGGATTTCTGCGGCTACGTGGTTGCGCAGTTCCTGGGTGCCCTCGCCGGCGCGGGCCTGCTGATGGCCATCGTGGGCGACAGCACCAAGCTGGGCACCAACGCCCTGTATCAGGGAGACGCGATGCTCTCCTTCGTGATTGAGGCGATCCTGACCTGCATCTTCGTGCTGACCATCCTGGGCGTCACCTCCCGGAAGGAATACAGCAACATCGCCGGCCTGGTCATCGGCGCGGCCCTGACCCTGGTGCACCTGCTGGGCATCAACTTCACCGGCACCTCCGTGAACCCCGCCCGCAGCTTCGGCCCCGCCCTGATCGCGGGCAACCTGGAAGGCGTCTGGGTGTTCATCCTCGCTCCCCTGGTGGGCGGCATCCTGGCGGCTGTGATCTACAGCTTCCTGGATGGGGAAAAGAAGTAATTCCCTGCAAACAAAAAGCCGGACGGCGCGCTGTCCGGTTTTTTTGTATGCTTATCTGTCTTCCGGAGGGAGGCCGTCCTCCGCCTCCGGGTTCTCTCCGTCCCCGGCGGCCCCGGTTTCATTCTCCGGGATCTCTCCGTTTTCCCCGGCCGCCGTCCCGTCCTCCGGCGTTTCGCCGTCCCCGGCGGATTCCGCTTCTCCCCGCGGGCCGTCCTCGTCCCCGGCGGCTTCGGTTTCATCCGCGCCGGCGCCGTCCTCCGCGGCGGGGATCCGCGCGGCGTTCCCGCCCTCCCGGAACACGAAATAGTCCACCACGTTTCCGAAGCCCATTTCCGTCACGCAGCATCCTTCCACGTCGAAGCAGTAATAGGTCTCGTCATGGCAGGTGATCACCTGTTCCGCCGCCTCCCGGGGCACCCCGAGGATGCAGACGCCCACCCCGCCGTCCGACGGGCTGGCCGACGCCGTCCGGGCGTCCCCGGTGGCCTCGATCAGGCTGCAGAACCGCAGATAGCTGCTGGGATTGGCTCCGGCCTGCAGCATCAGGGGATAATCCAGATAATCCGCCAGGGCGGGCAGCTGCTCCGCCGTGTATCCGTAGTCCCGCAGGGTGCCCATATACATCATGGCGTGGGTTCCCGGATGATGGATGATCATGATATCCCCCACCCGCATGGTGCGCGCGGCCTCCCGCCAGTCCTCCGGCAGCGGATGGACGTCGTCGCAGTAGATATGGGCGCCCGCGTCGCAGTATTCCCGGGCCCGCCGGCCCACCAGCGTCCCCGCCAGGGGCGTTCCGGCCTGGGCATAGGCCGCCTTGACGAAGCCGATGCAGTCAAATCCGTACAGGTAGGTCGTTCCCTCCTGATAGAACACCGGCGAGGACTGCCAGGCCTCCCGGGTGGTATATTCCGGCAGGCGCTCGATCATCGTCCGGTAGCTTCGCCCGCCCCAGAAATAGGGCACCCCCAGGGGAAACAGGCTCTCCGTCTCCGCCCCGGTCAGCAGATTGTACCGGGCCTGGAAGGGGTTCCCCGCCTCCACCCAGGCGAAGGCCTGATCCAGCAGCGGATTCCGCTCGACGGTTCCGCCGGACAGATCCAGCGACTTCAGCTGCTCCTGCATCACCGCGGCGGTCAGCGTCCGGACCTCGCTTCTCCGGAGATAGCCCGCCTCCTGGCCCCAGGCGGCTCCCACCCACTCGCCGAAGGCCGCGTACAGATAGATCCGCGCATCCCCGGGCACGGGCAGTTCCTCCGCCCCCGGGCGCACCAGGGTTCCGCCCTCCGGCCCCGTGACCGCCGGCAGAAACACTGTTTCAATGCCCGCCTTTCCCCGGACGCCCCGGGGCTTCCGGAAGAAAACCCGGCTGTTCCCGCCCTTCCAGGCGCAGAGAACCACCTGGCTTTTCGGCACGTATTCCCAGTTCTCTCCCGCCTTCAGGGCATAGTACTCCCCGCAGGTTCCCTCCGCGGTATAGAACCGGTCCGGCGTCAGCGTTCCCGCCGGGTGCGCACCGCGCAGCGGCATGTCCAGCTTCCCCGTTTCCTCCGCCACGCAAAGGGTCACCGGTTCGATGGGCTCCGGCGTGAACACCGCGTCCAGCGTGCCCCGGGGCAGGATATATCCTTCCGTTCCGTCCTCCGCGTGCACGTGGCGAAAGCCCTTCACGTGCCCATCCACGGTCAGCAGCTCGTACGCCGCCGCGGTATAGACCACCGGGGAATCGTAGATCGGCAGCATCCGGACCTGCACCCGGCTTTCCCCGTAGACATAATGCTCTTCGTCCGCCTCGTATTCCGGAACCGGGAGCATTTTGGCCAGCTTCACATAGCCGGTTTTTCCCGCCGGCGTCGTATAGCTGGCCCACTCCCCGTCCGTCACGGTCACGGTCACGATGGTGCAGGGCGGGATGATATCCACATAGTCCATCGAAAAGACGGGCTCCGGCCGCAGGAAGATCTTCTCCGCGAAATAGCCCGTGCGGGTTTCGCCCGGCTGCGCCGCGGCGGAGGACTCCGCCGAAGCTCCCGGCATCCGGAGCCCCGCAAGCAGCAGCGCCAGCAGCACCGCGCACAGCAGCAGGCCCCTGCTTCTCCTCTTTCCTTTCATGTCATCCCTGCTTTCTTTTTTTGACCTGCCTTCATTCTACCATGAAGCGGCCGGATGCGCCATGCCTTTTTCCGGAACGGAAAAGGGGCCGCTTTCGCGGCCCCGGGAGAAGAATGGACGCTTCGTCCAGCCCCCTTGATTACGCTTCCGGCTCCAGCAGACCCAGGTTTCCGTCCTTCCGCAGGTACAGAACGTTGGTCCGCTCGGTGTCGATATTTACAAAGGCGAAGAAGTTGTGTCCCAGCAGCTCCATCTCGATGATGGCATCCTCCACGCTCATCGGGCGAACGGGGAAAGTCTTCCGACGGACAACCTTCAGCTCTTCCTCTTCCTTTTCCTCCTCATAATACTCCGGCAGCTCAGGCATCGGCTCATCCCGCAGGCGCTTGGCCAGCTTGGTCCGATGCTTCCGGATCTGACGCTCCATCTTGGCCAGGGCCTGGTCGATCGCGACGAACAGGTTCTGGTCCACGGCCTCGCTGCGCAGGATCACGTTGTTTCCCATGGGAACCGTGATTTCCACCGCGCGGGTGTCATTATTCTTGTCTTTCCGCATCCGAACCTGCATCTCCGTTTCCGGGAGCAGGTACTTGCTCATGGTGTAGGTCTTTTTCTCAATCCGCTGGGTAATCCCGGGGGTTACCACCATATTCCTCGCGTTAATGGTCAGCTTCATAAAATCAGGGAGCTCCTTTCCGTTCATTCACAAATTACCGGGGTGTCGAAAAACCGCGGAGATCCCGGCATTTACGCCTTTTCTCTCCGTTCCGCTTCGTGTGCCATGGGCACCACGCCCTTTCGTTTTTCTTTTCGTTTGTATATTTCGGCACATTCTTTCCCTTTTCCTGCATATTTCGAAAAATAATTTTGCGTGCGGCGGAAGGAATCCTTTCCCGGTTTATGCCCATGCGGATTCTCATCGACCGCATTCTCTCCGGAGAATTCTGATCCGCGGAAAACGGTTCGCTTCTGGGTCCTGTCTTTTCAAATTACCGATAAATGTTCTGCAGGCCGTCTCCGGCTGCGGATGCGGAAACGGATTCCTCCGGAATCCCGTTCCGGCGAAGCCCCGCGCGGAAGTCCTCCGGCAGCGGGGCTTCAAACCGCATTTCCTCCCCGGTCCGGGGATGGGCAAACCGGAGGGACCAGGCGTGCAGCATCAGGCAGGGCACCTTCACGCCCTTCTCCCATCCGTACACGGGATCGCCGCAGACGGGATGATGGATGGACTTCATGTGAACCCGGATCTGGTGGGTCCTCCCGGTCAGAATATGCACGTCCAGCAGCGTGCAGCCCCGGCCCTCCGCCAGCGTTTTCCATTCCGTCAGCGCCGGCCGCCCCTCCGGATCCGGCGCCATTTTTTTTCGATCCGTCCGGCTCCGGCCGATGGGCAGATCAATCCGGCCCTCCGGCTCCTTCAGGACGCCCTCCACGAGGGCCCGGTAATGCTTCTCGATGCGTCTTTCCGCCAGCATCCGGCTCAGGGCCATCTGGCTTTCATCATTCTTGGCCACGATCATCAGCCCGGAGGTATCCTTGTCCAGCCGGTGCACGATGCCCGGCCGCAGCTCGCCGCCGATGCCGCCCAGGGAATCGAGATGGTGCATCAGGGCGTTCACCAGCGTTCCGGATCCGTGACCCGCCGCGGGATGGGTCACCATGCCCCGGGGCTTCACCACCACGGCCAGGTCCGCGTCCTGATAGAGAATCTCCAGGGGAAGGTCCTCCGCCTGCGGCTCGGCCGGCCGGGGTTCGGGCACGGTCAGCAGAAGCTCCGCCTCCGGCGGAACCTTCGTCCCCGCCTTGAGGCAGGGCTTCCCCGCCATCCGGCAGCATCCCTCCGCCATCAGGGCGGCCACCCTGCTTCTGCTCAGCCCAGAGGCCTCGCTGAGCAGGACATCCGCCCGCCGTCCGTCTCCCCGGACGCTGATGATCCGATCCGTCATGCGCTTTTCCTCCGCAGGGCGGCCTCCGCCGCCCGTTCTATGGTTCCCCGGGGTTCTTCTGCTCCTCGTGCAGGAAGCCGATGGCCGTCAGGCCGCATCCGAGTACGAGGAAGATGTCCGCCACGTTGAAAATCGCGAAGCGGACAAACAACAGCTCGAACATATCCGGCACGAACCGATTCAGAAGCCGGTCCGCCATGTTTCCCACCGCGCCGCCCAGCATCATCATCAGCCCCGCGGCACTGCGGGCTGGCACCTGCTTTCCCCGGAAGTACAGAATGGCCCCGCCGATAATCAATACGCTGAGCACCCCCAGCAGCCAGGGATGGCCCCGGAACAGGGAAAAGGCCATGCCCGTGTTCATGGCGCGCCGCAGGGCCAGCACGCCGGGAATCAGAACCACTCCGCCCGGCGGGATCCGCTCCCACAGCAGCTTGAACACCCGGTCGGCCAGAAACACCGCCGCGGCGATCCAGAGCTTTTTCCGCATGGCTTCTCCTTTCCGGAACGGAATCCCGATTTCCCCGCGGGGAAGGATCCCGGATCCGTTTCTGCGAAAAACGGGAGCTGGATTCAGCTCCCGTCAGATGGCTTATTGAACCGGCTCCGCGTCCAGTTCCCGCAGATAGCGCTCCAGCGCGTCCCGCACCGGAGGCATCGGGGAGATCCCGGAATCCGCCAGCTTCTTTCCGGACAGCCGGGAATTCAGGGGTCGGCGGGCCGGGGTCGGATACTCGCGGGACGGAACCGGGATCACCCGGCAGGGCAGGCCCCGCTTTTCCATGATCAGAGCGGCGAATTCCGCCCAGGACATATAGCCCCCGTTGGTCACATGATAGATGCCGTACTTTTCCGTGGGAATCAGGTCGCAGATGACCCGGGCCAGATCCAGCGAATAGGTGGGCGAACCGATCTGGTCATTCACCACCCGAACCTCCGTCTTCTCCCGGCCCAGCTTCAGCATGGTCCGGACGAAATTCCGGCCGTGCACGCCGTAGACCCAGGAGGTCCGGAGCAGAAAATACCGCTTCATCAGGCTGCGGACGGCGATCTCTCCCTGCACCTTGCTCAGACCGTACACGTTTTTCGGATCATAGGGCATATCCTCCGTCCAGGGCTCCTCGCCCTCGCCGGAAAACACGTAATCCGTGGAGATATAGACCATCTTGGCCCCGACGCTCAGCGCGGCCCGGACCATGTTCATGGTGCCGTCCCCGTTGACCGCGGCGCACTTCTCGGGTTCGCTCTCCGCCCGGTCCACCGCCGTATACGCGGCGCAGTGCACGATCACATCCGGGGCATATTCCTGAACGTACGCCTTCACCGCCGCGCCGTCCGTCAGGTCAAAATCCTGCAGATCCACCCCGCGGCAGGGAATCTGACGCTCCGCCAATACGCGGGTCACATCCCAGCCCAGCTGGCCGTTTACGCCGGTCACCAGTACTTTCATGTTTCCCTCCAGCTCATTCAACGAATTCGTGATAGATCGCGTGAATGGTCGCCTCGAAATCGCAGTCATTCACCCCGACGATAATGCTCAGCTCGCTGGAGCCCTGGTCAATCATGCGCACGTTGATCCGGGCCCGGCTCATGGCGCCGAACAGGCGCGCCGCGGTACCGCAGTTGTGCACCATGCCCCGGCCCACCGTGGCAATGATGGACATATTGTCGTTCACGGTCACGGAGCCGCTTCCCTCCACCAGCTTCTCCAGCCGGGAGATCACTTCCTCCCGGTGCGGGTTCAGCAGCTCGCTGTTCACCACCACGCACATGGAATCAATGCCGGTGGGCATGTGCTCAAAGGAGATGCCGTATTCCTCCAGCACGCTCAGCACCTTGCGGCCGAAACCCACCTCGCTGTTCATCATGTTCTTTTCCACATAGATGACGCTGTATCCCTTGTGGCCGGCGATGCCGGTGATCGTGGGAACGGAAACCTCGTTCGGCGCGTTCTTGCTGATCAGGGTTCCGGGATGATAGGGCTTGTTGGTGTTCCGGATATTGGTCGGAATGCCGGCCCGGTGCACCGGGAACATGGCGTCCTCGTGCAGCACGGAAGCCCCCATGTGGCTCAGCTCCCGCAGTTCCTTGTAGGTGATGGAGGAGATCTCCGCCGGGCTCTCGATGATCCGGGGATCGGCCATCAGGAAGCCGGAAACATCCGTCCAGTTTTCATACACGTCCGCGTTGACCGCGCGGGCCACCAGGGCGCCCGTAATATCGCTGCCACCGCGGGAGAAGGTCACAACCTCCCCGTTCTCCTTCGCCCCGTAGAATCCGGGCACCACGGAGGGCTTCCGATCCTTCAGCAGGCCGGAGAGCAGCTCCTGGGTCCGCTCGTCGTCCAGGGTTCCGTCATCCCGGAAGCGGATGCCGTCCGCCGCGTCCACGAAACGCCAGCCCAGATAATCCGCCACCAGCATGCCGCAGAGGTATTCCCCCCGGCTGGCGCACCAGTCCCGGCTCCTTCCGCCGGCGATGCCCTGCTCCACCTCGCTCAGGGCGGCCTCGATATCCACCTTCAGGTGAAGCAGCTGGGCAATGGAGAGATAGCGTTCCCGAATCTTGATAAACTGATCGGCAAAGGGTTTTCCCGCGGAAGCCTGTTCATAGCAGGCATACAGAAGATCCGTCACCTTTTCGTCGGAAGGATAGCGCTTTCCCGGCGCGCTGGGAACCAGATACTGCCTTGTCGGCTCCAGCTCCAGAATGCTGCGCACCTTGCGGAACTGCTCATCGCTGGCCAGACTGCTTCCCCCGAATTTGGTGACGATACATTCAAGCACGAATACAGACCTCCCATCGTGTCATACCTTTTTATTCTACCGCCGGAGCCCTGCCCTGTCAAGCATGGGCGGTCTCTGCCGCCGCGTCCTCCGTCTCCAGCTCCGCGGTCAGCCTGCGGATCAGCTTCAGCAGCGCCTGCAGCAGGTCCCGGTCGGAGCTGATCTGCGTCCGGTAGATCATGGCGGGGCGGCTTTCCCGGGCAAAGTTCAGATCCGGGCTCACCTTCACCATGGCCTGCATCAGCCGCGCCGGATCCGGGATGCAGCGCTCGTCCAGCCGGAACACGGCGCCGCCCCGGCCCCGGCTCACCTGGCTGATGCCCAGCCGGTTGCACAGCGCCCGCAGCTGACTCACGTCCAGCAGGGTTTCCACCACCGCCGGCACGTCGCCGTAGCGGTCGATCAGCTCGTCCAGCACCTCCGCCCGGTCCGACTCCGACTGAATGGAGGCGATGCGCTTGTACATCTCCATCCGCTGCTTTTCGTCGCCGATATAGTCCCCGGGCAGGAAGGCGTCGACCCGCAGATCCACCCGGGTCTCCAGCTCCCGCTGCGGTGCGGCCCCGTTGACCTCCGCCAGGGTTTCCTCGATCAGCCGGCAGTACATGTCATATCCGACCGTCGCCAGATGCCCATGCTGCTCCGGCCCGAGGATGTTGCCGGCGCCGCGGATTTCCAGATCCCGCATGGCGATCCGGAAGCCCGCGCCGAATTCCGTGAATTCCCGGATGGCCTCCAGCCGCTGCTGCGCGGTTTCGCTGAGCAGATGGTCCGTGCGCACGGTGAAGTACGCGTAGGCCTGCCGGCTGCTCCTTCCCACCCGGCCCCGCAGCTGATACAGCTGGCTGAGGCCGAAGCGCTCCGCGTCGTAGACGATCAGGGTGTTCGCGCTGGGCACGTCCAGGCCGCTCTCAATGATGGTGGTGCACAGGAGCACGTCATAGCTGCCCGCGTAGAAATCCATCATCACGTCTTCCAGGGCGTGCTCCTTCATCTGTCCGTGGGCCACGCCGATCCGGGCCTCGGGCACCAGGGCCCGCAGCCGGGCGTAGAAGCTTTCGATGCTCCGGACCCGGTTGTACAGGAAATAGACCTGTCCGCCCCGGCCCAGCTCCCGCAGGATCGCGTCCCGGATCACCGCGTCCGAGTATTCCAGCACCATGGTCTGAACCGGAATCCGCTCCTCCGGGGGCGTCTCCAGCACACTCATGTCCCGGATTCCGGACATGGACATATGCAGCGTCCGGGGAATCGGGGTGGCGCTGAGGGTCAGCACGTCCACCTGGCGCTTCAGGTTCTTGATGGCCTCCTTGTGGGCCACGCCGAAGCGCTGTTCCTCATCCACGATCAGCAGCCCCAGGTCTTTGAATTTCACATCCTTCGCCAGCAGCCGGTGCGTGCCCACCAGGAAGTCAATCTTTCCTTCCGCCAGCTCCGCCAGCACCTTCTTCTGCTCCTTCGGCGTGCGGAACCGGCTCAGATAATCCACCCGGGCGCCGGTGTTCCGGAACCGGCGGACGATGGTATTGTAATGCTGCTGGACCAGAATCGTGGTCGGCGCCAGCAGCGCCACCTGCTTGCCGTCCATGACCGCCTTGAAGGCCGCCCGCAGGCTCACCTCCGTCTTTCCGTAGCCCACGTCCCCGCACAGAAGGCGATCCATGTTCCGGTCGCTCTCCATGTCGGCTTCGATTTCCTTCACGCTTTCCTTCTGGTCCGGGGTCAGCTCCCAGGGGAATTCATCCTCGAATTCGCGCTGCCAGGGGGTCGCCTTGCTGAAGGCGTATCCCGTCCGCTGGCTCCGCTCCGCGTACAGCTTCTTCAGGTCGAAGGCCAGGGTCTTCAGCCCCTCCTTCACCTTTCCCTTCTGCCGTGCCCATTCGCCGCCGCCCAGGGCATTCAGCTTCGGGGGCTGGGCAGGGTTGCCGATGTACCGCTGCACGCGCTCCAGCTGTTCGACGGGCACATAGAGCTTGTCATTGCCCGCGTACTGGATCAGCAGATAATCCCGCCAGGTGCCCTCGCTCTGCAGCCGGGTGATTCCCCGGTACACGCCGACGCCGTGATCCTCATGCACGACAAAATCCCCCACCTTCAGCTCTGTGAAGGTGGAGATCTTCTCTCCCGTCCGCTTCCGGCTCCGGCTCTTCCGGTATCCCTCGCCCCAGATGTCCGCGTCGCTGACCAGCGCCAGCTTCGCCTCCGGCATGAAAAAGCCGCGGCTGAGCGTCATCGGCAGAATCACCGGCACCCGGTCCGGTATTTTTCCGTCCGTGTTTTCCAGAAAAAGGGCCTTCTCCTCCAGCTCCGCCAGGTTCTCCGCCAGTCGCCGGCCCCGGGCTTCCCCGCCGCTGAGCAGCAGGACGCGGCAGCCCTTCTCCCGCCAGGCGGCCAGATCGTTCTTCAGCAGGCGGATCTGCCCCTGATAGCCCACCAGGCCGGAGGCTCCCAGATCCAGGGCATCCGCCGCGCGGATTCCTCCCAGCCCCTGCAGCATCTCCGTCATGCCCATCAGGGGCAGGCGGGACAGCCCGGTCCGGGTGGTTTCCCAGGGCTGGAGCAGGCTCTCCTGCTCCGGCACAGCCTCGCCCCGGCTGACCGCGCTGTTCAGATCCTCCGCGAAACCCTGCAGGCGCTCCTCCGTCCGGGTCCGGATCCGATCCGGTTCCCAGAGGAGGATGACATCCGGCGAAAACCAGTCCGTGACCTCCGCCGTGCGGTCGGTCAGCACCGTGATCCAGCTCCGCATTCTCCGGAAGGGCTGGCCCGCCTCCACCAGATCGGCGTCCGAAGTCAGGCGGCTTCTGCGCCGGTCCATCTCGTTTTCCTGCCGTTCCTTCCAGGCGGCCTCCCGGGCCTTCGGGGCAATCCGGGTATCGAAAAGCTCCTCCTCGTCCTCTTCCTCCGGCAGGGGAGGCAGGTCTTCCATCAGGTTGCTGACGGGGGCGCTTTCCCCCTCCGCGCGCTTCAGGGCCTCCCGCATCCGCGCGGCCGCCTCCGCATATTCCTCCGGAAACAGCAGGGCCTCGCAGGCCGGCGTCACCCGGATCTCCTCCATCCGCTCCAGGCTGCGCTGGCTGATGCAGTCAAAGGTTCGCAGGGAGTCCACTTCGTCGTCAAAAAACTCGATTCGGATGCCCTCCCGGCCGGCCGGCGGATACAGGTCCAGGATCGCGCCGCGCAGGGCGAACTGTCCCTTGCCCTCCACCATGTTCACCCGCTCATAGCCCATGCGGGTCAGCCGGGAGACCACGCTGCCCTGCCCCGGCCGGTCCCCGGGCTTCAGGGTGAAGCAGGCCTTCCGGAAGGGTTCCGGATGCCCCATGCGCTGCATGAGCGCTTCCCCGCTGGTGACGAGGATTTTCTTTCCCTGAAGCACGGCGGAGAGCGCCTCCAGCCTCCGCCAGCTGCTTTCCTGGCTGCCCGCCGCCCGGGTCAGATCCACCTCGCCCCCGGGCAGAAAGGGGCAGTCCTCTCCCGTCATCTGGCGCACGTCATCCGCCAGGCGACCCGCCTTCAGGTCATGCTCCGCCGCCAGCAGTACGCGTTTCCCCTGCTCCGCCAGCTTCGCGGCCACTGCCGCGGCCAGCGCCTGGGTGCCGCCGGAGAGGGCCAGCGGCCTGCCGGCGGAAAGCTGTTCCACCTTCTCCCATCCGGGAATCTGTATCAGATCTGCTAATCTCAATGTCCCTGTTCCTTTTCTTCCGCTTCCTTCTGCGCTGTCCCCGCCCTCCGCCGGTACGCGGGGAGGTCAGGGCTGCTGCCGGGCCGCCGCTTCCCGCATGGCAAAGTCGATTCCGTGCTCCGCCCAGTTGACGGCGGCCTCCGCGGCCACCTGAAACGCGCGATCCATGACCTCCCGGGTTTCCGGATCATAATGCCCCAGCACCCAGTTGACCAGATCCGCCCCGGCGGGACGATCGCCCGTTCCGACCCGGATGCGGGGAAAATCCTGCCGGCCCAGTTCCTGCACGATGCTCCGCATCCCGTTATGGGTTCCCGGGCCGCCGTTCCGGCGAACCCGCACCTTTCCCGGAGGCAGATCGATGTCGTCGTGGATCACGATCAGATGATCCGGCTCGCAGTGATACCAGCGCAGCAGCTTCGCCACGCATTCCCCGCTGGCATTCATGAAGGTCTGGGGCTCGCAGAGCACGATCTTCCGTTCCGGCTCCGTCACCTCAGCCAAAAGACCCTGGAGCATTTTCCGCCCCAGGGTGCACTGATAATGCCTTTCCAGCAGGGCCATCGTATCGAACCCCGCGTTATGCCGGGTATGGGCATACTCCGTGCCGGGGTTGCCCAGCCCCACAATCAGAAATACTTCCCTGCTCATTTTCCGTTCTCAGTTCTTCATCGCGATCTGCCACGAGGTGACACCCATCACCGCGCAGCAAAGCGCCTCAATCAGGTAGGCCATGCCCACGCTCAGGTCCGGGCTCTTGTCCACGGCGAATTCCATCCAGATGATCACGGGAACCATGACCGCGAACAGCGCGCAGCACAGGATCAGCCTCTGCTTCGGCATCCGTTCCTTCTCCGGTCGCCGCGTCCAGCGGAGCACGCCGAAGACCACCAGCCCCAGCAGCACCAGGGCCGAGGCCAGCTGGCTGGGCCGCACGAAGAGCCAGCGCAGGAAGTTATCCCGGCGCATCGCCTCCAGCACGATCTGACAGCTGGAATACAGGATCAGGAACATCCTTGCCCGGTAGCCGTCCCGCAGCTTTCTGCCCCCATCCAGGAGCAGCACGAAAATCACGGCCGCGGCCAGCCCTTCCAGCAGGAACAGGGCATAGTTCCATTCCTCCCACTCATTGAGCACCGCCAGGGGGAAGAACTGCATGGCCTCCGAAGTGACCTCCGGGCCGATGCCCTCCCCGATGGAATTCTCCGCGAAGCGGGAAAGGGCAATTCCCAGCGCCGCGGAGGGCGCCAGGGCATCCAGCAGGCCGGAAACCCGTTCCCCGGTCAGCCGTCCCGCCAGCAGGGCCGCCAGGCACACGCCGCCCACCGCGCCCCAGAAGGCGGCGCCGTTGGCCGCGCCCCAGGACTCCAGGCCCTCCTCCTGGGCCGTGAAGAAATTGTTCCAGCCGATCTCCGCAAACAGGTCCCACCGGCACAGCACGTAATACAGCCTCGCGCCCAGCAGTCCCAGGGCGATGCCCAGCACCGCGGTCAGCGCCAGCGCCGCCGGCTTCCGTTTTCTTCCCTGCCAGAGAAACAGCAGCAGGCCCAGAATGCCGGCCACCCAGATGGTGACCGCATAGGGGCTCATCTGTTTCCCGAAAACCGTCCACATTGCCTTCTCGTCCAACTTGGTCGTCTCCTTCTGATTTTTACGTTCCGGCGCCGGCCGGATCCTTCTCCTCCGGCACGTCCAGCCCCGGATTTCTCAGGAAGGGCAGTTCGATAAAGCCCTCCCGGCCGTCCAGCGGCGCCAGTTCAAAGGACGTATCCTTCTGGATGCGCTTTCGAACGCCTTCCGCCTCTTCCCCGGTGACGAACTTCGGCTGAAAGTCGTTGGGATCGCCCACCCGGGAAGCCGAGGAGGAAATAAAGCAGGGATAGATCCGCCCCTCCTGGCCCAGATAGGTTCCGTCGGGGCTGAAATGCAGATCCATCCGAAGCACCATGGATTCCAGGGCGCGCACCGAGGGATTCTCCTTCGAGCCCCGGATATACATGTTTCCCCCGAAGCAGAAATTGCCCAGGGAATAGAATACGTAGCGGCCGTTCACGATGTCGACGCCCTGCACGACGTGGGGGTGATGCATGATCACCAGATCCGCGCCCCACTGTTCAATCGCGACCCGGGCCCGGCGATCCTGGTCCCAGCTCCGGTGCAGGGGTTTGTACTCCTGCCCCGCGTGGAAGCAGCAGACGATGGCATGGACCCCGTCCGCCCGCATCCTGGCAATCTCCCGGATCACCTGGTCCCCGTAGGTGTTCATGAAGGTGTTTCCCAGGGCAAAAAAGCCGATCCGGATCCCATCCTTTTCCAGCACGAAGGAAGCGTCATTCCCGCAGTACAGGATGCCGTTGCGCTCCAGCGCCGCCCGGGTGCTTTCGTAGCCCTGGTCACCGAAGTCCAGAATATGGTTGTTGGAAATCGCGCAGGCCTCAATGGAGCTTTCCGTCAGGATCCGGGCAAAATCCGTGGGGCCCCGGAAGCGGAACACCTTGCTCCGGTCCTCCATGGCGCTGCTGTCGCTGAGCACGCCCTCCAGGTTCACGAGGGTCAGGTCGTCCTCCGAAAACAGGGGCAGCATGTTCCGGAAAAACCATCCGTAGCCCTCCCGGGCGGCCACGCTGTCGAAGGAGTTTTCCCGATCCCGCAGCAGTTCCTCGCTGCCCAGGGTCACGTCCCCGGTGAAGGTCAGGCGGACCGTGATTTCCTTCGGCTCCGTCGTCACCGCAGGCTGTTCCGTCTCCCGGGCCCTTTTCTGCAGGAAGAAATCGGAAACCGGCTCCCCCGCCAGGGACAGGGACAGCAGAAAAACCAGAAGGGCTGTCAGCACATGATGCATTACTTGCCTCCCGGAATCCAGGCGTCCGCAAAGTAGATCACGTCGCGCACCGGGCGGGTTTTACCGCCCCGGGGGCAGTTGATCTTGGCCCATTTTTCGGTTCCCTTGCGGAAAATCAGGGCCGCCGAGGAGCCGCCGTCCAGGTTGTAGGCGGTTTTCACATCCCCGAAGGAGGCGATCAGCTCGACGAACTGATCCAGCTTCAGCCCCTTGCTTCCGGGATTCTCCGGTCCCTCGCTGGTGATCAGCAGATATTCCAGCGGACCGGTCTGGCAGATCGCCATCCGCTGGGCCAGCTTGGCGGAGGAAATCGCCCGGGAATAATAGCCGTACACCGGCTCCCCGTCGACCACCAGGGCCGGACCGAAGCAGAAGGCGTTCACCGCGTGCTCGCCCATGCCGACAATCTGGTCATAGATGTCGCCCCAGGTGTCGCCGCTGACGATGTTCAGGTTGCCCTCATCGTCAATGACCAGCGTATCCTGGCCTTCCTCCGCCCGCCATTTCTCGATCTTCTGCTCGCTGGCGGTGTCGGAGGGACGCTTCCACTCGCCCTGCAGCAGCACCGGCCCGTCCAGCCGGGCGCCCACGCCGCTGGCGGTCACATCCGATTCCAGCACGCCATTGACCGCCAGCACGGCCTTGGTTCGGGAAGCGATCTTTCCGGGAACCACGGTGGTCACCTTGGCCAGGGATTCCTCCACCGCGGAGGTCCGCAGCTGGAAGGGAGAGGCGATCTTCACCCGGGCATACATGTAATAGGTCTGATGCACCTTTCCCGTGCCGATGTTCACGGTGATGGAAGGATTCACGTAGGAGCTGGCGGTCTTCGCGCCGTTCGTGAACTTGTAATACTTGTCCTTCGGCGCCACCAGCGGATTCTCCGCCGCGGTCAGCTCCGCGAAGGAGCCCTTCTTCGCCTCGGGCAGCTCGAGCACGGAAACGAATTCCTGCTCATCCCCGTCCTCCTCCGCAGCGGCGGGGGAAAGGGGCAGCAGGGGAAGCAGGGCAACCGCCAAAACCAGCAGCAGGATCTTCCGGAATCCGCTTTTCATGTTCTTCCTCCTCTTCTCACAGCAGCAGAATATTTGCGTCCCGGCAGAGGCGCACGGTCTCTTCCGGCCAGATGCTCGCCTGCACCTCGCCCACATGGGCTTTCCGCAGGAAATACACGCACATACGGCTCTGTCCGATGCCGCCGCCAATGGTCTGGGGAAGCTCCCCATTCAGCAGCGCCTTCTGGAAGGGCAGCTCCGCCCGCTCCTCGCAGCCCCGGATCCTCAGCTGCTTCCGCAGCGTATCCGGATCCACCCGGATGCCCATGCTGGAAACTTCCAGGCTCATATCCAGCAGCGGATCATACAGCAGGATGTCCCCGTTCAGGCTCCAGTCGTCATAGTCCGGAGCCCGGCCGTCATGGATCTTCCCGCTGCGGAGCGCTCCGCCCACCTGCATCAGGAACACCGCGCCGTATTCCTTCGCGGCCAGATACTCCCGCTGCCGCGCGTCCTGGTCCGGATACCGGTCCTCCAGCTCCTGGGTGGTCACAAAGGTGATCTCGTCCGGGAGCTCCGGTTTGATATGCGGATAATGCGCGCAGACATATCCTTCGGTCTTCCGGAGGGTCAGGTAGATCTTCCGCACGATCTCCCGCAGGAATTCCTCGTTCCGCTCCCCGGGCGCCATGATCCGTTCCCAGTCCCACTGGTCCACGAAGATGGAATGGATGTTGTCCGTCTCCTCGTCCCGGCGGATGGCGTTCATGTCCGTATACAGGCCCTCCCCCGGGCGAAAGCCGTAGGTCTTCAGCGCCTGCCGCTTCCATTTGGCCAGGGAGTGCACAATCTCCACCTGGCGGCCCGTTTCCAGAATGTCGAAGGCCACCGGGCGTTCCACGCCGTTCAGGTTGTCGTTCAGGCCGCTTTCCGGAGTCACCATGATCGGGGCGGAAACGCGGGTCAGGTTCAGGGCCCGGCTCAGCTCCGTTTCAAAGAAATCCTTGACCAGCTTGATGGCGATCTCCGTGTCCCGCAGATCCAGCACGGGATTGTAATCCTTCGGTATGATCAGTTTCATGCGCTCATCCCTTCTCTTTCATTCCATCCGGTCCGCCCGGCCCCTATTTTCGCGTGTTCTTTTCGTTCACCGTATCAATGGCCTCCCTGCGCAGCTGGGGCGAGCATCCCGGGCAGGGGCTGAGCCGGCTGTAGGGCTCCGTGTCCAGCTCTCCCCAGGTGAATTCCTGCAGCGGGCGGTACTTCTCCTTCACCAGCAGGCATTCCGGATCGCTGTGATAGTTTTTTCCGCCCCGGGGATTATAGTACAGGGGATAGTCCTCATCCGGATATCCCAGCACCCGGTTCAGCTCGTCCCAGATCAGGACCTTGGTCACCGGCTTCCGGCTCAGATTCTTCCACAGCCATTCCGCATTGACGCCCTGGGGGGTCTTTTCCTTCTGCACCCGGATGCATCCGTGGCTGGCCTTTTCCCCCAGATAGCGCTCGCACCGGGTGTAATCCCGCTTCTCCTCCCCGGTGGCCTCGTCCTTCTCGATCAGGCAGGGCACTTCGTGAATCATGATTCCGCTGTTGATGCGCAGCGCCTTGTCGCAGTACAGGCTGCCCGCCCAGAAGGCTCCCACCCAGCTGACGATTCCATACTCTCCCGCCGGGGTCTCGTTGAAGGGGGTATCCTCCCGGGGAAACCCGGTCGAGCACAGCAGCGTCGCGTACAGATGCCCCTCCCGGTACACATACAGCCGCTGCTGCAGCTTGTCGATCACCAGGCCGTACTCCTGGTCCACCGGGAGCTCCTTCAGCAGCTTCGTTTCCACATAGCCCTGGAACCGCTCCGCCCAGACCTTCACCGCGGAGCCCTCCTCCGCGGAGGAATAGGCCTCGATCAGCGTCCAGTCCTCCTCCCGGCGAAGCACATGCACGCCCTGGCTGGCGCAGGTCACCACGCCCACATAGTCCGTGCAGTCCTTCTCCGGGCGCTGCCGCACCCGGATCTGATCCCGCTGTTTCCCCTCCAGCACCGTCAGGGGCTGGGTCAGCACCTGCCAGACGATCTCCTCGTCCAGCTCCCCCTCCGTCATCTGCCAGAAGCAGAAGTCGTGATCGCACAGCACCTCGCTGTCCTCATTCGGGGTGATATAAACCATGTCATGGGCGGGAAGCGGCTCCGCCAGTGCGCCGGAGAGCAGCACAAACAGGCTCAGCGCCGCGGCGCAGAGCCGGCGAACGTCCGACAATCCGCTCATAACCCCTCCTTCAATTCACGAAAGGCCGCCGCGCCTCATCCGCACGACGGCCTCTATTATATGAATTCAGTCCCTGCCTGTCAATTTATTTCATGGCCTGCGTCCGCGCCCAGCCCGCGTCAATCGAGTTCTGCTGGGAGGTGGCATAGGGGCCGATGGCCTCCACCTGTTCCTGCGTCCGGGGGAAGTGCAGGCAGCTGTGCCCCGTGAAATTGTTGTCCGTGATATGCTGCACGCTGTGGGGCTGGGAGTGGGTGGACGCCATGTAAATGCTTCCGTCCGCGAAGATGACCCAGACCGGCTGTGGATTCCAGGTGTTTCCGCCGAAGTCCCGCTCCAGCTTCGCCGTATCCGACGCCGTCAGAGGCTCATAGTCCGCGTGGGCGCCGACGGAGAAAATGTGCACCTGCCAGGAGATCCCGCTGGCGAAATCATACACCGTGGCGTAGGGATACTTCTTGCAGACCGCCTTTACCGTCGTATACCAGTTGGCATACTGTACGCGGGAGGCGGAGGGCGCCTGGGTGATGGCGGTCGCCACCTTCACCGGCGCTGCCGTGGCCGCGGCCGCCGGGTTGTTTCCCGCGGCGGGCACTGCGCTGGAGCTGCTCAGCTTCTTCAGCGTTTTGGAGCCCGCCACGCCGTCCACGCCCAGCTTGTTCGCCTTCTGGAAGGCGACCAGCGCCTCGTAGGTCCGGGTGCCGAAAACGCCGTCGGCCTTGCCGGTCAGATAGCCCAGGCGGATCAGCTGCTCCTGCATGGCCTTCACCGCGTCTCCGCTGGAACCCTTCCGCAGGTTTCCGTCGTCCGCGGGCGCCGGCGTGGGCGTTGCTGCCGCCTTCGTGCCGGGCTGCGGGGTGGGCGTCGCCGCCGTGACGGACAGCGCATCCGTCGAATACAGCAGGCTCAGGGTAGCGCTTCCCGCGGTTCCGTCCGCGGTCAGCTGGTTCTTTTTCTGGAAGGCCTTCACGGCCCGCTCCGTGGCGCTGCCGTAATTCCCGTCCGGCTCACCCGTCAGATAGCCCAGATCAATCAGCTTCTGCTGCATCATGGCCACATCCGCGCTGAGGGTTCCCCGGCGCAGGGTTTCATAGCTCGCCTCGGAGGGAATGCCGCTCTCCTCATCCCCGGGAACCGGCGTGATCTCCGGCAGGGGCGTGGGGGTCGTTCCCTTCTTCAGAGCCTGATTGCTGAAAAGCAGTTCGTAGGTTCCCTTGCCGGCTACACCGTCCTCCTCCAGGCCGTTGGCCTTCTGGAAGGCCTTCAGCGCCAGCACGCTCTGGGCGCCGAACTTGCCGTCCGTCAGCCCCCGGTAATATCCCAGTTCCTTCAGCCGCTTCTGAACGGCCTTGGCATCCGCGCCTTCCGAATCCCGCCGCACGGTGGTCGACGGCGCGGTGTAGGTGGGTTCCGGCGTCGGGGTCGCGGTGGGCTCCGGCGTCGGCGTCTCATCCGCCGCCAGGACGGACGCGGAGAAGACCGCCTTCTGGGTCGCCGCGCCGGCAATGCCGTCCGCGGTCAGTCCGTTTTTCTTCTGGAAGGCCTTCACCGCCTGCTGCGTCGCCTTGTCATAGGTCCGGGTCACATCGCCCGTGTAATACCCCATCACCTTCAGCTGGGCCTGCAGATCGCCCACCGCGTCTCCGGTGGCGTTCAGCCGCATGGTCGCCCCTTCCGCCGGGCTCAGCACGGTCACCTTCCGGGCCTCGCCGTCCGCGCCCTTCGGCTTTCCGGAATACAGGAACGCCTGGATATTGGCGTCCATGATTCCCGTGGTCGGATAATCATTCGCCTGCTGCAGCAGCAGAACGGCGTTCTCCGTTGCCGCGCCGAATTTTCCGTCCGCCTTTCCCTTCAGGTATCCCAGTTCGATCAGCGCCTCCTGCAGCGCCTTGACGTCCGCGCCTTCGCTTCCCTTCTGCAGAATCTGATACTGGGCCGCGCTTTCCTCCGGGCTCAGGCTCGGCACGGGGGAGGGCGTGGCGGTCGCCCGGACGCGCTTGACCTCCTTCAGGACGATGTATTCATTCTTCACGAAGCCGGAGACACCCTTGTATTCCACCTCGGCCCAGGTGCCGCTGTTGGAGAGCACCGAAATATCCGCCCCCTGCGGAATCTTCTTCAGCAGGGTGCTGCGGAGGGATTTGCTCTCCCGCAGGTTCACGCTTTCGCGGGTCACGGTTTCATAGGGATAGCTGCTGACCACCTCCATGGGCTCCGCCGTCACCTGGACGATGGCGTCCTTGTCCGTGTTCACATACGCCTCGGCCACGTATCCCTTCTGGCCGTCATATTTCACCAGATAAAAGCTGCCGCTCTTCTCCAGCACCTCGATGGACGCGCCGGCAGGAAGGTTGTCCAGCACCGTGGACGTTCCGGACGCGCTCTTCCGCAGGCGAACCGAATCCGTCGTTGTGGTCTGGAAAGGATAGCTCAGCGCGGCCATCGCCATGGCACAGCTCAGCACCAGCAGCACCGTGATCAGGCATCCTCGCTGAATTCTTTTTCTCCAAGCGGACATTTCTCTTCCCTCCCCGGTTTTCTATCCCATCGGAAACGGCGCCGGCCGATCCTTCCCCGCGTCAGCCGCCGCAAAAGCCGCCCGCGGACACGGCTCGCCCTCCGGACAAAAATCCCGTTCACAAACCGATACACAGTGCCATTGTAAGCGACTGTTTCAAATTTGTCAACGGGATTTTCATAATTTTGTAATATTTTTGTGATGAATCGTGCCGGGTGACTGCCCTGGTCGGATTCAGCGGCGTTTTCCCCCTCCGGCGCGGCCCGCGTCAGACCGGACCGCCCAGTTTTTCCAGGGCCCGGAGCGCCGCCTCCTGCTCCGCGTGCTTCTTCGTATGCCCCTCGCCGGTGGCCAGGGCCTCGCCGCCGCGGTAAACCGTTGCCTGGAACCGGGGCGCATGGGCCGGGCCGGACTGCCCGGTGATCCGGTATTCCGGCGGCTCTCCTCCGCCCCGCTGCAGCAGCTCCTGCAGGGCGCCCTTGCTGTCCTGGGTCGGGCGCTGCACGTCTTCGGGGCCGGGCCAGCACCGGTCCATGACGCCCCGGGCAGCCTCCATGCCCCCGTCCAGATACACCGCCGCCAGGATCGCCTCCATGGCGTCGCACAGGACGCTGGGCTTTTCCCTGCCGCCGGTCAGGGCTTCCCCCTTGTCCATGATCAGCGCCTCGCCGACGCCGAGGCCCCGGGCCACCTGGCTCAGGGCCGCCTCGCAGACCAGCAGGGCCCGCAGATGGGTCAGGCTTCCCTCCCGGTCCTCCGGATACTCCCGGAACAGCTTATCGCTCATCAGGTACTGGAGAACCGCGTCCCCCAGGAATTCCAGGCGCTGATTGTCCTTTTTTCCCATGGAGGGATGGGTCAGGGCCCGCTGCAGCAGATCCCGGTTCCGGAACCGGTACCCGAGCGCTTCCTCCAGCTGCATCATTTCTTCATGCTGTCGATGTACTTCACCACATCGCCCACGGTCTTCAGCTTCATGATCTGATCGTCCTCCACGGTGATGCCGAACTGGTCCTCCAGATCCATGATCATCACCATGATGTTGGCGGAATCGGCCTTCAGATCCTCCACCAGGCGGGTCTCCTCCGTAATGCTGGACGCGTCGGCGCGCAGCTGGGAAGCGATCATTTCCTTCACGGTATCGAATGTCATCCTGAGTTCCTCCTCTTTCTTCCTTCTGATTGAAATGCCGGCGGATTTCCCGGGGGAACCGCCGGGTATGTCTTCGGCCGGAGCGGAAGCCCCGCCGCAGATCATCCGTTTTTCCGGGTCACTCCCGGGGCGCCATCGCCTTCACGCCTTCGCTGATCGTTTCCACGACCCGGCCGCGAATCATTTTCCGGCACTGGCCGATGGCGCTGGCAAAGGCATGGGCGTTGCTGGATCCATGGGCCTTCACCACCGCGCCCTGCACGCCCAGCAGCGGCGCGCCGCCGATCTCCGTGTAATCCATCAGCTTTTTCACGCGGCGGAAGGCCGGCTTTCCGATCAGTCCGGACAGCTTGCCCCGCAGGTCCGCCATCATTTCCTTTTTGATGATGCCCATCAGGGTGCCGGCCACGCCTTCCATGAACTTCAGCACCAGGTTGCCGCTGAAGCCGTCCGCCACCAGCACGTCCGCCTGATCCCCGGTGATGTCCCGGGCTTCCACATTGCCGACAAAATGATAGGGCGCCTGCTCCATCAGCGGATAGGTGGCCTTCACCAGCGCATTGCCCTTTTCCGCCTCCGCGCCGATATTGATCAGGCCGATCCGGGGCTTCTCCATCCCCATGACGCCCCGCATGTACGCGTCGCCCATCAGGCCGAACTGCACCAGGTACTCGGGCTTGCAGTCCACGTTCGCCCCGCAGTCGATCAGCATGAAGTGCCCCTTGCCATTGGGCATCAGGGGCGCCAGGGCGGGCCGCTCGATGCCGGGAATCCTGCCCAGGCGGAACATGCCGCCCGCCAGCACCGCGCCGGTGCTTCCGGCGGACACGAATCCGTCGCAGGATCCGTCCCGCACCGCCAGCATGCCCTTTACCGTGGCGCTGTTCGTCTTTTTCCGAACGCCCATCACCGGGCTCTCATGATTGGTGATTACCTCCGGGGCGTCATCGAGGCTGATGCGGTCCCGCACGTCGGCGGCATCCCCGAGCAGCGGCTCGACCTCGCCCACCGGTCCGCCCAGCACCACCTGCAGCTCCGGATCCTTCCGCAGGGCCTCCAGCGTTCCCTCCACAATCGCCTGGGGCGCGTTGTCGCCCCCCATGGCGTCAACGTAGATTTTCATGGTCCTTCTCCCTTCTTCCGCCGCGTCAATAGGCCTTGGCGAAATACATCACCCGATGGGCCTTCTTCCCGCAGCAGACGCAGGTGTCCCCGAAGGCCTGCTTCTCCTGATCGAAGGGCATGTTCCGGGAGGAGGCGTTGAACTTCTCCTTGATCTCATCCTCGCAGGCCTGCTCCCCGCACCACATGGCCCGGGCAAAGCCGGTCTGCACCGCCGCCTCCAGCTCCTCCATGTTCCGGACGTCGACGGTATGCTCATCCCGGAAAGCCTTCGCCTGCTCATACATGGTTTTCTGGATCGAATCCAGCAGCTCCGTCAGCTTTTCGCTCAGACCCTCCAGCGGCAGGGTGAACTTCTCCAGCGTATCCCGGCGGAACACCGTCACCACGCCGTTTTCCAGATCCCGGGGCCCGACTTCCAGCCGGACGGGCACGCCCTTCAGCTCCCAGTCGTTGAACTTGAACCCGGGCGAAACGGTGTCCCGGTCGTCCAGCTTCACCCGGAAGCCGGCGTTCTTCAGCTCCTGATACAGCTTTTCGCAGGCTTCCGTCACGCCGGCCCGGTGCGCCGCGATGGGCAGGATCACCGCCTGAATCGGCGCGATTTTCGGCGGCAGCCGCAGGCCCCGCTCATCCCCGTGGGTCATGATGATGGCGCCGATGAGCCGGGTGCTGACGCCCCAGGAGGTCTCGTGGACGTATTCCAGCTTGCCCTCCTTGCTCTGATACTGAATGTTGTACGCCTCGGCGAAATTGGTGCCGAAATTATGGCTGGTGCCGGCCTGCAGGGCTTTTCCGTCCTGCATCATGGCCTCCATGGAGTAGGTGGCCCGGGCGCCGGCGAACTTCTCCTTGTCGCTCTTCCGGCCCACGTACACGGGCAGCGCCAGAACGTCCTCCGCCACCTCGCGGTAGACCTCCAGCATCCGCAGCGTCTCCTCCTCCGCCTCCTCGGCGGTGGCATGGATGGTATGTCCCTCCTGCCAGAGGAACTCACTGGTCCGCAGGAAGGGCCGGGTGGCCTTCTCCCACCGCATGACCGAGCACCACTGATTGTACATCATGGGCAGGTCGCGCCAGGTCTGCACCCATTTGGAATACATCGTGCAGAAGATGGTTTCGCTGGTCGGCCGGACCGCCAGCCGCTCCTGCAGCTTTTCCGTACCGCCCTGCGTGACCCAGGCCACCTCCGGCGCGAAGCCTTCCACGTGCTCCGCCTCCTTCATCAGCAGGCTCTCCGGAATCAGCATGGGGAAATAGACGTTCTGGGCGCCGGTTTCCTTGAAGCGGGCATCCATCTCCTGCTGAATCCGCTCCCAGATCGCGTATCCGTAGGGTCGGATAATCATGCAGCCCCGGACCGGCGCGTAGTCGCACAGTTCCGTCTGCTTGATCACGTCCGTATACCACTGGGAAAAGTCTTCATTCCGGGGCGTGATGTGGGTTACAAATTCCTGCTTGTCCTTCGCCATCTGTGTTTCTCTCCTCCGCTTGCTTTCTGCTGCGCGGCGCTTCCGCCGCTTCCGTGATTTATCTGGGCAGGCTCAGGGAATAGACCGTTTCCCCCGATGCCACCAGCGCCCGCCCGTCGGACGTCACCCCAAAGAAGGCGGTGATCTCCGTGTTCTCCGGCACCGGCATCCCGCTGACGAAGAACTGCTGGCTGTTGACATCCGCCCGGTACAGATACCGGGAACCGAACGCGTAGATATTTCCCCGCCAGATGCTGGCTCCGACGCAGTCGGTCGGCACCGTGTAACGCTTGTCCGAGCTGCCCTCCAGCACCCGCAGTTCCCGGATGGCCTGCACCCCGCTGGTCTGGCTGGTCCGGGCCATCAGCATCTTCGCCGCGCCGCGCTCGGGAATGTCGTAATCGATCAGCTTCCATCCATAGACCAGCATGGTGGCGTTGGTGTCCTGCACGCACTTGTAGTCGTAGGTGTAGCACTGCTGGGTATTGAAAACCCGGAGCCGGGCATTCTCGTAGACCACCTTGTAGGTCAGCGCCTCGCCCAGGCTCACCTCGCCGGTGTTCATCTTGCCCACCTGGAAGGTGTTCAGGATGGTGTTCGGCGCCGTGCCGAACACATCCAGGCTCAGCGTCCAGAGATATTCCCCCTGCTCCCCGAAGAAGCCGGTATCCAGGATCATCAGCCCGGAATAGGCCTCCTGCTCCACGTCGATCTGGGCGCCCTGCAGGTCCTTGATGATCAGCTTTGGCTCCGTATCGGCGCCAACCACGACCGAGCAGTATCTTTCGCCCACGCGGACGAACTGCACCGTGCCTTCCAAGCTCTCATTGTAGGTGGCGTTTCCGTTCTGATCCACCAGGTACATCCGCATGCCGCTCCAGATCGCCACATGCTTCGGTCCGGCGCAGAAGGAGGCTTCCTCCCCCGCGGGGAAGGACCATCGGATCGTTCCCGTGGAGGACAGGCAGTGCAGGCTGGCGCCGTCGTAATAGAGCACGCCGTCCCGGAAGGGCGTGACGTTCTGATTGGCGAAGCAGGGAAGCTTCGCCGATCCTCCCTCGCCCCGGGGCCGCCCCCGGAGGAAGTGGAACCCCAGGAGAACCGCCAGGATCAGCGCGACCAGAATGATCCAGCTGCGGATCTGGCGGGACCGCCTCTGATCCTCCGTATACTTCTGTTCCGCCGCGTTCCGGCTGCGGGATCGGAGCAGCTGATCGCCATGTCTGTTTTTTGTTCGCGGCATGCCTTATCCGATCCTCCGGGCAGGGCAGTGCTCCACCGCGGCCAGCGCCCCGTCCATCCAATCCTCGTTGAACAGCTCAATCACGCCGGTATCGCATTCCCGGGCCAGGGCCGGATCCATGGGGATCTGGGCCAGCAGGGGAATGGAATGCTGCTGCGCGATCTTTGCCGCCTGGCTCTCCCCAAAGGGATAGAGCTTCCTTCCGCAGTCCGGGCAGGCGATCCAGCTCATGTTTTCCACCAGGCCCAGAACCGGGATGTTCATCATCTTCGCCATGTTCAGGGCCTTTTCCACGATCATGCCCACCAGTTCCTGGGGGCTGGTGACGATCAGGATGCCGTCCACCGGCAGGCTCTGGAACACGGTCAGCGGCACATCCCCGGTTCCCGGAGGCATATCCACGAACATGTAGTCCACCTCGCCCCAGACCACATCCGTCCAGAACTGCTTCACCGTTCCGCTGATCAGGCTGCCCCGCCAGACCACCGGATCCGTGTCGTTTTCCAGCAGCAGATTGACACTCATCATTTTGATGCCCGTCCGGCTGACCGCGGGCAGGATTCCTTCATCGCTGCCCATGGCGGGGTCCCGCACACCGAACATTTTCGGGATGCTGGGTCCGGTAATGTCCCCGTCCAGAATCGCCGTGCGGAAGCCGTTCCGCTGGGCCAGCACCGCCATCAGGCCGGTCACGAGGCTTTTTCCGACGCCCCCCTTGCCGCTGACCACAGCGATCACCTTTTTGATCCTGCTGTGGGCATTGGCCGGCTCCAGCAGGCTCTCCGTCTTCCGGCTGGCGCAGTCCACGCCGCAGGAGGAGCAGTCATGAGTACATTCCGACATTCCTGTTCACCTCTTCCACCAAATCTCAGTATCCAAAGAGCAGCACCAGCGTCCGTTCCCCGGCGACGCCATCCGCCGCCAGGCCGTTCTTCCGCTGGAAGGCCTTCACGGCCTCCACCGTCGCGTCGTCGTAGACGCCGGTGATGGAATCCAGATAGCCGTCTGCCACGAGGCAGTCCTGAATCTCCACAACCAGCTCGCCCCGATCTCCCGGCCGGGCGGTCTGGTAATCCACGGACGCCGCCGTCGCGGGGATCGCGTCCGCGGAATAAAGCCGCGCCAGCGTGGCGCTGCCGGCCACCCCATCCACCGGAGTAAGCTTGTTCTGAATCTGGAACGCGCGCACCGCGTCCGCGGTGGTGGTTCCGTAGGTTCCGTCCAGCTTGCCGTCATAATAGCCCAGCTCGTACAGCGTATACTGCAGGTTCCGGACCGCGCTTCCTTCCTCCCCCTCCCGCAGGGCGGAATAGGAGATGGCTGCGCTGTCGCCGTACAGGGCCCGCTGGGTCGCCGGTCCGGCTTTCCCGTCCACGGTCAGGTTGTTCCGCAGCTGGAAGGCCATGACCGCCGCCGCGGTGCCTTCCCCGAAGCTTCCGTCCACCGAGCCGTTGTAGTAGCCCAGCTTCTTCAGCCGTTCCTGCAGCCTGCGCACCGCGTTGCCGGAGGTTCCCTCCTCCAGGGTCACATACCCCGTGGAGGCAATGTCCGACATGTTCACGCCGCTGTCCGCCGAGCGCTGCACCTGGGCGGAGGTATCCACCGGGGAACCTCCGTTCTTGATCGCGTCGTCCCCGTACAGCCGGTTCAGGGTCGCGGTGCCCGCCTTTCCGTCCGGAGTCAGGCCGTTGCGCTGCTGGAAGGCGAGCACCGCCGCCTCCGTCGCGATCCCGAAGGATCCGTCCACCGCGCCAGTCAGATAGCCCAGCTCCTTCAGCCGCTTCTGCAGCGTGCGCACCGCGTCGCCCTCGCTGCCCTTTTCCAGGGTTTCCCCGGTGCTGGCCGCGACGGTGGTCGCCCGGGCCGCGGAATCGGAATACAGGGCCCGGAGGGTATCCGGACCGGCGACGCCGTCCTCCCAGAGCCCCTTGGTTTTCTTCTGGAAGGCGCGAACCGCCGCCTCCGTGGCCGCGTCATAGGTGCCGGTCGCCCGGCCGCCCAGCCATCCCAGCTGGATCAGCCGGTTCTGCAGGGTCCGCACCTTCTGCCCGCTGGCGCCCAGCTGCAGGTAATAATCCTTGCTCAGGTTCGGCGTGGCCGTCGGCCGGGGCGTCGCGGTCGTCTTCGGCGTGGGCCGCGGGGTCGCGGTCGCCTTCGCCGTGGCCTTGGGCGTCGCCGTGGCGCTGGCCTGCTTTTTGGTCACGGCGGAGCTGGAGTTCAGCTTCTCCAGGGTCTTCTGGCCCGCCTTCCCGTCCGCGGTCAGCCCGTTGGCCTTCTGGAAGGCCTTCACGGCCGCCTCCGTGGCCGGACCGAAATCCCCGTCCGCGGATCCGTTATACCATCCCAGCTCCTTCAGCCGCCGCTGCAGCTGCTTCACCTCGTTCGAGTCCGTGAAGCCCCGCTGCAGGCTCTTCGGGGTCGGGGTCGGGGTCGCGGGCGGCGCGGTCACCACCTGAATGGTGGGCTTCGGCGTCGCCGTTCCCCCGCCGGATCCGTCCGTAGCGCCGGTCTGGCCGGCCGGCGGCGTCCGGGTTTCCAGCGTCACGGTGCCCGTCTGAGCCGTCACGGCCGGCGCGGTCTGCGCGGGAGCGGCGCTTCCCTCCGGAACGGGCGAATCCGTCGCCCCGGACACCGTTCCCCACTCGCTCCATCCGCCGTTTCCGGAGGAGGAAGCGGTCGGCGTCGGCGTCGGCGCACTCGCTTCCGGAGCGGACCTGGTCGTCGCAATGACGCCGCCGTTCTGCGTGTTGAAAAGATTCTGGGTCTCCACCACCACGGTATCCGGCGTCACCGCGACGGTCGCGGTGGGCGCCAGGGTCTGGAACATCAGGTTGCCGTTTCCGGTGGGATAGCCGGAATCGCTGATGTCATCCGGCGCGATATAGCATCCGGAAAGGAACAGACAGAGTCCGAGCAGCGCCAGCAGCGCCGCGATTTTCATCGTTCTTTTCATCCGGGTTTCCGTCTCCTCCCTTCCCCTGCTCTTCTCCTCCGGCCCGCCCCCGGCGGGGCGGCTGCGCTGTCAGCCGCCGTCCGCGGGAAACAGCTCCTCAAAAGTGTTGTAATGATCCTCCGTATACCAGACCCGGCCCTCCGTGGAATAGATGATCCGGGTGGCGTTTCGCCTTCCCTTCGTATACCAGCAGTCCGCCTCGCGGTAGGAGATTCCCTTTCCCGTGGGCAGCTTTCCCTCAAAGTTCCCGAAATGATCCCCGCCGATGCTCTTCCCCGGGGCCACGTCGCTGACATAATTGTCCCTGCTGTCCCATCCCAGCGCCCGGGCCTCCAGCTTGGTGATGAAGTTCTCCGGCAGGGTCATGTCATGGGCGAACAGATAGTCCGCGATGCTCCGGGGATCGATGATCGGTCCGTCCGGAACCGGCGTCGGCGTCGGAGCATGCGCGGCCGCCGCCTCGGTCACCGCCGGGGAAGCCGTCGGATGGGAACGGTTCTTCTTTTTCGAACGGGCGGAAAGCCCTCCGTCCGCCCCCAGGGCGAAGCTCTCCGCCAGCACCAGCAGCAGCGCCAGGCCCAGGGCCAGAATCCGTTTTGCAAGCCGTTTCATCTTATTTGTGATACCTCTCTCCGGCATTGATCTTCTCCGCCCGGTACAGCTGTTCCAGCAGCATCACCTTTGCCAGCTGATGGGGAAAGGTCATGCGGCTCATGCTCATCTCCGCGTCCGCACGGGCCAGCACATTGTCCCCCAGCCCCAGGCTGCCGCCGATCAGAAAGACCAGCCGCCCGGTTCCCCGAAGCTTCGCCTCCCGGATTTCTCCGGCCAGTTCCTCGCTGGATCGCTGCTTTCCGGGAATCGTCATCGCGATGACCCGGTCCCCGGGCTTCAGCCGCTGCAGCATATTTTCCCCTTCCCGGGTCCGGATCTGCCGCTCCTCCGCCGGGGAAGCGCCGTCCCGCTCCGGCAGATCCGGCAGTTCGATCTCTTCCACCCGGACGAACCGGCTCAGCCGCTTCAGGTATTCATCCGCCATCTGCCGGAAGGGCTTCTCTCTCAGCTTTCCCACGGAGATGACCGCGATATTCATCCCGAACCGCTCCCGAAGCTCCAACGCCTTCATCGGCGCCTGTTTTCGGCAAGGGACGTCTTTCGCCCCCGCCGCGGGGATTTCTCCGCCGTACCCTTCAGTTTATGCCTTCCCGCCTTCTTTGTCAAGGAACGCGTACAGGCCGATTCCCGCGGCGATGGCCAGGTTCAGGGAATCCACCAGATCATTGCTGGGGATCCGGACCGGCTGACCCACCTTCGAAAATTCCGGAGGCAGCCCCCTGCCCTCGTTTCCGAAGATCAGGGTCCGGCGGCGGGGAACCCCCTTCTCCAGCGCCTCGCCCAGGGGGACGGAAGCATCCAGCATGAAGGGATAGTACATCCGGTCGCCCATCTCCTCCCGGTACGCCTCAAAGGAATCATACACCCGGACCCGCAGCCGGAAGAGGCTGCCCATGCTGGCCCGGACCGTCCGGGGATCGAAGAGATCCACACAGGGGCGCACCAGCGCCACGTCCCGGACCCCCAGGCCCAGGGCGGTGCGCAGGATCGTTCCCACGTTGCCGCTGTCCCCGGGCTGGTGCAGCAGCACCTGCGGTTCGTCCGGGTCCAGCCGGTCCGAGAATTTTCCGAAGACCGCGGCCGCGTAGCAGTTTTCCTTTCCGCTGATCCGTGCCAGGGCGCGATCCGCCTCCTCCACCCGGACGCCGATTTCCCGGGCCCGGGCCGTCAGCTTTTCGATTCCTTCCCGTCCCACGGCCCCGGAATGCAAAAGCACCCGCCGGACGCAGTCCGGCCGGGCGAGAAGGCATTCCATGCTGGGAAAGATCCCGGGAGCGTAGCTGTAATCCAGATCTGTTCTGTATCCACTCAGGGATGGCATCCTGTTCTCCCGCGCCGGCACGGCTCCGGCTCCTCTTTTCCCGCCGGCGCGCCGCGTAATTGCGCCGGCGGGGACGCAGCGCGGAGCGATGTCCCCGCGCTGCCGGTTTTTTGCTCCATTCCCGGAATCAGCTCCGGAGGAGCTGCCCTACAGGCATCCCGTGGACCGGAGCCAGCCCAGGGCATAACTGATGTTCAGCTGGGCCGCAGCCGCCAGCAGCAGCCAGGTGACCAGCTTTCCCGCCCGGAGATCCACCCGGTCCCGCAGAGCCTTCGGCGCCGTCACGGCCAGGGCCAGGGAAATCCAGACCGGGATGAAATACCGGGCCTGCACGCCGGTAATTTCACCGCCCACCGGGGAGGAAACGATGAACTGGGTCGCGATCAAAATCAGCTCCGCGCCGAAGGCGATAGCCCCCAGGCCGATCCGCCGTCCCACCGTCAGCAGGTTCCGCTCGTCCTTCCGTCTCTCCCATACGCACAGAGGCGCGGCCACCAGCAGCAGCGCCAGATACAGCTGATTCCGATAGCCGTCATTTCCCAGATACGCCCAATGGGAAATGCCCCAGTTCATCAGGAAGTCCTGCGTTTTCCACATATCCCGGAAGGGCTTGATCGCTTCCGTTTCCGGATGGGCCAGAATATTGGCGATCTGGCCGGAGGCATCTGCGCCGGCAAAGCGCTCATCCCCGCCCTTGATCTCATCGTAGGCGCCGGGTACCGCCACGGCGGCCAGGCACCAGGCGGTCAGAAGAATCACCAGCCCCCGGAACAGCCAGGCCTGCTTTTTTCCGCCCAGCCGATCCGCGGGAATCATCAGCAGCGCGAGCACCGCCAGGCTGTAGGCGGGCTTGGCCAGGGTTCCGAAGACCAGCAGTGCCGTCATTCCCATCAACCGCGGCGCGGAGGCCGTTTCCTCCCGGTCGATGGTTTCCAGCACCAGCGCCAGCCCCAGCAGAATGCTGCCGATCACCATCGTGTCATAGGTCAGGCAAGTCATCAGGAACAGGATCGTGGGCATGGTTCCCGCCACCAGGAAGGTCGCCTTGTACCGCGGCGCATGCTTCACCGCCAGCGACGCCATGACCGCGTAGGCCAGGCTGCTGGCCAGGGTACCCGCCCGGTAAATGATGTCCCCGTTCCGCGTAAACAGCCGGACCAGGGATTCCCCGAGGATGGAGGGCAGGTATCCCGGGAACCAGGTGACAAGGTGCGCCAGCCACCGGGTCACGGATCCCGCGGCCGTGGACATGTCCTTCACCATGCCCTCGTGAACCTCCTCATCCCATCCCATCCAGGGGCTTCCCAGGTAGAACACGGGCTTCCGGAGGCAGACCAGCAGGCCGACCGTGAGGATCAGGGCGAAAACGCCCAGGGCGAGCAGATTTCCGTCCCATTTCTTTCGCGCGTTCCCCTTTTTCGCTTTTCCGCCCCCGGGAATCAGCGCCAGCAGCAGCAGTCCCGCGGCGAAATAGAGCGCCACCGGATTGCGGCGGATCGTGGTCCCGCTCTCGGACAGCGTGGGCGTGAAGTTCCCTTCCTCATCCTCGTCACCCTTGACCTTGATGGTTCCGTCGCCCTCCGCCCAGAGGGTCAGCTCATAGGTCTTTCCGGCGGAAAAGGAGCCGGTCAGCGTGATCCCGTCGGCGTCGCCCATCTCGTCGATGGCCTGACTCACGGAAGCCGCTTCCGTTCCGTCCTCCTCCGTCAGCCGGGCGTGAACCGTCATGCCCGCGGCCTTCTTCTTTCCGGACAGCGTGAACCCCAGTTCTCCGGGGTGCTCCGTCTCCGGCTTCCAGGTCCAGGTCAGCTTTCCGTCCGTGGGAATCTCCTGTTTCTTCCGTCCGCCCTCGCCCAGAAAGGTCTGCTCCTCCACGCTGGGAAGAAACAGATACCCGGCGCAGAGCAGCAGCGCCAGCGCCAGGCAGACGATCCGTCCCGTCCATCCGTTTTTCATTCCGATCCCGTCCTTCATTCTCTTTTCCATCCCGTGCATCCATGGCCTGCAAAAGCCGCCCGCGGTCATCCCGGGCGGCTTTTGAGAAGGCAAGCCCGGCCGGGGCTTACCGCCGGTCTTTCAGCCGGTTCTTTTCATCCCCGCCGGAGCGGTTGGCCTTTTCCTGGTTTCCGGCCAGAATGTGCTTCACCAGCGTCATGCGGAATCCGGCGTCGATAAAGTCGCAGTGCTTGCAGAAGGGATAGTTCTGCCGGCCTTCCGCGATCGCCTCCCGCACCTTCCGAAGCTTCGGATTGTCCCAGCATTCCTTCAGGGACATGGTATGCAGATCCCCGAAATCCGTCACCTCATAATTGTCGCAGCAGCAGAGCCCCGCCTTGCCGTTGGGCATGATCCACATGTCCGTAAAGGGCAGCAGGCAGGTTTCCTGAACGACCTTCTCCGTCGCCTGCTTGTTCGGGGCGGAGCCGGCCCGGTTGGTCAGCACCTCCTGCAGATACCGCATCTGGATGACGATGTCGATTCCCTCGAATTCCTCCGGGTGATCCTTCGCGTAATCGTAGATCTCCTGGATATTCCGGTGCATTTTGTAGCTGTTGGCGTAGTTGTTGATGATCAGCTGATCCAGATAGGGCTGCAGCGCCTTCAGCTTCTCCATGTTCAGAATCAGCCCGTTGGTGGACATGAAGATGAAGCTCTCCGGCAGCTTTTCCCGGGCATACTGATGCATCTCCACGATCCGCTTGTCCAGCAGGGGCTCGTTGTTTCCGTACAGGGTCAGGTGTCCCCGGTATCCCCAGTCCGCCAGCTGGTCAATGATGGATTTGTACAGCTCCATGTCCATCAGCTGGAAGGGCCGCTTCTCCGCGTGAATGTTCGCCGTGCAGAAGGCGCAGGTGGAATTGCACCGGTTGATGGTCTCGATGTTGACCACGTTCGGCATGGGGGCTTCCTTCTGCTCCAGGAAGTATTTCGTATATTTCTCCTGCATCCGCCGCCGGGTCAGGAACTGAAGCTTCAGATACGCCTCGCTGGAAAGCCGCGGATACTTCACCCGGGCCCAGAAGCCGAATTTTCCCAGAAAACTGCTGATTCGAACTGCCATGATCGTTCTCCTGTCATGATGATGCGCGGCCGGTCAGGATTTTCCCACTTCATGGTATTCCTGCTCGGTGTTCACGCTCCAGATGTTCTTCTTGTCCTTCGCTCCGGAAAGGATATTCTTCACCGTTTCAAAGGAGGTGCACATGCTGTGGTCAATGTTGTTGTACCGGTGCTGCCCGTTCCGGCCGACACAGTACAGATTGTCAATGGTATCCAGCCAGTCCCGCAGGCTGTCGATCCGGTCATAGGTGTCGAAATACGCCGGATAGGCCTTCTTCACCCGCTCCACGTGGAAGTCCAGCACCTCGTCCTCCCGGTCAATGAGGCCCAGCTCCACCATCTCATGGATGCCCATTCTGCCGAAGTCCTCGTCCGACATGGACCACATCGCGTCGCCTTCGTTGCAGAAGTATTCCAGCCCCATCCAGACCGTATGTTCCAGATCCTGAACCATGTAGGGGGACCAGTTGTTGTAAATCTGGAAGCGGCCCATCTGAACGTGCCGGTCGTGCACATAGACCCAGTTGTCCGGCACGATGTTCCCGATGGTTTTGATCTTCGTCTTGTTCTCCAGCTTCAGCCGGGGGATCAGCACGCCCACGGTCATGTAATCCCGGTAGGGCAGGCCCTCCGCGATCGACCGGACCTCCTCCGGCACGTCATTCATGCCGTGGATCAGATCCTTCAGCGGCATGGAGGAGATGACGCAGTCCGCGGGCAGGAGCTTTTCCTCCCCGTCCTGAATCACCTTCAGCCCGGTCACCCGGCTGCCTTCCTTCACCACGCCGACGACCCGGCTGTTCAGCAGCACATGTCCGCCCCGCTTTTCAATCTCCGCGGCGGTGATCTCCCACAGCTGGCCGGGGCCGAGCTTCGGATAGGCGAATTCCTCGATCAGGGAGGTTTCGACCTTCCGGTTCTTCTGGTGGAACATCTTGCCGAAGATATCCTTCAGGATCGCCCGGATGCTCAGTCCCTTCACCCGCTGGGCTCCCCAGGAGGGATCGATCTCGCTCGGATGCCTTCCCCACAGGTTCTCGGTATAGTGTTCAAAGAACATGGAGTACAGCTTTTTCCCGAAGCGGTTGATGTAGAAATCCTCCAGGGATTTTTCCTCCCGCTTGTGGAACAGGGTCTTCAGATACGAAAAGCCCACGACGATCGTGGTTCCAAAGCCCATATTTTTGATGGTTTCCATCCGCAGCGAGATGGGATAGTCAAAAAACTTCGAATTGAAGAAGATCCGGCTCAGCCGGTTCCGGCGCAGCATCACCCGATCCGTCTTCTCCGGATCGGGACCTCCCTCCCGGATCTGCGAAGTGCGGCCAAGCACCCGGTCGTCCCAGGGCAGGGCGCCCTGGGTGGGCAGCATCTGCTCCCACCAGGCATTCACCTCGGGCACCTTGGAGAAGAACCGGTGCCCGCCCATGTCCATGCGGTTTCCGTGCCAGGCCACCGTTTTGGAGATTCCGCCCACCTGCGGGCCCTCCTCCAGCACGGTCACCTCGTATTCATCCGATTGCCGCAGCAGCTCGTACCCCGCCGTCAGGCCCGCGGGACCGCCTCCAATGATCAGCGCTTTCTTCATCTAACCTTCGTCCGCAGAATCCCCTGCGCCTCCTGTAGTTCGTTTCCGTCCCGGGCTTTCCTGTTTATCGAAAGCCGTACAGTTCAGTTTATCCCCCGCCTGTGTATTTGTCAAGGAAATGACCGCATGGGCGGGCCGCGGGCGCCGCGTTCCGCCCGGCGGCGGGGATCCCGTTACTTTTCCGCGCGGAGCCATTCCTCCCAGATCTCCGGCTGATAGCCCACCGTGACCCGGTTTCCGCTGCGAACCACCGGCGTCCGCAGCAGCCAGGGCGCCTCCTGAATCGCGGGAATCAGCAGGCTCTCCTGAACATAATAGCAGGCCGGGTGCTCCTTCACCTTCCGGTCCTCCCGGTCGATCAGCTTCTCCATGCCCACCTGCTGCAGCATCAGGCGGATTTCCCGCTCTCCCAGGGGATGCTTCTTCAGGTCCATCATCTGCACGGGGATCCGCCGTTCCCGGAAAAAGCGCTCCGCCTTCTGGACATCGAAATTCTTCTTGGCGCTGTAGATCTGGATGTTCATGGCCCTACGCCCTCCCGTTGCGAATGTCCCGGCCCTGCAGCTGCAGCATCAGCACGTTGCGCCGGTCCGTGAGCCGGGACGCGATCCGCTCCGTATACCGTCCCTTCAGTTCCTCCGGGTTCAGGTTGGTGCTGATGACGGTGGCCAGGTTCCGGCGCTGCCGCTCGTTGATCAGGTTGAACAGCTGTTCGACGGTCACGTTCTGCATCAGCGGCTCGCTGCCCAGATCGTCCAGCATCAGCACCTCCGCGCCGATCACCTCTTCCAGGCCATCCTCCCCCTCGAAGTAGCTCCTGCGGGCCGTTTCCAGAAACTGATAAGCGGAAAGCAGCAGCACCTGGGTCCCCCGCCCGATCAGCCGGCTGGCCATGGCGTGCAGCAGGAAGGTTTTTCCCAGTCCGGATTTCCCGGAAAGCACCAGATCCCGCGGATTCTGGCGGGGATACAGGTCCACCCATTTTTCGCACGCCTCCCGAACCAGCAGGATGCTTTCCCGCTGTGTAAAGGACGAGCCCTCCGTGCGCTCCTCCGGAAACAGCTCCGGATCAAAGTTCTCAAAGGTTTCCCGGCCGTCCTCCGGCAGGCCGATGGCCGCGCGCAGCTTTTCCTGATATCTTCTCTGCACGCAGCTGCACCGCTCCCGCACCCGGTCGCCCACAAAGCCCGTATCCCGGCACAGGGCACAGGAATAAACCGGCGAAAGATAATCCGCCGGATATCCGTGCTTTTCCAGGGCGAGATGAATTCTTCCGGAGATTTCCTCCATGCGTTCCGGCAGGTTTCCCGCGGCCGCGTGCCCCGCCAGGATGCCGCGCATGCCCTGCTGAATCAGCGCTTCCCGGCGCTCCATCAGCGCCGCGATCTCCGGCTCCCGGCTTCGGATCGTCTGCCGATGCTCCCGAGCGATGATCTCATTCCGCCGCCGCTGATCCTCCAGATCCTGAAGCACCTGGTTCATCAGATCCTCTCGCATGTAACAGTTCTCCCCTTCTCAGTCTTTCCAGCACCTCGTCCATGTTTTCCCCGGCGCCGGAATAATCCCGCTGACTGTATTGCTGCGCAGTCACCGTTTTCGCCGGCCGCGCGGGAGAATCCCCCCGGGCGCCTCCCGCCTGCTTTCTCCATTCCGCCATCGCCGCAGCCAGCTGTTCCTTCTCCCGGATCCCCCGGTCCGCGTAGTCCCGCAGGATTTTGTCCAGATAGAGCATGGGCCGTTCCTTCCCGCAGGCGGCTTCGGCGGCCATCAGAATGGCCTCCCGGCTGAAGCCCAGCTCGTTTTCCCAGGCGCTGACCATCTCCCGATCCTTCGCGCCCAGGCGATTCTTCATGCCCCAGATTTTGCGAAGCTCCAGCAGCAGCTCGCTCTGGGCGCGGAAACGGCGGATATAGTTTTCCGCGTCGCCCGCCGTCAGAATGCCCTTCTGCCGCCAGGACTCCAGCAACTTTTCCACATCCTCCGTCCGGCCCTCGGAGCGGCCGCATTCCCGGGCGGCCATCAGGATCAGCTGCTCCGGATAGGCCGCGGTCATCCCGCGGTACCACTGCAGCCCCTCCTCGCTGACGGTGCCGCCGCCCAGGGCCTTCAGCACCCGGCGCAGGCCTTCCGCCTCCTCCCGGCTGCGCAGGATCTCCCGCTCGTCAATCGGGCCGCCCGGAGCCGTCCGCTCCCGAATATTCCGCAGAATGCCGTCCAGGAAGCCCATGGAGGGATCCCCCTTCGCGGTTTCCGCGCAGGCCTCCTCCACCGCCTCGGGCGTGAAATGCCATTCCATGATCCATTTCCGGTAGAGCGCCAGCTGATCCTGGGAGGGCGGGTTCCGCCGCCCCAGCCGCTTCAGCACGGCCCGGGTCCCCTGATAGATCGCCTGATCCCGGGTCAGGAATTCCTCCGTCTCCTCCACCGTGCGGATGTTTTCCTTCGCCATTTCCAGCGCCACCTGTTCCGCGCTCTGGATCGTGAAATTCTTTCCCTTGTTCCGCTCCATATGCTTGAGCAGCATCAGCACCGCTTCCGGAGGCAGCTTCAGCTCCTCGACCCAGTCATAGCAGGTGCGGATCTCGCTGCCGTGAAGGCGCCGGCCGTTGTCGAACACGCTGTACAGGCTCTCCGCGAAGGCCTCGTATTCCGGATCGAGCTGATTCACCGGCGCCAGGACCGCCTGCTGGCGCAGGCTCCGGTACTCATACTGGACCGGATCGTCGCTGATCCGGCGGACCAGGCCCCGCCGCTCCCAGTACCGATAGGCCCGGGCAATCTCCTCCCCGCTCAGGTTCAGCTCCTGCGCCATCCGCTCCAGGCTCATGTCCTTCTCCGGATGATAGCACCGCATCAGACCGTACAGGTACACCCGCACGTCATCTCCCCGAGCCGCGGGAAGATACTCCTGAATAAACTGGTTTTCCACCGGCGTCACGTCAAACATCGCGTACCGGTCCTCAAATCCGAAAAGCACGCGGGCTTCCTCCTTTCCGCTGCGGTTTTTCCCGTTCCGGTCACCCCTCGCCGCAATGGCTACAGCAGCACCGCCACCGCGATGCCGGCCAGGATCAGCGCGGTTCCCAGAATCTTTTTCAGGGTCATCCTTTCATGAAAGATGATCACATCAAACGCAAAGATAAACAGATATCCCGTGGTTTCCAGCAGCGTTCCCTGGGAAACCTCCAGACCGCGGTAGGAATACACCGTCAGGAACGTCGATACCACAAAGATCAGATAGGCGCCGATGACCAGGGGATTCAGGTATTCCCCCAGGCGGGTTTCATGATTCTTCATGGCCGCCTTCTTCAACATCACCTGGGACACGGCGCTGATAAAGGTGCTGAAGACAATGATGCCGGCATAAAGAAGCTTTTCATTCATGGCGCGCTTCCTCCCGGTTTCCGCCCCGGTCCTCCAGCGCGAAGAGCACCACGCCGCAGACGATCAGCACCATGCCTGCCAGCCGCGCCGGGGTGATCGTTTCCCCGAAGATCACCCGGCCCCAGAAGACGCCCCAGACCACGACCACCGCCTTGTTGGCATAGGCCTGAAAGAGCGGAAAGACCTTCAGCACCTGCTGCCAGCCCAGCGCGTAAATCCCCAGGCAGAGAAAAATCAGCAGATAGCCCACCAGAAACTCCGCGCTGAGAAAGGCCGCGCCGGCGATTTTGCGGCTGATCACGCTGGTCAGCGAATAGATCAGGAACAGAACATGCATAAGCAGCAGCATCCCGGCCTTTCGTCCGGTTCCCTTCATGGACGGTCCTCCTCCCGGGCTTCCTCCCGTTCCTTTTTCTCCCGGATCGCCACCGTCTGGGCGGTTTCCGTGGTCTGCCGGTGCAGGTCGGAAATCCGCTGATCCATCAGGAAAAGCTTGATGATCAGGAGAAAAATGACGATCAGGAACACCAGATTCGCCGCGCTCAGAACCCCGATCCGGGCGGCCAGCCCGGTCACCAGATCCGGCAGCAGCCCCATCAGCACCAGGATCAGGCTGAAAACCAGCCAGAACACGGAATCCTCCGTCCGCATCCGGCTTTTCCGTACGCGCAGCAGCACATACAGCGCCGTCAGAAGCGATCCGGCAATCAGCAAAATCCGCATGGTCAGCGACATCTTACAGCTTCTCCTTCCTGAACACCCACTGCAGGATAAAGATGTTCATCCCCATCTGGGCCATGTACCGGAAGGATCTTCCCAGGCTCAGATAGCTCTCCCCCGCCTGTCTTTCCCGGATGGACACCGGGCATTCCCCGACCCGGGCGCCGCTGCGGATCAGGAACGCCAGGGTGTCCGGCTCCGGCCGGGCGGTGGCGGAGAATGCCATGTGCTCCATCACCCTTCGGCCATACAGCCGCATGCCGCAGGTGGGATCCGTGATCCTCTTTCCCGTCGTCAGGCGGATGGCCCGCTCAATCATCGCGTTCCCCGCCATCCGAAGGCTTCGGGGGCGCTTTGCGGTCAGAAACCGGGATCCGATCACCAGGTCCAGCCCGTCCCGCTCCATCTTTTCCTTCATCGGCAGGATAAAGGCGGGATCATGCTGCCCGTCCGCGTCCAGCTGCATCACGGCGTCATAATCCCGCTCCCAGGCGTACCGAACCCCCGTCTGGAACGCGCCGGTCAGCCCCAGGTTGGTCGGAAGATCCAGCAGCGGATACCCCTCCCGCCGGCAAAGCTCCCCCGTTCCGTCCCCGGAGCCGTCATTCACGATGATAAAATCGACGCCCGGCGCCTTCTCCCGGATTTCCCGGATCGTTCCGGGCAGACTCTCCTCCTCGTTGTAGGCCGGTATGACCACCAGCAGTCTCACGTCGTTCCCCCCGTCCGTTCAAAAACGATTCAACACGTCCAGCACGTACTGAATCTGCTCCTCCCGCATTCCAGGATACAGCGGAAGGCTGATCTCCGTTTCCGCCAGCTTCTCCGCCGCCGGGAAGTCTCCCCGCCGGTATCCCAGATCCCGGTACGCCTTCTGCAGATGCACGGGAATCGGATAATGAACCTGCGCGTGGATGCCCAGGTCCTCCAGCCGGGAGAGGAGCGCGTCCCGCCGGTCCGTCAGCACCGGGAAAATATGGTATCCGTTTCCCGCGTCCTTCTTCAGCAGGCGGATTTTGGGATTCCGGAGCCCGGCCTCGTAGAGGGCCGCGATCCTTCTGCGCTCCGCCACCCACTCCTCCAGATGGGGAAGCTTGGCCAGCAGCAGCGCCGCCTGCAGCTCATCCAGCCGGGAATTCACGCCCACTTCGTCATGATGGTATTTCTGCGTGGATCCGTAGTTCGCCAGGGAGCGCACCCGCTCCGCCAGCTCCGGATTGTCCGTCGTCACGCAGCCCGCGTCCCCCAGAGCTCCCAGGTTCTTTCCCGGATAGAAGGAGAAGCCCGCCGCGTCCCCCAGGGCGCCGGCCCGCCTTCCGTTCCGCGTCGCGCCGTGGGCCTGCGCGGCGTCCTCCACCAGCATCAGCCCATGCGCCCGGGCCAGGGCTTCAAAGCCCTCCATCTCCGCGATCCGGCCGTAGAGATGCACAGGCATGATTGCCTTCGTCCGCGGGGTGATCCGCTTTTCCGCCCCCTCCGGAGTCATCAGCGCGGTTTCCGGATCCGGATCCACCAGCACCGGGACGGCTCCCACATAAGAGATCGCCAGCACACTGGCAATAAAGGTGTTGGCGGGCACCAGCACCTCGTCCCCGGGGCCGATCCCCCGGGCCAGCAGAATCAGGCGGAGCGCGTCCAGGCCGTTGCCCACCCCCACGCAGTATTTCGCGCCGCTGTAGGCGGCAAAGGCCTGCTCAAAGGCCCGGTCCTCCTCCCCCAGGATGAACCAGTCCCGATCCATCACCCTTTTCCAGGCTGCCTCCAGCTCCGGGCGAATCGCGCTGTGAATCGTCCGGAATTCCTGATAGGGCACCTTCCATTCCGTCATGTCTCCGTCTCCTTCCGCGCATCCCGGGTTCTCCGCGATGTTCTCATGCCGGCGCCTTTTTCCCGCCTCGTCCCGCCCGGATTCTCCGGATCAGCGCTCCCGCTCCGTTCAGAAGGATCGCCGCGTCCAGCGTCATCAGCAGATACAGGGAGGGATAGAAGTACCGGAAATCATAGGCCGGCGTATCCAGCAGGTACGCAAGATAGTAGAACGCCGCCATGCCCAGCACCAGGGCGTTTTTCCTTCGGAGGGCTCCCTTTCGGAAATGCTCCGCGGCCGCCAGCAGCACGGTGATCAGGAAGGTCAGCCAGGGATGCTGGGTATAGGGTCCCAGCCCCCGGATCGTCGCGATGACGGAATCAAAGAAGGCCTTCCGCTGGGAGGAATCGTTCATGCCGAATTCCGCCATCTGATCCCATCGGTCGTAGCTGTATTCGGAATCGTCCAGCAGGCCCTGAATGCCCAGGGAGCGCATCATCACATCCCATTTGACGCCCCACCAGATTCCCGGCTTTTCCATCATCAGCTGCAGGTATTTGCGCACCGCGGTCATCGTCGCTCCGGGAGCGGACAGCTGCCCGGTGCCCAGATGATCCCCCCACATGAAGCTGCCGGCGGTGTATTCGTTGCTCTCCTCCAGGGCGGCCCGGGTGGCGCCTTCCCCGCCGATTTCATCCAGATAGTCCCGGTATTCCGCCCGCTCCTCCTCCGGCATCCGCTGAATGGCCGTCAGCATCTCCCACACGATACCCACGGAGGCCGTCGTCTGGGAATGCAGATCAAAAATCCAGGGTACCGCCTTGGTCATCAGCAGCCCGATGATCAGCGCAAGGGCCAGGAAGCCCTTCCGGGCCTTCTGCAGATTGCAGCGGAGCAGGGCGAAGCCCAGCACCGGAAGAATGGTCAGGGCATTGGTCCGGTACCCGAAGCAGACGAAGGAGGAAAACGCAACCAGCAGCCCCTCCAGAATCCGGTCCCCCCGGCATTTTTCCTCCCCGGCGTGCCAGTAAAGCAGCATCAGGGCAGTCATCCCGGTCAGGCAGCCGATGCCCGCCTCGTAATAGACGGACATGCCGTAAATCAGCGGACAGCAGGCGAACAGGAACGCCTGCAGCTTCCGGTGCTTCGGATTCAGCTCCCGGATCAGCAGAAAGGTGACCGCGAAGAAGGCAAAGGCCTGTCCGAAGGTGTACAGCGCCACGTGCCCCGTCAGGCCCCGGCTCATGGCCATGAAGAAGGACGGAATGATCGTGAAGGCGTTGTTGGTGTCCACGGGCATCCGCATGCCCTTCAGCGTGTTGACCATGGCGTGCAGCACCGCTCCGCTGGTCGCCACGCGCACATAGGAATCGGAATACCAGATTCCGGGATAGGAAATCAGCGTGCACAGCAGGGCCAGCACGCCGCTTCCGCACCAGACCGGCAGATTCCGTGCCGCGCACCGGACATAATAGCCCTCCCGGGAAAAGGCCGTTCCGATCCCCCGCTTCGCCTTCATCCGCCGATTCCTTTCTCCGGATCCTCTTCCGGGACGCCTTCCCGCTTTCCCCGCTCCGCCACCCAGGAAAGGAAGGCGCCATAATCCCGGATATAATCGGACTCGTCGTACAGCTGGTCCGCCAGAACCATCAGCACCGCGTCATCCGAAAAATCATGCATCACCCGCCAGATATCCGAGGACAGGTACAGCCCCCGGTTCGGCCGGTCCAGCACCACGGTCGCCTTCTCCGTCCCGTTGTCCAGCGAGATTTTGCAGCTTCCCCGGACACAGATCAGCACCTGCTTCAGCGTTTTGTGCGCGTGAAAGCCCCGGCTGATGCCCGGCTGGGTATTGTACATGAAATAGCAGCGGCGGATCGTGAAGGGAATGTTGCGGTTTTCCTCCAGCGCGATCAGGATTCCCCGCTCGTCCCCGTGCTCCTCAAAATCAAAGGTTGTAATCTCCACCCCCGGAGCCTCCTCTGTCCTTATTTTCCCATCAGCACCCCGAATACGCCCATTTCCGTCAGGTCGTCCAGAATCGCCTGGCAGGCCGTGGTGGGGATGCCCACCAGAAAGCGGATCATTCCCTGCAGCAGGGGCTCCACCAGATCCGGCAGGAAGGACTGAATCTGCGTATCGTTGGACACGAACAGATCCAGCATGTTCTCCGGCTCCTCCTCCGCGCGGATGTCCGCCAGCACCTCCCCTTCGCGGGGCAGCAGGCTTCCCTCCAGCGTCAGCATCTCCGCTCCGGGCTCCATCTCCACGGTGGGTTTCCGGACCGTGACGGTCACGTGCCCGTTTTTCTCCCCGGTCAGATACGCGGAGAAGCCGGCGTTCGGAAGCAGGGTTCCGGTCAGGTTCAGGCTCAGAAGCGAGCTGCAGTCCATGGGCCAGACCGCCGGGAAGGAGGTCAGGGAGGCCTGCAGGTTCACCAGATCCGGCTGCGCCAGCTCCTGCCCCAGAATCTGGGCGTTCAGCCGGCAGGTATACCAGTTTCCGTCCCGGTTTTCCGAAACGGAGAAAGCCGGAAGATACCCGGTTTGCATCTGCGGAAGAAACACCTCCCGCGAGGCGGAGGACGCATCCAGCTCCTCCCGGAAGATATCCCCGGTGGCCGTACGCCAGACCGTTTCCCCTTCCTGCTGCAGAATCCGGATTTCCCTGTCCTGCGCGATCTGCCGCGTGAAGTAATCCGGAATCTCCGCCAGGAATCCCCGGAAGGCTTCCTCCGCGTCCGAATCCTTGCATAGCGCGTCCGTCAGCATTTTCAGGGGCTCATCCCGCTCCAGCCGGTATTCCCAGCATTCCCGGAGGAAGGTCACCGCCTCCGGCGGAATCACATCCTGCTCATCCCGCTGGGTCACCATCCAGCCCCAGTCAATCAGCGGCAGGTTCAGGCAGTATTTCCAGGTATAGGGGAACAGCAGCGCCGGATACTGCAGCGGAATCCCCAGATGCTCGGACATCTTCGTGCAGAACCCCAGCATGGAGAAGTTGCTCAGCTTCACGGTCTTGTCCCCGAGCAGGCCGGAAGTCAGGTACATCAGATCCTCCGAGCCCCGGATCCGCAGATCAAAGGCGCCGGAGGGCGAGGCCTTCGGGATGATGGAAAGGTTCAGGTCAAACAGATCCCCTTCCTTCGCGGTCAGGATCGAGCCCTTCACCTCCATGGCGTCCAGCAGGTCCGCGTATCCCTGGATTCGTTCCGCGGTCTGATCCGTGAAGGCGTCCGTGTGCATGAACATGACGAAGTCAAAATCGTATCCGGTTCCGGGAATCCCTTCCCCCTCTTCCGCGTCCGCGGAGAGAATCCCCGCCAGAAGACAAAGCAGCAGCGCCAGGGATAACAGCTTCTTCACCGTGCCCGGCCTCCCTTCGATATTTCGGCCTTTATGATACCCCAGTTTGCCGCATTCCGCAAGCCTTCCCCCGAAATGTCCCGCCCGCCGTCCCGGAACGGAAGCCTTGTCAACCGGCTGGGAAAGGCATATAATGAAGGAAGCCCTCCGGCCCGGCCGGAGGAGAATGCTCCCCGGCGAACGGCTTCGCCGGAGATTCTGAAAGAGGTATCGCATGTCCCTGATTTCCGTGATTCTGCCTTCCTACAATGAGGAAGAAAACATTCACCGGGCCGTGGAACGGCTGTCGGAAACCCTTTCCCGGGAAGAGGTGGACTGGGAGCTGGTGTTCGTGAATGACGGCTCCCGGGACGGGACCTGGCAGCGGATCACGGAGGAGGCGAAGGGCAATCCGCATATTACCGGCGTTTCCTTCTCCCGAAATTTCGGGAAGGAGGCCGCAATCATGGCCGGCCTGGCCACCGCGAAGGGCGACTGCTGCGTGGTCATGGACTGCGATCTGCAGCATCCGCCGGAAACCGTGGTCGAGATGCTGCATCTGTGGCAGCAGGGGTACGAGGTGGTGGAAGGCGTCAAACGCAGCCGCGGCCGGGAGAGCCGCCTCCACGCCCTCCTCGCGGGAACCTTTTACCGGATCATGAGCTCCGCCACCCGAATTGATATGTCCCGCGCTTCCGATTTCAAGCTGATGGATCGGAAGGCGGTCAACGCCCTGCTCTCCCTGCCGGAGAAGAACGCCTTCTTCCGCGCCCTGTCCTCCTGGGTCGGCTTTAAAACCACCAGCGTGGAGTTCGACGTGCGGGAGCGGGAGGCGGGCACCTCCAAGTGGAGCTCCCGGAGCCTGGCCGCCTACGCGATCCGGAATATTACCTCCTTTTCGTCCGCTCCGCTGCAGATCGTCACCTTCCTGGGCCTGATCATGCTGCTGCTGGCCGTTGCCCTGAGCATTCAGACCCTGATCCGTTATTTTTCCGGCACAGCAGTGGAGGGCTTCACCACCGTGATCCTGCTGATCCTGCTGATCGGCAGCCTGCTGATGATCTCCCTGGGCATCATCGGCTATTACCTGGCACAGATCTACAAGGAACTGAAGGGACGGCCCCGTTACCTGATCTCCGAGGTGATTTCCGGGGGAACCGAAAATCCGGATGGGACGAAGTGACGCCAGCGCTGTTCCGGAGGCTGAGGCGGGGAAGGAAGGAGTTTTTCGGTGGCATTTAACACGTATGTTTTTATCTTCGCCTTCCTGCCCCTTTTTCTGCTGGCCTGTTTTACCCTCGGCCGCAGGGGGCTCCGCGTCCGGAAAGCGTTGATCATTCTGGGAAGCGCGGTCTTCTATCTGGCAGGAGGATGGCAGAGCGCGGCGGTGCTCGCCGTCAGCCTCGCGGTCAATTATGCCCTGGCCTTCCTGCTGCGGGGGAAGCCCGGGAAGCGGGGGCCGCTGGTGCTGGGGCTGCTGTTCAACGCCGGTCTCCTCTTCGGCTTCAAGTATCTGGACTTCGCGGCGGACAGCCTCCGCCTGTTCGCGGGGGAAAGCCCCGCCCGGCTGAACCTCTGGATGCCCCTGGGCATCAGCTTCTTCACCTTTCAGCAGATCATGTACCTTGTCTCCGTGAAGCGGGGCGACATCGAGGTCCGGCTTTCGGATTATCTGGCCTTCGTGCTGTTTTTTCCCAAGCTGATCATGGGGCCGCTCATGGAGCCGAAGGAGTTTCTCGCGCAGCTGAACGATTCATCCCGGGTCCGCCCGGACTGGGGAAATCTGGCCGCCGGGCTGAAGCTGTTCAGCCTGGGGCTGTTCAAAAAGGTGCTGCTGGCGGATACCTTCGCCCGGGCCGTGGAATGGGGCTTCGTCCACGGCGTCACCACCGCCGCGGGGCCACCCACGGCAACCTCCTACGACCTGCTGCTGGTCATGCTCTGCTATACCTTTCAGATCTACTTTGATTTCAGCGGATATTCCGATATGGCCATGGGCGTCGCCCGGATGATGAACCTGGAGCTGCCCCTGAATTTCGATTCCCCCTACCGGACCGTGTCCGTCCGGGATTTCTGGCACCGATGGCATATGACCCTGACGTCCTTTCTGACAAAATACATCTACTATCCGCTGGGCGGAAGCCGGCGGGGAACGGTCCGCACCTGCGCGAACATCCTGCTGGTCTTTCTGATCAGCGGGCTCTGGCACGGGGCCAGCTGGACCTTTGTCCTCTGGGGCCTGCTCCACGGGCTGCTGCAGGTGCTGGAGCGGCTCTGCGAAAAGGGGCTGAAGCGGATTCCGGCCTTTCTCCGCTGGGGAATGACCTTTCTTTCCGTGAATCTGCTGTGGATGCTGTTCCGCGCGGAAAGCGTCCGGGACTGGCTGGGGATGATGGGCCGCATGCTCAGCCTGAGGTACCGGGTCATCAGCGACGGCCTGATCCGAACCTTCACCCTCCCGGAAGGAACCTTTCTGTCGCGGAGCCTGCACCTGACCCATCTGACCGACCGTCTTCCCGGCCTCTGGATGGGGCTCTTTCTCGGCGCGGCGTTCCTGATCTGCCTGCTTCCCGGCAACAGCGCGCGGCGCATGGAAAAGCAGACTCCCTGGAACCTGATCCTCTGCGCGTTTCTCTTCGTCTGGGCGGTGCTGTGCCTGGGCGGAGAATCCCTGTTTGTCTACAATCAGTTCTGAGAAAGGAGGCGGCCCCTTGAAGAAGATGAAAAAAGGATGGGTTTCCGGTTTTCTGCTGCTGGTCGTTTGCGCGCTGGGAGCCGCCGCCCTCCTGGTCTTCCGGGTGGATCCCTTCTTTCATTACCACGCTCCGGATACAGACCGGTACTTTTATCCGCTGGACAACCAGCGCAGCCAGAATGACGGTATCCTCCGCCATTTTGCCTATGACGGTCTCATCACCGGAACCTCCATGACCGAAAACTGCAGCGCCTCCGAAGCGGAGCGTCTCTTTGGCGGCCGCTTCGTCAAGGTCTGCTACGAGGGCAGCACCTTTTATGAAACCGCCGCTGCCATCGCGAAGGCCGCCGCCCTGAATCCGGAGCTGAAAACGGTCATCCGCGGGCTCGATATGGATATGCTCCAGGAAAAGGCGGACCGGCGGCGGACGGATCTGGGCGATTTCCCGGATTATCTGTATGACAGCAACTGGTTCAACGACCTGGAATACCTGCTCAACCGGGATGTGCTCTTCACCCGGGTTCTTCCCATGCTGCAGGAAAGCCGGCGCCCCGGCTTCACCCCGGGCATCACCTCCTTCGATGATTATTCGAACTGGATGGGGGATGGATACGGCTTCGGCTCCCACGCGGTCTTTCCCGAGGGGCTGACCGATCTCGGGCCGCAGACCCCCGTAGCGCTGACGCAGGAGGAGGCGGACACGATCCGGGAGAACATCCGGCAGAACGTTGTGCTCCTGGCCCGGGAGCATCCGCAGATCACCTTTTACTGCTTTTTCCCACCCTACAGCGCCGCCTGGTGGCTGGCCTGGCGGAACGGGGACGGGATCGCGAAAAAAGTGGAAGCGGAGCGGATCGCCATTGAGGAGATGCTGACCTGCGGCAATATCTGGCTGTTCTCCTTCAACAGCTGTCCGGAGATCACCACGAATCTGAATTTTTACAAGGATATGAATCATTACGGGGAATGGATCAACAATCTGATTCTCCGGCGGATGGCCGCGGGGAAAAACCGGCTCACCCGGGAAAACTATGCCGCCTGCCTGGAGGCGGAATATGAATTCTATCAGAACTACGACTATTCCCGGCTGATCCAGCAGGAGGATTATGCCGACGATACACAGGCCGCGGAGGCCGCGATGCGGCTGGAGCCGTAAGGCCGGCGCCGGAAAACGGGCCGTGCCCATCCCATGAAGCCTTTCTCAGAAATTCACAATCAGCACATCCCGGATGACCTGGATGGAGCCCGGATCCGGATAATGCGGCAGCGCCTTTACCTCCGGCAGCTCCTCCAGCTCAAAGTTCCAGGAATAGACCGGCGTGAAGCCGCACCAGCGCTCCATCACGCTGACCCAGGCATAATCGCTCAGGAATTCCTGCGTATTGTACTGATAGGGCATGATCGTCACGGAATCGAACTCCGGAATATGCGTCACCGTCGGATCCGTCACCTTCCGGCCGTTCAGGAAGAGCACGGGACGATCGGCACGGTAATCCTCCGAGCTTTTGATCTGCGTGATCAGGGTCGTAAACCAGGAGATGGCCTCCTGCTGTTCAAAGGTGATCTTCAGATAGCATTCGTTGGCGTGGCGGGCATACAGAAGGCAGGTTCCCCCCAGCACCAGGGCGGACGCTCCGGCCAGAACGCGGCGTAGCGGGGGAAGCCGGAAATCCCGGTTCCGGTCCAGCAGAAAAAGGAACAGCAGGATCTGCAGCACCTGCGCGTAGGTCATCAGCCCGTGAACCTCCTCGCCCATGACGAAAATCAGGTTCACCGCCGCCGGAAAGGCCGCCAGCAGCAGGATTGCCGGCAGGCTTCGGATCCCGTTCCGCTTCCAGGCGCGCGCCAGCAGGCGGGCGGCCAGAAGCAGATCGCCCAGGAGCATGATCTGATAGAAGGTATACAGCCTGCCGGGATACATGTCCCACTCGGTGCCCCGGGACGGCAGGAAGAATTCCCGGTACGCCCTGCCCAACCGGGCCAGATAATCCGACAGGGTGGCGGTTCCGACCTCGCTCAGGCCCATATAATTCAGCATCTCCACCTGGAACCGGTTCAGGAAATACCGGTTGGCCAGCAGATAGAAGCCCATGGCCGCCGCCATGCAGACCAGCTGAATCAGAACCCGCTTCAGGAAGCCGGACAGGGGCTGATCCGTCTCCAGCGCCGTCCGGAGGTCATCGAGGATCAGGATGGCCGGGATCAGGGGAAAATACGCCTGATAGACACCCACGGAGCAGCCGCCGAGCACAATCGCCGCCGCCCACGCCCACCAGCGGTTGACCCGGCAGAGCAGCCAGGCCGCCAGCACCGCGGCCAGCATGGCGAACATATAAAAATGCAGCGTATACACATAGGCAAACAGGCCGGTGATTGCGGGAAACGCCACCATCGCGCACCCCAGCGCAGCGCAGCAGCCCAGGCTCCGCAGCTTCAGCAGATCCGTCAGGAGGCAGGCCGCCGCCGCGATGCACAGGATGCCCAGAAAGCCGTTGTACATCGGCAGGCTGAAATGCCCGTCCAGATAAAAAATTTTCTCCAGCCAGGCCAGAAGATGCAGCATCCAGCGGCCCGAGGTCACAGTGCCGCCCACATCAAAAAGAAACCGGATATCGTCATGGAAGGACAGCTTCTGGAACAGGGCCGTTCCGTGGGCCAGAATTCCGAAGATCAGCGCGCTGAGCCCGGCCGTCCGGATCTGCGGGGAAATATGGCCCGCCCAGGCGGGTTTTCTGTTTTCCGGGACATGCTCCATGTTGATTCTCTCCTTTTTCAGTTCATCCGGATCCGATGCTCCCGCAGGTCGAGCAGCACCGTTCCGTCCGCGCCGGCTTCTTCGTTCGGGGCGGATGCCGCTCCGAGAAGCCGGAAGCCGCGGCCTCCGCGCAGATAATAATCCGCCATGTATTCATGATAGCCGGTGGCCTCCGGGGCATTCAGCAGAACCGTGACCTCCCGGTCCTTCGGAATCTCCCCGCCGCGAAGCGTATCCGCAAAGGCCCAGGCATCCGGAAAATCCCGGTATTCCTCCTCCAGCGGCGCCAGGCGCGTCATATTCATGCCCAGCGCCAGCGCAAGGAACCCCGCGGCCAGAACCAGGAGCGCCCTGTTCTTCGCGCCTCCCTCCCGGAAAACGGCGGGAGCGGTTTTGGCGCCGCAGAAAAGCAAAACCCCCGCCAGTGCGCAGATCATGGTGCCGTTGTAGCGGATGAAGTCGCCCCCGTTCTGGGCCAGGATCTCCCCGATTCCCATGCTGCAGAAATACATCGCCAATATGCCGGCGTCATACAGGAGCAGGGCAAGGGCGCCCAGGCGCAGCACGGGCTGCACGCGGCTCCGTTCCGCCCGGGGGAGCGCAAGGCCCAGGCACAGCAGGGCGGGCAGGAGCCAGAGGGCATGGTTCTTCATCGGGGAGAAGGCCACGGGCAGCAGGACGGAAAGAATGCTCCCCAGGTCCCCGAGCCGGCTTCGCAGCGTCCCGTAATAAACCGAAAGGGACATGAAATGCTTTCCGTAATCCGTGAAGGTCAGTTTGAGATGCACCCGCCAAAATAGATAGGCCAGAAGCGGGAGCAGCAACCCTGCCAGGCCGAAGGACAGCTTCGTTTTCCGGCGGAAGACCCGGATCAGAATCAGTCCCAGCATGCCGAGGGACAAAAACAGGCCGCTGTTTTTGATCAGGGTGCAGCAGGAAAGAATCAGGCCGAGCTCTCCCCCGTGCTTTCCCGTCTCCTCCCTGTGTTTCAGCAGCAGCAGGGCGGCGGCCAGGAAGGACGCGCCGAGCAGGTTGTCCACCGACAGGGTATCCAGCGGCGTGGTATAGAACCAGAAGGCGGGAATCAGCAGGGTGATCAGCGTCCTCCCGACCCATCCGTCTCCCGGGGCGGCCTGCAGCGCCATCAGGAAGGAGAGCAGCATCACCGCCTGCGAAAGCAGCAGCGTCTCTCCGGCGTCCCCCGCCGCCTTTCCGCAGAAATACAGGAAGCAGGCGGTTCCCGGCGGATAGCTGGGAAACATCATTCCGTCCTCCGGAAGCGGAAGGCGGTCTTCGGAAAGCAGCACCCGGGCGGCAAGGCCCCAATGGGAGAAATCATCATAGCTGTAAAGAAAATGCCCCCGGAGCAGCACGGCCGCGAGGGCACACAGCGCGCAGAAGGACCCCATCATCCAGACAAAGGGCCGGATTTCCCTTCCGTTTCTGTTTTTCAGGTCTTTCCGGAGAAAAGGAACGCCAAACCCGGCAAAGCAGGCGATGCCCAGCCACAGCAGCGCCCCGGCCGCCTGCGGAAGGACGCCCAGCAGGCCTCCCGCGCAGAGGGCGACGGAGATCAAGCTCACGGTTACCGCAGGATAAAAGGCGGGATGAAGCTCCCTCCGGATAAACCGGAGCGCCAGAAAAAAGCCGAGCAGCGAAATCAGAACAGGCAGCCCATTCACCGGTTTTCCTCCTTTCCTCCCGTCCTTCCCGGCGCGGTCTTACGCCCCGGCGCCGAAAACCGTCCGGCTGACCGGACTGCGCAGAAAGGCGTTCAGATCCTCCGGAATTCCAAGGCCATGCATTTTCTCCCCCACATTGTGGAAAACGATTCGCTTTCCGTCGGCGATCATTTCGTTATAGACCGGCGCGACGTAGAACTCTCCGTTGACCCGGATGTCCTTTTCGATCATCCGGTGGGCATACCGCACGAAGTCCCGGCCATGGGCATAATTGTAGATGCCCACCGTGGCTTCCTCCGAAATGACCTCCTTTTCCCGGACCATCGTCACAAAGCCCTGTTCATCGAACCGGATGTAGCTCCATTTGGGATCCGAGGCAGGCATGGTCATGATCAGGCCGTCCGCGTCCCCCAGGGCCGCGTTGTAGCGGTTGATATCCGTGTCCACATACTGGTCGCTGTTGGCGATCATCAGGGGATCCCCGCTGTCGATCCATTCTTCGGCCAGCAGGACGGTGCAGGCCGCACCCTCCGTCACCCGATCAATGGGAAGAATGACGCAGCCGGGGGCGAGGGAGGTCAGCAGCTGATCCATCCGATACTGTTCCAGCTGATCCTGCAGGCAAATGAAGATAAACCGGTGGCTGCAGGACGGAGTGATGTTCCGGATGACATATTCGATCATGGGATGCCCGTGCACATCGATCAGGGGCTTGGGCATCCGATAGCCCGCCCGGGCAAAGCGGGAGCCCCGGCCCGCCATGGGAATGACAATGTTCATCATGGCCGGCCCCGCTCCTTCAGCCGCTCCGCGTATTCATCGATTTTTTCCGGGGAATAAAAGGAATGGTACTGCTCCTTGGCAATCTCGTACCAGGCGATCCGCTTTCCCATCAGGATCAGCTCATTGATGGCGGAGGAAAGATAGTATTTTCCGTTCAGGTGATTCTGCTTCAGCAGCACCCGCTTGGCCGCCTCCACATAATCCCTGCCCTTCCGGAAATAGAAAAGCCCCGTCAGGGCGTCCCGGGACAGGGGGCGTTTCTCCGCCACCTCCACGACCCAGTCCCCGTCCTTCTTGGCGTAGCTGTACCGGGGGTGGATATCCGGAAAAAGGATAACGCCCGCGTCCGCGTTCTTCCCGGCGAAGGAATCCACCGCCAGCTGGTAATCCAGATCCATCACCTGATCCCCGTTGGAGATAATCAGGGGCTGATCGTTCTCGATGCTGCCGATGGCCATCAGGCAGGTACAGAGCGCCCCTGCCGTCTGATTCCGCAGCTGGATCACCCGGCTGTCCGGGGCGAGCACCTTCACAGACAAATCCAGGTGAAACTGCTGGCAGTCCTCCTGGGAAAACACAAAGATGAACTGCTTTTCCGGCAGGCTTTCATAGTCCTCCACCACGCGCTCGAGGATCGTCTTTCCCCCGATTTCATACAGGGGCTTGGGGAAAAAGCTGTCCCTGAAAAAGGCGGAGGTTCCCATGGAGGGAATCAGGATATTGATCATGGCCGGCCCTCCCCGATCTTCCGCATAATGTTCTCATAATTGACATCGTAGACGCTGGCAACCTCCAGCACCGCGGCGCCGCTGGCCTTCCCGGCCTGAATGCCCTTGGGATTGTCCTCCACGACCAGGCATTCCTCCGGCCGGAGGCCGAACCGTTCCATCGCGGTCAGATACATCTCCGGGTCGGGCTTGGCCTTCCGGACATCCTCATTGGAGACGATCAGATCCACGTATTCCATCAGGCTCGCCTTCTCCATCATCAGCTCGATCGTGGAGCGGATGGAATTGGAGCAGACCGCGATCCGGTATCCCTCCTGCTTCAGCCGGGAAAGGGCATACTCATGGTGGAACAGGGGATGGCACCTCTGGTGAATCAGCTCGGCGGTATACATCTGCTTGAGCTGATTGATGAAGCTGTGCAGCTCCGTGGGCAGGAACTGCCCCTCGCTCAGCATCTGAAGCTTGACCCGGGTCGGAAGCCCGTCAAAGGTGTGCAGATGATCGTACCGGCTGATTTCCACGCCGAAGAGGCCGAGGGCCTTGTTCAGCGCCTCGTAATGCCAGTCCTTCGCGTCGATCAGCACCCCGTCCATATCAAAAAGGATCGCCCGGATCCGGCTGCCCGGGCTGAATGATGCTTCCTGTTCGCGCATTTTCTGCTCCTTCTGTCCCTCCCGCCGGGAGGGGGCGGAATCAAATTCCCGCAAAAGTATACCATAACCCCGGAGCCGGAGCAAGGTTTCCCCCTTACTTCAGCGCGTCCTGACGGATGGTCTCGCAGATCTTCCGCGTCGCGCCGAAGCCCTCCGCCTCCTGATGCTTCCGGGCGCATTCCGCCCGGATTTCCTTCAGGGCGTCCCTTCCCGCGTACAGCTCGTCCAGCGTCTTCTCCACCTCTTCCCAGGTGTTCAGCCAGTACATGCCCGGCTTCAGCCGCTCCACGAAGCAGTCGTTCACGCCGTTGCTCGCGCAGTAGACAATGGGGTGTCCGGTATAATAATAATCGATCATCATGGAGGAGGAATCGGAGATCAGCACATCCGAGGAGAACATCTGGGGATAGAAATCGCGGCTTTCATCGATCTGGAAATCCCCCCGGCTGAATTCCTCCCGGACCTGCTTCTCCCCTTCCTCGGTCAGTTCCCCGGTGCTGCGCCATTCCCGGAAGGCCTGGGGATGGGGACGGAACATGAGCTCCACGCCCTCGTGGGCCCTGCACCAGGCCATCAGGGGCTCCCGGTAGGTAAAGAAATGGCAGTTGCCCTCCCCGGTGGTCCAGCGGGGGGTCCAGAGAATCTTGAAGCTCTTTTCATGATGCCACAGGGTGCATTTCCCCGCCAGGTTTTCGCCCAGGCGCTCCAGCCGGGGATGCCCGGTCACCCGGATCTGGCAGACGTTCGGCCCGCCCTTCTCCAGCCGGCCCTCCACGAATTTCCGGTCGTCCTCGTTCTGGGCAAAATAGAAGGACAGATCCCGCATGAAGTCCACCGGCGTGCACTGCTCCGCCCGGGGCTCCAGATCCACCATCACGTAGTAGGTCAGATAGCAGATCTTTGCGTACCGGGCGACGGCACTGCTCAGCAGGCAGTCCGGCCGGGCGATGTTGTAGGGCTGCTGATAGAACACATAGTCCGGCTCCAAAGTGCGCAGATCCAGCCATTTTCCGGTATTATAGTCATATCCGTGAACGCAGTTTTCCCCGGCCCAGAATTCCTCCGCCCCTTCGCTCTCAAAATGCTCGTGAAAATAGCCCCAGCCCCGGATCTTGTTTCTCTGGGGGACGGCCAGGATCCGCACCCGGAAGAGCGGATCCGCCTTCAGGGTTTCGTAGACGTCCTTCAGCGTCGTCCAGAGGGGCGGCCGGTGGCAGATGAAAACCACGTTCACCTTTTCCCCCGCCGCCTTTTTCCGGGCCAGCCGCGCGTCAATTTCCTCCTTCGCCTTCCGCATCCGTTTCTCATCCCGTTTCCAGCGAAGCTTCAGCAGTCCGGCCTTTCGCAGCGTCTCCCAGACATAGGGAACCCGAATCACCCTGTCCACAATATTCATTCCAGGAAATGCCTCCTCCTTCTCCATCCTTCCGTCCCGGAACCGTTCCGGCGGGATTCAGCCCTTCCGCTCCTCTCCGGCTTCGCTTCTTTCCCGCAGGATCATCAGCATGCACGCCATCGCCGGCAGGAAGGACGTGATGGGCAGCATGTAGCGGCCGTAATTGCCGTTGGAAGGCCCCACAAACTGCACCCCCAGCGTCAGGATCGGAACCACGCACAGGGCAAGCAGGACACCTTTTCCTTTCCCCCGGCGTCCCAGCGCCCAGCAAAGCAGCACAATCAAGCCCCATGTATACAGTCCCGCCGTCATCATGGCGCCGAGGACGGGAACCTGAAAGAGCCCGGCCTCCACGATGGAGTCACTGATCAGGCGGCCGCGCAGGTTCCAGTCCGGCAGGGAAAAGCTTTTCCCCAGCGGCGCGATCTTCGCGTTCGCCAGGGAACACGCGCGGTCCGACCAGCCATAGCTGTAATAGTTCATCTTCTCCTCCGCGGGATAGAGGAACTGGTAATAATTCCCGTAGGTGGCCTGCGCCGCGGAATCCGGATAGCGGATCGCCAATGCGGCCCAGGCGCGGAAGAAGGCGGCCCGGTCTGCGCCGGACGCCCCGTTCCGGTAGAGGCTCTTCACCGGGTCCGACTCATTCATGTCGTAGCTGTCCGCGAGCGCGTCATACTCCAGCACCCCGTCGATCGCTGCCCGCTCATCCTCCGTGATTCCTTCCGGATGCTCCCGGGCGATCCGCGCCGTCTGCTGAAAGGGCACGGACAGCGCCTCCCGGGTGCTCCCGGGGGTGAACCCCAGCGCCGGATACAGGCCCCGGTAGATCCCCGCGGAAAGGATCACCGACGCCAGCGTCAGGCACAGCACCCGCTTCCGGTTCTTCCGATCCGCCCAGGCAATCAGCAGCCCCGCAATCAGCAGCACGTACCGGCCCTCGTTCCGCAGCAGAATCATGCCGACCGCCGCCAGCCCGCAGGCGATCAGGGACTTCCGCTCTGCTCCCTCCGTACGGATTCGGAAGATCCCGCCCATCAGGAACAGGAAGCAGGCGGCGTAGCATCCGTCCTTGGTCACCAGCATCAGCAGGTTATGCTGCTGGGGCTGGAAAAAGGCGTAGAGCGTCAGAAAAGCCAGCACTCCCGATGCCGCCCGCGTCCGGGCCAGGGAGGAAATCACCCAGGCGCAGGCGGACAGCATCAGCGCCGCCTGCCCCAGGGTGAACAGAAAGAGTCCCGCGTTCAGGGAATGGAAAACCGAATCACCCAGCAGCAGGAAGGCATGCAGGCACAGGGTGTACAGAACGGAGTGATGCTGGTTGATGAATATGCCCGGTCGCATCACGGTGTCCGCGGTCAGGTATTCCACGCCGGAATCCTGCAGTTCGCCGTAGGCCTGGACGATGACGGACCAGGTATCCCCCATGAACATGCCCGGGAAGGAGATCAGCATGCGCGGGATATACAGGACGCACAGCGTCAGAAAGGGCGTCAGAAAGGAATGCTCCCGAAACATCCGGCCATACCGGCGCAGGGGATGCAGCCCCTTCGGGCTTTCCAGCTTTCCCCGCGCTTCCGTCTCCGGCCGGGTGATCCGCAGCGTGTCCAGATAATGATACGCGATTTTCAGCCCGCAGTGGAAAACCACCGTCCAGGAGGCGACGGTCAGCGCCGTTTTCAGAAGCTGCCCGTCTCCCAGCCCTCCCAGCATGCTCCAGCTTCCCTCCCGGGAAAAGGCGTATCCGAGGGCCATGTTCAGGGCGAAAAAGACGGCGGGCACCCGGATCGCCCAGGGCCGTACCGCGGTCCCGGCCCGGTCCGCCTGCCGCAGAAGCAGGTAAACCCCGGGAAGGATCAGCGTCCGGGAAAGCTCCATGCCCCGGAAGGAGCCGATCAGGTTCAGCGTGATCTGATGCAGCCCCGTGCTTTCGCCGTGGCTGGCCAGATCCAGGCTCAGCCCCGCATAAACCAGGAGGGCCGTCAGCATCCATTTGACCTGTTTTTTCATCCTGTCCGCCGCTCCTTATCGATAGACTTCAATGCAGGTATTGATCACCCCGGAGAAGGCCGCAAACAGCATGAAGGCGAAGAGAAGCCCGTTGTACAGCGCGGGGTTCACCCGGTTCCGGGTCCGGTTGGAGCCCATCAGCGACATCGCCGGATAGATGAAGGGAATCAGGTACCTCCCCTGCACCCCGTCAAAGGATTCGCTGCCCACCTCCGAGAACCAGACGTACATGGAGGTCATCATCAGCAGCAGCGTTCCGAACAGGATCCCCTGCCCCAGCGCCCGAACCCCCGCCGGGGGAAGCAGGCCCTCCTCCGACTGGTCCGTAAACGCGGCGACAGCCAGAATCATCATGATCAGGGTCATGCTGGTTCCGGCACCCATATATCCGAAGGAGCTCAGGGCCTCCCATTTGTCATTGAAATCCAGGTACTCCTCCAGATTGTGCCAGAGGATGAGGGCATAATCCAGCGGATGGCTCAGGATGAACTGCACCTGACCGAAGGTGTTCACATCCCCCACCGCCCGGTCGTCCCCCTGTCCGCCGCTCCGGCTCATGGGCACGAGGATATAGAGCATGACCAGCACCACCGCCGCCAGGATCAGCAGCGTATAGTTCCGGCGGTGCTTCCGATCCCGGAACTTGCTTTTCGGAAGGAAGAGAAAGATCAGCAGAATCGGAAAATAAATCGCCTTCGCGTAGCAGGCGGTCAGCATGCCGGCCAGCATCACGGCCACATCGCTGTTCTTCAGCTTCCGGTCCCGCTCCTGCCACTGCGCCACCCAGTAGCTGAAGCTGAGTGCGATTCCGATAATGACCCCGGGATCGTAGCTGTAATTCGCCGCCAGAAAGACGCTGCTGGGCGTCATCAGCGCCAGGGCCAGGATCATCTTTCCGCTCCGGAGCCGGCGGATGGCAAAAAAGCCGATCAGCGCATAGGCCGCCAGCCCGGTGAACCGGCCCAGACTCCAGATATCCCAGAAGCGCAGGCCGAGCACCCGGCCAAGGAAGAGCCCCAGCCCCTGCGTGCCCATCCAGTATTCCTTGGGATCCATATGAAAGCCCGTGGTGGCAAAAACGGCTCCCCGGGCGTATTTCTCATCCTGTTCCGCCAGGAAGGCGTCCCGGAGCTCCAGATGGTTCTCCCGGCGGTTGTATTCCTGCATGGAATCCCATTCCGCGCCGGTGAACCGGACATGGCCCAGGGTGGAATAGTTCATGGCATGCTGAAAATGGAACCCGTCGTCGAGAGCCACCCGGCTCGCGTCCGGCAGATACCAGGCCATGATTCCGCCGTAAAGCAGCACCAGGATCAGGAAAAACACCTCCGGCTTTTTCCCCAGGGTGCGCCGGAAGGTGACCAGACTTCCTGCGCAGATCCCGATCACCGCGCAGACGGTCCGGGTAATGTAATTGTCCCGCTGATAGGCGTCCCAGATCCAGGCCTTGCTGAGAAAGAAGGCCACCGTTCCCGTCAGCGCAAAGCAGCCCAGCAGCTTCAGATTCCGGGCTTTCTCCTCCGTAAGCACCCGCTTCAGGCGCCGCAGGCCATCCCCCGCATGGGCGATCAGCCGCTTTCCGAGCCCCAGGGGAAACAGGATTGTCAGCACGGCCATTTGCAGCACGAATTCCACCAGGAACCGCGGTCCGTTCCATTCCTCCCGCAGCGCCGGCCGGCCGGAGGAATGAAGATAGGTCTCCCCCCGTTCCGTCAGCGTCGGGTCGGAGGGAATCTCCACCTCCATATCCGTAAAGATGGGCGGAAGCGTTTTCTGCAGAACCAGCTCCAGCGCCGCAGCCAGCGCCAGCGCGGCCAGCACCAGCGCCAGCGCCCGAAGCATGTATTTTTTTTGAAGGTATTTTTTCATTCTCTCGCTCCAAATCCTTCCGGAAAGCGGTTCCGCCGCTTTCCCGCGGGGCTCCTGCCCGGCACCGCTTCATTATACGGGTTCCCCCGGACAAATGCAAGCCGGGCCGGGAAGACCCTTATTCCGCCGTGCCCAGGTGGGCGTGAAGCATCGGGAGAGAGGTTTCATACCGGCCGTTCAGGTAGGCCCGGATCATTTCCACATAATAGTCAAAAAAGCCCTCCGGGCTGCCGAAAACGTCGACCGCCCAGTCCGGGCCGTTCCGCGCCACCTGCGCCGCCATCAGGGGACGGTAGCGCGCGGCGATCCGGTCCAGAACCGGCTGGAAATGCTCCGGCGCGAAAACGTTCTCCCGCAGTTCCTCAAACCGGCGGACGAATCGGACCCGGAAATCCCCGTTCCGCACGAGCCGCTGAAACAGGCCGGTAAAACCCTCCGCCGGACGCTCCAGAACGATGCCCAGCGTGTCCTCATCAAAACCCGGATCCTCGCCCATCATCCGATACAGGCCCATGGAATATTCGGTATCGTACAGCAGAAAGCGCCACCGGCAGTCCCCGTACTCGTTTCCCTCCTCCGGGAGCCGGCTGCGCCAGATGCGCCAGTTGTTTTCTCCCTCATCGCCGAAGATGCCGTCATTGTTGTCCGTATAGAGATTGACGATGGCATAATCGATAAAGCTGTCCAGATCCAGCATCTGGCCGATCCGCTCATAGCTTTCCGGATCCGTCAGATCCGCTTTGCCCGCCTCCATCAGCTCGTCGTAAAGCGCCAGATCCTCCGGCCAGCCTTCCTCCAGCTCGCCGGTCTTGATCATCACCACGTTCTTTTTGGGGATGTCATAATTGTCGGCAAGGTAGTCGTCGCAGTAATCCTCCGTGATCGCGTACAGCCCCCAGTATTCCCCGTCCAGATACACCTCACAGGGCTCGGAGGCCTGGGTGGAAAAGCGGCAGGAACGGACCAGCTCCTGCAGGAAGGGATCCCGCAGCATGCTGCTCTGATTGTCATTTCCCCCGTTGCGCAGGGTAAAGCTCTTCATTTTTTCCAGCGGCGCTCCGTCCCGCTCCCGCACCAGGCCGTCGATCAGCGCGCCGTCCACGTTCTTCCCGCCGTATTCCTTGCGCGCGGTCAGGCGGAAGCTCTTCTGATAGTAACTGCGGGTCGCGGTTCCCATGAGACGCAGCCCGAGGTCCTGGGAAAGCAGCAGCTTTCCGTCCGGGTCGATGACGTCCAGATGCGCAGGCCGCTCCCATTCCCGCCCGCGCTGGGCATAATTGGCGGGAAGCTCCCAGGTCGGCGTCTGATCCGCGTCGGGCGTCCTCTCCCGCCATTCCCGGTAAGTCCGTCCCAGGACATAGATCCCCTCTTCCGGATCAAAGAGTGCCTCCGGGTTCAGCAGTACGGACACCGTCCTGACCCCGGTTTCCGGCAGGCCCACCAGATAGCTCGCGGAGGCGACCTCCCCCCGGCGGCCCTTTCCGTCAAAGCAGGCCGCCCGGATCACCTGGCATTTCCGGACATTCCCCGGCCGGTATTTCGAGTCCGGCGAGAACAGCGCTGGATCCACGGCGGCCAGCACATTGGGCTCCTCCGTGCGGTTTTCCATCGGGATCGGCTCCCGGTATTCCGGGGAGGCATCCGTCGGCAGGCTGCCGTCCGTTGTGTAATGGATGTGCAGTCCTTCCCCGCCTCCGCTGATTTCCAGTGAAAACGCTTCCGGGTACGCCCCGGAGGGCCTGCTGAACACTGGAACCGGAAACTCCGGGATCACCAGGTATTCGCTGAACACCGGACAGGCTTCCTCCGCGGACCCGCCCGCCAGAAGAAGGCAGAGCAGAAGACAGATCAACCCTCTTCCCCGTTTGCGCATCCGACGTTTCTCCTTTCCCGATCCGCTTTCTCCGGTGGATTCCCTATTCCGCCCCGCGGGGCTCCGCCGCAGTCCCTTCCTCCTCCCGCCGTCCGGTCAGAAGCACCAGCAGCGCCGGCGCGACCCAGATGGAATAGTGGAAGAAGCGGGCGCCGTCCCACCAGGAGTACAGCACCAGCATCGTCACCAGGTTGTAGCACAGAAGGCTCAGAACCGGCACAATCCGGAGCCAGCTTTCCTTCCGGAGCAGCGAATGCCGCGCCAGCAGCACGGTCAGCAGCAGCAGGATTGTCACCCCGCTGTGCAGGAAGCTGTGGGGAGCCAGGAAGTACATCAGGCGCCGGTACTGATCCATGACTTCCCGCATCCAGGGAATGCCGTGATCCTCCAGCCCCAGGTTCTGCTGACCAAGGTACACCCCGCCGTCCACCAGATGATCCGGAAAGATGCCGTAGGCAATCGAGGTCGTCTCCACCAGCGCCTTCAGGGTTTCCTTCGGCGCCTCCCGGATCGCGGCGGCCATCCGCCCGAGCACCTGCGCAAAGCCCGCCTGCGCCACGACCTCCTTATGGGTCCGGGGATCCCAGTCCACCCAGTTGTAGACGCCCCAGGTATAGTTTTCCTCCCAGACCTCCTTCGGCGCCACCTCATAGGCAAAGGCGAGCAGATCCCCGTCCAGCCGCTCCGGCCGGTATTTCACCGCGCCGCCGATCACGGACATGGGCAGACCCATGGTCTGGGAACTGTGATCCTCCCCCTTCTGTACCCCCACTGCGGAATACAGCGGTCCCCGGACGCCTGCAAAAATCACCAGCGCTGCCCCCGCCAGAGCTGCGGCGCGCCGGCGGCTGACGCACAGCGCCGCGCCGACGGCACAGGGAATCGCGAAGAGGAAGCCGTTGTGCCGCACCAGGGAGATCACCGCCAGCAGCGCCGCGAAGGCGGCCAGCCGGAAGGGGTTCTTCAGCCATTTTCCCCGGGAGAAATAGATGCGCGCGTTCATGCAGGCCAGCATCATCGCGCAGATGCCGAAGGTCTCATCCTTGTATCCGTACATCAGATAGGACTGGGTAATGGGATTCAGCAGGATCACCGCAAGGCTGACCAGCGCCCACAGGGTGTTCGCGTACCTCCGCACCGTATCGCACAGATAGGTCAGCGCCGCGGAAAACAGCAGGATCTGAAACAGGATGACAGAGGGAAACCAGCCCCCCGTCAGGGCCATCGGAAGCCAGAGAGCCAGGAAGGTATGCGCCGCCGGATAATAATCATTGTAATTTCCGCTCAGTACCTGCTCCATCTGGGACGCGGGATCCCCCTCAAACCCGCCGGGATTGACTGCCAGGAAGCAAAAGCCCAGAATCAGCAGACTGCATCCGAAACAGATTCCCCGGAACAGCCAGGGGGACAGCGGATCCCCGATGGAGCGGGTCCGGGGTTTCCACGCCCGGACCGCCTTCAGGATCAGCGGCGCCAGTGCGGCGGAAAAGCCCGCCGCCAGCCACATCCTTCCCGTCAGCCGATGCAGCTCCACCTCGCAAAAGTCCGTATACACCGCTGTTCCCAGCACAAAAAGAAGCCACAGCCCGTAGATCAGCGTGTTCAGCGTCCACTCATGCCTTTTCCTCACGCGTCGTCCTTCTCCTTCCGTATTTCCTGCCTTTTCGGCCGCCCCGCAGGGTTCTCAGGAGGATGTCCAGGGCCGGGGTACCCCCCGTTTCACCAGAAACGCCTGCTCCGCCAGCTTCGCCAGGGGCGCATCGGACAGGGAGTCGGAATAGAACCGGTCCAGCCGCGCCTCCGGCATCATCTCCCGCAGTCGCCGCACCTTTTCCTCTCCCTTGCAGTTCTCGCCCCGGAAAACCCCGCTGCGGGGATCCACCCGGGAGGCGATCAGGAAGCGGATTCCCAGCCGGTCGCAGGCGGGCTGCAGCAGGAATTCTGGGGAAGCGGAGAGCACCAGATCGTCCTCCCGGTGCTGGACCAGATACCAGGGATAGATCTTTTCCAGATGCCGGTCCCAGAAATCCTCTGTCATCCTTTCCGTCTCCAGGGCGGAGAAGAAGCGGAAAAAGGCCTGCTTCATCTGTGTTTTGCTGATTCGGCCCGTCCTGTAGCGCAGCGCTGCCGCCGCCTGCCCCGGAAGATACCGGATCAGGGCGGGGTGGCGTTTCAGGGCAAACAGGCAGAAGTCCAGCGAGCTGTCTCCCCGGTAGATCGTTCCGTCAAAGTCGTACGCGTTCATTTCGCGGATCCTCCGGCCTCAGAAATCAGAAGACATACAGGATCAGGATCATCGCCGCCAGGTACAGCCCGGTCAGCACCAGCAGCACCGGGTCGTGCAGGAGCACCTCCACCGGATCCCCGTCCGACTTTCGCTCCACATTCAGGCTGTACTTCAGGGTAATCAGCAGCACGATCGGAACGGTGAAGATCAGATGATCGGTATGATAGGCAGCCCGGGTCGTCCCGTCCATGCTCCAGAGGGCGTAGAACACATGGGCCAGCGTGAGGCACATGCTCATGCTTCTGTCCAGGAAGGAGACGGGATAGGCGTTCAGCACTTCCCGGGTTTCTCCGCCGCCCATTCTCCGCAGCTCATTTCGCCGCTTTCCCAGCGCGAGATAGAAGGACAGGGCCATCACCGTCAGATACATCCAGTTGGAAATCTGAATGCCCGTAATCAGCGCACCGTAGACCATCCGGATCAGGAATCCGGATACCAGAATGGTGATGTCCACAATGGGATAGTTCTTCCAACCGAAGCTGTAGCCCAGGTTCAGCCCCAGATACAGGAGCAGCAGCGCCGTGGCCAGCGGCTGAAAGACGATTCCGTTCAGAATCATGGCGATTCCGAACAGCGCCGCCGCCAGGATCCGGGCGTTCCGCACGGAGATCTCCCCCGAGGCGATGGGCCGCCCGCATTTGACCGGATGCAGCCGGTCCTTCTCCCGGTCCTGTATGTCATTGATGATATAGATGACGGAAGAGATCAGGCAGAAGGCCAGGAAGGCCAGCAGACCGGGTCCGGTCCGATCCGGCTCAAACAGCTTTCCGCTGCAGGCCAGCGCCGCCAGTACCAGCAGGTTCTTGATATAGTGATGAACCCGCATCAGCCGCAGATAGGATTTCACAAGGCATTCCTCCCGGTCAGACGGGATAATGGGAGATCGCGAAGCGAATCATTTCCACCATTCCCGGCACGTTCACCGCCAGCATGCCCGCGCATGCCGCGGCCGTCGCGGCAGGCAGCAGGAAGCACGTTTTCAGCTTTTCCTCCGCCTTCTCCGCCAGCTGAAAGAGCAGCACCATATAGGCCCACCCGAAATAGAGCGAATACAGAATCAGGCCGTTTTCCTGGGTTCCCCATCCGAAGAGGAGCAGCATCGTGATGGACAGGAGGATCCAGTATCCCGCCAGCTGGCTGCTCCGCTTTTTCCGGTTCCAGAGGAAGCTGATCACCGCCAGCCCGAAGAGAATCACCCCCGTCCAGTGGATGGAGGAAATCGGACCCAACTGCCAGGAAAGGGCCTTGTCCGCGTTCGGCAGAATCGCGGTCAGCGGTGCCAGAAAGCAGTTCCGGACAAAGGCGGTATACTGGTTCAGCCGGTCCGGAAAGGCGAGATCCTCTCCCGTAAACTGGGAAAGAAACCGGATGTTGTAGCCCAGGCTGTAATAGATGTCAAAGCGGCAGAAGGCCAGCGTCAGCGCCAGGAATTCCAGGCCGCGCCGGAAGGCGTCCAGAAACCATTCCTTCGGGTGCTTCCAGGGGCTGTGTCCGGACAGGAACGGCAGCAGCGCCAGGTTGGTCAGTATCGTGCCTCCCGCTCCGAAGAAGGCCAGCCGCTCCGCGGGCTCCTTCCGGCAGATCCGGCAGATGCAGAGGGTCAGCCAGAAATACGCTATGATATACTGCTCGATCATCAGGGTAAAGAGCATCTGGGTATAGCTGCAGAACAGGAAAACCAGGAAGCAGATCCGTCCGCGCCGATCCAGCTCCAGCGCCCGGGCCAGCAGAAGCTGCGCCGCAAACAGCATCCCCACCATGACCGCGTTGATCAGAATCGCCCGGACGGCCGCCGAACCGGTCAGGCTTCCCAGCAGATACGGAAGGCCGATAAAGGGCGCCGCGAACACGGCGAACAGCGGCTGGCGCAGATCGTTCTCGCTCTGGGTCAGCGCAAGGAATGCGTTCTGCTTCATCAGGTCCGGCGAATCGCTGCTGTAGATGATATCGAACAGATAGTCCGTTCCGTAAAAGGCGTCCGACCGCGCAAAGGAAGATGCCATCACGCCCAGGGACAGAATCAGCAGCAGTCCGTAAAGCGCGGCTTCCGCTCCGCGGATTCCGTCAAAGATGCGCATCCCCCGGAGGATGGAAATCAGCCGGTCCCAGAAAAACAGAACCCCCAGAAAAACGCACGGAAGGGCCGCCGCTGCCAGCACCGCGCTCAGCCCGTTCAGAAACCCCGCGGAAACCGGAAGCACTTCCTGCAGCACTGCGAAGTTCTCCGCCTCCGCCCAGTAGGACCGATAAAACGAGAGCTCCCCCAGGCAGATTCCCGCCGCGGTCGCCAGGGAAAAAAGACACAGGCCCTTCCCTTTTCCCCGGACTGTCTTCGTCAGAGGCGGAACCTGGGAGGCCAGCAGCAGCGAGGCCAGGAACGAGATCTGCATGCCGTTGGCATAGCCGGGATTCGCCGTCGCGTTCAGCATGAAGAACGCGACGGCAGAAGCCGGGAGGAAGGCGTTCGCCCTCAGGTTCGAAAGAATCACGGCCTTCCGCGGCTCCGGCAGGTATTTTTTCATGATTCGCAGCGTTCCCCGGACGATCAGGCAGGCCAGCGCATTCATGCCCCAGGCCGCCACCACGCACAGCGCGATCCCCCCGATCAGCAGCAGGGTGGATACCGTCGTCCCGAGGGAGGCCGCCACCGCGCTCAGCTTGCTGGAATGAACCCAGGTGGCATAGAAATTCCGGTATCCGGCAATCAGCAGCTGAAGGGTCAGAATTCCGCAGGTGATCCGCATCGCGGTCAGCGACGCGGTCGTGGGCCGCTCCTCCCTCCGGACCGTCAGCCGGATCAGCAGCGCGAATCCCGCTGCGATCAGCACATACGAAGGGATCGACAGGGACAGGAAAAGGGCCAGCACGGCCAGCCCGGAGATCAGGAAAAGCACGTCCTCCCCTCTGAACCGTCTTCCGGCCGCAGGCCTTCCCTCTTTCATGATGCTCCTCCTCCGCAGCAAATGATATTCCTGAATAGATTATTATAGGGCAGCGCCGTCTGTTTTGCAAACCGTCAGCTTCCCGGCTCCGCTCTCCGGATCAGCACATATCCGTTTTCCAGGCGTTCCGGTTCGGACAGCGGAAAATCAAAGTACGCGGCCGGGAGCGCGCTGTTCTCCCCGTCGGTGAAAATAACGTCCGGCCTTTTCTCCGGGCGAAGGTCATAGTACCTCTTCAGCCGGGTCATGGTTTCCCCGCTCACGGTCCGGTCCCAGCCGTTGTTGATGGAGCCCAGCCAGCCGGAAAACGCGGCCACTCCGTTCCGGTTCATCAGGTACGGCCAGGTCTCCGCCGTCAGAAACAGCACCCTTTTGTCCTGGATCTGCGCGGCGTCCCGGTACATCCGTTCATAGTTCTCCGCGTCCTCCGCCGTGGCCACGATGCCCTTCTGGGGGCCTGCTTCCAGCATCCGCTGCTCCTCATACTCCATGAGCCCCGGCTCCTGAAACACGGTCTGGTACCGCAGCGGGATCTCGTATCGCATCTGGAAACCGAAGCAGATCAGCGCCGCGGCGCAGGAAAGCGCCGTCAGGATCCGGCCTTCCCGGGCCATCCGGTGGTTCTCCTCCTGAAGCTCCCTGCAGTACATGCCCATCAGGACCAGACCGGCGGAGGAGGAGATCGCGCCGGCGGAGGAGATGGCATAGAATCCCGTGTTGCTGGTGCAATGCAGGCAGAAGGTATACAGGATTCCCGGAACCAGCCAGAACCAGCCCAGCTGCCGGATCCGGCGGCTTCGGGTCACCGCCAGGACATAGATTCCCGGAAAGGTCAGCGGCAGCATCAGGTAGTTCAGGTAGGGTTCCTCCACCAGAAATTGCCGCAGGCTGAGCAGAGAGGCCGCGCATACCGCCCAGAAGAAGGCCGGATGCCGGCGGATCCGGGTCAGAACCGCCAGAACCGCCGTGAGGATCATCAGCAGCGGGAAGAACCGGTTGGCCTGCCAGAGGGCGGTCACATAGCCGCTTCCCTTCTGCAGCAGGGAAAAAGGAGCGTGCTCCTCATCCTGCAGGGCATGCTGCAGGGAGGTCCCCAGCTCCGAAAGGGAAGCGCGGGACAGAAGAACTGCGAGGAAAACCGCCGCCAGGATGCCCGCCCCCAGCGTGAAATCCTGCCAGCATTGCCGGGCCTCCCTTCGGTCCGCGGAAAGGAGCGGCGCCTTTCCCCGCATCAGCCGGATCCCCAGCGCCAGGGAATAGCCCCCATAGATCAGCATCAGGTAGGGGCAGCACAGCACCGCCCCGGCAAAAAACAGCCCGGCGAGCGCGTGCTGGATCCGCCGGTGCCTCCGGGCGCAGAGGAGAAACACCGCCGCGTTCATCAGATACAGAATTCCCAGGGAATTATAGGAGAAAGCCATGATGCCGAACGGCGCATAACACAGCAGGAACAGCGAAGCGCACATGGCCCCGGCCGGATGAAAGGCACGCATCCGGAAATACAGAAAAAGGCAGGCGGCGCCCCACATCCCCGTGTAAAGCACCCGGAAGGTCAGCAGCATTCCGTCGGTGTTCCCCGCCAGCAGCAGGTAGGCTCCCACTTCCGGAATCATGGTGAAGGAGGAAAACTGGGTCAGGTGCCACTCCTCCAGCAGCATCCGGTCCCCGTGCAGCAGCCGGAAGGGCGTTACCAGATAAAAGGCTTCATCCGGGCTGGCCAGCCCGTACCGGCATTTCCGGAAAAGCATGATCCACAGGGCCAGAAAGGCGCAGAAAAACAGTCCCTCGGAGACTGCCTTTTTCCGGAAGCCGGTCTTTTCCGGCGTGAGTGCTGGCCCTTTCGTGGTTCTTCCTCCTTCCGTCCCGCCGCCCGCGGGCGGCTTCGGGGCCGGAGCCCCGGCAGGCGTTTGTTCTGCGCCGTCTATGGAATATGGAATGTGATCCGGCTCCAGATCCGCGCCGGCGCGCCGGTATAGAAATCCGTATAGCTGAAGTCCTCCGGAACGATGAACAGAAGGAGCACCATCAGCAGGCAGCCGAAGGCCGCCAGGCAGATTTTCCAGCTGCGCCGGGGGGATGGGCGCTGCGCGTACCAGACGCCGATTCCCAGGAAGGAACCCATGCTCAGCAGATACAGGACGTCCCCCTTGTATCGCTCCAGGATCACCGGAGACCAGAGCACCTGGAAGAAATTCGTCAGAAACACCGAGGCGATCAGGAAGGCCAGGAAGCCGTACAGTCCTTCTCTTTTCAGGCTCCTCCCGACGGATCCGCGCAGGGCCAGAAGGGAGAAGAACAGCAGCGGGCAGCAGGGAAAAACGCCGATGCCCAGGGGAAGGAAGGGGAAGACCGGATCCAGCGCCGGAACCGCGAAGAGGGCATTCCAGGTCTGCACCAGAATCCGGACGAGATCCTGGAAGCCCTGGATATGCCCGTACCGGCTCTGATCCGCCGTGGTCAGCTGATAGGCCTGCCCGAATTCAAAGGGGGATCCGAAGCGGGCGTAGTTATAGGCCATCAGCCCCGCCGCCACCAGCGCATAGGGCAGGGCGGCGGCAAGCAGCAGGCCGATCCGCCCCCGGGTGATCTTCTCCCTCTTCAGGAAGCGGAAGGCCATGGGAAGAACCACCGCGTTCGCCAGGGCGAGGGGCGGCCTGCATCCGAAGGTTAGCGCCCCCAGCAGGGAGCCTCCCAGCGCCCAGCCCAGCACGGCCCGGTTCGGTTTTTTCTCCCGGAAGGCCCGGGAAAAGCAGAAAATGCTCCAGATCTCCAGCATCATTCCGCAGGCCACCGGCGTCTCATACAGGGTCGGAAATTTCGCCGGGAACAGAACGGACAGCAGGGAGAACAGCACCAGCAGCGCGATCAGCATGCCCAGGGTCATCTGCGGAAAATACTTTTTCGCCAGGGAACGGAAGCAGGCCAGCAGCCCGATCAGGAAAGCCGCTGTGAAGAACTGCGTCGCGTGAACGGAAAGCAGCGGCTGCCCGGTCAGCAGCCGATAGGGCAGAAAAGCCAGAAAGACAGGCACGATGCCGAAGTACATATAGAAGCGTCCCTGATAAAACGCGTGATCCAGCGGATACTTGATATCCATCCCGTCCCGGAGCGCCGCATCGTAGGGATTCTCCATTTCATACAGCCGGGGATCCGCGGTCACGTCCAGATCCAGCCGCCCCTGCAGAATGGATTCCGTCATCATTTCGTACTGACCGTTATGCAGGATAATCTCACCGTTCCAGACGGGGGAAAGCGTCATCACGAAAACGGAGAGCACGATCAGAACCAGCAGGATGCCGATCAGCAGCGCATGATGCTTCCGCGTCAGGGATCCGACGGAAATCCGATGCAGCGCTGACTTCGGCCGGATCAGAAAAAGGCTGACGGCCAGGAAGGCCCAGAACGCCACTCCCTCCAGGATCTCCTTCACCTTCCGTTTCCTCCCTTCAGCTTCTTTCGTCCGTTCCGCCGCCGTGCCCTCCGGCCGGCCGCTCCCGTCGGTTCACGAGGGCTGTTTTCCAGTCCAGCATTCCGGTGTACAGGAAGAACGGCGCGTACCGGACCCGGTACCAGGCGCGTTTCCCGGCGGAAAGCTTCGGCCAGCGCGCCAGGGTCCGGTAATACTGCAGACCATGGCGTTTCAGCAGGTTATAGGCCCCCTGCAGGGGGCCGAAGCGGCGGTCGAACGGGAAAATGAACTGATCGTAGATCCGGAACATATCCTCCATGAAGGCTTCCCCGTAATGCCCGGAACTGCTGACGCCGCTGAGCCCGTACCGGACGACGACCTCATCCAGATACGCAAAGGCCACCCCGTTGCTGGTCAGGATCAGCCAGTACGGATAATCCTCAATCAGCCGGATGCTCTCCGGATAATATCCGTTTTTCTCGAACACGTCCCGCTTCAGCATCACGGCCGGCGCCGGCAGGAAATTCCGGGAAAACAGCCGGTTCCGCGTCTGCTCCATCGTGTAGGATTTCAGCAGGTCGTAATCCGACTCACAGCTGAGCAGGTGATCCACCGTCCTTCCGTCCGGAGTCACCCCCTGCAGCCTGCCGAAGCAGACCCCCTTCCCGGTTTCCTCCAGGCACCTCACCAGATCGCCCAGGGCCCCGGGATGGGCAAACTCATCCTCCGGAGCGATGGAAAACACATATTCGCCGTGGGATGCCCGGATCGCATCGTTGCTGTTCCGGACGGTACCCACATTTTCCCCGTGGGAAACCCAGATGATTTCCCGAATGGCTTCCGTCCTGCGCTTTTCCAGATATTCCTCGACCCGGGGCTTCCATTCCGCGTAATCCGGGGACGCATCATCCGAAAACACCAGCTCCAGGGCGGGATAGTCCTGGGTCAGAAGGCTGTCCAGGGTCGGGAACACCCGGGACAGATTGCGATAGCTCAGGATCATCACGGACACCAGCTTCACTGCTTCCCGTCTCCTTTGTCTTCCGTCTTTTTCTCCGCTCCTCCGGGGAAGCGAAGGGCGGCCCGTGCCGGAACGGTTCTCACCGAAGCAGCACCAGGTCGTTTTTCTCCTGCTCCGGATACTCCCGGTGCAGCCATTCCCGCATTACCGGATTCTCCCGGTCATGATTCAGCAGGTACTGTGCCCGGCTGATCCACTTCAGGCTCTCCGGCCCGGACTGCTCAAACACGTCAATATTGCTGTCCGGGAACAGATACATCCCCAGGAAATAGAAATAGTCGCTGTCCCAGTCCTCAATCAGGATGGCATAATCCCCCTTCTCGGGCAGATCATTTTCCGCCTTCAGCTTCTCCATCCAGTTCCGGACCTCCAACCCGTTGTAGATCCCGATCCGGTACGGCCGGTAATCATAAACCCCCCGGGACGTGTCCTCGGAGTTCCAGGAGAGGCCGAGCAGGGAGGCGCTCATCAGCAGGGCCAGCCCGGCGGAAACCGGCCGGCGCAGCGGCTCCTCCCGCAGGAGGCTCATCCCCAGCGCCGTCAGCAGATAGACCATGGCAATGACAATGGTTTTTTCGTACCGGATCAGGCTGGTCAGCTGCAGCGCCTCCATCCGGGTCATGCTGAGGATGTACATCAGCTGCAGGCCGATCTGCCAGGCCGCGTACATTCCGAGGATCAGGGCGGCGGCTTTGCCGAACGCCCTCCGGCGATCCTTTCGGATCAGCAGGCACCCGGCGCCGATCAGCGCCAGAAGCAGGACGCAGAACCACAGCGCTTTCCAGCGGACCGCGAAGCGGGTCACCTCCAGGATGATGTATTTCACGTCCTCCACGGTCTTTTCCCCCAACGCCTCCTGCCACCAGGAGGAGGAAAGGGAATGCTTGGAGGCCTCCGCCGCCGGATAGGTGACCGCGCAATGCCAGTTCCAGAGCGGCATGCTCGCAAAGCCCGCCGCCGCGCAGACCGCCCCCGTTCCGAAGCGATGCTGTTTTCCCGCGTAATAGAGGTACACCAACGCGACAAGCAGCCCGAAGAAGGCCGCGGAGTTTTTGATCTGCAGGATCCAGACCAGATAAAGGAACACGGCCGGGGCCGCCTTCGCCGGCTGATCCCGGTTCGCATGCACGAACAGCAGCGCGCACATCCCCGTCAGGGGCAGCAGCGTATCCACCAGGAGCTCCGTGACCTGCACGTTGTAGGAGAGCAGGAAGTTGCCCGCAAAAAGCGCCAGCACCAGCCCGATCCACCGGTTTCCCCGGCACAGCTGAAACAGCGGCATCAGGCAGGTCAGCATCACGTATCCCTGCGCCAGCATCCACAGGGTCTCTCCCCCGCCGGTCAGCCTTCCCGCGAAGTATACATACATGGTGCTCCCCAGCGGATAGGCCCAGTAGGTAATCCCCGTCATGCCCGGATCCGGAAACCGATCCATCCGCAGCATCTTCTTCACCACCAGCGCCCAGTGGGAGAAGTTGTCATAGTGCGTAAAAATCCTCCCGCGAACGCAGAGACAGAGTCCCGCCATTCCCAGGAGGAGAAACAGATATTCGATTTTCAGCCAGGTCTTCAGATTCCTTCCCTTTTCCCGGAACGTATAGTATGCCAGCCCGGTCAGCCCGGCCGCCTCCAGCGCGGCCGCCATTCCCAGCAGCCCGTGCAGCAGTCCTGCCGCGAGCAACAGGAACACCTGCAGCGCCACCGTCAGGCTGGGAAGAAAGCTTTCATGAAAACGGACGCGGTGCCGGAGAATCTCCCATGTCCCGATCGTGGACAGCACGAACAGGATCATCCGAATCACAGCCATGGGTTCTCCCCTTCCGCCCGGATTCCGGGAGCCGCATTTTCCGCCGGCTTCCGGTGGCAGAATTATACCGCAGTTTTCAGGGAGTGTAAAGTTTTCACTCCCGCAGGATGGAGAAGCCCAGGCTCTTCGCGTCCCTCGCGAACATCTGCACCGTCTCCAGGGAATACTGCTCCAGGCTTTTTCCGAAGTCGCCCAGCTTGCCCAGCAGATCGTTGGTCACGGTAATGATGTCGCAGCCGCAGCGGTCCGCCTGCACGATGTTCAGCGTCTCCCGGGGAGAAGCCCAGAGGAGCTCCACGCCCTCCTTCGCATGGCAGATCTGGGCCGCGACCGTCATGATCGGTTCCGGATCCACGCCGGCATTGGCGATTCTGCCCGCGAAGACCGACACATAGTTATGGGTTCCCTCCGCAAAGGCATCCACGGCTTCCATCACCTGACGGATGGTGAAGACCGCCGTCACGTTCAGGTTGATTCCCTGCTTCGACAGCTGCCGGATCAGCGGGATGCTGCTCTCCCCCCTGGAATTGGTGATCGGAATCTTCACCATCACGTTCTTTCCCAGGGCGGAGAGCACCGCGGCCTCCTTCGCCATGGTCTCAAAGTCGTCCGAAAACACCTCCAGGGACAGGGACAGATCCGGAATGGCCTTCACCATCTCCCCGGCGAAGGCCACATAGTCCTTCACGCCCGCCTTCTTCATCAGCGTCGGATTGGTGGTAAAGCCCTTCACGATGCCCTTGGCGTATTCCGCCTTCATGGCCTCGCTGTCCGCGCCGTCGGCAAAAATCTTGACTTTCAGATCGGATACGTTCATGTTCAGTCCTCCTCACATTTCAGCGCATTCACCATCAGATGCCACACGACCCCCTGCCAGCCCTCCGCGTGGGGGGTGATCCGGGTTTCGTCCACCACGGGAACCAGCACGCACGCGTCCGCCGTCTGCTTCGTGTATCCGCCGTTCCGGGACACGATGCCGATAATGGAAGCACCCTTCTCCCGGGCCAGCTTCAGGGCATTGACGATGTTCAGGGAAGCGGTTTCGCTCCCGCCGCCCACGGACAGCACCATCAGCGCATCCTTCTCCGACAGATGGCTGACCCGCAGCCAGGCCTCAAAGGTCGTCTCCCAGCCCTCGTCATTGGTCCGGGCGGTGAGCTCGGAAACATTGTCCGTCGGCGCATAGGTCTCGATGCCGCCGATCTTCCGGAAATCGTTCACCGCGTGGGAGGCGTTCGCCGCGCTTCCGCCCACCCCCAGGATGAACAGCCGGCCTTCCCGCCGCTTCGTTTCCCGCAGGATTTCAATCGCCCGTCCGATCTCTTCCTGGGAAATCTTCTCACAGATCTCCCGCGTCTGTTCCAGATAGGTCCGGATGTACATTGCCGTCTTCATCAGTCTTCTCTCCTTTGCCGTTTATCTCCCGGGTTTGTCCCAGTTGTCTCCCCGATCCTGGGGAATGATTCTCCGCAGGGTGTAGATATCCCCGTTCCGCATCTTTTCGACCCGCTCCGGCGTGAAATGTTCCCAGTCATCCCAGACGGCGGAGATCAGCCGGCCCGTGATTCCGTCGCTTTCCGGGGAGGCCAGGAAGGCGCAGAGCCGCGCTGCGGTTTCGGGCGGTACGCCGCCCTTTTCCTTCCGTTCCAGCGCCTTCGCGTATTCCGCCTTTCCGACGGCATCCTCGCCGGCCTGAAGCGTTTCCTCCAGCATCCGGCCGTTCATCGCTCCCGGCGCAATGGCGTTGATTTCAATGTGATCATCCCGCGTTTCCCGGGCAATGGTTTCCGTCAGGCGAACCAGTCCGGTCTTCGCGACGGCGTAGGCGCTGTAATTCTCCCGGGGGCCGGTGGCGCCGCCGCCCGACAGATTGACGATTTTTCCCCCGTCCTGCTTCTTCATCAGGGGAAGCACCTCATGAATCAGATGGGCCGGGGTCAGCAGATCCGTGGCCAGCGTCCGCTTCCACTGCTCCCAGGGGTTCTCCTCCATCGGTCCGATGGGTCCCTGCACCGCCGCGTTGTTCACGAGGATATCGATCCGCCCCATCCGGGCCAGCGCCTGCCGGATCATTTCCTCCGCGGTGCTTTCCTCCGCCAGGTCCCCCGCAAAGGAGAACACCGCCTGTTCCGGCTCCCGCCTCTCCCGGCGCAGCGCTTCACAGACCTTTTCCAGATCGGCCGCATTCCGCGCGCAAAGGAAAACGCATGCCCCCTGCGCAACGAATTCCCGGGCGATGGCTTCTCCCAGCCCCCGGCTCGCGCCGGTAATCACCGCGCATTTATTCCGCAGCATTCGGAACCTCCTTCGCAAACTCCATCAGATTCCCCGCGATCCTTTCCGGCTTCCGGCATCCGCACATCATGCAAAGATCACACTTGTACCTTCCCAGGAAGGCGGTATGCACGCCCGCCGCCTGTCCGCAGAGCACATCCGTGGCGGAATCCCCCACCATCCAGGACCGCTCCCGGTCGATCCGGTATTTCTCCGTCAGCCGCTCAATCAGCCCCGGCTTCGGCTTCCGGCAGGAGCAGTCGCGGATCAGCCAGGTTTCCCGGGTTCGGGCGGAGGCTTTTCCGTAGTGCGGGCACATCTCCACGTCGGTGATTTCAACCCCGGCCTTCCGCATTTCCTCCACAAGGCGCCGGTTGATCTCGCAGAGGGTGGTATAGCGGGTCTTGCCCTTGGCCGCGGCCGGCTGATTGGTGACCACAAAGAGCAGATATCCCTTCTCCTGCAGCAGCTTCAGCGCTTCCGGAGCCTCCGGCATCAGCCGGAACTGATCCCATTTCAGCGGGGAGTCCAGCTGATCAATGTCATCGTTCCAGACGATTTCATTGATCACGCCGTCCCGGTCCAGAAAGACCGCAGGGCGCGGCTGTCCCCAGCGCCGGGCGGCATAGGCCCGAAACTCCGCCAGGGAGCCCGGGGTTCCGATCTCATAAAACCGGCGCTCCGTCTCGCAGCAGGCCAGCTTCCCCTCCCTGGAAAGCCGCTGCTGAAGATCGCTCAGGTCAAACGCCTCCCGCGGTTCCTCTTCGAAGAGACTCCGGCTGAACGCGCCGATCCCGTAGTCAATGAAATCCATTTCCGGGGACGGATTCCGCTTGTCGTACCGCAGGATCTCCCCGTCCCGGCAAAGGACATTGCTCCGGTCGAAACGGCCCTGGTTCCGCATCACGGTCATCAGGGCGGGCTTTCCCGCCGCAAGCCCCTCCCGGAATCGGACAAGCACCTCCGGATAATGAACGTCCATGAAGGAATCGCCATAGATCAGGAGGAAGGTTTCCTCCAACAGGGGAAGCGCCTTCCGGATGGCCCCCCCCGTGCCCAGCAGCTTTTCTCCGTCGCGGGAATACCGGATTTCCACTCCGAAGCGGCTGCCGTCGCCGTAGTATTCCTCAATCTGCTCCGCCCGGTAGCCCAGGCAGAACAGGAAGCGGCGGAAGCCCGCCTGCCTCATGATCTCCAGCTGATAGCTGAAGAAGGGCTTCCCTTCCACCTCCATAAGAGGCTTGGGACAGTCCCGGGTGCAGGCGCCGAGCCGGGTGCCCAGTCCGCCCATGAGCACGACCACCTGCGTGTTTTCGCACAGTGCTTCCATGCTCAGACCACCACCCGCGTTCCCTGCGGATCAAAGCGGAAACGGACTTCCATCAGGCCCGCCTTTTTCATCGCGTGGCGCAGCTGCTGCTTGTTCCGGCAATAGAACATGAGGAATCCACCGCCGCCGGCCCCGATCAGCTTTCCGCCCAGGGCACCGTTCTTCAGCGCGTACTCGTACCATTCATCGATCTGCGGATTGCTCATGCCGCCGGAGCGGCGCTTCTTGTGCTCCCAGTGCACATTCATGATGTCCGCGAAGTCCTCCAGCCGGCCTTCCTCCAGGGCTTTTTTGCTGTCATAGCCCATCTGCTTCACGTCATGCAGGTTCTGAATCATGTCCGAGTCCTTTTTCCGGCTCTTCTGATCCTGATCCACCAGGATGCTGGACGCGGAATGGGAGTACCCGGTGAAGAACATGGCCAGGTTGTCCTCCAGATTATACAGATCCTCATCGCTGATATGCAGGGGCTCCACCCAGACATAGCCATCCTTCCGGAAGGTCATGCAGGTGAGGCCGCCGTAGGCGGCAATATACTGATCCTGCTTGCCGATATGCTCGCCCAGCTTCTCGATCTCCACCGTGCAGGCCTCTTCCGCCAGGGTCCGGGTGCTGACGATGTCCCCCTTGTAGATATGCAGTGCCTTCAGCAGCGCGGTCGTGAAGCTTCCGGAGGAGCCCAGTCCGGTTCCCGCCGGAATGTCCGCCAGGGAGGTGATTTCGATGGCCGGGCTCTTCAGATCCAGCAGGTTCAGGGCCTCCCGGATAATGGGATGCTGGATCTCCCCGTTGGAGGTCACATGCTCGATCTTCGAATACTTCAGCCAGAGCTCATTGACGAAGTTCCGGTTCAGGGTAATATAGACATACTTGTCAATGGCCGCAGAAATCAGGAACCCTTCATGCTCCGAATAATAGGAGGCCAGATCCGTTCCGCCCCCGCCCAGGGAAATCCGCAGCGGGCTTTTGGTAATGATCATCTGTTCCGTCCCTCCTTCGCATAAATCGCGTCCACCGCGCGAAGCGCCTCATAGGCGTCCGTAATGTCCCCCATGGAAAGCCCCTGCCCGGACTCCACGGCCCGGGTGATTTCCCGGAATTCCAGCTCCCAGGAGTTCTCCCCCCGCGGGAATTCATAGATGGTCGTTTCCGGCGGCCCCATCTCAGGCAGCATCTGATAGTAGCTCAGCCGCTCCACCCCGTAGCTTCCGCCCAGGCCGTCAATCGCCAGCTTCGCGCCTCGGCAGTAAATCTCGAAGGAGAACATGTTCTTCCATTCCGTACAGCTCACCTGCAGCCAGGCCGCCCGGCCGTCCTCCTTCCGCAGGGCGATGAATCCGTTGTCATCCACGGGCATATCCCAGAAATAGGTTCCGGTAAACCCGTCCACCCGCTGAAAGTCCCCCATGAACCACCGGGACAGGTCGATCAGGTGAACGCCCTGATCAATCAGCTCGCCGCCTCCGGAGAGCTCCGGATTTGCCCGCCATTCCCGGTCATATCCCACGCGTCCGCCATGGCCGTACCGGCCGCGGATAAACATGACCGGGCCGATCTGATCCGGCCGGGAATCGATAAGTTCCCGCGCCTTCAGCAGCGCGGGGTGGTACCGGTGATTGAATCCCACCTTCACCAGCACCCCCTGCTCCCGGGCCTTTTCGATAATCGGCAGCAGTTCCGCCGCGGAGCGGGCCGCGGGCTTCTCCACGATCACATGCTTTCCGTGGGAAACGGCGAAGAGCGTAATCGGCGCCAGCATCTTCACGACGGTGGCCACCACGATCAGGTCGGCGCCGCTGTGCAGGATCAGATCCTCATAGCTGTCCGTCAGGTAAACGTCCTTCAGCCCGAACCGCTCCGCCAGGCGCTCCGCCGCGGCCCGGTTCACATCGCACAGGCCGGTGATCGTGTGCGGCGCGTGCACCGCCGCGGCGCGCTTTCCGCCGATCAGGCCGCAGCCGATAATGCCTACCTTCATTTTCTCGCCTCCAGAAGCCAGGGATTCTCCGTCAGATAGTCCACCGTCCGCTCGACCGCCTGCCGGATGGTCAGCCGGGGTTTCCAGCCGGTGGACCGGATCTTTGCCGTATCCAGGTAGATGAAGGGGCTGTCCCCCACCCATCCCCGTTTTCCGCCGGTGAAGGTGAATTCCGGCTGCAGGCCCATCCGGGCGGCAATCCAGGACGCGGAATCCCGGACCTCACAGTATTCATCCGTTCCCAGGTTGTAGATATGGACCCCCGGATCGTCCTGCCCGATCACGGTCAGGATCGCGTCCAGGCAGTCCCCGATATAGAGATAGGATTTCCGCTGGTGCCCGTCTCCGAGGATCTGCAGGGAGGCAGGGTTTTCCTTCAGCCGTTTGACAAAATCAAACACGTGTCCGTGGGGATAGCGCTCCCCCAGCAGGGAAACGAAGCGGAAAATATATCCCGTGAAGCCGTATCCCCCGCAATAGGAAGTAATCATGCCTTCCCCATAGGCCTTGGACGCCGCGTACAGCGAGGTCTGCACCGGGAAGGGGCAGGTTTCCGGCGTGGGGAACACCTCCGGTTCCCCGTAGACGGAGCCGGTGGAGGAAAAGGCGATCCGGCGGACGCCCGCCGCCCGCATGGCCTCCAGCACCTGGAAGGTTCCCCGGGCATTCTGCTCAAACACAAAATCCGGATGATCCAGATTGTTCCGGATGTCCGCGTTGGCTGCGAAATGGAAGACGAAATCGCACCCCGCCATGGCCCGCGTCAGCGCCGGCCGGTCCAGGATATCCCCCTCCGCCAGCCGGAACCGTTCGTTCTCCATGGCGGAGGCCAGGAACCGCCGCATGCCCGTGGTGAAATTGTCATAGACCACCACTTCGTGTCCGTCCCGCAGCAGCCGGTCCGCCATGTTGGAGCCGACGAAACCGGCCCCGCCCGTGATCAGAAATCTCATGTCCTTCCCTCTCCCTCACTGTGGCATCCTGTACAGATAACGGTACCGGATGAAGCTTTTGATCCAGAGAATCGGATCCTGGATCATCCGAACCTTTTTGCCTTCCTTCACGCCCCGGGAAACATAGTTGATCGGGATCTCCCGGGGAATATATCCCTTCCGGATCAGCTTGATGATGATCTCCCAGTCAATCTCAAAGCGGTTTCCGTCAAATTCCAGGCCATACAGGCACTCCCTCCGGAACAGCTTGAACATGGTGAAGGGGTCCTTCAGCTTCGTATGGCAGCCCCGGTTGATCAGTCCCGTAAAGAAGATCTGTCCCAGGTTCATCACGAACGCCCGCAGTTTCTCGCCGCTCCCGAACTTCCGCATGTGCCAGTCCCCGGTATGCCGGGAGCCCAGGACAAAGGCCTCCTGATCGTGCACCAGGGGATACAGCAGCTTGTCATAATCGTTGATATCGTATTCCAGATCCCCGTCCTGAATCGTGATGAAGTCCCCGGTGGCTTCCCGGAAGCCGTTCCGGACGGCATGCCCCTTCCCCCGGGGCTTGTCCTCGTAGATCGCCCGCACCTCCGGATGCTCGGCGGCAAATCGGGCGACCTCCTCCCGGGTGCCGTCGCTGGAATTGCTCTCGATGATGATCAGTTCCTTCCGCAGGCCCAGGCCGGACAGATCCTTCCCGTACACGGCGTCCAGGAGAAAACGGACCGTATTTTTTTCGTTATAGACCGGAATGATGAAGGAAAGAACCTTTTCCTTCCGCACTTCCTTTCGGCTGCAGCGGACGAAAACGCCGTCCGGATTCGCCTCCCGGATGGTGATCTCTCCGAAGCCGCATTTGCAGAGCAGGTTCTCCAGCGTTTTCCGGGAAAAAAACTGAAGCCGTTTCTGTTCGAACGCATCCCAGGACTGCTTCGCATGCCGGGCATGCGAACTGTCCGTCACCGGCACAAACAGAAAAAGCTTCCCTTCCGGTTTCAGTTTTGCATGGGCGCTGCGCAGCAGACGCTCCGGGTCATTCACCATGTCCAGGCAGTCCAGCAGCATGCTTTCCAGCGACCCGTCCGCTTCCCGCTCAAGCTCCTCCCCGGAGGAAAAGGTCGGAACCGCCGCAGGCTCCCCGGCATCCCCCACCCGCGTCCGGAAGGACGAAAAATCCTCCGCGCGATAAAGCGGCTGAAGCTCCATCAGCCGGGTGTTCTGGGGATTGGAAAACATGTGCCCGCATTCCGCGCAGGCGGAAATCACCCTTCCCGCGGCGACAAACCGATACTCCAGGCGGGCGGAAGAACATACAGGGCAAGACTGAACCAATAACTCCTCCATGACGGCTGTCCTTCTTCCCTCCGTAATCCCGGCTGCGCTGCCTGAAGGCAATGCGCCCCTGATTCTTGCACGTACGGAAACATGATATCATATTTCATCCGGGATGTCCAATGGCGATTGTCTGTGTGCCGGTCCGGGTGCCGTTGTCTATGCGTCCGTCCGGGTGCACCGAACCAGAACCCCCTTGCCCTGATAGATTTCCTCCGTCTCATAGCCCATCTGCCGGAAGGCGGCGAGGAACTCACTGTAGCTTCCGACAAAATTGCTGCTGGTGCCGAGATAGTAGAATTCATTCTCCTCAAAGATTCCGGTATCGCTCAGGCGGGAAATCACCTCCCCTGCGCTGGTGAAATTCATCCAGTCGCCGGAGGTCACCAGCTGCTGCAGATACTCCTCCTTCCAGGCGGGGTCATGCATCAGATAATACACAAAGATGACCTCCGAATGGGAGTGGACGATCGTTCTCTTTTCGTAAGCCTTCTCCGCCATCCAGGCGGTTTCCGCTTCCCGGACCTGATCCTTGGGCTCCATCCGGGTCATCATCCGGATTCCCGATGCGCAGTACGGCACCAGCAGCAGCGCGGCCAGCGCCAGCGCAATCCGGCGTGTCCGGGTCGTTCTCCTTCCGGCTTCCTGCAGCAGCAGGAAGGTCCCGCCGATTCCAAACAGGAGCAGCAGGGGAAGATAGAACAGGACATACCTGCCGCTCATATTCTCGGTTCCCAGCGTGCCGTCCCACACATTATATCCGTAGAAGGAGCAGGCGACCGCCGCAAAGAGCACCACCCAGATGCAGGCGCACACCGCTAGCAGGCAGAGCAGCAGGGACTTCATCCTTCCCCGGGGCATCAGCAGCGCCGCGGCGGCGGCCCCCGTCAGGAACAGAATCCAGATGGCTCCACCGATTTCCCCTCCGGCAGCGCGGCAGAGAAGGTGCCAGAATTCCCAGACGAAATCCCGGAGCGGTCCGCCGTGGAAAAAGACCGGCGAATGGCTCACCTCCATCGTTCCCTGATGCTGGATCTGCGGAATCAGGAAGAAGATCACCAGGGGGATCGCCAGCAGCACCGCTCCGCCGGAAAAAAGCAGCATCTGCTTTCTCTTCGTCCCGTCCTTCCACATCCGGATCATCAGCGCCAGATACAGGGGCACCACCGCGAATGCCGCGCCGTACTGGCTGTAGACGGACAGGCAGGCGCAGAGAAAGAAGCCCGCCAGGGAGCCCGTCCCTTTCTCCAGAAATGCCTTCACGAAGAAGAACAGGGTCCAGCACAGAAAGCAAAGCACCAGGTTGTACTCCGCGCATTCCAGGGCATATTCCATCACCTGTCCCGTAAACAGGTAGGCCGCGGTTCCCGCCGCCGCCCAGAGCGGATCCGTCATTTTCCGGAAGGCCAGAAACAGGCCGATCCCGCCCGCCAGCGTGGTCAGAATGCCCGCCAGCCGGAAGCCGAACTCGGAATCAAACGCGAGCAGCCACAGATGCATCAGCACGTTGTACAGCGGCGGCTGAAAGGTCTCCGTGATCCGTTCGTACATATTCTGCGTCTCGCTCCAACCGGGCACCGGACCGGATACCACGCTGGAATAAAAGTACTCCACGCCCTCGTCATACCACAGGCCGGAACGGGTGGCATTCAGGCACAGCAGCACCAGCGCGGCCAGCAGCACAATCGCCGCCGGAACCCATTTAACCGCCTTTGCTTTCATGGTCTACTCCTTCCTCTTCCCTACCAGTTGAGGTTAAAGGTGATTCTGCTCCAGATCCAGTCCGTGGTTCCCTGGAAGTAGGAGGTATAGCTGAAGTCGTCCGGCACCAGAAAAAGCAGCACGACCAGCGCAATGCAGAAGCAGGCCGCCAGGCACGCCTTCCAGCTGGCGGCAGCCGGCTTCGCCTGCCTGGAGAACCATTCCCCGATCCCCATGAACGCCCCGATGCTCAGAAGATAGAGCACATCGCTCTTGTGCCGCTCCACGATCAGCGGAACCCACATGGCCTGAAACAGGACCACGATGACCACCGCAGCCACCAGCACCGTCTGAAAGCCCCCCATATCCTTTTCCCGGGAAATTCTTCTCCCCGCGGGGCTCAGGCAGGTAAACGCCGCGAACAGCGCAGGGCAGCAGCTGACCGCGCCGATTCCGATCGGAAGGAACGGGAAGGCCGTCTCCAGCCGGGGAACGGCGAACAGGGTGTTCCAGGTGACCACCAGAACCCGGACCAGGTCATTCAGGCCGTGAATGCTTCCCAGGCTGGTCTGGTCATCATTCGTCAGCTGATAACGCTGCCCGAATTCAAAGGGGTTTTCGAACCTTGCATAATTGTACCACATCAGGCCTGCCGCCACCACCAGGTAGGGGGAAGCCGCCCACAGAAGCTGCCCGGCCCGCCGAAGAGTAAGCTTCTTCCCCTTCATGTACTGAATCACCATCGGAAGGACGACCAGATTGGCCAGGGCCAGGGGCGGTCTGCAGCCGAAGGTGAGGGCGCCGCAAAGGGATCCCCAGAACGCCCAGCGGATCGCGGACTGTTCAGTCCTTTTCTCCCAGACTGCCCGGGAGAAAAAGTACAGGCTCCATACCTCCAGCATCATGCCGCAGGCAATGGGGGTCTGATACAGCGTGGGAAACTTGGTCACATAAACCGTGGACAGCATGGAAAACAGAATGATCAGCAGGATCAGAAGCCCGATGGTCATCTGCGGAAACTTTTTCCGGGCGAGCCAGAGGAAATAGACCGCCAGCCCGATCATGAACACCGCGGCGAAAAGCTGGCTCGCGTGTACGGAGGGAAGCGCCTGCCCTGTCAGGAGCCGATAGGGCAGGAATGCGAGGAAAACCGGCACCACACCGAAATACATATAGAACCGGCCGTGATAGTAGGCGTGATCCAGCAGGTACGGAACCTCCTCCCGGTCCCTCAGCGCCGTATCATAGGGGTTCTCCATGGCCAGCAGCTTCGGATCCGGCTCCATATCAAAATCCAGCCGATGGTTCAGGAATGATTCCGTGATCCGCTCGTATTCATCCATGTAATCCACCATGGAACCATTCCACATGGGGGAGAGCATCGAGCAGAAGAGCATCACGCAGATCAGCACCGCCACCGTCAGCACGATCCAGATCCGGTGTTTTCCCCGGATCTCCGCCACCGCAGTCCGGTGAAGGGCCGCCTTCGGCCGGATCAGGAACAGGCCTGCTCCGATTCCTCCCCAGAACAGAATCCCTGTCAGTATACTTTTAATCATCCGGGTTTCTCCTCTCCGCGGTCATTTCCCGCTGTTTTGCCTTTTCCCCGCCGCCGTATCCTTCCCTCAATCGGTCCGAACACGGCCGCCAGCAGAACGCAGAACAGCAACGTCAGCGGGAAGCACACCAGAAGCCGGATCCAGGGAAGCCGCGCAGGCACCAGCAGGGTGCTGATCCCGGCGGAAGCATAGAACGCGAAGGACTGATACAGGAAAACCGTTGTGGTCCGATGTGAAAAGCAATCCACCAGCCGGGACAGCACCGGAACGCGCTGCGCCCGGTCCATCGCGGCGTCCAGGCCCTTTCTGCCGGCCAGCAGAAGGCTCATCCAGAAGATGGAGAACACCAGGAAAACCGGATCGGGCGGAAATTTATGCACCTGCATGTCCAGATTCTGCCCCGCCAGTCGCAGCCCCAGAAGCGCCAGCGCGGAGAGGGCCGCCGGGAGATACCAGCGGGCGGTCCCCGCCCGGCGGATCTCCGGATAGTAAAGCCCCGCGAAGGTCCACAGCAGATAGAAGGCCGGATACCGAAGCCATCCCGCCTCTGCTTTCAGCGAAAGGGCATACAGCAGCCCCAGCGCGAAAGCGCAGGCGATTCCCCCTGCCCGGCTTTTTCTCATCTCCCGAAGCAGCGGAAGAACCGCTGTCACCGCCAGATAGACCGGAACGAACCAGACCGCGTAATCCAGATAGGGCAGCTCCGTGATCTGCCGATTGATGGGAAGAATCCAGGAAAGCAGAATCCGGAGAGCTTCCTTTCCCTCCACCGCTCCGGCGGTTCCGGCGGCGTGCGCAATGGAGAGCGCCGCGCAGATCAGCGCATACACCCAGTAGGGAATCAGGATCCGGAGCCATCTCTTCCGGACAAATGTCCAGGGGGACTCTTCCCTGGAATACCCGCTCGACGCGCCGGTCACAAAGAAAAACAGCGGCATCTCAAAGAGCAGCAGGGACTTGTAGAGATTGATTCTCGCGGAAGAAAAGAAATCCGGCCAGTAGAGCGCGTGAACGACAATCACCTGCAGCATCGCCAGGCAGCGGAGGTGATCCAGCGTCTTATCTCTCATCTGTTTTCCCTCTGCTTGGCCAGAACCCGGTAGAAGAAGGAATCCGAAACGTCCGTGCACAGGAAATAATTCACTTCCTCCTTCGCGTTCAGAACGGAACCATACTCATCCCGTACCACGGGCCGGTATCCGTTCAGCCGGAATTCCGCAAACCCTCTCTTCATTTCCGTCGCGCCGGTCAGGGCGCCGATGGTCAGCGCCGCTACCAGCGCCCAGGACAGCAGCCGCCGCTGCCGGGGAGACGGCTGGGTCAGGAATCGGATGCAGTACACGCACAGGAGGGTCAGCGCCGGGGTGGACGCGCGCATCACAAAATCATTGTAATTCGCTCCCATCTGAAACAGGGGAATCAGGGCCAGCGAAGCGCAGGACAGCAGGAAAACCGGATCCTTCCGGAACCGGGAAAACAGAATCGCCGCATAGATTCCCCATTCGATTCCCAGGAACAGAACATATTTGTACAGATAATTTCCCAGGGTCGGATAATACTCCCGATACATTTCCACGTGGAAGGGATCCCCGCCCACCGCGTGGTTGGAGGTCAGGAACAGCAGCATGGGGATCATGCCCAGCACCGCCAGGAGATTTTCCGGACTGAAAACCATTTTCCACACGGCCTTCCGGTTCCGGTTTCGAACCAGGGCCACGCAGAAGCATCCGGCGCACAGCACCACCAGGCCCACCAGCGGGAACGGCGCGTATGGCAGGCAGATCAGCCCGATCAGGGCATACGTCCGGATATCCCCGGCGGAATGGAGGAAGAGCAGGGTCATGATCCAGGCGGGCACCGCCTGATTGTAAACCCAGAAAAGGGAGGTGGTCATGCTGGGATACTCCCAGGTCACGGACCACCATTCGATATGGGGGGACCATTCCTCCCGCAGGAAGCAGATCAGCCCGTCCATGCCGGAAAAGAAGATGAACAGCAGCACGACGCCCGCCACATGTTCGCCCCTCCGCAGATACGAAAGCAGCAGCAGAAAGGCCAGCAGCAGCAGCCAGACCGTCTGCAGAAACTGCATCATGTTCGCCAGCGTCCAGGCGAACGCAGGGCCGAACAGCAGTCCGCCGCCCTTTCCCAGCAGCGCGGGCAGGATCCAGTATCCCAGATAATAGGTCAGGGCGCTGTCGGTCTCCGGAAAGTACACCGGCCAGGGATGATCCAGCAGGTCGTGCAGGATCGCGTTCCGGTTGTTGAAGTCCAGGCTCTGGGCAAAGAATCCCCCGATGCCGGACAGATACGTCCATGCCGCGGCCGCCAGCAGGCAGAAGAGCAGAGAGCCTGGGGACAGTTCAAAGGCATCCCCATCCGCCTTTCCGGGAAGTTCCGCCGGCCTTTCATCGTTCAGTCCTTTCCGGTAAAAAAACACCGCTGCCCCCAGCACGGCGCTGCTGAGCAGGCCAAAATACCATCTCAGATGGGTCAGGTAAAACAGAACCGTCGGCGCAGCCAGGGAGAGCACGGCCGCGGTTTTCAGCCCGCTGATGGAAAGCCGGACGCGCGTCCCTCCGCCCTTTCGCAACGGCATTTCTGCATTCCTCCTTTTCCGTCTTCCCGCCTTCCGGAAGGCGGGAAGAAAACTCCCTCATGAATTCGCTCCGCGGGCAGGCGGAGCGTGTTTTCTCAGAGGGGTTCCTTTTTGTCCCGCTTCATGTCCTTCCGCAGCCTGCGGAAATCCCCCACCGCCTTCCAGCCGATGCGGAAGATTTTCCGCAGGTTGATGGAGTTTTTCCCGGCCTTCCGGGGGCTGAAGGAAATCGGCAGGAACAGAACCTTTTCCCCGTAGCGCACAAAATAGGCGGTCATCATGATGTTCGGCAGGTTGAAATCCCGGGGAAGCCTGTCGATATATTTCTTCAGGAGTTCGGAGCGCATCAGCCGGAACGGGGCGTTCGCGTCCCGCACCCGGACGCCGAAGATCAGCCACAGCAGGAAGCATACGATCTTCTCCACCCATTTCCGGGCCAGTCCGTCACCCCGGTGCGGCCGTCTCCCCAGAATGGCGTCGTACTCGCCGCACTTCTCCCAGAAAGCCCCGAATTCCGCGGGATCGGTCTGCCCATCCGAATCCGTCTGGAAAACCCAGTCCGCCCCGTGTTCGATGGCATACCGGTATCCGTACAGAACCGCGGATCCATGTCCGCCGTTTTCCTTGGAAACCGGAAGAAGCAGCGGACGGCTCTCCGCGAGGGCCTGCAGCCGCTCCCAGGTGTGATCCCTGGAACCGTCGTTCACGATGACCAGCCGGCTGTTTCCGTCCTCATTGTGCCCCTCCGCGATCGGGTACCAGTCCTCCACGCAGCGGGCGATATTTTCTTCCTCATTGTATGCGGGAATCACGATATACAGGCTCACGGTTTTCCCCTCCTGTTTTTCCCGGTCCGGCCGGGCTGATCAGCCGATTTTCCTTTTCCCCGTGCCCTTCCGGAACACCAGGAGCTTGCTGAACAGGTAGTTCGCGATAATGATGATCACCTGGGCCACCAGCTTCACCGCCCGGTCATCCAGCCGCAGCACGGAAACGCCGAGCCCCATAATGCCCATCTCCATCAGCAGCGTCGCCACCCGGGACAGGAAAAACTTTCCCGCCTCCTGCAACCGGTTTTTTTCCTGGCTGTAGAAAACGTACCGCCGGTTGGTAAAATACGCAAACGTCACCGCGCAGACCCAGGAGATCACGTTTGCAATCTGCAGCTGCAGCGGGTTTCCGGGATCCAGAAAGGTGTTTGTGCAAAGCCAGTAGACCGCCAGGCTGACCAGCGTTGTCAGCGCTCCGACGATCAGATAATTGATCTGTTCCCGGTATTTTCTGTACAGCTCGATGATTTTCCGCATGACTCTTCCGCTTTCCGGTTTCCTTTCCCCGCGTTTTCGAACTCCTGCCCACCGCGGAATCCGAGGCCGGCGATTCGGAGTTTCTCTTTATTGTAGCGGATGCGCGCCGGTTTTTCAACCGCCGTCCGCTTTTCCCGTCCCTTCATCCGGATCCAGGAATTTCACAACCACCGTGTCCCGGATGACCCGGATCGATCCGTCGTCCGGATAGCATGGCATGGCCTGAACCTCGGGCCAGTCTGCGGCCGCCCGGCCGTCCGCGAACTCCGGCTGAAATCCGCACCAGTTGGCCAGGAAGCGCTCCCAGGCCCAGTCATTCAGATATCCCTGAATATCCATCTCATAGGCGGCCAGCCGGATGAAATCAAACTCGGTCAGATTATGCAGGTTCCGGTCGCTCATCCGGTCCCGGTTCACAAAGGCCACCGGAAGCTCATCCCGATATCCCTCCGCGGATTCGATCCGGGATACCAGGGTCGTGTTCCAGGAAATCGCCTCCTGCTGCTGAAAGGCGGTTTTCAGATAGCACTGATTGTCGTAGCGGATGTACATCAGGCTGCTCACCGCCAGCAGCAGCGCGGTTCCGCAGGAAACCGCCCGATGGAACGCGGGAGCCGGTGTTTCCGTCCAGTCCGCCAAGCATACCAGCAGTAGCACCTGCATCACCTGGCCGTAGACCATCAGGCTGTGAATCTTCTCCGACATCACGAAGATGAAATTGCATCCCAGGGGAACCAGCGCCAGCATCACCCCCAGCATCACCGCCCGGAAGCGGCTTTTCCTCCGGATCCGGAGGATCCAGAATCCGCCCAGCAGCAGATCCAGGCAGAGCATCAGCCGATACAGGTTGTACAGGCTCTGGGGATACATGTCCCACAGGGAGAAATGCGTCGGAAGGAAGAATTCCCGGTACGCGCGGCCGACACGGGCCAGATAGGCCGTCAGCGGGGCGGAAACCATCTCATCAATGCCCAGGTAATCATCCAGCTGAAGCCCGGTTTTCCACAGGAAGTATTTGCTGCCGGCGAAATACACGCCCATCACGCCCGCCACGCACAGCGCTTGAATCAGCAGCCGCTTCGCCCAGTCCGCCGAGCTTTCCTCCCGCAGGCAGAGCACCCGGATCTGGCTGATCAGCACCAGCATCAGAAGCACGGGAAGGAAGGCCTGATAAACCCCAATTCCGCATCCGCAGAGCAGTGTCCCCGCGATTTTCCTTCCCCATCCGCCGTCTCCGCAGACCAGGATGCCGCCCCCGACCACCATCAGCAGCGCCATCAGATAATAGTGCGCGGTGTACATGAACCCGAACAGGGCGGTCACCACCGGGAAGGCCGCCATGACCGCCCCCAGCAGGGCGCTCAGGGTTCGGGACCGGATCCGGAAAAAGGAGGCCAGCAGTCCGGCAGAAAGGCCGATGCAGATCAGCCCGATCATCCCGTTCACCGCCGGCAGGCTGAAATGCCCGTTCCCGTAGAACCATTTTTCCATCTCCGCGAAAACGTACAGCATCCATCGGCCCAGCGGAACGGCCGTCCCCGTCATGAAAAGCGAAAAGATGTCGTCATGCCAGGAAAATTTGTTGAACAACCCCATCCCCTGGGCAAAAAGGCCGCCGGCCAGCGTTCCGGCCAGCCCGGCGCAGAACGCGGGAGAAAGCGCGGGAAGTTTCCATGCCAACGTTTTCTCCCCCAGGCGCCGCATCCCGTCCTTCCATTTTCCCGCTCCCATGATTCTTCCTCCGTTTCCCGGATGATTTCCGTTCAAAATGGATCGCCGCCTCATGCGGCGCCCGGATGGATCCGCCTTCCGGATCAGAAGGAAGACGGTTACTCATACTCCACGCTCATGGCCGGCATGCCGTCCGGTCTGAAATAAAACTCCATGTCGCCTTTTCCGCGGATCTCCTCCGCCCGGAAGACCACTTCGTATTCCCGTCCCGGGGTCAGGGAGGCCCGGAGCGGACATCGGGAAGAAAAATTGTCCGCGATCTTCTCTCCCTGAATTTTCGCCTCTCCGAGGATTTCCCCGGTTTGCGGATCCAGCACCTGAACCGTCAGCAGGGGATCGCTCCGCCTGTGAAAGCAGGCCGCGCAGAACCGGATCGCGCAGATCTTCTCTTCTTCCGCGGTAAAGAACGCGCTCACCTGCTCGCCCGCAAAAAACTTCACCGGCACAAGCGTCCACAGTTTTTCCTTCCGGGGGGAACTTCTCCTGCCGTATCCGGCTTTCCGAAGCCTTTTTTCCGCCTCCGGATACCAGGATTTCAGGACCCAGATGTCTTCCGCCTGTTCCAACTGGAGATAGTTTTCCTGAATAAAGGCATCGAACTCCGGCGCATATTCCCGAAACACATGCCCCCAGGTCTGCTCCTCCCGATCGTACAGCACCACCCGCGGCCTCTGAAGAATGGAAGCCATCTGCCGGTCTTTCCACATCTCATAGTACCAGGGAATGCTCACCGCATCGCACGCCTCCTGCGGGAGAAGCTCCAGGTCCATGACGTCCTGGCAGAAATAAGGGGTCTCGCAGGAATGGATTTCTTCCCCCGGTTCCGTAAGCAAATCCATGATTTGCGTTTCGGCCCGCGCGGTCCGATCCAGAAGAATCTGCGGATAAATCAGATTATATCCGGCCCAGATCACAAAGGAAGCCAGCAGAAAGCCCGCGGCCCCGCCTGAAACAATCCGCGTTCCCCAGCGAACCGCTTTCCGTCTCCATCTTTTTTCCAGAAGCGCCCCCCATCCAAGAGACAGCAGGCAGGTTGTCTGCGCAAAGTAGGCCATGCCGTGAAAATCATCATAGGACCGGATTCCGCAGAACATGGTCGCCAGGAAAGCGGTCACCCCCACCGTCGGGTTTTTCCGGCCCAGCCACACACAGCAGGCCAGCGAACCCAGCGCCAGCCCCAGATTCAGCAGGGAATAGCCTCCGGGATGGGCTGCTTCCCCCCACACGAAGCGCCCGTAGGAGGCCACGGTCTCCCAGACGATCCCCACCGGATCGCTTCCGAATCCGCCCGTATACTGGGAATAGTATTTGACATTGACATCGTAGGCGCCTTCAAAGGCATTGGATACATTCCCCGAGATCAGGTACCATCCCAGCAGCGCCAGAAACGGAGCCAGGCAGAGGGCGGCCAGCCGGAGATCCTCCCTCAGGATCTGTCGGCGCAGGCCGGTGCGGGTTGGTTTCGGCTCCCGGAAAATGAACCCGATTTGCAGGGCAACCATTCCCAGAAAGAAGCAGAAAACGGAGTAGGCGGCCACAAAGACGGTTCCAAGACTCAGCACGATTCCAAGGGAAACCATCCCGGCGCATGCCGCCGTGATCCTCTTCTCCCTGGCATACCGGATCAGCTCCAGCAGAATCATCGCCTGTCCGATCCCCTGCCAGTGATCGGAAATCATGGCCGTGCCGAAGGTAATGGTCTTGAGGACGCTCAGATACAGCAGGGGCATCGCAAAAAGAGAGACAGCCGGAAAAAAGCGCCGATGGCGCAGGAAAACGGTCTCCCACACCATGCTCAGCATCAGATACGCCCCCAGCCGGAACTGAAAAACCGTGCGTGCACCGCAGATTGCGCTCAGGGAAGCGAAATAGTAGGAAAACGGCATGTGCTGGGTAAGATAGAAACGGTACAGGTCCCTTCCCTTCGCAATATTGTATCCGCCGAAAATGACGTCCTGTTCATCCGTGAAATAGGGCTCGCTCATCAGGGAGAAATAAAGGAAAAAGACAAAAAGAAAATAAAGCACGGGAAGGCCTTTTTCCAGCCGGAACTTCCATGCTCTTCCGCAGCCTGTCTGAACCGTCCCTTCCAAATGTCAGCACCCCGCTCCTTTTTCGTTACCCAGCCGCCTGAGAGGCAAGCTGATTCTGCTTCGGAGGATTCCCGTTAAAAATTGACCACCACCGCGTCGTGCAGCACCCGGATGGATCCGTCGTCCGGATAATGCGGCATTTCCCGCACCTCCGGCCAGTCGTCCGCGGTTTCCGGCGGCAGCACCGCCGTGGAGAAGCCGCACCATCTCGCCAGGAACCATTCCCACGCCCAGTTGCTCACGTATCCCCGCACATCCTGCTCATATCCGGACAGGTGCAGGAAATTCAGCTCGTCCATATTGTAAAGGGTTTGATCGTCCATTTCTTCCATGTTCCGCCAGATCACGGGAAGCTCGTCCCGATATCCTTCGGCAGACTTGATTTTCGAGATTAGCGCGGTGTACCAGGTGATCGCCTCCTGCTGCTGAAACTCCGCTTTCAGATAGCACTGGTTGTCAAACCGGACATACATGAGGAAGGTCAGGCTCAGCAGCAGCGCGGCCGCCCGCGGAACGATCCGCCGGATTTTTGCGGGGGAAAACTCCGTCCGGTCCGCCAGGCAGATCAGCAGTGCAAGTTGCATCACCTGCCCGTAGGTCATCAGGCTGTGAACTTCTTCGGAGAGCACAAAGATCAGATTGCAGGCCAGCGGGAACGCCGCCAGCAGAAGCAGCAGAAGCAGCGCCGTTCCCCGGCTCTGCTTCCAGGCCCGGATCAGGCAGCGCACCGACAGGGCCGCCGTCAGGAGCAGCATTCCTTGGCGCAGATAATAAATATGCTGGGGATACATATCCCAGAGCACATTCCGCGTGGGCAGAAAGAACTCCCGCCAGGCCCTTCCCATCCGCTGCAGATAAACGAGGGGGGAGAGGCTGCCCGCCTGACTCAGGCCCATATAGCTGTCCAGCTCCAGATGATGGAGGGTCAGGAAAAGCCGGCTTCCCGCCGCGTAGACGGCCAGCATGCCCAGGAAGCAGAGCGCATGGATTCCCAGCCGCTTCCAGGCTTCTCCCGCTTCCTCCCCCTCCGTCAGGCGGACGATATTCCACAGGAGAATGAGGGCCAGCCCCACCGGCAGGAAGGCCTGATAGATCCCGACGGCGCAGCCGCCCAGCAGCGCTCCCGCCGTCTTTCGGAGTCCTCCCCGGCCCTCCAGAATCAGGTACGCGCCGCAGGTCATCATCAGCAGCGAAATCATATAGTAATGAATGGTAAAGGTGAAACCGAAGAGCGCCGTGATCACGGGGAAGACGGACATCCCCCCGCCCATCAGGGCGCTGAGCCCCCGGGAGCGAATCCGCAGCATCCGCGCCATGCATCCAGCGGACAGCCCGATGCAGATCAGGGATACGAGTCCGTTGACCAGGGGCAGGCTGAAATGGCCGTCCCCGAAAAGGAGCACCTCCAGCCAGCCCAGCACGTGCAGCATCCAGCGCCCCGAGGTAATGGTCGCGCCGGTCAGGAACAGTCCCTGGATATCATCATGCCAGGAGTATTTGTTGAGCATGCCCATGCCGTGCGCCGCCAGGCCCGCGAGCAGGGCTCCCGCGAACGCCATCCAGGGCGCGGGGATCGCGCTCAGCAACTGGGAAAGCGGTCTGTTTTCTCCCCGGTTCTCCTCCATGTTTTTTCCCCCTGTCGCATGTCATTTTCGCCGGCCGGGCGCCATGTCCCGGCTCCGTCCGTCATTCGCCGGAAAACCCCGCCGGCGCTTCCGGAAGCGGCTTCTCCCTGTGGAAGGTTCTGTAGATGCTGTAGTCGCTGGCAAAGCGCTCCTTGAATTCCGCCAGGCCCTGGTTCAGAACGCGGCCCTGGTCCTCCGTGGAGATGCCGAAGGAAAAGGCGTCAAAACCCCGGTCCCGGGCCAGCCGGATCAGGCTTGCGTCCAGAAGATAGAGCGGATAGTATTTCTGAAACTCCGGGGAGGTGGACAGGTACTGCGCGTGCAGCACGCGGTTCCCGTAATTGAAGCACATGCTCCCGGCCATCAGGGTATCCCCGAGGAACACCCCGTGGAACAGCGCGATGTCCTTCAGGCGTCTTTCCCGGAAATCCAGCAGTTCCTGCAGCGTATGAATGGGTTTCAGGTCAAACTTGGAGAGGCTGATCTGCAGCAGTTCGTAAAAGGCAGCCACCTCCGCCTCCGTTTCCAGGGACCGGAAGCACAGCCCCGCCTTTTCCGCCTTCCGGTAATCCCGGCGGCAGGAGGAGGACATCGCTTCCACCGGATCCTCCGGAAGCCCGGCGCAGGGAACATACAGGTTCAGCTCGTTCACCTGCCGATAACCGTGGTGAAACAGCTCATAATCCAGCAGGGCCATGTCCCTCCGGGCATACAGCCCTGGCGTCTGCTTCAGCACCGCCCGGGAAATATCCTCCCGGGCGTCCAGCCATGCGTCCAGGGTGGAAACGATTTCTCCCACGTCCCCGACCCGGTAGTATTTTTCTCCGAGCACGATCCCTCCGAAGGTACCTCCCCGGTGGGAAAAAAAGGTCAGACCCTTCCTTCCCTCCTCCTGAATCAGGCAGGCCGGCACCACCGCTGCGGGCTTCTCCCCCTCCAGGATCCAGAGGGAGCAGTCCCGAAACCTGCCTTCCGGGTGATACTGATAGAAATTCCGGGTCTGGATGAAGGTGCCGTTCAGGCTTTCCGACTGAACAAAGGCATCCCATTCCTCCGCCTGTTCTTCCCGGTAGGGCTCCACGCGAAAGCGCATTTTTTTCCTCCGTCGTCCGTGATTCATGCTTCCCGTGCGTGCAGCTTGAGCCTGCCGCAGGCTCCGGCCGTCCTCCCGGCCGGGGCGGACCGCAGGCATCCCGTTTCCCCGCACGCCGTTACAGTGTACCATATTCACCTTCCGAATTCAATTGCTTGCCTTTTCCGCCCCGCGCGTCGTATAATCGGAAGCAGCGGCGTTCCGGAACAATTCTGCCCCGGAGCCGAACGGGAGAGGGAAAGGAGCCTGCCTTCATGCGAGATCTGGCGGACTATCAGGAAAAATACAACCAGCCGGGCTTTGAGGATATTCAGGTGCGGTACCGCAGGAAAAAGATCCTGGAGGAAATGGAAAAGGCCTCCGCCCGGCGCATTGTGGAAATCGGGTGCGGCATGGAGCCCCTGTTCCTGCACTGTTCCGGCTTTGACCGATATGTCTTCTTTGAACCGGGGGATATCTTTTTCCGCAACGCGGACCGGCTCGCGAAGGAGGCCGCGCCGGACCGGATCACCGGCTATCCGCTTCCCTTCTCCTTCCGGGAGGAGGTCCGCGCCATGAAGCCGGACTTCATCGTCTGCGCCAGCCTGCTGCACGAGGTGGAGGATCCGCAGGCGCTGCTCCGGGACATCCGGGAAACCGCGGGCGCAGACACGGTGATTCACCTGAACGTTCCCAACGCCTTTTCCCTGCACCGCCGTCTTGCCCGGGCCATGGGGCTGATGAAGGACGAGCGGGAGTTTTCGGAGCGCAACCGCGCGCTCATGCAGCACCAGGTGTTTGACGCGGAAAGCCTGCTGGCGCTGGTGGATCAGTGCGGTCTGCGGGTTACCGACCGCGGCGGCATGCTGCTCAAGCCCTTTGCGCATGCCCAGATGTGGGATCTGGCGCAGTCCGGTCTTCTGACGGACCGCATGCTGGACGGCCTCTATCAGCTGGGCAATGAGATGCCGGAGCTGGCTTCCGAAATCTGGATCAACTGCCGGAGGAAGGGCGTATGAGGGAAAGGGAGTCAGCAGGGTGAAGATTTCATTTCTGGTCACCTATTACCAGCAGGAACGGTTCGTCCGGGACAGCCTGGAAAGCATTCTGGCGCTGAAAAAGCCGCCGGAATGGGAAATCCTCATCGGGGATGACGGCTCCTCCGACGGCACGGTGGCATTGGCGGAAGCCTTTCGGCAAAAGGATCCGGAGCATATCCGCATCTTTGTCATGGATCGGGATCCGTCCCGGAAATACAATCCGGTGGAGCGCGCGAGCATGAACCGGCTGAATCTGATCCGGCACATGACAGGGGACTGCTACTGCCTGATGGACGGGGACGATTTTTATTCCGACGCGGATTTCACTCTCCCTGCCGTCGCCCTGCTGGAGGCGCATCCGGAGGTCAGCGTGATCGGCATGGACACCTGGATGTACCGGGAGGGGCAGGACAGGAAACCGCCCCGCGCCGGATCCCTCCGGCCGGTGCCGACCTCGCGCCGGAAATACCTCCGCTGGCAGTATACCCACGCGGGCGCCTGTGTCATCCGCAGCCCGCATACGCCGGAAAACCTGCGTCTGCTGGAGCGTCTGGGTTCCTTTGACGACAATGACATCGTGCTGAACGCCCTGGCCCGGGGAAAGCTGATCCGGGTTCACCGGCCGGTCTATGCCTATCGCCAGGCGGAGGGAAGCGTCTATACCGCCATGAATCCGGCGGAGCAGGCCGGACTGAACATCGCCGGACTCGGCGCCGCGCTGCGGATCATGGGACCCGACTGGGAGAAGGACGTCCTCGCCCGGTACGCCACGGCCGTCTGGATGGCCTGGTTTCTGCGGCGCCGTCTGAAGGAGGATTCGAATCCCGTTCCGTATGAGCGGTATCTGCAGCTCTGCCGGCGGGCGGAATTCCGGGAGGGAGAAATGCTGCTTCGCTTTCCGGAGCTCTCCCCGGAGGAGCGGAAGCGCGTTCGTTCCTGGGTTTTCCGCGCCGGGCTCCAGAGTCCGCCCCGGGTGGTCTATGCCTGGATCCGCACCCGGCATCGCCCCGGAAGAACAAATCAGGGTTGAATTCCGGCCCCGGAAATCATATAATCAGTCCGAGAAGGGAATCCGGCATGATCCGGATCCCTTTCCGCGCGCTTTCTGCGCCGGTCATTATTATTCGTTCAGGGAGGTACCAGCATGGCACAGGCGGCCGGCGGAAAAATGCACGCTATCTGGAGGGATCGGATCACCTCACCGATGATAATCAGCTTCTTCAGCGCGCTGATCTGCGGAATTCTCGCGCATGGGTTTGCGCTTTTCAATAAGTTTTCCTGGCATGACGATCTGTTTTTCATGTTTTCGCCCGGCTCCACCGTCACCTCCGGCCGATGGGCGCTTCACCTTCTCAGCTGGCTGGAGGATCTGTTCTTTATGGACGGGCATTTCAGCATGCCCCTGTATAACGGAATCATCGCCATTCTCTGCGTGGCCCTGAGTGCCAGTCTGGTGGTGGATCTGCTGAAAATCCGCTCCGGGCTGCTGAGCGGATGCCTGGGCTGCATCATGGTCGCCTTTCCCGCCATCACCGGGATCTTCGCCTACAATTTCACTATCCATTATTATATGTTCGCCCTGCTGCTGATGGTCGCGGCCGCCTGGCTGATGTGCCGCGGGCGGCACTGGTGGTCCTGGGTGCTGGCCATTGTCCTGTGCTCCAGCGGGCTGGGGATTTATCAGGCCCTGCTCTCCGTCGTGCTGTTCCTGCTTCTGATGGACGCCATCATGGGGCTGACGGAGCGGGAGGAGAAGATCTCCGTCCTTGCAAAGCGGATTCTGCTGCAGTTTCTCTGCCTGGCCCTGATCATGGCGCTTTACTTTATCGCCAATGATCTGTTCCTGAAAAAGCTGAACATGACCCTGTATTATCCCGCCAGCGAAACGGGAAACGTGACGGTTCCGGAATATCTTGCCCGCGTCGGACGGGCCTACGCCGAGTTCTTCAACCCGGTTCGCTATGAAAGCTGGGATATGTATCCCTACCGGATTCACACGATGTATTATCTCATGCTTGCCGGGGATCTGCTGCTGAGCCTGCGGCTGCTCTGGCTGACCGCCCGGAAGCGGAAGGGCATCGCCCTTCTCCTGCTGGTTCTGCTGGCCCTGATTCCCCTCGGCTGCAATTTCACCTTTGTTCTGGCGGATCACGTGCATGGCCTGATGACCTACGGCCAGGTGATGCAGGTAGCCTTCTTCGTCTTCCTCTTTGACCGTCTGGAGCTTCGCCTGCCCCGGCTTCGTCAGCTGGTCTCCGGGGTGTCGGCGGCGGTGCTTGCGGTGACCGGACTGCTCTATGTCCGCCTGGCGAACGAATGCTACCTGAAGGCGGAATTCCAGCAGCAGGAAAGCATCTCCTTCTTCACCACCCTGATCACCCAGATCAAATCCTCCGAGGATTACCGGGCGGACCGGCCTGTGCTCTTCGTGCACGAGATGAGCATTATCGATCCCACCGTGACGGACATCCGGGAGATGGACGCCATCCGGACGGTTTCCTATCAGTTTACGACACTGGAATACATCAATAACTACACCTGGGCGGAGTTCATGGAGCTCTGGTGCGGCTTTACGCCGGTCTACTGCCGGGACAGGGAACTGGAAAAGATGCCCGAAATTCAGGCCATGCCCCGCTATCCCGACGCCGGATCCATCCAGCTGGTAGATGATATTCTGGTTGTCAATTTCTGAGCCCCCGACGGAGGAATTATGTACGGAATTGATTTTCACGCGGATGACTACGCGGCTTCCCCGGAGAATTCGCGGCGCATTCTGTCGCTGCTTCAGGCCGGCCGGATTGACAGCTTCAGCGTGATCACAAACATGGGATGCTATGCGGAATGCATGGCCCTTCTCCGGGAGGTCTGGAACGATCTTCCCGCGCGGCCGCTGCTTTCGGTTCATCTCAACCTCATCGACGGGTATCAGCTTTCCGCTCCGGAAGAAGGCCGGGTGATCCGGAACTCCTGGATCGGGCTTTTCCTGCGGAGCCTCGTTCCCGGAAAGGGGCGGAAGGCGCTGCGGGCTTTCTGTTCCGCGGAAATCGAAGCGCAGATCCGTGCCTTCCTCGACCGGACGTCGGACCTGACGGATGCTCAGGGCGCGCCGCTTTCCCTCCGGATCGACAGCCACGTACACACCCATATGATCCCGCTGGTCTTTCAGGCCCTGATGGACGCCCTGGATCGGATGGATCTCCGCGGCCGGGTTCGCTTCATTCGCTGCTCCACGGAACCCCTGCTGATGTTTCTCTCCACCCGGGGCATCCCGGGAACCATCTCTCCGGTGAACATCGCCAAAAACCTGATTCTGCATCTGCTGAGCCATTATGTCCGGATCCGTCTGGGCAGGGAGGGCATTCCCACCGGGCGCATCTTTGGCCTGATCCTGACCGGGGAGATGGATGCGGAGCGCGTTTCGCTGCTGCTGCCCAAAATGAAGAAATACGCCCGGGAGAAGGACGCCTATCTGGAAATCATGTCCCACCCCGGGCGCTCGCTGCCGGAGGAAATCACGGAGGAATACGGACCGGACGATGTCCGGGCCTTCCTGTCCGAAAAGCGGGACACGGAATACCGGATGCTGATGGAGATGGAGAGATAAATTTCTTTCAACTATTGTCTTATTTTCTTAATTTTCTTGTTGACATCGTAACAATTTTGAAATAAAATGAAGTCGTGAAATGCTACGCATTGAGGTGATTCACGATGACGATGAGACGCAGCCGCCTGGTCGCGCTGTTCCTGGCCCTTTGCCTGGGGATCTCCCTGATTCCCGGCAGGCTTTTGATGTCCTCTGCCGGCGCAGAATCCTACGGAATGGTGATTAACAGCAGCGTCAAGCTGCGCAGGGAAGCCACCTCCGGTTCCGAGTACTGGTTTGTGCTCCCGGTGGGATGGGTCTGCACCATTCACAGCGAGACGAACTCCGGCGGACAGCACTGGTACCGGGTCATCGCGCCCCACCCGGACGCTTCGGATCCGAAGACCGCGCGGACCTACTGGGGCTATATTCAGGATTCCTACTTCCGTCCGCTGACGGACAGCGAAACGGCCAGCTACCTGGCGACGGGATCCGTTTCCGAATCGGCTGCTCCTGCGGTCACCGCCGCACCCGACGCCACCGCGGCGCCCGGCGCTACCGCTGCGCCCGGGACAACCGCCGCGCCGACAGCGGCTCCCACCTCCTCCGCTCCGACCGGAACGGTGGGAGCCATCACCAATGGCGGAACCAATTTCCGCGAGGGTGCCGGAAAGAAATACCGGAGCATGATGAAGCTGGACCGGGGAACCGTCGTCAGCATCACCAGCACGCCGGACAGCGTCGGCGCCGATTACTGGTACGGGGTCAGCTATGCCGGGCTGAAAGGCTATGTGAACAGCGAATACATCCGCATCGTCTCCGGATCCGCGGTGACGGTGAGCCCCACCGCCTCGCCCACTCCGCCCCCCAGCACGGAGGGCTACAATGCGGTTCAGCTGATCAAATCCTCGGCGCACCTGCGGGATACGCCCAACGGTTCCTACAACCGGGACAACGACTGGGAGGGTACGGGCTCCATCCTGCCGCTGGCCGGATCCGCCCGGACCGCGGGAGGGCACACCTGGTACCCGGTGGAGCGGAATGGCCGCACCTACTACGTGCGGGATGACTGTGTCAAGCTTCTCTCCACCAGCATCGTGACGCCAAAGCCCACGTCGGCCGCCACCGCAACAACTCCCGCGACGGATACCGCCGCGCCGGCCGTCACGGAGTCTCCCTCCGCCGGTGTCTACGGATACGTCATCACCACGAAGGGCGGCGTCAATCTGCGGGCCACCCCGGGCGGAACCACCATCCGGCAGATCAAAAAGGGCGTCACCCTTCCCTATCTGGCCCGGCCTATTGAGCAGGGTAAGTATGTCTGGTATTATGTGGATGCGGACGGCAATCGCGGCTACCTGCGGGGCGACGTGGTGAGGGTTACCTCCTCCACGCCCTCGGAGGAAGACACGCCCACCGTGACGGCGGATCCCTCCGCCTCCGGCTATGTGAAGACCATTGCCTCCGATGTCAATCTGCGCAGCAAGGCGGGCTATTCCTCCATGATCGGCCGGGTCGCGAAGGGCACGGTTATGCCCTATTACGGAACGCCTTCCACGGTAAACGGCGTAACCTGGTACCATGTGCACCACAGCACGCTGGGAGACGGTTATATTCACGGCAGCTATGTGGTCCTCGTCAACGCGGACGGTTCCGCCACGCCGACGCCCGTTCCGACGGAAGCGCCGACCGGCGCGGTGGTCACCGCCACCACGTCCCAGGTGGAGGCTTCCTACAACACCCTGAAGCTCGGCTCCACCGGCACGGCGGTCCGGAACCTGGTGGAAGCGCTGAAGGCGCAGGGGTATTACACCGGAAGCGTCACGAACAAGTATACCTCCGCCGTGGAGAAGGCGGTCCGGGCCTTCCAGAAGGCCGTCGGAGTCAGCGTGGACGGCATCGCCGGCGCGGCTACGCAGCACGCGCTCTACGGCACCGTGCCAGTCGGCGCGGCGGATACCAGCAACCTGACCATCACCCTGTATCCCGCGGAGAAGGTCGACTGGTGGACCGGCGGAATCAACGAACTGTGGGCCAAGGGCTCCAACTATAAGGTGTATGATGTGAAGACCGGCATCGTCTGGTGGGCGCACCGCTGGTCCGGCGGATACCATGTGGACGCGGAGCCGCTGACCGCAGCGGATACGGCCCGGCTGTGCAAGGCCTATGGCGTCACCACCTCGAACGAAATCAAGACCAAGAATCTGTATCAGCGGCGTCCGTCCCTGGTGACCATCGGAAACCGGACCTTCGCCTGCTCCCTGTACGGCGTGCCTCACAACTATCCGGAAGGAGACACCATCTCCACCAACGACTTCAAGGGGCAGGTGTGCCTCCACTTCTCCAACAGCTGGACGCACGGCAGCAAGAAGGTGGACAGCCTGCATACCGAAGCCATCCAGTACGCCTGGGAGAACGCCCCGAACGGGCACAAGTAAGCAAAAGGCTCAAAAAAACGCTTTCCGGTCATTCTGACCGGAAAGCGTTTTTCATGCCTCCGGAGCCATCCCAATCACCGCCATGTCTTCGCAGAGGAAAGCGGCATGGGGCGTGTACACATATCTTTTTCCCGGATCCCGGGTTCCGAAGGGAACGAACTGATCCCTTCGGACCATCATGCAGCAGGGGGACACCCCATCCACGTTGTGCACCTTGTTCATCCGGTCCCGCGGCCCCCCGGCGCCGTTCCGCAGGCCCGCCTGATCGTTCCGCCCCTTCACCCATCCTCCGAAGGTGATCCGGTTTTTCCGGTCCACCACCACCGGGGTGACGCCGCCCACGCCGTCCATCTGGGCATACATGAGCAGTTCCCGGAAGAAGTGCCGGGTCTCCACCATCCCGGCGGCATCGAGAAACAGCAGATAGTCCGCCGTGCTTTCCGCCGCCGCCTGATTCAGCGTCTCCCGGAGTCCCTCCAGATCTGTCACGGCCAGGGTGGCGGTCAGGTTCGGCCAGGGAGCCTGCGCCTCCAGATCCTCCAGGGCCGCCCGGCAGCCCTCCTCCTCACTGCAGAAGATGACCGCCTCCGTCCGGATATTCCGGGGAAAATCATACCAGAGCCGGATTCTCCGGTCCACGGGAACCGCGGTCACCGGAATCGGCGAAAGATCCATGTTCGCCCGGCATCCCGCCCACAGGCACTGATCCAGATGCGTCCGGCTCAAGGAAGTGGACACCTTGCGCCAGGTATAAAGGATGTAGGGGACATGGGTGATGCGGTGGGTCCGCTGCGCCAGGCGCAGGTACAGTTCATGGTCCTGGCTCCCGTCATACCCTTCCCGAAGGCCGCCCGCCTCCCGAAGCAGCTCCGCCCGGATAACGCCCAGATGGCTCATGTAATTGTCCGCGGCCAGCGTTTCCGGCTGAAAATCCGGCTTTCGGTGGGGGTCCATATGCCGGCGGCCGTTCTCGGTCATCATGTCCTCGTCGGAATACAGCAAATCCGGATGATCCCGGCAGATCGCCTCCGCCATGCGCCACAGGGCATCCGGGGAAAGCACGTCGTCATGATCGCACAGGGCGATATACTCCCCCCGCGCCAGGGCAATTGCCGCGTTGGTGTTTCCGGCAATCCGGAGGTTTTCCCCGGCGTGGATCACGCGAAACCGGGGCTCCTCCTTCGCCTGACGATCCAGCAGGGCCACGGTTTCCGCCCGGTCGCTCCCGCCGTCGTAGAAAATGGCTTCCCAGTTTTCATAGGTCTGGGCCTGGAGGCTGTCCATCAGCTCCCGCAGGAAGATCTCCCGGGTATTGTAGACCGGGATCACCACGCTGATCAGCCCCGCGGGAGGCTGATCTGTCCGCTGCGCCGCCAGCTCCGCCCCGGAGGGCTCTTCCTTCCTTCGCTGCCGGTCCCAGGTTCCCAGGACCACCTGGCCCGCCTTTTCGGCGCACCGGCGCATCGTATACCCCACGCCGTGCGTGTCCGCGTATTGCTTCAGTCTGGACCAATTCCTCATTCTCGTCTGATTCTCCTGATTTTCTTTTCTGGACCCATTGACAAACCTTGGATTTCCCGTTATACTGAACTTGATTTGTAAAAATTGGTCACTTTGAATGGAGGAGAGCACATGGATTCCTTCCTGCTACAAACCATTCCGGACGAACTTGCTTCCCTGGCGGTGGAGGGGTTCCATAAACCCGGCAGTCTCACGCTGGCCAGCGGCGCCTGGATTCATGCCGCCGGCAGCTTTGTGCTGGAAAGCGGCTCCTTCCCTCTCCGTTCCCACGAGCAATGGGTCTGGCTCGCCGTGGAAGCGGGCGATGTGCTGCTCCATTGGGATCAGCACGAGCTGACGCTGAAAGCAGGTTCCACCTGCTTTCTCCCCGGGGGAAATCGCCCCTGCTCCATCGAGACTGCGGGGCATGCCCGCTGTCTCTGGATCGCGCTGGAAGGGCCCCTCAGCCCCCTGGTGGTCCGGAAGATGGGCGCGCTGCTCCATATGCCGCTCCGGCAGGGCGCGCTGCCCAGTCAACTGTACCTTGCCTCCCAGATTGTTCAGGTGATTGTCCGGCACACCGGATCCTCCGACGCGACCTATCAGCTGCAGCATCTGCTGTACGGCATGATCGCCAGCCACTGGGGCCAGCCCGTGGCCATGGACGCCATGCTGAGCCATGAGATCGCCAAGGTGGTGGATACGCTCCGGGCCAATCAGTATCGGGACAACTTCTCTCTGGCCGAGATGGCCGCCATCTCCCGCATGCCCATGGAGACCTTCCGGAAGCGCTTCGTTGCCGAGGTGGGAATGCCTCCCCTGAGCTATGTGCTCCACTGCAAGATGGAACGGGCCAAGGAACTGCTGCGGGATCAGAACTATTCCGTCCGGCAGGCGGGGATCGAGGTGGGCATGCATGATCCCTACCATTTTTCCAAGCAGTTCAAAAACATCGTGGGCATCAGCCCCAGCGCCTTCATGAAGCAGGCTTCCGATCCCAACGCCACCATCCGGGGAACCGCCCCGAAGGAAAGGAAATAATCCGGTTCAGCCCTGTTCTCCCCCTTCCGGGGAGATTTTTTTTCGTCCGTTTCGCCGGTCGATCCAACGCTGAATCGGCTTCTCCGCCAGATACGTGATCAGCACGGCCGCCGTCAGGGACAGCGCAAAGGCCAGCAGCGTGTACTGGGTCTGCCAGGGCTGCTCCCCCGCCTGATTCGGATACTCGGCTGCGCTGGGCGGGAATCCGGTTCGCCGCATGTGCACGATCACCGTCTGATGCGCCAGGTAGTAATTCATGCTGATTCCCGCCAGGAAATGCGTCACCCGGTTTCCCAGCAGCTTCCGCAGCGGCTTCAGGGAAAAGGGCGCTGCCAGCAGCATGGATCCGAACAGCGCGCCGTACAGCGGGCGGTAGATCATCTGGTTCCGCTGAATCACCGGATAGTTGCTTCCCGGAGCCGCCATATTCAGCATTCGGCTGATCCATCCGGCAAATCCGCGTCCCACGCTGTATACGCTGGAAGCGGCCTGAACGCGCAGCATTTGCAGCAGGCCGTAGAGCGCCAGCAGGAAAAGTCCCGTGAAGGCCCACGCGCTTCCCCGGAAAAGGATTCCGTTTTCCTTTTTCTCCGCCCGGAGCCGCAGCTTCTCATATCCCCAGGCCAGTCCGCAGCCCATCACATACAGATCCCCGAAGTTGATCAGCTGATTGACGACCAGGTTGAAATCATCCAGGCTCCAGAGGCACCAGGCGCGGAATCCCAGGCAGACCGCGCAGACCCCGCCGAACACCCATCCCGGTTTTCGCAGGGAAGCCCGGGCCAGCCAGGGAAAAAGCAGATAGGCCTGCACCTCGATGGCCAGCGTCCAGCACGCGGCTCCCAGCGGCGTCGCGATGTAGGTATCCGAAAAAAAGGGAAACAGAAAGGTCAGATGCGTCGCCAGATCCTTCACCATGTACTGGGGGCTGTAGTAAAGGCCCCAGGGAAGGCAGATGCCGAAGAAGGTCAGCGCCAGGATCGTATAGTATCCGGGAAGAATCCGGCGCGCCCGGCGGGCATAAAAGCTTCGGATCTCCGGAAGCGGCTCTCCCCGAAGCCGGTTCCGGGCATAGGGCCGGTACAGGAGGAACGCGCTGAGCAGCACCGTTCCGTCCACCCAGACATAGCCGCTCCGGAGCAGGTAGTCCAGGGACACAGTTCCGAGAACCGGCGTCAGCCAGCTCTGCTGCCAGATATGATACCAGCTGACCATGAAAATCATCAGGACCCGCAGCCCGTCCAGCTCCGGAATCCATTTTTCCCTGTTCATGGTCCTTCCGTCCCTTCCTCCGTGCGGTTTTCAGCCGGATCTTCCGTTTCCGCCGGGGGAAGCTCCGCTTCCAGCTCCTGAAGCAGCCGCTTCGCCTGGTAGTAATCTTCGATCGGAATCAGCAGCTCCCGCGCCTCGGCATAGCGTTCCTCCTCCATCCACTGCCGCGCCAGCTCCAGCCGCCAGGTGCGCAGATTCCGGGAGGCGTCGCTGTAGGTGGAAACCTGCTCCATCAGCGCAATGGCTTCCTCCAGCGAACCCCGGTTCGCTGCGGCCTTGGCCCCCAGGTAGGTTCCGCGGGTCCTGATCTGCTTGATTTCCCGGGTATCCTCCGGCAGATCCTCCAGCCAGGAGACCGCCTGCAGGTATTCCCGCTGCCGATAGGCGGCTTTCGCCAGGGCGACTGCGCACTGAAGCCATTTCTCTCGCGCGTCCTGATATCCGTCCATCTCGCGGTACAGGGGCAGCGCGGCAGCGTAGTCCTCCCCGGCCAGAAGATCCTCGGCCTGGTTCCACCGGATCCGCATCGCCCGTTCTCCGGCGTCCTCATAGTTGCCCGCCTTCAGATAGGCCTGCCGGGCTTCCTCCGCCTCGCCCGCGTTCTCCAGCACAAAGCCCTTCAGATACCAGCATTTCGGAATCAGCTCCCGGCTGTCCTGATATCCGTCCAGCCGGGTGAAAGCTTCGATGGCGGCGTCATAATCCCCGGCCTCCATCCAGCCCAGGGCCGGAAGATAGACCGCTTCCTTCGCCTTCTCCGCCGCGCCGGGATAATCCCCCAGTTCGGTGAAGATCCGCTCCGCGGTCTCATATTCCCCCGCAGCCAGGGAGGCCTGTCCCCGGGCAAAGGCACAATCCAGCCGCAGTTCCTCCCTGCCTTCCAGCGTCTCCGGCAGCCCGGTGAGCATCGCTTCCGCGGCCGGAGCATCCCCCGTCTCCAGCAGCCCGCGCGCCGCGGAAAGCAGCACCCGATCCGCCAGGTCCGCGTCCCCGCTTTCTCCCCGGCTTCGCAGGCTTCCGGCAATCTCCTTCATCCGTTCCGTCGGAAATGCCGCCGGATCCTCCGCCGCAATCCGCCCGTCCCGCCGGGCGATCCGCAGCTCCGTTTCCGTCAGCCGATCCTCCGCGCCGGGAAAAGCTCCCAGCTCGGTCAGGATCTCCCGGGCATCCTCCAGCCGTTCTTCCCGCAGGGCGGTATCCGCGCTCCAGAGCCGCAGCGCCGGTTCGATCAGGAACCCTCCGACCGCTGCCAGGGCGATCGCACAGATCAGCGCCGCCGCCAGCCTTCTCCGCCGGGATTTCCGGGCCTGGAGCCGGTTGTATTCCTCCTCCCGCTGCCGCTGAAGCTGAATGTTTTCCTCCCGCGCGCTCCGGGTCTGCAGATCCAGCTGACGCTCCCGCTGATTCACCTGGCGAAGCACGGCGTTCCGGTTAAACTGCTGAAAAACCAGATCCCGGGGCCGCCGGCACCGGACGCACGCGCTGTCCCGGTTTCCGTTCGGTCGTCCGCATACGCACAGCCAGAGCTCCGCCTGCTGAACCGGGAAGCCCAGCGCGTCCCTTCCCGCCACATACCGCAGGGCGTTCAGGTCGTTTCCGGGCGGCAGCAGGTTGGGTTCATACTCCCGCTCCCGGGCCGGATCCCTCCGCCAGACGTCGTTATCCTCAAACCAGACCTTATCCAGCACGGCCTCCGCGGAAACCGCTTCCTCCGGCAGCTCCATGGGCACCCCCATGACAAAGGCGCTGTGGGGCCTTCCCCGCAGCGCCCGGGCCCGATGCACCGCTCTGCCCAGTTCCGTTCCTTCCCGGTCCAGCACCCGCACCGTCGCCTCGCAGGAATCGATCCCCCGGTCGGTCAGGTTCATCAGCGTCAGCTCCGCCCGGGGATCCTCCTCCCGGCTCAGCGCCGTCCGGATGATTTCCGCCGGACAGTTCAGATCTATCCGCATCTCATTCGTCCTCTTCCAGATCGTGCAAAATGATCTCCGTCAGCACGGTATCCCTGTATTTCAGCAGCAGCTCCACGTCCGGCCCTCCCAGGGTGGGCGTCACATACCGGAGGGTCATCTCCGTTCCGTCCCCGTATTCCGCAACCCCGTAGGGTGCCGTGCCGACCGTTCCGTAAAGCACTTCCGTCGTTCCGTCCTCCGACAGAGCTCCCTCCCCGCTGCGGAAGCGGGTGAAATCCTCATGGAACAGATCACCCAGCCGCACGCACCGGGGCCCCTCCAGATCGGGGCTGAGGATCGTAAAGCTCACGAGCTGCGCCTCCCCCCCCGCGCTGTTGGTCCGGAAGACCGCTTCAAATCCTTCCCCGTCAATCCGACGGATCCAGGTGCCGTCCTCGTTGTCGATCATCATGTCTTCCACGTTGTCGCCGAAGATCACGGGCTCCGCCGTCCGATAGCTCAGGGAGCGGAAGTCCAGGTCCTCTTCGCTGAACATCGCCAGCTCCGCCCCGTTTCCGCTCCGGGGCACCCGGTCATAGGAATACACCCCGGTCAGGCTCTCCAGTTCCCCGAAGAACTCCCGGGCTTCCTCCCGGGGGAAGGGCTCATTCATTCCCTCCAGGCGAACGGAGGTCACGCCGTCCCCGCTGATGCCCAGGATCAGCGCGTTTTTCCGCTCCGTCTCCGGATTCCAGACGCCGTATTCCATGGCGGAAATGCGTTGTCCGTCCCGCTGAACCTCCCCGTAGGAAAAGCCGTCTTCCGGGCTTCCCTCCAGGTACAGCACCGCCCGCTCGAAGGTGCCGTACATGCCGGGATTTCCGCAGGGGATGGCATTCATCACCTGATTGACCGTCCAGTCCACGGCAATTCCGCGCGGTCCCGGCACCTCCGCGTCCATGATCTGCAGCGCGCTCACCCGACTCTCCGCGGTCTTTTCCGGCCCGTCCAGGTACACAACGCCAAAGTCGTACTGCCAGGCATACCCATCCTCCACGGCCTCCGCCGGGGGATCGTTCAGCGGCACGGCCTGCTCCGCCAGCGCGAGCACGCGCGCCTCCGTTTCCGCCAGCTCCTCCGCCGTCAGCGGGGCATTCACCTCGGGCGATCCGCCCTCCGCCGGCGCGATGGCTCCCGCCGCAAGCAGGATCAGGGCCAGGATTCCTCCAAGCAGTCTTCGACGCATCCGCTTTCCCTCTTTCTTTTTTCGGAAACCGCCTGCCGTCCGGACGGTCCGGTATTCCGGGAATTTATACCCGCTCAGTATAGCACGGCGGCGGCCTCCGCGCAACATTCCGATGCCGCGCAGGGGCCGCCGGTTCAGGCCATTCTCCGGATGGGAGAATCATTTTCAGTTATCCTCCGGGGAGGCGTTATTCCCCGCCGGAATGGAGCAGATTCTGCAGCGGGGAGGCGCTCTCCGCCGCCGGCCAGATCCTTCTTCCGGCCAGGTGAATCTCAATGCTTCCCTGCGGACGCATCCGAAGCCGCCGCCAGGGAAAGCGTACGGAAAATATGGGATACTTCCGGAGATCCCTCTCGATCCGTGATCTGCCCGAAGGGGTTCGGACAACATAGGTTCGCGGCTGTCCGCCGGATGAACTGGAACTGCCCCCGCCGTTCTGCCCGTAGGAGGTGCCCTGTCCGCCGGAATTCTGCGTTGAAGGCGCCGGAGCCAGGGGGCTCAGATCCGGCAGCACGGTCGGCTGGGTGCCCGTCGGGTTTTCCCGCCCGGAAAGGGGCTGAACCGCCTCCGGGACCGCGGTGGCTTCCGGGATCGCAGGCGCGGAGGCGGAGGACGGCACCGGGGTTGCGGCCGGAAGCTCCTCGGGCGCGGCAATCAGCGCCGGGACCGGGGTGTCCGGGATCGCGGCCGGGGCCTCCTCCCGGGGAAAGCCGGACTGCGTCAGCGGCTCCTGTTCCGGCGCCGGTTCCGGCTGAAAGGAAAAGTCGGGTGCCGGTTCGGGTTCCGGTTCCGGCGCGGGCTGAGAGACGAAATCAGGCACCGGCTCGGGTGCCGGTTCGGGTTCCGGTTCCGGCGCGGGCTGAAAGACGAAATCAGGCGCCGGCTCGGGTTCCGGTTCGGGCTGAAAGGAGAACTCAGGCTCCTGTGCCGGTACCGGTTCCGGCTCCGGCTCCGGCTCGGGCACGAACGGTTCCTCCGGAACCTGAACGGGCTCCGGAGCAGGCGGAGCCGGGGGCGCCTCCTGCGGGACGGTGTCCCCATCCCGGCGCTGGGCTGCCAGCATGGGGATCGTTTCCGCCGGGGCAACGACTTCGCCGCAGACCGAGCAGGTTCCCGGGCCGGTGGTTCCGTCGCTGTATTCCGTCGGCGCCACATAACCTGCATAGATCACATAGCCCTCCCCGGAGTCCAGGTGATCGTGCGCCAGGGCCGAAGCCCACAGCGCCGAAAGAAGGGTCAGGATCAGACAGAATGCTTTTTTCATGGAAGGGTTCCCGGTTTACAGATTGGAATAGCCATAGGAATTGACCAGCGCGTCCAGCTTCTTCCCCTGCTGGCACAGGGGGCAGTTCCGGGGCTCCCAGCTCGAGTAGTCGCTCAGGTCGCTGGTATCAAAGATGTGGGTGACGGGCATGCCGTCCACTTCCTTCACCGTCGCGAAGATCGCGGCGATGCCCACCGTCTTTCCGCCGTAGTAGCGGATCGCCTGCAGGGCCGCCTCCGCCGTGTATCCGGTGGAAACGCTGGCCAGCAGCACCAGCACATGCTTCCCGGCAATCATCGGCATGGTGTTCTCCCGGAAAATGAGCTGGCTTCCCGTGGTATGCTCCGGAGTGACCACATACAGGCTGCCGTGCTCATTGCTGGTGAAAACGCCGGATTTCACCAGATCGCTGGCCATACAGGCCCCAATGACCTCCGTGCCGTCCAGGCACAGGATCGTATCCACCGCGCCGCGGTACTTGTATTCCGCGGTCAGCTCCTGGGCCACGGCCTTCGCCTCGTTCAGGCGGAATTTCTGCGCTGTCACGTCGATATAATAGTTGATGTGACTGTGGTTGGTGGCAAAATGTCCCTTGCAGACCCGCAGATTCAGTCCCCGTTTCTTGGTCGGCAGTTTCACCAGAGAGATCGCCATGTTGCCTCATCCTTTCAGTTTTCAGTTCCGATTCCCCTGTATTTTACTCCCGACAGAATGCCGCGTCAATCGTTTCCGCTTTTCTTTTCCTTCCGCTGCCGGTTGTAATTGATCAGGCATCCCGCCCGGACGATTTTCCGTTCATCCGCGGTCATCTCCGCGATGTACAGCTTCAGGGGCCGGATTTCGTCCTTTCGGATCACATAGGCCGGAATCTCCTTCATATCCCCGTCCAGCGCGCGAAGGACGCCCGGCACGAAAATGTAATCGCCCACCTGGAAACCGTCCGGCTCCTCCTCCATCTGGAAGGGCAGCATGCCCCAGTTGATCACATTGGAACGGTACCGCTTCGTGGCGTATTCCCGGGCAATGTTCGCGAGGCCGCCGATCACCCGCTGACAGGAGGCCGCCTGCTCCCGGGCGGAGCCGTCCCCGGGACGGACCGCGTAAATCATGGAACCGATTTCCGTCTCCCCGGGCTGAATGCCGGCCATGCCGGGAAGCGTTCGAATTTGGTCATAGATTTCCTTCAGCGCCGGCTCCGCCGACATCACGTCCTCCCCGGCGATCCGGGCCTTCTCCACCCGGTCCACCGCCTTGGATCTGCCCACGTACTCCGGATCCCGCCGGCTCAGGGTAAATTCCGCCAGGCCCAGGGGATTGGAGCGATAGGAGGAGGTCTCCCCCGAAGGAATCAGCTCGTCCGTGGTGGTCACCGGATCCATGATCCGGGAGCAGACCTTCAGCAGGATGTTCTCCGTCAGGCGGCTCATGGGCGGCCAGTCCCGGATGTTTGGCCCGTAGACCAGCTCCTCCCCCGTGGGGTGTCCGAATCCCTGATAGACCCGGCGCTCATACACCGTCGGATCAAAGGTATACTCCGGCACCTGCCCCCATCCGTCAAATTCCTCCGCGGAGGTCAGAATGCCGCCCCGGGCCGCGGTAGCCGCGATCGAGCGGGCATCCATCAGCGCCACGGCCGCCATCTGCCGGTTGCCGGGCTTGGAGCCCTCCCGGTTCGGGAAATTCCGCGTCGTATGCCGGATGGACAGGCCGTTGTTGGCGGGCGTGTCCCCCGCACCGAAGCAGGGCCCGCAGAACGCCGTCCGCACGATTGCGCCCGCCTCCATCAGATCCGTCACGTATCCCTGCCGGGTCAGGCTGATCAGCACCGGCTGGGAGGAGGGATACACCGACAGCGCAAAGGCGCCGTCCCCGATGTTCCTTCCCCGCAGCAGGTTCGCCGCCTCCACCACGTTGGTGTAGTTTCCTCCGGCGCATCCCGCGATCACGCCCTGCTGAACCCGCAGCTTTCCGTTCTCGATCTTGTCCGTCAGGGAGAACGGCGCCCTCCCGCCGGAAACCTTTTCCGCCTCCAGCTCCACGGCACGCAGCATATCCGGCAGATTCGCGTTCAGCTCGGCGATCGTGCAGGCATTGGAAGGATGGAAGGGCAGCGCGATCATCGGCCGGATCCGGGACAGATCCACATAGACGCAGCCGTCGTAATAGGCCGTATCCGCGGGATTCAGTTCCCGATAATCCTCCTCCCGCCCGTGGGCCTTCAGGAAGGCGCGGGTTTCCCCATCCGTCCGCCAGATCGAGGAAAGGCAGGTGGTTTCCGTGGTCATGACATCCACGCCGTTGCGGAAATCCGTGCTCATGGAGGAAACGCCCGGGCCGACGAATTCCATCACCCGGTTCTTGACATACCCGTTCCGGAACACCGCGGCCACGATGGCCAGGGCGATGTCCTGGGGACCGACGTACGGCTGCGGGGCTCCGTCCAGATAGACGCAGACGACGCCCGGATAATTCACGTCATAGGTATCCTCCAGCAGCTGCTTGACCAGCTCGCCGCCGCCCTCTCCGATCGCCATGGTTCCCAGGGCGCCGTACCGGGTATGGCTGTCAGAACCCAGGATCATCTTCCCGCATCCGGCATGCATTTCCCGCATATACTGGTGAATGACCGCGATATGGGGCGGAACAAAGATCCCGCCGTATTTCCGGGCGGCAGAGAGGCCGAACAGGTGATCGTCCTCATTGATGGTTCCGCCCACCGCGCAGAGCGTGTTGTGACAGTTGGTCAGCACATAGGGCATGGGAAAATGATCCATGCCGGAAGCTTTCGCCGTCTGGATAATTCCCACAAAGGTAATATCATGGGACGCCATGGCATCAAACCGAAGGCGCAGCTTCTCCATATTTCCGGACTGATTGTGCGCCTTCAGCACCGACCAGGAGATCGTTCCCTGCCGGGCCTTTTCCCGGTCCGGCATGCCGCCGCGGGCGGCAAAGAAGGAGGCAGCCTCCTTCTCCGGGATAATTTCCTTTCCGTTTACCAGATATATTCCGTTTTCATACAGCCTGATCATCCCGCGTTCCTTCCTTTCCTGCGCTGATCCCTATCTTATCATCCACCCCTTTTCTTTTCAATGCATAATAATGTTTTTTCGCTGCTCCCCCAAAGGCGTCCGCCCGGGCGTCTCAGAGCTCCAGGAGCTCCTCCGGCCTGCGGACCAGGCAGGCCGCGCCGCTCCCCTCGAGCTCCGTGCGCGTGCGGAAGCCCCAGAGCGCTCCGATTGCGCGCATTCCGGCGCGGCGGGCACATTCCATGTCGACGGAGGTATCCCCCACATACAGGAACCTCTCCGGCAGCACCCCGATTTCCCGGGCGATGGCCAGCGCGGCGGCCGGGTCCGGCTTGCGGGGGATCCCCGGGAGCTGGCCCTGCACATGGGCAAAGGGAATCTCCGGAAAATAATGCGCGATGATTTCCCGGGTGTTCGCGTCCGGCTTGTTGGAAAGGACGCAGAGCGGGATTCCGCGCCGCGCCAGCTCCTCCAGGGTTTCCGTCATGCCGGGATAGGGACGGGTTTTGTTCATCAGGCGGGCGTCGTATTCCCGCTGATAAATCTCCAGCACCCGGTCCGTCCACTCGTCATGCTCTCGGACGGCTCTTTCTGCCAAAATCCGGGCTCCATTCCCCACCAGATATCGAAAAGCAGCCGTTTCCCACGGCGGAAGCCCCACCGAGGAAAGCGCATGGTTCATTGAATCCGCAATGTCCTCCAGGGTGTTCAGCAGCGTTCCGTCCAGATCGAAGAGGAAGGCGCCTTTTTCTCCGGCCGCCTTCCGCTCCGTCCCTTCCCCTGCCAGGGGTTGTTCCTTTCTGTCCATTTCCGTTCTCTCCCCGTTTTATGCTTCCAGCTCCTCCCTGCTCTTCCGAAGCAGGTCAATGATGGGCAGGTGCTGGGGACAGGCGCGCTCGCACTGGCCGCAGGCAATGCAGCTGCTGGCCCGACCCCTTCCCTGGGTGACGATATCATATTCCCGCACCGTGCGGAACTTCGGGCTTCCCTTTTTCCGGTTCTGCACATTGAAGATCTCAGGAATCGGGATCTCCATCGGGCAGCCCTTGGTGCAGTAATGGCAGGCGGTGCACGGAATGGATTTGTCCGCGTCCAGGGCCCGCTGCGCCTGATGAATCACTTCCATCTCCGCTTCGTTCAGCGGAACGAAGGGAGACATGGTTTTCAGGTTGTCCTCCATCTGGGAAAGGTCACTCATTCCGCTGAGAACCGCGTGGATGTTCTCCAGTCCGGCGGCAAAGCGCAGCGCCCAGCTGGCATACGAGGCCCCGTTTCCGGTCCGGTCCAGAAGGGACCGCACGGAAGGAATCGGATCCGCCAGAATGCCGCCCTTCACCGGCTCCATCACAATGACGGGCTTTCCGTGGGCCCGGCAGATCTCCCAGTTTTTCCGGGAAGCCACCCCCGGGTTCTCCCAGTCGGCATAATTGATCTGCAGCTGCACAAACTCCGCGTCGGGATGGAGGGTCAGCAGCTCCTCCAGCAGCTCCGGATCCGCGTGGAAGGAAAAGCCCCAGTGCCGGATCAGGCCGCGCTCCTTCTGCTCCTTCACGAAATCCCAGATTCCGTATTCGTCATATTTCCGGTAGGTCGACCGCTGCAGGGCATGCAGCAGATAATAATCAAAGTATCCCGCGCCGGTGCGTTCCAGGCTGGTATAAAATTCCTGCTTGGCGCTCTTCTCGTCCTCGCACATCATGGCGGCATGCAGCTTGGTGGCCAGGGTATACCGGTCCCGGGGATAGCGATCCGCCACGGCCGATTTGAACGCCGCTTCGCTCGCGCCTCCGTCATAGACGAAGGCCGTGTCAAAATAGGTTCCGCCCGTCTCCAGGAAGCGGTCCGCCATCCGGCAGACCTGGGGCACATCGATGGAACCGTCCGGGTTCTTGGGAAGCCGCATCAGGCCGAATCCGAGGCGGAAGGGGTTGGGAATCAGTGCCATGGCTCATCCTCCGTTCCATATCGGTTTTCAGGATCCGGGAGAAATCCCGCCCCGCGGAGCGAAGCCTCTCCCTGCTTTCACAACCAAAGCATAGCATAGAACCCGCGGGCCCGCAAGCGAAAATCCGCGGCTTTTCCGGTTGAAAAGAGGGGCTTTTTATGCTATCTTTTCAGCAGGCAAAGGAAGGGGAAGGGATTCCTGTGAAGGAGAAAACAAACCGGGTGGACACCGGCGCGGAAATGGAAACGCTGCAGCTGGCCGCCCAGATGATTATGGAGCACGGCGGGGAAACCTATCGCGCGGAAGAAACCGTCCAGCACATGGGCAGGGGCTTCGGCCTGCATCAGGTGGAAAGCTTTGCTGTACCCAGCGGACTGTTCATCAGCTACCGCACCCCGGAGGGGAAGCTGGAAACCAGCGTCCGCCGGGTTCACCGGAAGGCCACGGATCTGACGCTGGTGAATGAGGTGAACCGGATCTCCCGGGAAACGGAGGCGGGAAAACTGGATGCCCGCCAGGCCCTGGTCCGCCTGAAGGCGGAGCAGAAGCGGCCCCGGAGCGGGGCTTCCCTGCTGCTGGCCGCCGCCATCTGCGCCGGCGGGTTCAGTTTTCTGTTTCAGGGCGGCCCCTGGGACGCGCTCCTGGCCGCCGGCGTGGCGCTGCTGGTCCAGGGGGTGGCTCTGCTGCTTTCCCGGATTCCCGGCCCGGGCATCGCCACCCAGATTCTCGGCGGAATGCTGACCGCCATGCTGCCGGTTCTCGCCGCGCGGTATTTTCCCGGTCTGAACGCAGAAGCGGCAGTCGCCGGCGCCCTGATGCCGCTGGTTCCCGGGCTGGCCATGACCAATGCCGTGCAGGACACCCTGCGGGGTGATATGGTTTCCGGCCTGTCCCACGGGGCCTCCGCGCTGCTGACCGCATGCCTGATCGCCGGCGGGGCGCTGCTCTCCTCCGCGTTGCTGCGGCTGGCCGCAGGAGGTGGTCTGGGATGATTTTTACGAATCTGATCCGGTATGCTGCCGGTTCCTTTTTCGGCGCGGTGGGGTTCGCGATGCTGGCCCGGATTCCCCGGCGGGCCTGGGTGCCTTCCGGCGCGGTCGCCGTGCTGGTCTATCTGGTTTACTGGCTGCTCCCCCTGACCGGAATCTCGGAATACATCGCGGTCTTCTGCGCTTCCCTTCTGGGCTCGGTGCTGGGGCATCTCTGCGCCAGGCGGATGAAGATGATTCACACCATGTATCTGATGTCCGCGGTGGTGCCGGTGGTGCCGGGGCTCGGCCTGTATCGAACCATGGCCTTTCTCGGCCAGGGGCAACTGTCCCCCGGCGCCAGGGAGGGGCTGCAGGCCATGATCATCATCGCCATGACGGCGCTCGGTCTGGTAATCGGAAGCTTTCTGGACCGTCTGTTCCACGAAAAGAAAAAGTCCTGATCGTAACGAAGGGGCCGGCGTTTGCCGGCCCCCGTTCTATATCACGTCTCTCTTTTGCGAAAGCTCCTCCGGAGTCATCCGTTCCCGCTCTTCCAGCCTCTCCCGGATCAGGCGGTACGTGAAGGCCGTCAGCGGGACGCCGATCATGATGCCCATGATGCCGCCCAGTCCGCTCCCGATCAGCACCGCCGACAGGGTCCAAACGGAGGGCAGCTGCAGCGTGCGGCCGATCAGCCGCGGGAAAACCAGGGTACCGATCACGTTCTGCAGCACCACGATAAAAACCAGGAACAGCAGCGCCTGTCCCGGCGCGTCCGTCAGAATCATCAGGGTTCCCAGGATGGCGCCGAGATACCCGCCGATGACGGGAATCAGCGCGCAGAATCCGTTCAGGGATCCGACCATGCTCGCGTAGGGAAAGCCGAAGATGCTCATCAGAATGGTCGCGGACAGGCCGATCACCATCGCCTGGATCACCTGACAGACGATAAAGCTGCGGAAGCACTCGTTCAGCAGGGAGGCCGAACGGAAAACCGTCTCCTGTCGGGAGGCCGGCACGAAGGCCCGGACCAGGCGGCCCGCCGTCCGGAGCGCCGTATCCTTGCCTGACAGGAAATAGCAGGCGAAGAGGATGCCGAACAGCAGATTGCTGAACGCGCTCAGCGCGGTGGTAGCCGTCACCGTCATATTCCGGAACAGGTCGTCGCTGCTGACCATGTTCACCAGATGGTTGATCCAGTTGTTCCAGTCGAATGTCTGCAGGGTTTCCATGGTCTCCGCCGGAATCAGCCTGCCGACCAGCGGCTGGTAAAGCAGGAAGCGGATGCCCTGGGGCACCCTTTCCAGCAGCGCAATCGCGGACGCGGTCAGCTGGGGCGCCAGAAATCCCCCGATGAACACCACGCAGCCCGCCAGCACAATGACAGCCAGAACGGTTGCCAGAATCTGGTGGCCTCTTTCACTCTGCAGCAGCTTTCGATGATACAGAAAGTCGTGCTTCTTGAAAAAACCAATCAGAATGTTCAGCGGAAAGGCAATCACCGCCCCGATCAGAATGGGCCGGGCCGCCGTCAGCAGCTGCTGCCCCGTGAACATGAACCAGTAGATCAGCAGGAACAGCATAAAGGCTCCCAGCACCAGCCGGGAAATGCTTCTGCGGTCCATTCTCATGTCATCGCCCCGCTCAGTGCCTCATGAATCGCCTTCGCGGCCAGCTTGCCCGCGCCCATGGCGGAGATCACCGTGGCCGCTCCGGTCACGGTGTCGCCGCCCGCGTAGACATGCTCCCGGGAGGTGCGTCCCTCTTCGTTGACGATGATTCCGCCCCGCCGGTTTACCTCCAGCCCTTCCGTGGTATTCTTGATCAGCGGGTTCGGGCTGGTGCCGATGGCCATGACCACCGTATTCACCTCCAGTTCAAATTCGCTGCCCGGGATTTCCACCGGCCGGCGGCGTCCGGAGGCATCCGGCTCTCCCAGTTCCATCCGGACGCAGCGGATCCCCGAGACGAACCCGTTCTTCGGATCCCGGGGATCCTCCGGGTTCTCGAAGCCCAAAATCTCCACCGGATTGCACAGCAGCCGGAAGTCAATTCCTTCCTCCTCCGCGTGCTCCACCTCTTCCCTGCGGGCCGGAAGCTCCTCCATGGAGCGGCGATAGATGATATACACCTTCTCCGCGCCAAGGCGCAGCGCCGTGCGCGCGGCGTCCATGGCCACGTTTCCGCCGCCCACCACCGCGACCTTTCCGCCCTTCATGATGGGGGTATGGGGCTCCTCCTGATACGCCTTCATCAGGTTGGACCGGGTCAGGAACTCATTGGCCGAATAGACGCCCTTCAGCGCCTCTCCCGGAATGTTCATAAAATTGGGCAGCCCCGCGCCGGATCCGATGAAAACCGCTTCGAACCCCATGCCGAACAGCTCGTCCACCGTCAGGGTCTTTCCGATGACCACGTTGGTCTCCACCTGAACCCCGAGCTCCTTCAGCGTTTCCACCTCCCGGGACACGATGGACTTGGGCAGACGGAATTCGGGAATCCCGTAAACCAGAACGCCTCCGGCGGTATGCAGCGCCTCATAGACCGTCACCTGGTATCCCTTCTTGGCCAGATCCCCGGCGCAGGTCAGCCCGGACGGGCCCGCCCCCACCACGGCCACCCGGTGGCCGTTGGACGCCGGCGCCTTCGCCTTCTCCTGCGCGTGGGCGTTGTGCCAGTCCGCCGCGAAGCGTTCCAGCCTTCCGATCCCCACGGGTTCGAATTTGATGCCCAGGGTGCATTTGCTCTCGCACTGGGTCTCCTGCGGGCAGACCCGTCCGCAGACCGCGGGCAGGGAGGAGGACCGGCTGATGATCTGGTATGCCTCCTCAAAGTTTCCTTCCCGGATCTGTCCGATGAAATCGGGAATCGCGATATTCACCGGGCATCCGGCCACGCAGGGCCGGTTTTTGCAGTTCAGGCAGCGCTTGGCCTCCTCCAGGGCGATCTCCATCGGATACCCCAGGGCGACCTCCTGAAAGTTCCGGGCCCGGACTTCCGGAGCCTGAGTGGGCATTTCATGTTTCTTCGGATTTATGGCCATTTCTCGTCTCTCCTCTCGCCTTCTCCGGGGCAGGGGCTCTCCCGGCCCGCGCTCCCTTACGCCCTGTTCAGCAGATTGCAGGCTTTCTCATAGGCATGCCGCTCATATTCCGCGTACATGCGGCCCCGGCTCATGGCCTCATCAAAGTCGATCTCGTATCCGTTGAAGTCCGGCCCGTCCACGCAGGCGAACTTCGTCACCCGTTTTCCGTCCTGAACCAGCGTGATCCGGCACCCGCCGCACATTCCCGTTCCGTCGATCATGATCGGGTTCATGCTGACCGTCACCGGCACGCCGAAGGGCTTCGCCGCGGCCACGACAAACTTCATCATGATCAGGGGCCCGATGGTGATGATCATGTCAAAGGTCTCCCCGGCCTCCAGCATCTCCTTCAGCGGGATCGTCACGTTGCCGTGCCGCCCCCGGGAGCCGTCGTCCGTCATGATGATCATCCGGTCCGAGCAGGCGGTGAATTCCTCCTCCAGGATCACCAGATCCCGGTTCCGGAAGCCGATGATGCTGGTGACCTCCGCTCCGAGGCGATGAAACTCCTCCGCAACCGGCAGGGCGATCGCGCAGCCCGCTCCGCCGCCGACCACGCAGACGCGGCGGATCCCCTCCGTCCGGGTGGCCACTCCCAGCGGACCGACAAAGTCCTGGATGGATTCGCCCTCCTTCTTGCGCCGCAGCAGCTCCGTCGTGGCGCCGACCACCTGAAAGATAATCTTCACCGTTCCCCGGTCCGCGTCCGTCCCGGCGATGGTCAGGGGAATCCGCTCCCCCTCCTCATCCACCCGAAGGATGATAAACTGGCCGGGCTTTGCCTTCCGGGCCACCAGCGGCGCCTCAATCTCCATCTGGATCATGGAGGGATTCAGTTCCTTCCGGCTCGCAATGCGGTACATCTTTCTTTTCCTCCTTGCGGGAGCAAAGCCCCCGGGAATGAACATCCTTCATTTTAGCCGCTGCAGGGGGAAAACACAAGCGAAAAACACGTAAAAACCATCCCGTCCGGCGGCTTTCGCTCCGAAAAAAAGGAGGAGAAGCGTACCGCTTCTCCTCCGGGAATTCCGTTCTCCGGTGCTCCGTCTCCCGTCCGCGGGATCCGGGACCTTCCGGGGGCTTTACTTGGTCAGCAGATCAGTGGGAACTTCCACGCCGTAAACATCCTTCAGCTTCGCAGCGCGCTCGTTGATGATTTCCTGACCGCCCATGCCCAGGTACTCGGCCTGGCACGCGTCATAGACCTTGTCGAAATCCTCCACGGAGGCGACCACGGCCTGATTCAGCCAGGTGTCGCGATAGCTGTCCAGGCTGGAGCCGACTTCGTTCTCGCTCTCGATGGCGCCGACGGAGAACTTCGCCACCACGCGGCCTTCGTTCATGGCCGTCTCATAGGCGATGGTGATGTACTTGGGATCCACGGGCGTATAACCCAGGGCCAGGGACGCCACGGTCGCGTCGCCCAGATACTGTCCGTTGGCCGTGATGGTATGGTCGATGTTGTTCAGGCTGTTCTGGATCCAGACCGCCTTGTCCTCATCGCTCATGGCCAGCAGCTTGTAGGCGCCGTCTTCCGTCACTTCGTGAACGATGCCTTCCTTGCCGACCTGCAGGAACTTGATCACTTCAGGATCGGAGATGAAGTCCAGATACAGCAGCGCGGCATGCACATTGCTGCAGGTGGCGGGCAGGAAGCACTTCCGGTCCACCCGGTCGGACAGGAACTTCCGCGGAACGCCCGCGTCATCGGTGAAGGGCTCGATGGCTACGAAGGCGGCATCGGGGCCCGCAGCACGCTGGATGCTGGCCTGGATGGAGTCTTCGCCATTGCGGTAGGGATAGTCATAGTTGTGACCGAAGGCTCCGACCCAGCCGGACTTGATCAGGTTGTCCGCCTGATCGGAATCGTTCAGGGCGAAATCCTTCCACATGAGGTCTTCGTTGTACCACTTGTTCAGGACACGGACGCCTTCCTTGGCGCCGGGCAGAAGCACCTGACGGCTGTCATAGCCGTACACATAGGCGGTCTCATCGCTGATGTCATGCGCCACATGGCCGTTGATGACCTGGTTGCACATCCAGCCGATATCGGTGGTGCTCAGGAAGGGGATCATCTTGTCCGCATCCGCGCCCAGCAGGGTTTCCGCGTTGTCACGGAAGGCGATCAGGCACTTCTCGAACTCTTCCTCGGTCTTCGGGATCTCCAGGCCCAGCTTGGCCAGCCAGTCTTCCCGGATGAAGGTGTTGATCCGGGCGTTGTTCAGCAGGCGGGCTTCCACGCACCACAGGGTCTTGGTGTCCGGATCCTGATCATAGTAGATGTTGTAGTCTTCCAGCAGGTTCCACAGGTTGGTCAGCTCATCCTTGTACTGGGTCAGGGGCTCGTTCAGGTCCACGATGCCGCCCATGTCCGCGTAGGTCAGGATGGTCGGATAGGAATAGGTCACGCACACATCGGGCGCCTGGCCGGCAGCCAGCAGGTTGCCGATGTCATCCACTTCACTCCAGCGGCCGACGGAGACGAATTCCACTTCAACGTTGTACTTCTCCAGCATGCCGTCCTTGATGTACTGGGCGTACACGCTGCTGGTGGGATCGGTGCCGCCGTCATTGTAACGGTTGTACACTTCCACCGTCAGGTGCACCGGGTTGGTGAACTTGCCGTCCGCGAAATCTTCCGCGAAAGCGGAGGTGATTCCGAGGGAGGCGACCAGGGCCAGGGTCAACAGGATTGCCAGGATTCTCTTCATGAAAACCTTCCTCCTTTTAAATATTTCTCTGAGGCCGCAGCCTCGAAGAATCAGGGTGGGGCGCCGGCCGGCAGCCGCGGGCGATCAGCCCTTTACGGCGCCGATGGTCATGCCGGCGATGAAATAGCGCTGCAGCCAGGGATAAACCAGCAGGATCGGAACCGTCGCGAACATGACGGTCGCCATTTTGACGGTCTCGCCGACGCCGGGCGTCGCGAAGCCCTCCTGCGTGGCGATCTCCTGCTGCGTGGAATTCTGCAGCACGTAGTACAGGTACAGCTGAATCGGGAAGAGCTCTTCCTTCTTCACATACAGCAGCGCGTCGGAGAAGCCGTTCCAGCGGCCCACCGCGTAGAACAGGGCCAGCGTCGCCAGCACCGGCAGGGACAGGGGCAGGTAGATGCGGACCAGGGTCCGGATCGGGCCCGCGCCGTCGATCTCCGCCGCTTCCCGCAGGCTCTCCGGGATCCCGTAGAAGAAGGACCGCATGACGATCATGTTGTATACGCTGATGCAGCCGGGAATCACCATGCACCAGACCGTATCCAGCATGTTCAGGTTCTTCATCAGCAGGTAGTGCGGAATCGTGCCCGCGCTGAAGTACATGGTGAAGAGGATCAGGGCGTTGATGACCCTGCCGCCCTTCAGCTGATCATAGGTCAGCGGGTAGGCGCAGGAGACGGTCATAAACAGGCTCAGCAGCGTGCAGCCCACCGTCAGCACGGCGGTAAACCACAGGGAATGAATGTACTTGGCGTTTCCGAGGATGGTCTGATAGGCCACCAGGTTCCAGCCTTTCGGCCAGAGAAACACCTCGTTGCGCATCAGCGCGCTGGCATCGGACAGGGACCGGGCCAGCACGTTCAGCATGGGCAGCAGACAGACGAACATGATCAGAAAACAGAGGATCGCGATGATCCAGTCGCCCACCCGGGTGGAGCCGGAACGGATCATGCCGTCGGATTGCTTCATGTTCCTGCCGCGATTCGCTTCCTGGATAACAGACATGTCAGCACCTCCTTACATGATTCCGCGCTCGCCCATCCGCTTGGCCAGCGTATTGGTGGCCAGGATGAAGATGACGGCGACAACGCTCTGGAACAGGCCCACCGCGGTGGTCAGGGAATACTTCAGTCCCTGGATGCCCTGCTCGTAGACGTAGATGGAAATCAGCTGGGATACATCCGTAACCAGCTTGTTGCTCATGGCCAGGGGCCGGTCAAACTCACTTCCGAGGATATAACCCATGCGCATGATCAGCAGGGTAATGATGGTGGGACGGAGGCCGGGCAGCGTCACATGCCAGATCCGGCGGAAGCGGCCCGCGCCGTCCACGGCGGCGGCCTCGTACAGTTCGGGGCTGATATTGGTCAGCGCCGCCAGATAGATGATCGTGCCCCATCCGGCTTCCTTCCAGATGCCCAGCACAATGTAGGTCCATCTCCAGTAGGTGGGGTTGCTCAGGAAGGGAATGACCGCGGAGCTGTTCCCCGTCATCTGCTTGTAGACCAGGTTCAGCAGGCCGTCATTGTCCGCCAGCAGCCGGGTCGCCAGGCCGGAAATGATAATCCAGCTCAGGAAGTGAGGCAGGTACAGCACCGTCTGGGTCAGCTTCTTGAAGCGCTTGAATGTCAGCTCGTTGAGCAGAAGCGCCAGAAGGATCGGCGCGGGGAAACCGCAGACCAGATCCATCAGGTTCAGCACGATCGTGTTCTGCAGGGAGTTCAGGAATGCCTTGGTTTTGAAAGCCTTCTCGAACCATTCAAAGCCCACCCACGGCACGGACCAGAGCGGTTGGATAATGTTGTTCTTCTTGAACGCCAGCGCGATCCACTGCATGGGATAATACCGGAATACCAGGAAGAAGACAACGGGCAGAAGAAGCAGGATGTAAAGCGTTCCATACCTGCGCATATACACCCCGCCGGAACTCTTCCGTTTCTTCATTCCGGGCGTTGAAGCGGTCGTCTGCAAGCAGATCCCTCCTTGTCATATATCCATATTTCGTTCTTGAATTCCTTTCTTCTTATACCACATTCCCGGGAAATTGTCCATGGCTTTCCCGGGAGTTTCCGCCCCTTATTTTCTTATTTTTTGCTTTCGGTTTTGATCTTATTGCTCATTTATTGCGATTGTTCAAATAGGGTAGAGGGAGGGCGTTAACCCTCGCCCCTCCCATTGCACCGTACGTACCGGTCTGGTATACGGCGCTACATCGAAACATGGTTTCAAGTAT
>ONCV01000038.1 GCA_900316415.1 uncultured Eubacteriales bacterium
TACTGCAAACGCCCGATTCCTTTAAGGTTTCGGGTGTTTTTGGTATGTTTTTTATTATAGAAAAGGGACTGCCTCACTTTTTCTTAGCGAGACAGCCCCCTTCTGATTTTAAGCCTCTGCCGCTTTCATCCCATACTGTTCCGCCGCTTTCCTGATTTCCTGCCGGATCTCCTCCACCAGCTCCTCGGGAGCCGTCACCTTCACCGTGCCCGCAAACTGCACGGCCCACCGTTTCATTGCCTCCCGGCTCACCAGCAGACGGCATGAAACCATGCCGCCTTCCGTCTCTGTGAAAGAAACGTGCTTGCCGAAAAAATCAATCACCAGGCTCACGGCACTTTTGGGGATTTCAAACTCCACCCTTTCCGCCTGGCCGGAGAACATGTTCAGGTTCTGGTAAACATATTCCTGCAGATTGAGCCCCTCTTCCAGCCCCACAACCTGGCTTCTCGGTTTCACCGGCGTATCCAGCATTTCGATATTCATGATCCGGTCAATCCGGTAGTTGGCTACGTTTTCATGCCTGTCATTGTTGCAGATCAGATAATACCGGCCCTCGCTGGCCAGCATCTGGTAGGGATTCAGCACCTGCCTTTTTTCGCTGCCGTCCGTTCCCCGGGACTTATGCAGCTTCAGATCCGTTCCGTAATAACCGTAGGTGATCCTGACCTGTTTTCCGTTGGTAATGGCCTCGTCCAGCACGTCAATGGTGTGAAACAGCTCCGGATTCTGGGGAGAATCCGCCGACATGCAGTGCACGTGGTTCATCCTCTGGTTGAAATAAGAGCTGGACAGCTTCCCCAGCTTATCGATCAGCTGTCTCCGCTGCCTATAGGGCACTGAGCGGGAGAACAGCAGGCCGTCGATCAGCATCCGGAGCTCGGATTCCGTAAAGTCGTGCTCATAGTACAAATCCGTGTAGATAACGTTTTCTTCCCGCTCCCCCGTCTTCTTATCCACGTGGGAGCGCACAACCTCCGTGTACTGAATATCATACCCGGCGTCAATCAGGTCGGTGATATTCCGCTTCACGGTCGTCCGGTTCACATCCAGTCCGTAATCATCCTTCAGCTTCTCCGCGATCTGCTGCTGGGTCATGGTATGGTTGAAATCCGTATATTTCCGCAGGATCTGCAGAATATACAGAATGATGATTTTCTTTCCGCTTTCAGGCATCATCCCGCCGCACCTCCTCTTCGGACATGATAATCCGGATGCGCAAAAAATGCAACATCGTCTTTGGTATCATCAGGATGTACCGGGGAAGCAAACCGGAAATAAAACCGGAAATAAAACCGGAAAGTACCGGGAGTCACATGTCAGAAAAATGCGACATCCGATTTGATAACATGAGGATGCTGAAAGGCAGAACGGAGGGATCAGGATGAATTCAGTCAAGCGGACCAAAGGGATCAGAAAGATGCTCAGGGCGGTCGTCACCGGGAAACCCGCTCCGAAGTATGTGACCGCCGGGGATCACTCCTGCGGGAGGATGATGCAGGAAGCGCGCTCCCGCCGCCGCTCCGGCCCCAGCGATCAGGAGATCCTCGCCTGGGCCGGATACGATCTTTCCCGCGAAATCAGGAGCGGATTCTGGGAACTCAAAGCAGCCTGAAGGGATGAAAAGGAGGGTTCATCATGAAGATCTGGTTTACCATCACCGGCACGAATCACTATCACGGCCACGATTTTCTGGAGAAGGGCATGAAGGTCCGGCTGGAAAAGGAGCCGGACAACAGCCACGACCGCGAGGCCATCAAGGTTCTGCTGGACGGCATCGGGCACATCGGCTACGTGGCCAACAGCCCCTGGACCGTCATCGGCGAGAGCTTCAGCGCCGGCCGCCTGTATGACAGGATCGGCGATACGGCCCGGGGCAAGGTGAAGATCGTCACCGACAAGGGCATCCTCTGCACGCTGAAGAAGGACAAGCCCGGGGATCCGGCGGAAAGCGGGAATCCCGACGCTCCGGAGGACGAAGCCGCTCCGGAGGAGCAGGACGGCGAAGAAGAGTGCGATAAACTGCCCGAATAATCTCGTCCGGATCGGCCGGCAGAATGCAAACGGACTGAACTGTCACAGAAGGAGGAATTGGGATGAATTCATGGAAGAAGACCGTCAATGATCTGACCGCCGAGTTCCTGGCCTGGGGCTGCCCTTTCAGCAAAAAGCAGCTCCCTGAAATCGCCATGGCCTATGACTGCACGCCCCTGTTCTTCTGGAACTGGCTGGACGGGGAAGCCGAGAAGACCGAGAAGGGTTTTCTCCGCGTGCTGGGCTACGCATGGAGAAAGCTCCTCGAAGCCGAAGCCGAACCCATCTCCCGTCGTTCTCTTGCCCTGATCGATCCGGAAACGGAAAAACCGGCTGCTGCCTGAGGAGGAATCATCATGATCTGCACCTGCACCCATAAGAATTGTTATTTCGTTTTTCATGTGAAGGGAACCGAGGTCCCGAAACACTGCCCGGACTGCGGCAATCGCTCCGTGCGTCCCGCCACTCCGGAGGAGGTTTCCTGGTTCTATCGGGAGCACAGGAGTACCGCCAAAGCGGGGTAAGTCTCCGCGGAGAAAGCGTCCGCTCTTCGGTGCGCCCCAGAAGCCATAAGCGGCCGGTGTATGATTCACCCGGCCGCTTTTTTCAGTTCTTCCCATACCTTGACCATGGCCAGGGTATCCAGTTTGCAGTAGGCCAGCAGGTTTCTTCTGGCCCGCTCCTGTTCCTCCGGGGGCATGAACCGGATTGCCGGAAAGATGCTCATGGCTTCGCTTCCGTTGTGGATGCCCTCCAGTTCATGGTAATCCAGCTCAGGATCATTCGGGCAGATCGCGGGCAGCACGCTTTTGATGGAAAAGCTCCCGCCGATTTCCCGCCTGTAATACCATCCCTTCTGGAACGGCGTCAGCAGATCCGCGATATGCCCTTCGATGGCCAGCAGATGCTCCGCCAGGTCCGGGAAGGCCGCTGCCAGCTCCTTCAGCCGGGTGCACTCAAAGGCCTTATTGAAGGCGGTGACGCAGGCATCCGCCGGAATATCCCTGCACAGGGCCTCCGCGATGGCCCGGCGGGGATCGGTCCCGCTCTCCGCCAGGAACTCCGAATGCTTCAGCTCCCCGCCTTCCCGCTCAATGAAATGCAGGGAATACTGAAAGGGAATCTGGGCAAAGGGATGGGTCCCCACACAGAAGGGAATCGCCGGCTGCATTGTTTCAAAATCCAGGAAATACAGGGGATAGGAAAGCCCCGCCAGAAACTCCTTCAGCGGTCCGGCCTCCACATAAATTCCCCTGTCGTGCAGAGCGAAATCGATCTGCCGCTTCTGGGTGGCGTTCTTAATGACGCCGGCCTTCTCCAGATCGGCGAAGGACACCAGCCCCTGCCGGTAGTATTCAATCATCTTTTTCTTCTGCAGCCGGTAAAGGTCAAACACGCTGGGAATGGGCAGATTCCGGCCGCAGTAGGAAAACAGTTCGCAGTCCCTGCAGTTCTCCCCCAGCGTCACGCCGGGCTCCTCCCCGCGCAGCAGTACCCGCTCCGCCTCCTGCAGAACAGCCGGCACGGTGTTTTTCTGTTCCAGGCACGCCTGTTCCCAAAGGTCGTTGATCTTGAAGAAGCCCTTGAGATCCAGGTCTTCCTCCCCCAGTACGTAGGAGGTGTCGATGCACACCAGATAAACGCCGGTCACCCGAACTCCGCAGTGTTCCAGTACATACTTCTGATAGGATACGTCCGCAATGTACTTGTCCTGCAGCCCGTCCGAGGAGCTTTTGACCTCATAGATGGCCCAGCCGTCCTCCTCCTTTTTCAGCAGGTCCACGGCGCAGTACAGGCCGCCGCTGGAGAAGGAGGCCTCGCAGATCACCGGCGTCCCCCGCTCCATTTCCCGGCGGGTATTTTCGATCATCCGCGTCAGGTCCAGGCTGCCGTCTTCCTGATAGGCCGTCACGTTCACGGAGGGGCCGAACAGTCCCCGGGCCAGGTCTCCCACCTCGTTCCCGGTCCGAAACCGGGACAGGGTATTCTCGTCCTGCGGGATCAATTCAGGATGATATTTGCAGATCCAGGCCTTCTTCGGGCAGTCCCATACCCGGACGTAAATTGTTTTGGAAAGATACATCGCGATCCCTCTCGTTTTCTTTTCAGAATATCCCGGTCCGTCACCTGTGCTTCCGCATATACTCGATCGTCCTGTAGAGCGTTTCGCCGCGGAAGATCTTATCCAGGTTCCCGGCGAAATCCAGCCCGTAGCGTTTCCCAAGCGCTTCCAGTCCCGTCCTGGTCTGCTCCTCCTGTTTTTCCCGCACCTCCGGCATGAAATCGTCAAACCGGAGCTGCCGTCCGTTCTCCCCGATCAGATGATAGATGCCGACGCCCACCAGGCGCACGGGTTTATGCGGCACCTGTTCCAGCAGGCTCGCCGCTTCTTCATATATCGCCGCCGATGTGCGGGTAGCGGGAATCAGCCTTGAACGGGTGATGCTTTTCATATCCGAGTAGGTCAGCTTCAGGGTCACGCCCTCGCCGTAGAGTCCCACGCGCCCGGCTCTTCGCTCCACGCTCAGCGCCAGAAGCAGCAGCACGTCGGTGAGGAAGCTGAAATCCTCCACGTCCTCCTGAAAGGTGATCTCCCGGCTGATGGACTTGGCCTCCTCCGGTTTGTAGGGGCTGACCTTCCGGTCGTCCAGGCCGAAGGCCTGCTGTATCATCCACTGCCCCTGTTTTCGAAGAGGCGGAGTATCTCCTTCTGATGCTGCTGGATATCCCGGACCGTCCGGATACCGGTCTGGTTCAGCCTTTCGGCGGTTTTCGCCCCCACCGTGTAAAGCACCCGCACGTCCCGGTCGATGATCAGGTTCACAAAGTCCTCCGCCGTGGGGATCTCGAAGTATCCGTCAGGCTTCTTTTCCTCGCTGGCGGTTTTCGCCGCCGTCTTGGAGTAGGCCACCCCCACCGAGCAGGTCAGCTTCAGTTCCTCCTGGGTTCGCCGCTTGATCAGCCGGGCGAACTCGCAGGCCCGCTCCCAGGTCACGGCGCTTTCCGTCACGTCCAGATAAGCTTCGTCCAGGGCGATGTATTCGGCGGCGGTGGCATAGCTGTTCCAGATCTCATGCAGCTGATTGGAAACCGTCCGGTATTTTTCAAAGTTTGGGTGCATAAAGACGCCCTGGGGGCAAAGCCGATAGGCTTCCTTGATATTCATGGCGGAATGGACGCCGAACATCCGGGCTTCATAGCTGCAGGTGGCCACCACGCCCCGCTCCTGGGGCAGGGAACCGATGATAAGCGGCTTGCCCCTGAGCTCGGGATGATCCCTGATTTCCACGGAGGCATAGAAAGCGTCCATATCCACATGGATAATGATCTGACCCACTTTCTCCGCCTCCTCGGCCCTCTGTTTTTTTCTGCTGAACGGATGAATCAGCAGATCATATCATCTGTGCGGTATCCTGCTGGATCAATTATACCAGATGCGGAAAGAATTGCCACTGAAAAATGCGGACAGAAAAAGTCCCTGCCCGCAGAGGCGAAGCCGGCCTGCAGAACCTCGTCTGCGCGGCTTTGTATTTCTGTTGTACAGAGGGTTGACAGCGGCGCGGCCGGGGAATAGAATACGGCTAATTTCAGAGAAACCGATGACGCGGAGATACAGCGGCGATGCCCCCACAGAGAGTCCGGGAGGGTGGAATCCGGACGGGAAACAAACCGCACGCTGGACCGCAGAGGGCGCGGATCAAAGGCTGAGCCGAGTATTTCGCGACGTGAAGGCATACGTCAGTTGCCGGGGATATGTCAGTATCCCGCAGAGCGCACGGCTTTGCCGTGAAACAGGGTGGCACCGCGATGAATTTCGTCCCTGGCAGAATTTGTTTCTGCCGGGGTTTTTGTTTTCCCCGGCAGGGAAAAGGAGGAAGAAAACATGACGAACCCAAGAGGCCGGTTCGGCAGCCACGGGGGCCAGTACATCCCCGAAACCCTGATGAACGCGGTGATCGAGCTGGAGGAGGCCTACAACCGGTACAGGGAGGACCCGGAGTTTCAGCGGGAGCTCACCGATCTGCTCAATAACTACGCCGGCCGTCCCTCCCGGCTGTATTACGCCGCGAAGATGACCCGGGACCTGGGCGGCGCGAAGATCTACCTGAAACGGGAGGATCTGAACCACACCGGAGCCCACAAGATCAACAACGTGCTGGGCCAGGCGCTGCTGGCGAAGAAGATGGGCAAAACCCGGCTCATCGCCGAAACCGGCGCCGGACAGCACGGCGTGGCCACCGCCACCGCCGCCGCCCTCATGGACATGGAATGCGTGATCTTCATGGGCGAGGAGGATACCCGCCGGCAGGCCCTGAACGTCTACCGGATGCGGCTGCTGGGGGCTCAGGTCATTCCCGTTACCACCGGCACGGCCACCCTGAAGGACGCGGTGAACGCCTGCATGCGGGAATGGACCAGCCGGATCGACGACACCCATTACTGTCTTGGCTCCGTCATGGGGCCCCACCCCTTCCCCACCATGGTGCGCGACTTCCAGGCGGTTATCTCCCGGGAGATCCGGGATCAGATGCAGGAGCTGGAGGGTCGGCTGCCCGACGCGGTGCTGGCCTGCGTGGGCGGGGGCAGCAACGCCATCGGCAGCTTCTATCACTTCATTGACCAGCCCTCCGTTCGGCTCATCGGCTGCGAAGCGGCGGGCCGCGGCATCGACACCTTCGAAACCGCCGCCACGGTGAACGTAGGCCGGCCGGGAATCTTCCACGGCATGAAGAGCTATTTCTGCCAGGATGAATTCGGTCAGATCGCCCCGGTCTACTCCATCTCCGCCGGGCTGGACTATCCCGGCATCGGCCCGGAGCACGCCTGGCTCCATGACATTGGGCGGGCGGAATACGTGCCCGTGACCGATGACGAGGCGGTGGACGCCTTCGAATACCTGGCGCGGACGGAAGGCATCATCCCGGCCATCGAAAGCGCCCACGCCGTCGCCTATGCCCGGAAGCTGGCCCCGCAGATGGCAAAGGATCAGCTGATGGTGGTAACCGTCTCCGGCCGGGGAGACAAGGACTGCGCGGCAATCGCCCGCTATAGGGGGGAGGATCTTCATGAGTAATCTGGCCAAAGCCTTTGACCACGGAAAAGCCTTTATTCCCTTCTTTACCTGCGGAGACCCGGATCTGGCCACTACGGCCGCCTGCGTGCGGGCGGCGGTGGAAAACGGAGCGGATCTGGTAGAGCTGGGCATTCCCTTCTCCGATCCCACCGCGGAAGGCCCGGTCATCCAGGAGGCCAGCCTCCGGGCGCTGAAAGGCGGCGCCACCACGGACCGGATCTTCGACCTGGTGCGGGACCTGCGCCGGGACGTAAAAGTGCCCATGGTGTTCATGACTTACGCCAACGTGGTCTTCTCCTACGGGGCGGAACGGTTCATCTCTACCTGCGCCCGGGTCGGTATCGACGGGCTGATTCTGCCGGACATTCCCTTCGAGGAGAAGGAGGAATTCCTGCCCCTGTGCCGGCAGTACGGCGTAACCCTGGTGTCCCTGGTGGCTCCCACCTCCGCCAACAGGATCGCCATGATCGCCAGGGAGGCGGAAGGCTTCATCTACATCGTTTCCAGCCTCGGCGTCACAGGAACCCGCAGCGAGATCACCACAGACCTGAGGTCCATCGTCCGGGAGATCCGGGCCACATCCTCCGTACCCTGCGCGGTAGGCTTCGGCATCTCCACGCCGGAACAGGGCCGGGCCATGGCCGCGGTTTCCGACGGGGCTATCGTGGGCTCCGCCATCGTTCGGATCATCGCCCAGTACGGCACGGAGGCCCCGGCGAAGGTCGGCGCCTACGTCCGGGAAATGAAGAACGCCGTGATTGGAAATTAATTTCGTTGGTAGAAATATTGACATTTTGGACAGGTTTGGTATAATTTAGGTGAACGAAATTCCTGATATTGAAATTAATTTCAAACGCATTTTGGCGCTTCGGCGCTGAAAGATATTGTAAGGAGGAAAAAATCATGAAGAAACTCGTATCTGTCGTCCTGATGCTGATGCTCGCCCTGGTCAGCGTTTCCGCCGTGGCCGACATGGCCGGAAAGCAGGTTGCGCTGATGACCCCCTATCTGGGCTCCGTAACGACGAACCAGATGGTGGAATACATGAAGGCGGATCTGGAAGCCCGCGGAGCCGTGGTTAACGTGATCAACACCAATAACGACTTCTCCAAACTGGCCAGCGAGGTCGAGAATATCGCCATCGCCGGGCAGACCGACGCCATCGTGCTGGTGAGCGCCGATCCTTCCCAGATTGCCAACCAGCTGCAGGAAGCCTTCGATGCCGGCATCCCGGTCTTTGGCTGCGACAGCGGCTTCATCGAGGGTATGCAGGTCAACGCCACCAGCGATAACTACCAGATGGGCTCCCTGATTGTGCATTACCTGTTCGACGATCTGATGGGCGGCAAGGGAACCGTCATCGCCCTCACCCACCGTCCCCATCCCGGCGTGGTCAAGCGCTGCGAAGCCTTTGACGACATCATCAAGGATTATCCCGACATCACCCTGATCACCGAGCAGCACGTCCCCGCCGAGCAGCCCATCAACGACGCTCAGGCCATCGTGGAAAACCTGCTGCTGGCCAACGCGGAGAAGGACAGCGTGACCGCCATCTGGGCCGCCTGGGACGAACCCGCCATCGGCGCAACCCAGGCCCTGAAGGAAGCCGGACGGGATGAAGTCATCGTCACCGGCGTGGACGGAAACCAGCAGGCCGTGGCCCTGGTGGCCGAAGGCGGCAACCTGAAGGCCACCGTGGCCCAGAACTTCAAGGGCATGGGCGAAATCGTCGTAGCCGAGATGGAGAAACTGTTCAACGGCGAGGAAATCGTAAAGGGCGAGCAGTATGCTCCGGCCACTATCATCACCATGGAGAACGTGGCGGACTTCCAGGAATAATTCCCCTCAGGATCCTGTGGAGTTAACCATTGTAAGGTCGCGGGACGTCAGGCGGCGTCCCGCGATTTTTCAGGCAGGCGGAAGCGGAAAGGCCGCGGGCGGTTCCCGGCGGGAGAAGACCGCTTCACGGAAAGGAGAGGATCGGACATGCTGCTGGAAACCCGGCACCTGTCGAAACAGTTCAACGGGATCTATGCCCTGAAGGACATCAATTTCTCCCTCGAGGCCGGGGAAATTCACGGCCTGGTGGGGGAAAACGGCGCGGGCAAATCCACCCTCATCAAGATTCTGACCGGCGTATACTCCCTGGACGAGGGGGAGGTGCTCTGGAACGGCGGCGCATTGCCGCTGCGAAGCCCCTCCGAAAGCCGGAAGGCCGGCATCAGCGTGATCCACCAGGACCGGACGCTGGTCCCCACCTTCAGCGGCGTGGAAAACGCCTATCTGGGCATGCCCTATCCCACTCGCGGCGGCCGGGTGGACTGGAAGGCCATGCGCAGGCGGGTCACGGAGCTGGCGGAAACCCTCGGCATTGAGCTGGAGCCGGACAAAACCGCCGCAGAGATGTCTCCCCCCCAGCGAACCTGCCTGGAAATCATCCGGGCCATGATGAACGACTGTCAGCTGCTGATTCTGGACGAGCCCACCGCCTCCCTGACGGACCGGGAGAGCGAACTGCTCTTCCGCATCATCGGCAATCTGAAGGCCCGGGGCACCGCCATCCTGTACGTCACCCACCGGATGGACGAAATCTTCCGTCTCACGGACCGGATCACCGTCTTCAAGAACGGGGAGATGGTGGGCACGGTGGCCACCGCCGAAACCAGCCGGGAAGATCTCATCGCCATGATGACGGACAACTGGGTCGCCCAGGCCCTGTCCTCCGGCGGCCAAATCGGGGAGACGCTGCTGCGGGCGGATCATATCAGCAGCCGGGACGGCATCGTCCGGGACGCCTCGCTGGAGGCCCACGCGGGCGAGATTCTCGGCGTGTTCGGCCTGGGCGGCAGCGGCCGCACCGAGCTGCTGGAATGCATCTACGGCTACCGCCCCATGGCCGGAGGCACGGTTACCCTCTGCGGAAAGCAGGAGGACCGGCTGACCCCCGCCCGGGCCATCCGCCGGGGTCTGGCTCTGATCAGCGAAGACCGCCGGGGCAAGGCCATGATCGGCAGCCTCTCCGTGCGGGAGAACGTAGCCCTCAGCAGCCTGGGGGACTTCGCCTCCGGCGGCGTAGTTTCCGCCAAGAAAGAGAAACCTGCCGTTCTAGAGATGCTGAAGCGGCTGCAGGTCCGGATGGCAGGTCCCGAGCAGCGGGCCGTGGAGCTTTCCGGCGGCAACCAGCAGAAGGTGGTTTTCGCCAAGACTCTGATGAACCGCCCGAAGGTCTTCCTCTGCGACGAGCCCACCCAGGCCGTGGACGTCATGACCCGGGCGGAAATCCACCGGCTTCTGCGGGAGCAGGCGGATCAGGGCTGCGCGGTGGTGTTCGTCTCCTCCGATCTGAAGGAGGTGCTGGAGGTGGCGGACCGGGTGCAGATTATCGTCGCCGGCAGGACACGGGAGCTGCTGGAAAACAAGGGGCTGAACGCGCAGCAGGTGCTGGCGAAATGCTATCAGTGAGACAGGAGGGAATCCACCCATGAGCAAATTGAAAAAAATCTTCCAGGCCTACGGAACGCTGCTGGCCCTGGCGGTCATCACCCTGGTCTTCAGCATTCTCCGTCCTTCTTCCTTTTTCACGGTCCGGAATCTGATCAACATTTCCCGTCAGATTTCCCTGATGGTCATCATCTCCATCGGCGCCACCCTGGTCATGAGCATCAACGAGTTTGACCTGTCCATTGGCTCCATGGCCTCCCTGGGCGGCGTCATGTGCGCCCTGATGGCCGTAGGCGGCATGCCCCTGCCCCTGTGCTTCCTGCTGCCGGTGCTCATCAGCCTGGTGGTCGGCTGGGTAAACGGCTGGATCATCGCCCGGTTCCGGGTGCTGTCCTTCATCACCACCCTGGGCATGAGCACGGTACTCTCCGGCGTCATCTACTGGCTTACCGGCGGCGCCACCGTCTTCCAGAACATTCCCCAGGGCTTCTCCTGGCTGGGAACCTACAAGTTCGGCGATATTCCGCTGCTCTCCGTGCTGATGGTGATCTTTGTTATCCTCTTTGCCTTCATCATGCGCCATACGGTGCTGGGCCGCCGGCTTTACGCCATCGGCGGCAACGAGGAAACCTCGAAGATCGCGGGCATCAACGTAGGACTCTACAAGAATATCGCTTTCGCCCTCAGCGCTGTGCTCAGCTGCATTACCGGCATGCTCATCGCCTCCCGGGTGGGTTCCGCCAATACCACCGCCGGCGACGGCTATTTCCTGAATTCCTACGCCGCCGTATTCATCGGCTGCACAGTCTCCCGCAAGGGCATTCCCAACGTTCTCGGCACCCTGGTGGGCTGCGCGATTCTGGGCATCCTCTCCAACGGCCTGACCATGCTGCAGATGCCGACCTACATGCAGGATATCATCACCGGCGCCATCATCATTCTCGCCGTCATTCTGCAGAAGCTTGGAAAGGGTGACGCAAAATGAGCCTCTTTGTGGGATATCTGGTGGCCGGTTACCCCTCGAGGGAGGAGAGTCTCCGGATCATCCGGGACTGCTGCGCCGCGGGGCTGGATATTCTGGAGCTGGGCTTTCCCGCTTCCGACGCTTCCCTGGACGGCGAGGTAATCCGCACCGCCCAGGCGCAGGTGGATCCCGCCCTGGCGGGAGATCTGACCTACTGGCGGGAGATCCGCCGGCAGGTGTCCGTGCCCATCTGGCTCATGGGCTACCGGCGGGATCTGGTGGAAACCGGCATCTGCCTTAAGCTGGCCAAGGAACACCTCTTCGACGCCCTGGTGATTCCGGATCTGCCGGAGCCGGAAACCTCCGCCCTCCGCTGGCAGCTGAAGTCCCTGGGCATCAGCGTTGTGGGCTTTATCAACTCCATGCAGCCCCGGCAGGAAACGGACCGGGTGCTGCGGGAGGCGGATCTGATCTATCATCAGCTGTACTGCGGCCCCACCGGCGTGACCCATACGGACGACAGTTATCTGGCCCTGCTGGACTATGCGCGGCAGCACACGGAAGCGAAAATCTTCGCCGGTTTCGGCATCAGCACGGCGGCGCGGGTGCGGGAGCTCCTGGCCCACGGATATGACGGAATCATCATCGGCTCCGCCATTGTGCACCATCTGCTGGAGGGGGAAGAAGCCGCCCGTTCCTTCATCCGGGAAATCCAGAGCACCATTCAGAGCAGTCAATCATAACGACCGACGGGCGGAGCGGCCCGCCGGCATCCTGACAGGGAGGGAAAGCGCATGAAGGGCATTGCGGCCTTTGATATTGGAACCACCGCCGTCAAGGCGGTGCTGGTGGCGGAGAGCGGGGAGCCTCTCCGCAGCCTGTCCCGGGATATTCCCACGCTGACCAGCGGAGACTTCCGGGAGCAGGATCCCCGTGTCTGGTGGGAGGCCTTTCTGGATCTCCTCGCCGATCTGCGGAAGAGCTGCCCGGAAGCGGAGATCTCCGGCATCGTCATGAGCGGCCAGATGCAGGACGTGATCCCCGTGGATGAAAAGCTGGAGCCCGTCTGCCCGGCCATCCTTTACAGTGACGGCCGGGCCGTGGAGGAGGCGGAAGCCCTGGCCGCGGCCGCAGGCGCCGACCGGATCCTGCGGGTTACCGGCAATCATATGGACGGCACCCTGTCCCTGCCGAAGATCATGTGGCTCCGGAAGCACCGCCCGGAACTGTATGCAAGGGCCCGGTGCTTCCTCATCAGCTCCAAGGATTACGTCATCGCCCGGCTCACCGGCGTTTGCGCGGGGGATTATACCGCCTGCTCCACCGCCGGCGCCATGGATCTGGAAACCCGGGATTGGGATCGTGAAATTCTTTCCGCCGCGGGCGTAGATCCCGCCCTGATGCCCCGAGTCTATCCCTCCCATGCCTTCATCGGCGCCGTCACGGAGGAGGCGGCCCGGGCGGTGGGCTGCTCCGCCGGCACCCCGGTTTACGCCGGCGTCGGCGACGCGGGCGCCACCACCCTGGCCAGCGGCATCATGAGGGAGGGCCAGTATAACGTCAACCTGGGCACTTCCGGCTGGGTCGCCACCGTCTCCTCCCGGGCCCGGTTCAACGAGGGCGGCATCTTTAATCTGGCCGCTATGCCCGCCGGCAAGGTGATAAACGTGGTGCCCTTCCTGAATGCCGGCAGCGTACACCGCTGGGTGTCCCGGCTCTTCTCCGCCGATGGCAGTCCGGATTACGCCCGCACCCAGGCGCTGCTGGACCGGAGCGTTCCCGGCTCCCACGGGGTTTTCGCCCTCCCCTATCTGGTGGGCGAACGCTTCCCTGTGCTGGATCCGGATGTCCGGGGAATGTTCGTGGGCCTGACGCCGGAAACCGCGCCGGAGGATCTGGCGCGGGCCATGCTGGAGGGTGTGGCTTTCTCCATTCGCCAGGGCATGGAAATGCTGGAAGTACCCCCCGTCTCCGTATCCGTCATCGGCGGTGGCGGCCGGGTCGAAACCTGGTGTCAGGTGCTGGCGGACGTGCTGGGCCAGAGCGTTACCGTCTTCCCGGATTCTGACACCCTGCCCGCCCGGGCCATCGCCGCGGCCGCCCTGATCGGCGCCGGAAAGCTGCCGGATTATGACGCCTTCCTGCGCTCCCTGCAGCAGGAAACCCAGGTCAGAGTCTATCATCCCGACTCGGCCGTCTCCGCCGCCTATGCCTCCCTCTACCGGAAATACCTGGGCCTGTACAAAGCCTCACGCGCCTGGTATCACGCCTGAAAAAGGAGACGGGGGGACGCTTCTCTGTCTCCATAGTCATTTCGTTTTCATTCCGTGCATCCGGCAGGGCATCAATGGCTGAGCTGCATACCGCGAGGACAGGAGGGATCCCATGAGCGCAGTAGAAAACAGAAGGCTGCTGGCCAAGGTCTGCGAAATGTATTACCTGATGGACATGAGCCAGAAGGAAATCGCGGCGCGTTTGAATATCTCCCGACCACAAATCTGCCGCATGATCGCTCAAGCTCGGGAGATCGGCATCGTGGAAATTCGGATCCATAATCCTCAGGAAAAGGATACCGAGCTGGAACGGCGGCTCATCAGCCGCTTTCCTCTGGAGGACGCGGTGGTTGTGGGTCTGGAGGACGCCGAGGCGGAAAGCCGGGAAGCCCTCTTCAGCCGGGAGGCCGCCCGCTATCTGGATTCCCTGCTGGCGTCCGGCATGAACCTGGGGGTCATGAGCGGCAAGACCGTCTCCGCCGTCTCCATGCAAATGAAGGGCGGAGGAAAACGTCTGGGCACCGTCGTGCCCCTGGTGGGCGGCATCGGTCCCGCATCTCCGGATCTGCACGCCAACGCCATCGCCCTGACCATCGCCCGCAAGACCCACGCGGTTTCCCTGGCCATGAACGCGCCTCTGGCGGTTTCCAGCCCGGAGGCTGCGGCTCTTTTCCGGCAGGAGCCGGCCATTGCCCAGGTCCTGGAGAAAGGAAAGCACTGCGACATCTGCCTGGTAGGCATCGGAAACGTGGACGGCCGGTCCACTACCGCTCAGGCCGGAGGCCTTTCCCCGCAGGACCTTGCCGGCCTGCGGGGAGCCGGCGCGGTCTGCTCCGTCTGCACCTCCTGGTTCGATGAAAACGGCCGGGAGGTCGGCGGCCTCTCGGCCCGGAGCATCGGCCTGGGGCTGATGGATCTGAAGCGAAGCCGCGTCATCGCCGCGGCCCGGGGCCGCAGCAAGCGCCAGGCCATTGCGGCCGCCCTGAAAACAGGCCGCATCAGTGTCCTGATGACCGACGCGGAAACCGCCCGCTCCCTTCTGAGCGAAGACGGCCAGACGCCGGATAACGAATAGATTCCTCCGTTTCTCCCCTGAGTGCGCGGCACTCAGGGGGGGCATCGGATGACAGTGTTTCCCGCCTTCTTCCCTCTCAGACAGGCTCAGGAAAGTCTTTCGCCTCCGATGATCTTTTTCTGCTCAAAAGGGGCTGTCTCAAAATGATCTGAGAGGATCATAAGAGGCAGCCCCTCTTCATTTGCCCCAAAATCAGTAATAGTATGAAAATCCAGGGTATAGCA
>ONCV01000016.1 GCA_900316415.1 uncultured Eubacteriales bacterium
CATCAACCTGGAAATTCCTATCAGACAGGGGAATTGTTACAATTGGTAAAAAGGAGCTGTGAAGAAAAGAATTAAAGGATCCTGAGCTTCACATCTCCAGATGAAGTGCAGTTGACAGAAGATCATGCATGCGCATCCATCGGCTCCTACATGGCTGACTGCGGACTGGATGGAGCAGTTCCAGTGCCGGTGGCTTATCTGGGATCACAGGTTGTTGCGGGAACAAATCACGCGTTCCTGTGCCAGGCGAAAACCGCTTATCCGGGAATGGTGTCTGAACCTACATTTGTGATGATTTACCTGTGTGAGGACCTGCAGGGGAACGTTTCAGTCCTGAACATTGCTGATTTTGATATCGGCTCTCTCTGCACATATGGCGCAGACTGATTCAGCCGAATTGAAAAACGCTCGCACCGTAATCATCATACCGGTCGCGAGCGTTTTTCTTGCGGTTATAAAGCTTCTTGCTGTCAACGGTCTTGGTGACAGGGCTGAAATCCCACATCGTCCTCCGTTGACGGTTCAGTTCCTTCTGAGCTTTCTTGCTCAGCTTGTCCTTGGGAACAAACTTAGCCATGATCATCAGCTCCTCTCGCATGGCGTGAGGCCATTGTATCACGGTAGGCAAAACGCTGCAAGGCTTTGATTTCTTTTGACCGAGGCTTCCTGGTATGGTATTATTAGGGACGTAATCCCACTCGGGATAGGGAGGTGTTTTTCTTGGAATTGTTTGATCTTTACACCGCTGATCGGGTGAAGACAGATCGGACAATGGTACGTAGCGAACCAACGCCGGATGGCTATTATCGTCTGGTCATTCATGTTTGTATTTTTAATCCGGAAGGACAGATGCTGATCCAGCAGCGTCAGCCGTTCAAGCGTGGGTGGTCTAACCTCTGGGATATCACCGTGGGCGGCAGTGCCATCTCCGGCGACAACAGCCGGTCGGCAGCAGAGCGGGAAACGCTCGAGGAGCTGGGCCTTTCCATTGATCTGTCTGATGTACGCCCGACGATGACAATTCATTGGGAGCATGGCTTTGATGACTATTATGTCCTGACTCAGGATGTAGATCTGGATTCATTGCATCTTCAGTATGAAGAGGTGCAGGCTGTGCGATGGGCTTCACTGGAGGAAATCTTGCGAATGATCGATGACGGACAGTTTATTCCCTATGAGAAGAGCCAGATTGAGCTGCTTTTCTTTCGCAGGAATCATCGTAGTTCGCATACCAGAAGCGATCCGACAAACGATTGAGCGAGATCTGAATGTGTCTAACGACCGAAATGTCGCTTTTCTCGTTTCGATGCTTTCAGGAGAAAAAGCTTCTGACAATTGAAGAGGCCCAGAAACAGGTAATATCATCAGTCGCAACTGCCAGTTGCTGGATTTCCAGCTCTGTTTGGTAGCCCGCAACAAGCTGATCGGTTATTCTGGCTTTGCCCGGAAGGGACAAAACCAAGGAGGTAAGGTTCAATGATTTTTGCGGACAAACTGATTGACCTCAGGAAGAAGAATGGCTGGTCACAGGAAGAATTGGCAGAGAAACTGGATGTCAGCCGACAGGCAGTTTCCAAATGGGAGGGTGCTCAATCCATCCCGGATATGAGCAGGATTATCCAGTTGTCAGAACTGTTCGGTGTCAGCACGGATTATCTGCTGAAGGACAGTCTTGAGCAGACAGAAATTGTACAAGAGAGTGCCGATGAGACTGCCGCTCGCACCGTTAGCATGGAAGAAGCCAACAACTTCCTGCGTATAAAAGAGGAGAATTCCAGACGAGTGGCGTTGGGCGTCACCCTTTGTATTCTCTCTCCGGTGATCCTAATCTTGTTAAGTGGCGCACAGGCGTTCGGCAAGATTAGCTGGTCTGAAGAAACTGCGGTAGGTATCGGGCTTGTCGTTCTGATGCTGATGATTCTTCCTGCTGTCGGTTTGTTTATTATCTCCAATCTCCGGATCTCCCGGTACGAATACCTGGAAAAAGAACCGATTGAAACACTGTATGGCGTAACTGGTATGGTACGGGAGAAAAAAGAACGGTTCCAGCAGACTCATAACCGGTATTTATTAATCGGTATTCTACTTTGCGTTGCTTCAGTCATTCCGATCTTTCTCACCATGATTACAGGAAGAGAGACTTTTGGTGGCGTCATCGGAATCGCTTCTGTTCTCGTACTTGTTGCAATCGGTGTTCTGCTGATCATCCGTGTTTCCATCATCTGGGGCAGCTATCAGATGCTGCTGGAGGAGGAAGAATACTCCCGTCAGAGCAAAGAGAACCAAAAACGCTACGGGTACATCAGCGGCGTGTACTGGAGCGTTGTAACCGCAGCCTATCTGGCATGGAGCTTTATCGGGAAAAGCTGGGATATCTCATGGATCATTTGGCCGATTGCTGGCGTGCTCTTCGGCGTGATTGCTGTAATCGTCAATGCGCTGAAGAAAAGGTAACGAGCACACCCGATGAAAGCAATGTTCAACACCCACGAGGGCAGCGGCCAGAGCGGCACCCAGCGAGTGATCGAGAGCGCTTTGCCGGACTCCACCGTGCTGCAGGGGCTCGCCATCCAGGGCAAAACTGCCCAGGAAAAACGAAACCCGTACCCGTGAGCGGCTAACTGATTGGCTCGCCGGACTAAATCTGATAAAGTAAGCAAACGACTCTCCCTCTGGACTTCTGGAGGGAGAACTTTTGCGAAAGGAACAATATGAATCGAATAGCAAAGAAAGCAGTTGGCTGACCGTCTTCAAATCCCCTTTGATCGGGAGCAGAACAATTCTCTCCGGGGAGTCAGCCTAATCCTGGCCCTGATGGAGAAGGACGCACGGGAACGCGCATGGAGCCACATTGAATTGTAAAATGAACAGCCTCGCTGCGGGGCTGCTCTTTTTTTCGTCCGGGGAGCCTGTGGAACATTTCGGGGAACATTTCGCTGCGCGCATCCGACCAAAATGTCCCAAAATGTCGCGAAATGTCCCACGGGGATCCGGCCGGATTTTTTACAGTGAAACCGGATGCCGCCGAGCGCGGCAAATACGCTGAAACGATCCGGGAGGAATGATCATGCCTGTGCTGCATGTTGAGAAAAAGGGAAACTTTACCCAGGTCACCAACGCCATTCTCCGGGACCCGAAGATGAGCCTGAAGGCCAAGGGCCTGCTGACCCTGATGCTCTCCATGGACGGGGACCGCTGGACCTGGTCGGTGGCCGGGCTGGCCTCCCTGAGCCGGGACGGGGTGGATTCCGTGCGGGAGGGGCTGAAGGAGCTTCACCGGCTCGGCTACTTCTTCAGCCGGAGGAAGCGGATGTCCGGGCCCGCCATGTGCTGTATGATCTGCCTCTGTGAGGAAAGGACGGCCTTACACGGCCCCCGTCGCGATGGTGAAGGACACGATGCATTCCACGTCGTGATCCCGCTCCAGGATGCGGTTGAACCGGACATGGCATCCGACCCGCTTCCCGTTTTCGAGCTGCAGCGTGTACCGCCCGTTCAGGGAGGCCGCCTGGTCATAGTTTTCGAGGATCCGGTCATAGATATTCTTCCCGTCCCCGTCCAGAATCAGCAGGGTTCTCTGAATCAGCTGGCGGCGGAATTCCTCCTCGTCGATCCCCAGCTCCTCCTGCAGGCCGTAGCAGGCGATCTCCGCGGATTCCATCCGGCGGATATCATGGATGAACACGATGCAGTCCGTGCTGTATTTCTCCAGCAGGCGCATCCGGTTCCGCAGGACCATGACCTCGGTGATGTCCATCAGCACGGACTGCCAGCACAGCTCCCCGTACTGATCCGTCACCCGGCACTGATCCATCACGTACAGATACTTTCCGCTCCGGTGCAGGATCCGGTACGGGCTGAGCATCTTCCGGGTTCCGGCGATGATTTCCGCGCATTCCTGATCCACCCGGGCCAGATCCTCCGGGTGAATCAGCCGGGCCATCTTGTTTTCAAACCGCTGCAGGATTTCCGCCCGTGAGAAGCCGATCATCTTCTCCAGGTTTTCGCTGATATACCGGAACTCGTATCCGTCCTTCAGGCTCGTCCGATAGTAGGCTCCCGGCAGGTCCTGATTGACGTACTGCAGCTCCGTCATGTCCCGGGCCGAGCCGTAGAAAACCTGCTCGTCCCCGCGCTCCCGCAGCAGATAGACATGAAGCTGCATCCAGAAGATGGCCCCGTTGGGCTTGAATACCCGGAACAGGCCGTTGGCGCCGTTGATCCGGTCGGCGGCGGCATGATCCAGCATGTCGAAAAACTTCTTCCGGTCCTCCGGATAGAAGAACTGCTGAATATGCATCCTGCGCTGCTCCATGGTTTCGGTATCCAGATCGATCAGCTCGATGAACTGCTGATTGTACCGCACGATATCCAGATTGTCCCCGCGGCGGCTGTAGTACGCCACCGGGCCCAGGATATTGTTCAGCATCGCGTCCGAATAGGTGTTCTCATCCAGGAATTCCCGGGTGTGCAGCTGCAGGTTCCGCCGGGCGACGATGCCCTGATGGTCGATCAGGAGGGGGTTCTCCAGCAGGTTTTCAAACTGTTCAGCGAGCATGGGCCGATAGTAATAGTAGCCCTGCATGTACTGGCAGCCCATGTCCCACAGGAACTGGATCAGCTCCCGGGTTTCCACTCCCTCGACGATGATGGGCATGCCCAGGGATTTGGTCAGGTTGATCACGAATTCCAGAATATTGATTCCCCGCCGCTCCTCCCCGGGGGAGAAGTGAAGGAACTGGGCATCCAGCTTGATCACGTCCACGCTGATGGAGCGGAGCATGTTCAGGGAGGAATACCCGCTGCCGAAATCATCCATCAAGACCTGGAAGCCCTTTTCCCGCAGCGCCGAAATCGTCGCCTGAACCCGGGCCGCGTCGCCGGCGTAGGCGGATTCGGTGATCTCCACCTTCAGCAGATCCGGCGTCAGGTGATATTTCTCAATCAGGCGGCTGAGAATGGACGGCACGTCGACGGAGGCGATGTCGATCCGGCTGACGTTGACGGATATCGGCACGGGCCGGATTCCCCGGTCCTGCACATCCCGGAGCCACGCGCAGACCTGCTCCCAGATCCGGATGTCCAGTTCCGTCACCACGCCGTATTTTTCCAGCACGGGAATGAAGCGCGCCGGGGAGATATAGGTGCCGTCCTCCAGCTTCCAGCGCGCCAGGGATTCCGCGCCGACGATGCGCCGGGTGGCCACATGAACCTGGGGCTGGAGGCAGAAGGTGATGGCGCCGCTTTTCAGGGCCTTCCGGTATTCGCTCAGGATCCGGAATTCCTCCACGTGGCGCTCATGCAGTTCTGGATTGTAAAGCCGGATATGATGTCTCAGATCGTCCTTGATTTCCTCGGCGGTCAGCGCCGCCCGGTTGAACATCTCGATGGCGTCGGCTTCCCTGTCGTCCGTGAGGCAGATGCCGAAAATGGGATAGAATCCGTTGATGGTGCTCAGCGCGTCGATCTCCGCGAACATGTCCGAGTAGATCCGGTCGATTTCCCCCCGGTCGAAGGGAAGATAGATTCCGAACTCGTCCTGTCCGCGATAGCAGGCCAGCCCGTTCAGGCGCTCCGCCGCCTGCCGCAGCACCTCGCCGCACCGGACCAGCAGCTTTTCGCCCTTCCGCCGCCCGTTCAGGTCCTTGAAGAGCTTGTAGTACTTGATGTCCACCGCGATCACGCACCAGGACCCGGTGTCCTGCCGGATCCGTTCGGCGCACATCTCCAGGAAGGCGGATTCCGTCAGCAGTTCCGGCATGCGGTTCCGGACCCGCTCCGAGGCGGCCCGGGATTCCTCACGCTGTCCCACCACCCGTTCCCGGATCTCCGGGATATCATAGATATAGAAATGAACCTCCCCCGCCGGAAGGCCGAACTGCTCCCCGCTGACCAGCAGGTGCTGCATCAGGTGCCAGTTTCCGTTCATCCCCTCGTATCGGATCTCTCCGACGAGGATGCCGCCTTCCGCCTCCAGCCGCTGTTCCAGGGTATCCGGATCCATCAGGGCAAGATGCGCCTCCCGGTCCTCCGGGTGCACCATGTGCGCGGAAGCATAGTTGACCAGCTGGCGAAAGCTGTCGTTCAGCGCCGGAGCATAAAACTTTCCGGCGGAATGATACCGGGTCTCGTAGGTGCCGTCCTTCAAATGGATAACAAACAGCTCATCGAAGGCCGTATACTGCAGCCAAGCGATCAGCTGATCCGGAGGCGCGTCCTGGATCATCCTTTTCAGAAAGGGAAGCATATGCTCGCTCCTTTTCAAACGGATATTCCTTCGCTGAGGAGAATTTCTGTCACCCTGTATATTCTATCAGAAAGTGCGAAAGCGCGCAAGGCATAAAAAGGATGGATTCCCCTCCGGTCCGGGGCGGATGGACGGAACAGGAAAAAGGCGGGGCGGAAAAAGTTTTGAAAAACGGGCTTGACAGGGGCGGAAAAATGAGTATAATAGCACCTGTTCGCTTGAGCGGACGATGAGCACCATTAGCTCAGTTGGTAGAGCACCTGACTCTTAATCAGGGTGTCTAGGGTTCGAGTCCCTAATGGTGTACAGGCCTCCGGTTTGACCGGAGGTTTTTTTTGTGCTTCCGCGGGGCCGGCGGGGCGGCTCCGGCCGGAACGGGGAGCGGAGCGCCCGGGCGGCGCGGCCGGCTTCCCGGCAAGCCGCGGCGGAACTCCCCCGCCGGCACACCCAAAAAACACCCCGGCGAACCGCCGGGGTGTTTTGGGGGAAACAAACCATCAGGCCTGGGCAGGAGCTCCGACCGGGCAGGTTTCCGCGCAGGCGCCGCACTCGATGCAGGTATCCGCGTCGATCACGTACTTGCCGTCTCCCTCAGAAATTGCGCTCACCGGGCACTCCGCAGCGCAGGCGCCGCAGGCGATGCACTCGTCAGAAATCTGATATGCCATTGAATTCACCCTCCATTTCGTTTTCATCCGTCATCGGATATAGGACTATTATATCCATTCCCGCGCAAATTGCAAGGGTTTTTGCCGAAAAATGTCCGATTCGGTGGATTTCCATCGCGTTTGAAGCATTTGAGCATTTGTTCAAATGCCTGTGGTTCCGCTTACGAATCGGCGGCCTTCAGCGCCTTCTCCACCGCGTCCGCCCATCCGCTGGCGCGTTTCGGCTTCGCGGCGGGCTGGCTGTTTTCCGCGGCCGGAGCGGGCGGATTGCTTCCCTCCGGCTTGCGGGCCGCGCGGTTCTCCCTTGCCGGATTCCGCGGCGCCCGCTTTTCCGGGGTCCTTCCCGTCTCCGGGAGGACCTCCGCGCCGTTCTCCCGCTCCCGGTCGGGGTTCTCCCGGCGCACCGGCTGGCCCAGCTTCCGGTCCTTCGGCGCGCCCTTTCCCTTCCCGTTGTCCCGGTTCCGGGGCGGGCGGTCGCCGCCCGCGTTCCGGCCGTTCTCCGGCCGGCCTTCCTTCCGGGCCGCCCCCGGGCCGAAGCGCGGGGTCGGATTGGAATTCGGATTCCCGCCGGCGTTCCCGTTCTCCCGGGGCTTCTCCGGCCGGTTTCTCCTGCGGCGCAGGGTCTCCGGGCGGCTCTCCGTCCGCTCCGGCTCCGCCTCCGCCCGGGGCGCCTCTCCGGCGCTCTCCGGGGCCGCCGGAACCTCCGCGGATTCCGTGGTCTCCATCTCCGGCGTCTCCGCCGGGCTCCCCTCCTCCGGCGGATTCACGGCCGGCGCCGCCTCCTGCGCGGGGGCGGGAGCGCCGGGACGGGAAATCTGCTCCAGGGGATAGGACCGGATCTCCGTGCCGTCCCCGTTGGGGATGCGGACGGACACGGTTTCCTTCACAATGTTCAGGTCCACCACCGTGCCGTTTCCGTCCGGCGTCACGACCTCCCGGCCCACCCGGGGCATGCGCTTCCGGGTCTGCTCATACTGATCCTGCTCATATTTGAGGCAGCACATCAGCCGGCCGCAGACGCCGCTGATCTTCGTCGGGTTCAGGGACAGGTTCTGCTCCTTGGCCATCTTGATGGACACGGGCTGGAAATCGTTCAGGAAGGCGCCGCAGCAGATCGGCCGGCCGCAGGGGCCCAGGCCCCCCAGCATTCTCGCCTCGTCCCGGACGCCGATCTGGCGCAGTTCGATCCGGGTCCGGAAGGTGGACGCCAGATCCTTCACCAGGCCGCGGAAATCCACCCGGCCGTTGGCGGTGAAATAAAAGATCATCCGGCTGTTGTCGAACATCGTTTCCACGGACACCAGCTTCATCTCCAGCTTGTGCTCCGCGATCTTGCGCTGGCAGACCTGATAGGCCTCCCGCTCCCGGTTCCGGTTGTCGGTCGCCTGCTGGATATCCTTCCCGGTGGCGATCCGGACGATCCGGGGCAGCCCGGCGGCCGCCTGTTCCTCCTCGACCTCCCGGACGGCGACGATCACCTCGCCCAGCTCCATGCCCCGTCCGGTTTCCGCCACCACGTAGTCCCCCACCGCGGGCTCCAGCTCCCCCGCGTCATACCAGATCATTTTTCCGTCCTGCTGAAACCGGATTCCCGCCACACTGATCATCTATCCACAGCCTCCATGAGCGATAAAATCAACTGTTCCGCCGCCGCCTGAAACGGAACGGAGGACATCGTCCTCTTCCGGGCCAGGCTCAGCGCGTCAAGCACCTTCACATAATCCTCCGCCCCGGCCCGGGCGGCAAAGCGCTGCCATTTTTCCGGACAGTCCGGAATCTTCTCCCCGGCTCCGGCGATCCCCAGGGAGGTGCGCATCATCCGGCTGAAAACCGATTCCAGCACGGAGAACAGCGCGTCCGTCTCGCCCTTCCGGTCCTTCCACCGGGCAGCGATGGAAAAAATGTCGCTGCGTCTTTCGCAGCCCAGAAAATCCCGGATCGCCTCCGCGCGGAATGTCCAGTAGTCCTCATCCTCCATCATCCGCAGCGCGCGGCCGAAGGAACCTCCGGATTCCCGGACCGCCTCGGCGGCCTTCTCCCCGGCGAAGCCGTGGTCCCGCAGCACCCCCGCCACCGATTCCGCCGGCCAGGCGTGCAGCTTCAGGGGGCGGCACCGGCTGACGATCGTCGGCAGCAGCCGCTCCGTATGGACGCACGTCAAGAGAAAGAACGTCCCTTCCGGAGGTTCTTCCAGCGTTTTCAGCAGCTTGTTCTGCGCGGCCTCGTTCATATCCTCCGCGTGCCGGATGATCACACAGTGCCGGTCATTCTGAAAGCCGCGGAGGCTGAGCCTGCGGATCATTTCCTCCACATCGGTGACCGGGATCACCGTTTTGGTTTCCGTGGGAGCCAGGGGCTCCCCCTTCTGCATCACAATCAGATCCGGATGGGACAGATTCTCCATCTGCTCGCAGGCCCGGCAGGCGCCGCAGGGCCGCGGACCGGTGGGATCCCCCTCGCACAGCAGGGCCGCCGCGGCGGTCCGCGCCAGGGTCCACTTCCCCACGCCCGCCTCCCCGGAGATCAGCAGCGCGTGGGTCAGCCGGTTCTCCCGGATCTGCCGCTTCAGGGCGGCGATGGCTTCCCCCTGCGGCAAAAACGCATCCAGCGGAATCATGTCAAACCTTCATAAACTGATCCACCGACAGCACGAAGAGGGTCGCGCCGCCCACGGTGACCTCCACGGGGAAGGGCACAAAGCCGCCCGCGGAAACGCCCACCGTGCTGGTGCTGGCCGCGGTCAGCTGCTTCCGGCTCTTGCAGACGGATTCGATCGCCGAGATCGCCTCCGGCACCTTGTCGTCCTCCACGCCGATGAGGAGCGTCGTGTTTCCGGCCCGCAGGAATCCGCCCGTGGTCGCCAGCTTGGTGACCCCGAAGCCCTTGTTCATCAGCCCCGTCAGCAGCCGGGATGAATCCTCGTCCTGCACGATCGCGATAATCAGTTTCATCAGGTATTCCTCCTTCCGGAATTTGCGTGCTCTCCAATTATATCCAACCGGCCGCGGAAAATCAAGCCGGGGGTTTACAGGGAAGGGAAAAATCGGTAAACTTGGAAGGATCCGGAGCCTCCGTCCCGCGGGACGGTTCCCGCTCCGGCCGGCGCGGCGCATCCGGCCGCGCAGCCTGACGGAAAGGAAACCGTTTCATCATGGGTGAAAGAATCTTCTCCTGCGCGGCGGCCGCCGCCTTCGGCCTGGAGGGCGCCATCGCGGGCGAGCTGAAGCGCCTGGGCCTGCGGGAGGTCCGGGCGGAAAACGGCCTGGTCCGCTTCCGGGGCACGGCGCTGGACGCGTACCTCTGCAACCTGCGCCTCCGCTTCAGCGACCGGGTCTATCTGGTGCTGGCGGAAGCCCCCTGCCTCTCCTTTGAGGATCTGTTCCAGCTGGTGTCCTCCGTTCCCTGGGAAACCCTGGCGGACGGCACCGAGGCCTTCCTGGTCACCGCGCAGTGCGCCCGGAGCCGGCTGATGAGCCCCCGGGACTGCCAGTCCATCTCCAAGAAGGCGATCCTCGAGCGGCTGAAGGCCCGCCGGGGCCGGACCCTGTTCCCCGAGAAGGGCGCCTCCTTCCCGGTGCACATCAGCGTGCATTCCGACACGGTGCGGATTCTGCTGGATACCTCCGGCTCCTCCCTGTCCCGGCGGGGATACCGGACCTGGAACGGGGAGGCGCCCCTGCGGGAGACGCTGGCCGCGGCGCTGGTGGAATTCAGCCCCTGGCGGCCCGGGATGCCCCTGTATGATCCCTGCTGCGGCACGGGAACCCTGCTGGCCGAGGCCGCCCTCCGCATGGGGCATCTGGCGCCGGGCGGGCTCCGCTCCTTCGCGATGGAGCAGTTTACCTTCTTCCCCCGGGAGGAAGGGCGCCGCCTGCGGGAGCAGGTGCTGGCCCAGGGGGAGCCGGACCGGATCCGGGGCATCGCCGGATCCGACGTGGATCCGGAGGCGATCGAGCTGGCCCGGCGCCATCTGCGGCAGGCCGGGCTGGAGGGCCGGGTGGACCTGACGGTCATGCCGCTGCAGGAGGTGACCCTGGAAGAGGAGGGCGGCGTCTTCCTCTGCAACCCGCCCTACGGCGAGCGGCTGGGGGATCAGGAATCCTGCCGGAAGCTGTACCGGGATCTGGCCCGGCTGCGGGACCGGCATCCCACCTGGGCGCTGTGCGCCATCTCCTCGGATCCCTCCTTTGAGAAGGCCTGTGGCCGCCGGGCGGACAAAAAGCGCCGCCTGTACAACGGGCGGCTGGAATGCCAGCTGTATACCTTTCTGCCCTGACCCCGGAAAAAAACGCAGCCCCGCCGCGAGGCGGGGCTTTCGCTTTGGCTCAGTAATCCAGGATCGCCCATTCCGTCAGGAGGCGGGGCGTGTCCCGCTGCACCTTTTTCAGGATCCGCAGCGCGTCCGCCTCCGCGGCGGGCACGGGGCGGTAGTCGTTGACCTTCTTTCCGGCGGAGGAGGTGGTCAGGATCGGAATCAGCCGCAGCGTCAGCGGATGATCCGCGCTGTCCGGGCTGAACACCGCCTGCACCAGCAGGGCGTCATAGGTGGTCAGCTTCACCGTGCCCCCGAAGCAGAGGTTGCCCAGGCTGTAGACCACCGGCATGCCGTCGATCCGGTCCAGCCCCTGCACGACGTGGGGATGATGCCCGATCACCAGGTCCGCCCCGGCCCGCCGGCAGGCCCGGGCCATGGCCTCCTGCAGCACGTTGTGGTTCTCCGCGTATTCCGTGCCCCAGTGGCACTGATAGATGACGTATTCCGCGCCCTGCTCCCGCAGCTCCTGAATGTCCTCCGCGATGATGCCCGGGTTCTCCTTATAGGTGGTTTCCCGGCATCCGCCGAAGCCGAACCGGATCCCCCGGATTTCCAGCACGGTGTTCTGCCCGTTGCCGCAGAAGGGAACGACCCCCTCCAGGGCCTCCCGGGTGGCGGCATAGCCCGCCTCCCCGTAATCCACGGTGTGGTTGTTGGCCAGGTTGACCAGGTCCACGCCCCCCTCGGTCAGGGCCTTCGCGTATTCCGGCAGGCCCCGGAAGCGCCAGGGCCGGGTCAGGTCCTCGCCTTCCCCGTCCGCCTTCAGCACGCATTCCAGGTTGACGACGGTCAGGTCGTCCGCCTGGAAGATCTCCTGCAGCCCGGAGAAGGGCCATGTCCTTCCCTCCCGCTCCAGGAAGGCCGGCAGCCCCTCCGCCAGGCCGTAATAGCTTTCCCGGCCGCCCAGCACCGTGTCCCCGCCGAAGGTGATCGTCACGGAGCGGTCCCCGGTCTCCGGCTCCACCTGCCAGGCCTGCTTCAGCCCCTCGGTCAGGTCCGGGGTGTTCCCGGTCACCAGCGTTTCCAGCTTCTCCCGCTCCTCCGGATCGTCCAGCACGATGACCCGGGTGTGATAGGGCAGATGGGTCCAGAACCAGTAGGCATTCAGCCCGGACGCCCCCGGCTTTTCCTGGATCCGGATGCAGGCGTGGGAGGCCTTGGTGCCCAGGTACATCTCCCCGGGGTTCATTTCCTTCTTTCCGCTCTCGTTCCAGGCATACGGAATCTGGTGCAGCAGATTGCCCCCGTCATAGCGGATCACGAAATCGTATTTCAGCCCGTTGCTGGAGTAATCGCTCATGTGCTCGTCCGTCAGGAAGCTGCCCGCGGCGGTTTCCTGATACAGTTCGCCCTTCGTCATCCTTCCGGTGGAAACCAGCAGGGTGTCCACGATCTTCCCCTCGCGGAACAGGGTCAGGGTCTGGGCCTTCTTGTCCACCAGCAGGCCGTATTCCGTCCGGGGCTGCACCACCTTCAGCACCCTCCGGGGCACCCAGCCCTCCACCGGCGCGCCGCGCTCGTGGTTCCACGCGCTGACGCGGACCCATTTCTCCTGAATCTCCAGCACGGACAGGCACTGGCTCTGGCCGTGCAGCGTGCCCAGCACCCGGCTGGCTGCATTCGGTTCGGCATAGACCCGCTGGTGCGCCACGTTCCGGATGTCGATCACCGTGGCCGGGGCGATCATCTTCGCCCAGATGTCCGCCTCCGAATCCGTCCGGGAGGGCATGATGTCCCCGGTCACCTGCAGGGGCAGCACCGGGCGCCTGCCATCCCGCACCTCCAGGGCGAATTCCTTCGCGTTGGCGGGGTGCTGCTGCCCGTACACCCGGACCCGGTATCCCCCGGGCTCCAGGGCCCGCTTCCCGGTCAGCAGGGCGTAGGAAACCCGGTTCACCCGTCCGCCCTTCGCCGGGCGGGAGGAGGTCCAGACCAGCTCCCCCGTCTCCCCGTCATAGAACTCCGCGGTCAGCTGATCCGTGTACAGCAGCCGGTATTCCAGAAACCAGTCCCCCTGCTCCTCCGGATACACCGCCGGATCGCTGGGCAGGGCGAAGAGGATCGCCTGCAGGGAGGGCAGCATGTGCGCCGTCGCCTCGCAGGCGTATTCCCGGCCGGATTCCCCCCGCAGCACCGCCGCGATCCGGAAATCCTTCCGGGCCAGGCGCTCCTCGTTCCATCCCAGGCCGTCCCAGAGGATCTGACTCTTTCCGGCCGGGACCTCCTTTTCGATCACCCGGTATTCCGTGGTCTCGTCCAGCACCCGCAGGGTGACCGTTCCGGCCTCCGGGGCCGTGACCGTCAGGGGGTTGCTCTGGAAGCCCGCGATGTCCGGAACCGCCAGCCGGAAGGCTTCCTCCGCCCCGGCCGCGCCGGAAAGGCACAGGAAAAGCAGCGCCGCCGCGGCCCCAAAAAGGATGATTCTGCGCATGCCGTCCTCCCTTCCGGATAAAAAACAAAACGGGGATGCAGAAGCCTGCATCCCCCGCGGAGAGTTAGGGATTCGAACCCTAGGTGAGGTATCACCCCACACACGATTTCCAGTCGTGCGCCTTAGACCACTCAGCCAACTCTCCATCCGCGCTGAAGTGCTCACCCGGATAAGTATACTGAAATTCGCCCTTTTGTCAAGCGAAATTTTCACCTTTCCAGATCGGGCAGGATGTGGTATACTGTTCCCATCTTTGATGGAGGAGGTCTTTCCCATGCCCATTGTTACCACAACTGAAATGTTCAAGAAGGCCTATGCCGGCGGCTATGCCGTGGGCGCGTTCAACGTCAACAATATGGAAATCGTTCAGGGCATCACCGAGGCGGCCGGCGAGCTGAAGGCTCCCGTCATCCTGCAGGTGTCCAAGGGCGCCCGGGCCTATGCCAATCACAACTACCTGGTGCACCTGGTCAGGGCCGCGGCCGAGAATTATCCGGACATCCCGATCGCCCTGCACCTGGATCACGGCGATTCCTTCGAGCTCTGCAAGGACTGCATCGACGGCGGCTTCACCTCCGTCATGATCGACGCCAGCTCCAAGCCCTATGAGGAGAACATCGCCCTGACCCGCCGGGTCGTGGAATACGCCCATGATCACGGCGTCGTCGTCGAGGCCGAGCTGGGAACCCTGGCCGGCGTGGAGGACGAGGTTTCCGTGGATGCCGACAAGGCCATGTACACCCATCCCGAAGAGGTGGAGGACTTCGCGACCCGCACCGGGTGCGACTCCCTGGCCATCGCCATCGGAACCAGCCACGGCGCCTACAAGTTCAAGCCCGGCACCAAGCCCCAGCTCCGGTTCGACGTGCTGGAGGAGTGCTCCCGCCGCCTGCCCGGCTTCCCCATCGTGCTGCACGGCGCGTCCTCCGTGCCCCAGCAGTTCGTGGAGCAGATCAATCAGTACGGCGGCAACATGCCCGGCGCCATCGGCATCCCCGAGGAGCAGCTGCGCCAGGCCGCGACCATGGCGGTCTGCAAGATCAACATCGACTCCGACATCCGCCTGGCCATGACCGCCAGCATCCGGAAGTATTTCGCGGAGCATCCGGATCATTTCGATCCCCGGCAGTATCTGAAGCCCGCCCGCCAGGCCGTGAAGGACATGGTGGCCCACAAGATCGTGGACGTCCTCGGCTGCGACGGCAAGGCCTGATCCCAAATCGGATCCCGGAACGCGCGAAAGCGCCCCGTATCCACTGCGATACGGGGCGCTGTATTTTTGTCCGGGAGCTTCTCCCCCGCTTCCTCCCTCCGGCCGCGGCGGGCGGCGCCGGGGCTCAGTTCCCCCGGCGCGTCACGCCGACGTAGATCCGCTCCGGCTTGGGGGTGTAGGTGTCGCTGTACAGCATCACCCGCTCCAGCTCCGTGTTGCCGCTGTACTTGACGCGGTAGCTCTCCACCACGTAGCCGGGCTTGGCCTTGGAAACGCTCTTCTCCTGATCCGTGTAGGTCACGTAGGTGGCGTCCTTGTCCTTCACATAGACCGGCTTCTCCGGCGGATCCAGCTCCTGCACGGTCTTGCACTCGATCTCATACCGGACGTCGCCCATGTCCTCGCCGTACATCATGACCTTCGCGATCAGCCGGCGCTTGTTGCTGGGGTCCTGCTGCACGGCGGCGACCATGTAAATCGGCTGCTCCGTGTTGTTCTTGAAGACCAGGTCGATCTTCCGCTTGTTGACCCAGTAGACTGTGGCGTCCTTGCCGTATTCGGTATAGTTCACCGCGTCGGAATGGGGCTCCCGCTTCACGATCTGGAGGCCCGCGCAGACCGCCGCCTGATAGACGGTGGTGCTGGCCTGGCAGACGCCGCCGCCGATGCCCATCACATGCTCCCCGTAGGCGTACTCAATGGCGGGATAGAAGCCGTTGGCCTCCGTCCGCTGCCCGACCACGTTGTTGAAGCTGAACTGGGCGCCGGGATCCAGCACGTATCCGTTGATGAATTCGAAGGATCGCCGGATATTGTTGTTCCGCTCGTCCGTCGAGGAGGTGGAGATGGGGGTGTAGACCGAGGACCGGAGCATGTAATGCTTCTGCAGGTCCACCAGCTTCGTGTCGGGCTCCACCGTCTCCGGCTGCAGCTCCACCGATCCGCTGGTCATGGTGGCCACCATGTGGTACAGCTCCTCCCGCAGCTCCGCCGTATCCAGCCGCAGGCCCCTGGATTCCTCCTGGAAGGAGAAGGGATAGGCCTGGGTGGGATCAAAGCTCAGCAGCCGGGCGTTCACCGCCTGGGTGTCGATCTGGCTCTTGACCTGGGCCAGCACGTTGTCAATCACGGAGGTGTCCCCGCTGGGGGTGGCCGTGAAGGCCTCGTAGGGCGTCTCCCGCAGCGCGTCCATGGCCGCGAAGCGCTCCTCCTCGGTTCCGGTATGCCCCTGGGCCCAGGCCTCGTTCAGCACCTGGCCGATATCCACGCTCATGCCCAGCATGCCGGCGTTGATCTGCGCCATCTGGGCGCCCTGCCAGGTCAGGGTCACGTGCCACGCGTCGTTCCGCTGCTGGATCTGGCTCTGCACGGTGTTCAGCCCCTGCTCCGGGGTCATGCCGCCCAGGTTGATGCCGTCCACGTACACCCCCGGCACGAACAGATTGTCATAGGGGGAAACCGTGTCGTGGATCTCCTTCGTGCGCAGATAGGACCGGATGCCGAAGAAGCCCCCGGTTCCGATCACTCCGGCCAGCAGCACCAGGGCCGTGATCAGCCCGGCGCGGCTCTTTTTCTTCGGCGCCGCCGCCGCGGCACCGCTGCCGCCGGGAACGGGAATCTCCCCCGTGTATCCCCGGAGCGCTCCGTGCCGCGAGGTCTCGGAGGAAACGCGGTTCCGCTCCTCCTGCTGCCGGCGGCGGCGGTGCTGCTCCTGCTGATAGGCCTGCTGCTGGCGCAGGTACTCCTGCTGCATGGCCTGCTGCCGCAGGTATTCCTGCTGCATCGCCTGCTGCCGGGCGTATTCCTGCTGCTGCAGATACATCTGCTCCTCCCGGGTCATCGGGGGGTAGTTCTCCCCGCCGGCCTGGGGAATGGGGGAGGGCGGAACGCCCTGGCCCGGAGCCGCCTGCATCCGCTGCGCCGCCTGGCTCACCCGCTCCGGCGCTTCCTCATACTTCGCCGCCCGGCGGGTTCTTCCGTTTCCGTCCGCCATGCCGTTCCCCCTCCTTTCCTTTATGCTGTATTCCAATCTTTCCTCCGGGATTCCCCCGAAGCGGCGCGGCGGCGGAGGGGATGCTCCTCTCCGCCGGATCCGCCGCCTTTTCCGGGCACGCTGACCCGGGGGCTCAGTCGTTCAGATATTCGGTGGTGTCTTTCTCCGGCGCGGGATGGAAGCCCTCCGGCATTTTCGCGGGGGTCTCCTCCGTCCCTTCCGTTCCGGGGTTCTCCGGCGTCTCCGCCGGCTTGTCCTCCGGCTGCTCCGCGGGCGCGTCCTTCAGGATCTCCTTCAGTTCCCGGGGCTTGTCCGCCGTGTCGCCGGTGGGCATGATGCCCTGATCCATCAGCGCCACGAATTCCGCCCGGTTCAGGGTTTCCTGCTTCAGCAGGGCCTCCACCAGCATCTCCATCCGTTCCCGGTTCTCCCGGAGGATCTGGCGGGCCCGGTCATAGGCCTTCTCCAGCATGCGGCTGACCTCCCGGTCGATCCGGGCGGCCACCTCCTCGCTGTATTCGCGGCTCTGGCCGAATTCCATGCCGACGAAGACCTCCTGGTCGCTGCCCAGGTACACGGTGCCGATCTCGTCGCTCATGCCGAACTGGGTCACCATCTTCCGGCAGATCTCCGTGGCCCGCTTCAGGTCGCTGGAGGAGCCGGTGTAGATCTCGCCGAGGAAGACCTCCTCCGCGGCGTGGCCGCCCAGCATCATGGCCAGCTGGTCCGTCAGCTGCGTGCGGCTCATGTTGTCATGCTCCTCCGCGGGCAGGGCCAGCGTGTGGCCGGCCGCCATGCCCCGGGGCACGATGGTGATCAGGTGCACGTCGTCGCATCCGGGCAGCAGATGCCCGATGATGGCGTGGCCGCCCTCATGGTACGCCACCATGCGGCGGTCCTGCTCATTGACGCGGTGGCTCTTCTTTTCCGGCCCCATCTGGACCCGGGCGATGGCGTCCACCAGCAGCTGCTGGCTGATCTCCTTCTGCCGGGACCGGGTGGCCAGGATCGCGGCCTCGTTCATCACGTTTTCGAGATCCGCGCCCGTGGCGTAGGGCATGCGCTTCGCGATGTTGTTCAGATCCACGTCCGCCGCCAGGGGCTTGCCCCGGCTGTGGACCTTCAGGATGGCCACGCGGCCGTCCTGATCCGGATAGTTGACCGTCACCTGCCGGTCGAACCGGCCGGGCCGCATCAGCGCCGGATCCAGAATGTCGCGGCGGTTGGTGGCCGCCATGACGATGATCCCCTCGTTGACGGCGAAGCCGTCCATCTCCACCAGCAGCTGGTTCAGGGTCTGCTCCCGCTCGTCGTGCCCGCCGCCCAGGCCCGCCCCGCGGTGCCGGCCCACGGCGTCGATCTCGTCGATGAAGACGATGGCCGGGGCCACCTTCTTCGCCTGGTCAAACAGGTCCCGCACCCGGCTGGCGCCGACGCCGACGAACATCTCCACGAAGTCGCTGCCGCTGATGGAGAAGAAGGGAACCCCCGCCTCCCCGGCCACGGCCTTGGCCAGCAGCGTCTTGCCGGTTCCGGGCGGGCCGACCAGCAGCACGCCCTTGGGAATCCGGGCGCCCATTTCGGAATAGCCCTTCGGGTTCTTCAGGAAGTCGACCATCTCGGCCAGCTCTTCCTTTTCTTCCTCCGCGCCGGCCACGTCCGCGAAGGTGATCCGGTTCTTCGTCTGATCCGCCAGCTTCGCCCGGCTCCGGGAGAAGTTCATGACTCCCCGGCCGCCCATGCCGTTCTGGGAGCGGAGCATGAAGATCCAGAAGGCCGCCATCAGCGCCAGCATGATCAGGTACGGGATGAACTCATACCACCAGGGAATGTTCACCGGCGCCCGGTATTCGACGCTGAAGCCCAGATCGTGGACGGAAACCGTTTCCGGATCGACGCCCCGCTTGTTGGCCTCCATGATGCGCACCGTCTGCAGGAAATCGCTGCCGATGGTGGTCTCGAAATCAAAATCATTCTCCGGGAAGGCCAGGCTGGACACCGTGGTGTTCTTCTTCAGGCCCACCAGGGAGTTGTTCCGGATCGCCACCCGGGCCACCTTCCCGCTGTCGATCATGGACAGCAGCTCGGGATACTCGATCCGCTTGGACACCGTCTGATTCAGCCCGCCGTTCAGCAGAACCGCGATCAGCAGCAGGGTGCCCAGCAGCGCCAGATATCCCGCAATCCCTCTGTTCTTCTTCAAGGATGGTTCCTCCTCATTTCTTCTCGTACACTCTCGGGCTCAGCACGCCGATGTCCGGCAGATTCCGGTACGCCTGGTCGTAATCCAGCCCGTAGCCCACGACGAACTCGTCCGGGATGTTGAAGCAGCTGTAATCCACCTTCAGATCCGGCACCCGGCGCCGGGCGGGCTTGTCCAGCAGCGTCACGATGCAGATGGAGGCCGCGCCGCGGTGCTTCAGCATGCCCTGCAGGTAATTCAGCGTCACGCCGGAGTCCACGATGTCCTCCACGATGATGACATCCTTCCCGACGATGTCGTTGTCCAGGTCCTTCACCACCTTCACCACGCCGCTGGTCTTCGTGGCGCTGCCGTAGCTGGAGATCGCCATGAACTCCATGCTCAGGGGAAGGTCGATCTCCCGGACCAGATCCGTGAAGAAGACCGCGCCGCCCTTCAGGATGCAGACCATGACCGGCGCCTTGCCCCGGTATTTCTCCGTCAGGATCCCCCCGAGTTCCTTCACCTTCGCCGCGATTTCCTCCCGGGTCACCAGAATCCGGGTCAGGTCCTGATAAATGGTTCCGTTTGCGTCAATCATGCTGCTCCTCTTTCCGCTGTCCTGCCGGGATTCCGGTCAGGATCTCCTTTGGGTTTTCTTCGTTTCCTTCTCTCCGGGGATTCTCCGTCCCCGGCGCCGGTTCGGCCCCGCCGCTCCGCCGGGCCGGCCGGTTGTTCCGCGTCCGGTCCCCCGGCGTCATCAGGCGCAGGGTCCGCTTTTCCCGCCGGGCCCGCCAGCCCCCGGGAAGATTGATGATGGTTCCCCGGGGCGCCTCCGCCAGGCCCGCCAGCCGCGCGGTCTGCTCATAGCTCAGCGCCCGCTCGTCCAGCCGGGGTCCCTCCCGGCGCCACCACATCCGCAGCGTCCGGACCCGCAGGGCTTCCGGCAGCTCCCGCAGGGCGTCCGTCTCCAGGCCCTCCGGGCCGAGCCGCTCCCGCAGGAATTGCTCCGCCTCCGCCGCCAGGGTGTCCCCGTCCCGCCCGATCAGCTCCGCCGCCCGGGCGATCCTTGCGCCGGCTCCCGGCGCCATCTCCTCCATCCGGGGGAGCAGGTCCCGCCGGATCCGGTTCCGCAGATAGCGGTCCTCCCGGTTGCTGCTGTCCTCCCGCCAGGGGAGGCCGGCCTCCCGCAGGGCCGAGCGCAGCTCCGCGCCGGAGATGTCCAGCATCGGGCGCAGCAGCAGGTATCCGTCCCGCTCCTCCCGGGCCCGCATGGCCGCCAGCCCCTCCGGGCCGGCGCCCCGCAGCAGGCGCAGGAGAAAGGTTTCCGCCTGGTCGTCCCGCTGATGCGCCAGCACCAGCGTGCCGGCGCCGGTTTCCCGCATCGCCCGGGCGAAGGCCGCGTACCGGGCCTGCCGGGCCGTGTTTTCATCGCTCCGGCCGCCCAGGTCCGGGCGCTCGGTCCGCAGGGGAACCCGCAGCCCTTCGCACAGCCCGCGGACGAAGGCCTCGTCCGCGTCGGATTCCGCGCCGCGCAGCCCGTGGTTCACATGGACCGCCCCCAGCCGGATCCGCCCCGCCTCCCGCAGGGGAAGCAGCAGATACAGCAGGGCCACCGAATCCGCCCCGCCGCTGAGTCCGATCAGGCAGTCGCCCTCCGGCAGGGGATGCAGCCGGGCCGCCAGCCGCGCCATTTCCGTCATGGGCGGAGCGGCGCCGCGCACACGTTGCACGGGCTCAGGTTCTTGTACGCGTCGTCATTGATCTCCCCGTAGGTGAAATGACCCTTGAAGGGGAGGAATTTCGCATGGGTGCTCTTGCAGTTGGGATCCAGATGATACTTCTGGCCCCCGTCCGGGTTGTAGTACAGCACCGTGGCGGCGTTGACCAGGGGCTCCGGGGACGGGGTGTCCGTCGCCGCCAGCGCGGGATCCGGCGTCTCCGCCTCCTCATAGGTCTTGAGGCTCTGGGGATCCACATACCACTCGTCCGCTTCCCTGACCATCAGCACGTTCAGCCGGTATTTCACCGGATCCTTGCCGTTGTTCCGGTCGATGGTGGCGGTGACCGTCACCGTGCGGGAGCTGTCCTCGCTGGTGCCGGAAACCTTTTCGATGGTGTAATCCAGGGGCGTCCGGTTCGCGATCAGGTGGAACAGCGCCGTTTTGGGCTCATCCGCCGAGCTCTGCCAGGAGGGCGAGCACAGCATCAGCATCTCGTCCTGCCGGTTGGCCGCCCAGTAGCGGAAGAAGCTGTCCAGCCGGTCCACCGTGGAGGTGTCGTCCTGCGCCGGCGTCGGCGTGGCCGGCGCCAGGGTCGGCTCCTGCGCCACGGTTCCGGCGCCGGAGAAATTCGTCCCCTGTCCGCCCGAGGCGGCGGAGGCGGTCGCCGTCTGCCCGCTGGCGCCCGCCTCCGGAGAGGGGGTCCGCTGCCGGTCCCGGGGATTGAGCACGCCCAGGGCGCTGAGCAGCGCCACCACGGTCAGCACGGCAAAAATGATCGTATAGCACAGCCGGCGGTTTCCGGAGATCAGGGGCTTGATCCAGAACAGGGCGATGGACCCCGCCGCCAGCACGGTGAACAACCAGCACAGCGCCGGCACCCGCAGGAACAGGCCCAGGCCCAGGAGCACCGCCAGCACCCCGCCCAGGGCGATCAGCATCCAGCTCTGGAACACGAAGGGCTGCTTCTTCACCGGCACCGCCGGGGGCACATACCCGCCGCCGTTCAGGGGAATCTGGCCCGGATAATCCGCCGGCCCTCCCTGCCCCGGCTGGGGCACGCGGCCCATCTGGCTGTATCCCGGATAGGCGCCGGCCTGGGGATAGGTGTATCCCCCCGCGGCGGGCTGCCCGGCATAGCCTGTCTGCCCGGCATAGCCGCCCTGCGCATAGCCGCCCTGGGGGGCATAGCTTCCCTGCCCGGTGTATCCGGCCTGCGCCTGCCCGGCGTATCCGGCCTGCCCGGGATAGCCGGTCTGCCCGGCATAGTTTCCCTGCGCGGACCCGGCGTAGCCGCCCTGGGGGGTGTAGTTCCCCTGCCCGGCATAGCTGCCCTGCGCGGTCCCGGCATAGCCCGCCGGGGCGGCGCCGTATCCGGCCGGCTGGGTTCCCTGCGCGTATCCCTGGGGATTCGGGGCATAGCCCGTCCCCGCCTGGGGATAGTTCCAGGCCCCTCCCGACGGCTGCCCCGCGCCGGCGGGGGGGTAGTTCCCGGTGTTCCCGGGGGTATACCCGGCGTATCCCGTTCCGGAAGGCTGGGTGGGATATCCGCCCATCCCCGCCCAGGGCGAGCTCGGCCCCGGATTCTCCCCCGGGGTCTGCTGCCCGTATCCCGGCGCGGCCGGAGCCTGCCGGTTCGCGTCCTGCTGCTGGTTTCTTCCGAATAGCATGAATCTGGATCCTTTCCGCCGCCGTCCCCGCGGCCCCTTCATAAAGGAAGGCTCCGAAAAAAGTCACGACAAAACCGCGAGCAGATATCTGCTCAGAGTGGTAGTTTACCATTTCCCGGCAGGCTTGTAAACCTTAAATTTGATAGAATTGTAACAAATTGACAGGGATTTTCTGCTATGATATCATGCGTAGCTTGAGAGGGAGGAGGCGGGTTTCCTTGGCGATTAAGACACGTTCCTTTCACCAGGTCAAATCGGATCTGGCGATCGGAGCGATGACCGTTCTGCTGTACGGAATGCTCGCCGCCGTTTTTTTTGCCTGTCTCTCCGTGCCGAACATCTTCCTGCGCCATCTGAACCGGACGCTGGCGACGACGCTGCTGACCTTCATGGTCCTGATCATCGCCATGCACATGGTCTACGGCGGGTACGATGTGGGCCGGAAGAAGTCCAAGCCCGTGATTTCCGCCCTCATCATCGGCACGGTGATCACCGATCTGGTCTCCTATCTGCAGCTGGAGATCATGAACGTCAACGATAATTACAATGATCACCTGGTGCTCTTCGGGGTGGATCTGCTGTATCTGCTGCTGGCCATGGTGCTCCAGGTGGGGCTGATCATCCTCTTCGTCCGCCTGGGCAACGATCTGTATTTCCATTTCCATCCGCCCCGCTCCGTGCTGCTGATCATCGGGGAGGCGGATCAGGAGCTGCCCCTGCGGGCCAAGATCGCCCGGTATCAGCTGCAGTGGACGGTGACGGACTGCGCGCTGTATACCGATCCGGACCTGCGGCAGCGGATCCGCGCCAGCGAGGTGGTCTTCCTGGGCCAGATTCCGCAGACGGACAAGGCCCTCATCCTCAAGCAGTGCTACGACCTGCGCAAGGACATCATGTGCAAGGCCCAGCTGCAGGAGACGATCCTGTGCAATTCCCGCCCCGCCATCGTGGACGACGCCCCCTTCCTGGAGATGGAATTCTTCAAGATGTCCTTCTATCAGCGGGCGGTCAAGCGGCTGGGGGATATCTTCATTTCCCTGTTCTCCCTGATTCTGCTCTCCCCGCTCATGGGGATCATCGCCCTGGCCATCAAGGCGGAGGACGGGGGGCCCGTCTTCTTCCGCCAGACCCGGCTGACGATCCGGGGCTGGGAGTTCACGATCTGGAAGTTCCGGACCATGAAGGTGGAGGCCTCCCTGCACGACAATCAGGTGTCCACCGCGATCCACGATCCGCGGATCACCCGGGTCGGACGGCTGATCCGCCGCTTCCGCATGGATGAGATTCCCCAGTTCCTCAACGTGCTGAAGGGCGAGATGAGCCTGGTGGGTCCCCGGCCGGAGATGCTGTCCAACATCGAGCGGTACAAGGAGAGCTATCCGGATTTTGCCTACCGGGAAAAGATGAAGGCCGGCATCACCGGATACGCCCAGATCGAGGGCCGGTACAACACGACGCCGGAAGACAAGCTGATGCTGGACCTGATGTACATCGAAAGCTTCTCCATCTGGCTGGATATCAAGCTGCTGATGCGCACGGCGACCGTCATCTTCAAGCGTGATTCGACGCAGGGCTTCGTCCCCGCTCCGGGGAAAAAGCCCGTCGATACAGCTCCGCAGAATGCCCCTTCCGCCCCCGCGGAAGCGGCCGGGCCGGATCCCGCCGCCGAAAAGGCCGCGCCGGGTCCCGCCGCGGAGCCCCAACCCCCGGAACCCATGTCCACAGGAAATTCTCAACGAAGGAGAAGGAGTGAAAACAGATGAATACCACATTACTGATCATGGCTGCCGGCCTGGGCTCCCGCTACGGCGGAAACAAGCAGATCGACCGCATCGGCCCGAACGGCGAAATCCTGATGGAGTATTCCATCCATGACGCCGTCGAAGCCGGCTTCGACAAGGTCGTCTTCGTCATCCGCAAAAGCATGGATCAGCTGTTCCGCGAGATGATCGGCGACAAGATTTCCAAAAAGGTGAAGGTGGAATACGCCTATCAGGAATTTGATTCCCTGCCCGGCGGCTTCCTGGCCCCCGCGGACCGCACCAAGCCCTACGGCACGGTGCACGCCGTCACCTGCGCGAAGAACGTGATTCACGAGCCCTTCGCCGTCATCAACGCGGACGACTATTACGGCAAGGACGCCTTCAAGGCCATGGCGGACAGCCTCCATCGCCTGCACGGCGCCTCCGGCAGGGCCTCCATGGTGGCCTATTACCTGAAGAACACCGTTTCGGAAAACGGCCACGTGACCCGCGGCGTCTGCACCAAGGACGCGGAAGGGAATCTGGTCAAGGTGACGGAAACCTACAAGATCCTCCCCTTCCCGGACGGAACCATCCGGGACATCAACGATGATCCCGACGGCGTGATCCTCGATCCCAACGCCCTGGTTTCCATGAACTTCTGGGGCTTCGCTCCCTCCTTCTTCGCGGAGGGCGAAAAGTATCTGGCCTCCTTCCTGGCCTCCGGCGAGGGCGATCCCCTGAAGAAGGAATACGTCCTGCCCGCCCTGGTGGACACCCTGATGCATGAGCAGGGCCTGAAGGTCGAAGTGCTCAGCACGGACGCGGTCTGGTTCGGCGTTACCTACAAGGAGGACAAGGCCTACGTCGCGGGCGAGCTGAAAAAGCTCCACGATGCCGGCGCCTATCCCGCCGCGCTGTAATCCGCGGCACATCCGCATCAGAAAAGGAGATATGCGATGAAAGTTCTTCTGACCGGCGGCGCCGGATTTATCGGTTCCCATACCTGCGTGGAAATCTGCGGCGCGGGGCATGAGGCCGTCATCGTGGATAACTATGTCAATTCCTCGCCCGAGGCGATCCGCCGCGTGGAGCAGATCGTCGGGCATCCCGTGCGCCATTACGAGGCGGATGTGCGGGACGCGGAGGCCATGAACCGGATCTTCGACGAGAATGACTTCGACGCCGTGATCCATTTCGCCGGGCTGAAGGCCGTCGGCGAGAGCGTGGCCCAGCCCCTGCGGTATTACCGGAACAACCTGGATTCCACCCTGACCCTGATGGAGGTCATGCAGGCCCACAGCGTCAAGCGGATGGTCTTCTCCTCCTCCGCCACGGTGTACGGCAACCAGCCCATCGTGCCCTACCGGGAGGACATGCCCTCCCTGGGCTGCACGAATCCCTACGGCTGGACCAAGTTCATGATCGAGAAGATCCTCGAGGGCCAGCAGACCGCGGATCCGGAATGGAGCGTCGTGCTGCTGCGGTATTTCAACCCCATCGGCGCCCACGAGTCCGGCCTCATCGGCGAGGATCCCTCCGGGATCCCCAACAACCTGATGCCCTATATCGCCAAGGTGGCCGTGGGCGAGCTGGATCACCTGAACGTGTTCGGCAACGATTATCCCACCCATGACGGCACCGGCGTCCGGGACTACATCCACGTGGTGGACCTGGCGAAGGGCCATGTGCTGGCCTGCAACTACGCCGCGGAGCACACCGGATGCGAGATCATCAACCTGGGCACCGGCACGGGCTATTCCGTGCTGGATCTGGTGCACACCTTTGACCGGGTCAACGGGGTGCACATTCCCTACGTCATCGCTCCCCGCCGGCCGGGGGACATCGCGGAGAACTACGCGGATCCGACCCGGGCGAAGGAACTGCTGGGCTGGCACGCGGAAAAGACGCTGGAGGACATGTGCCGGGACACCTATCATTTCCAGACCCTGAACCCCCACGGCTACCACTCCTAAGTGGAACGGAGGGACGGTCTTTTTCGTTCCACTTTCCCTCGCCGATCAGGCAAAACAAACGTATTGAAAACCGCCCCGGGGCAAACCGGGACGGTTTTTCTATGGAACGGAGGGACTGGAACCGCGTGGAACGGAGGGACGGTCTTTTTCGTTCCGCTTTCCCCCCACTATATCAGCATACCCTTCTCAGGCCGCATCCGCCATTTCTTCCTCAACGGTCTGGTAGATATACTTCTCCGCCAGTTCATCGATCCTTCCGGAATCCTTTTCGAGCCGCAGAAACTCATTCACATATTCGAGCAGTTCCTCGTTTCCTTTCGGCATCAGCACGCCCAGCTGTCCGTTGGTGAACGGTTCCCGGATCAGCGGTGCCGCGAGGCGGCTGTCCTGACCCACATAATAACCGGCTTCCATGATCTCTGTGATCATCACATCCGCTTTTTTGTCCGCCACAAGCCCGGGAATCTCCTGATTGACATCATGAATGATAAGCATCGCATTCGGAAGATTCTCCCGGGCAAACTTCTCGTTCAGTCCGCCGGGATTCTCCATGACCCGGACTTCCGGCTGATTGATGGCTTCCAGGCTCAGAAACTTTCCGGCATCTTCTGCCCGGCAGAGCACCGTTTTGCCATTTCCCAGATAGCCGTCGGACATCAACGCCTGTTCTTTCCGCGCTTCCGTGATCGTGATCCCGCAGATTGCCAGATCAAATTTGCCGGCAAGCGTATCCTCCATCAAGGTCGGCCAGGATGTTGGTACATATTCGATTTTCACGTCCAGGGAGGCCGCGAGATCTTCCGCCAGTTCCGCATCGAACCCCACATAGCGGTTCGTATCCGGATCCAGACAGGACATCGGCATATAGTCTCCCGCTGTTCCGACCCGGAGAACGCCGTGTTCCCGAATGGCTGCCACGATTCCATCGGTTTCCGTTCGCTGGGGATCGGCGGCGGCGGACAGGGAGCACATCAGGATCAGCGCCAGAAACAACACTCCGGAGCGCAACCTCTTCATTTTCTTTTCCTCCGTTATGACTTCCGGAATGGCGGGACCGGAACGAAAAAGACCGTCCCTCCGTTCCACTGGAACGAAAAAGACCGTCCCTCCGTTCCACCTCCGTTCCACTCTGCCTTCACCGGATTTTTGTTTTGTGCTGGGAAGCCTTGACAGCGTACATTGCATCATCCGCGCGGGAGATCAGTTTGAAGAACTCGTCATAATCTGCGGGGGAACTTTCGGCGATCCCGATGGCCAGCGTTACATGCACGGCTGCCTTTTCCGTCTCCAGGTCGAAGCCGTAGGAAGTCTCCGGATAATTCTTTCCCGGATTTTTTCTGCTCAGGACGAGGAACTCATCCCCGCCGTAGCGATAGTACGAGGCACCGGGATACAGGTTCCGCAGAACAGAGCCAGTCTCTTTCAGAAGGCTGTCGCCCACGGTATGCCCGTATCTGTCATTGACTTCTTTAAAGAAGTTGATATCAATCATATAGGCCGTCAGACGGGAACCGTCGACGCCCTTGGCGTATTCTTCCAGGGCCAGGCGGTTCTGGAGCCCCGTAAGAGCATCCTGCCGCATGTATTTTTCGAGAACCAGGGCCTCGTTTATCATCCGGTCTTCCCTGCGCGCGAGATCGAGCTGCGTATCATACCGCACGCACATCCCAACGATGGAAAGGATCATGAGGATGATATAATTGAACGGATCAATTCCCTCCGCCCCGCGCACGAAAAACGCGGCGGCGTACAGACCCGCGTAAGCTCCAACGGTCAGCAGAATCCCCATCCAGGGCTTGATCATGACGAAGCAGACCATCATGAGCTGGACCGTAAAGAAGGTGAGCATCTGATCCCCTGCCAGATAATGCCTGATATCGACATGAATCGCCCACAGGGTATAGATGACATAAAACACGAGCTTGAATGCAACATGCATCCAATGGGGCGCGTTGCTCCGGGAGACCAGCTTCCTGCTGATCAGGAACACAATCAGGCTGAACAGCGCGCAGAAGCCCACGCTGATCAGGCTCACAAGGCTCACGCCTTCAAACTTCCAGCCTTTCATCGTCATAAAAGCCAGGATGGCGGCCGTCTCAAAAAAGAAGACCACAAGCCCGATATTGCTGATGTTCCGGGCGCTCTGCTGGTCGAGGATTTCCACAAGCATCGGGTTCTCGGAGGAAAACAGGTAATTCCGAATGCTTGACAGCTTCTTTTTCATCACTTGCTCCCTTCCGCGTTTTTTTGGGGGACGAGTGGAACGTGGAACGGAGGGACGGTCTTTTTCGTTCCGCTCTGTTCTTCCTGTCCGTCTCTGTCCGTCCTATGGTCAGGCCTTCCCGGCAACGTCTTTCCGCCTGTTCTTTCTGAGCAGAAGAATCCGGTTCCTGATCCTCCGAATACGATTCAAAAACGTCAGTAAATTCTCCCGTTCTCTAAAAATATTCTATCGAGAATCGCGTGTCTGTCAAGACTCTCTTTCCATTTTGTGGAACGGAGGGACTTGGAACGGAGGGACGGTCTTTTTCGTTCCACTTTTACCCTTTCCTGCGTTTTTTTCAGGAGATCGGGTTCCGCAGCGCACAGGGGGAACTTGCCATTCCGGCCGCCCATCTTGACGGTTTCGGAATCATACAGTAAAGTAGTTTTACAATGGATAACACAGCCTGTCGGGTTCGCAATCGCTGAAAGTCCCCCGGATGACTCCGCGGAATGGAAAGGAAAACGGCACGGAGATTGCCGGAGAATGATCCTGATCATCCTCAGAAACTGACATGATTTTTGGATAAGGAGGAAGGCACATGATACCCTGGGAAAAAGAACATCCTTATGGCACCCTTTTCGGAGATCCCCTCCCCGGTGCCCCGGCCCTGGCGGCAAGAGGCGGCTGCGCGGCAGGCGTACGCACCCTGACCCTGACCCATCCCGGACAGGCTGACGTGCTCTCCGGCCTCGGCCGGAGCCCCCTTCCCCGCTATGACCGTCCCCTGCGGGTGGAAATCTGGTATCCCGCCCTCCGGAGCACGGACGGGGACCGGGCGGTCTATACCGACCACATGGGCCGGGCGGATCTGGGCAATCTGGAACCTTTTCCAATCGAAGGCCGCGCCTTCCGGGACGCGGAGCCTGACCCCTCCGCCGGTCCCTGCCCCGTGATCGTCATCTCCCATGGCTATCCCGGTTCCCGCTTCCTGCTGGTCAATCTGGCGGAAAACCTGTCCTCCAAAGGATACGTGGTCCTGTCCATCGGCCATACGGACAACACCTATGAGGACTTTCCCTCCGCCGGCTCCCTCGAAAGCGCCCTGATCCACCGGTCCCTGGATCAGCGCTTCATTATCTCCCAACTTCCCGAACTGAACAGGGACGGCTTTCTGCGGGGCATGCTCCTGCCGGATCAGGTGGGCCTGATCGGATTCAGCATGGGCGGCTATGGTGCCCTGCGTACCATCGGAGCCCGGATGAATGAGGAGACGCTGCGCAGCCATGCCGCCATCGCGGAGGAACTGGCGGAGCAGCCGGATTTCCACGGCGATCCGGCGGTCCGGGCCTGCGCCCTCTTCGCGCCTGCCACCTTCTTCCTGGATCCTGCCCGCTCAGAGGATATCGGGATCCCCACCCTCTGGTTCTGCGGCTCGGCGGACAACACCGTCCATTACGCGGCCGTCCGGGATTTTTGCGAAAGAGCGGATCATTCCGACCGCGTCCTGATCACCTACGAGGGCTGCGGCCACAACATCGCCAACAACGCGGCGCCTCCCCAGGCCTATGCCCGCTCCTGGGACATTTTCAAGCGCTGGTCCGATCCCGTCTGGGACACCCTGCGGCTCAACAACGCCAACTGCCATTTCCTGACCGCCTTCATGGATCTGCATCTCCGGGGCGACGCCGGAAAGGCCGCGTACCTGCGCGTCCCCGTAACCCGCGGCGCGGAGGCCGTATATGACCTGGATGCCGAAGGCCGCCCCACGGAGAAGCATACCGGCTGGAAGGGCTTCATCGAAGGAACCGCCGCCGGCATCCGCCTGGAAACCTTCTGAGGGACGAAGGGACGGTCTTTTTCGTTCCGCTTACACATGGAACGAAGGGACGGTCTTTTTCGCTCCGCTTACATATCCCACAGATTGATTCCCATCGTTTCTTCCCTCTTCCGGCCGATGGATCCATCCAGCACCCGGACGAACATCTCGCACGTGGCACCGACCCGCAGTTTCAGCGCATGTCCGCCGTGAACGGTATGATTCTGATCCACGAGCGTCGCGTGCAGGTGAATATACGGCTTCCCGCCCATGGCGGTTACGCTGCCGGAAAGGCTGGTGATCTCCATGAAACCTTCCAGCGCTTCCTGATGATAGGCACATGTTTTCAGGTCATATACGCCGATTACCGCCTGATCTGTCGCGCCAATCGCGTCTACCTGGGCCAGAAGGATGTGTTCGCGTTCGCACAGACTGGCAAGCTTTTCCATAATTTCCTCGTCCTTGTCGATCCGGACCGCAAAAGTGTTGCCGAAGCGTTTGTAAATCATGATTTTTCTCCTTTCTGGAACGGAGGGACGGTCTTTTTCGTTCCACCCTTTTCTTCCTACCAGATCATTCCGGTATAAAGATCGTATCCCCCATCATTCGATTCTTTCAGCAGCAGTTTGCCGTCATCACCGGCTCCCTGGAATTTGCCCTGTACAGTCCTGTGCACGGTTGTTTTGGGCATGCCCGTCAGTCTGGCAATCTGCCCCATGGACATGCCTTCCCGGTATAGTCTTGCCGCATATTCTTTCTGAACAGAAGAATCCAGTTCCTGAAAATCCGAAGCCGATGAACAGTCCGTTATGCGTTTTATCATTTCCCGGGCTGCGTCATCCTTCAGACGCCAGTCATGATCCGATTCATCCATTACCGAATCATCGTTTTCCTGCATCAGAAATTCCAGCAGGCTCTCCCGGCTCCCAAAGCATTCGATCGCGAACTGCGTGTCCGTCAGGACTCCCTGGCCATTCTTATACGCCAGATAGCTGCTCCATTGATATTCGTCCAGGCTGGATACCATGCCCGCCTTGATTGGATTCCGGATGATATATCTCAGCACGGTTTTGTAATATGCGTCTGTTTCGACCGTTTCGCTTCTGTAACGATCCTGGAACAGATGGCCGGACCGCAGATACTTCCTGTTATACCATACCGCATAACTTGTGCTGATTCTTTTGAATATCAGCTCCAGCGGCTCTTCAGACGGCTCAATCAGCAGATGAACATGGTTCGACATCAGCACAAAGGCATGCAGTCTGAATCCGGACAATTCCCTGCATCGGGTCAGAACGGTCATAAATCTGAGCCGGTCTTCATTGTCCTCAAATATGTTCTGTCTGTTGATGCCTCGAAGCATCACATGGTAAATGTTTGACACGCTCAGTTTCCTTGCAGTTCTCGGCACTTTGATCCCCCCCCTGAAAACGATATCACATCATGACTTCCAGATGCACAGAACAGAAAGCGGAACGAAAAAGACCGTCCCTCCGTTCCGCCTCCGTTCCGCCTACTGTTTCACTGTCACTTCTCCCCGAAGGCTGCGCTCCATTCGAACCTTGATTTCTTCCCGCGGCAGCCTTCTGCTGAACAGATAATAGAGCTTCGCAACGGCGGCTTCCGTCGTCAGATCGTAACCGCTGACGGCGCCGGCGTTTTTCAGGGTCTCTGATGCTTCGTACGCACCCAGCATGACGGTCCCATGCGGGCATTGGGAACAGATGACCAGGACCGTTCCGTTTTCCGTTGCCTTCCGGATAATCGGAAGCACCGCGTTTTCATCGCCCGGAATGTTTCCTGCCCCGAACGTCTCGATGACAATCCCCTTCAGCTTTTCCGTCATCACGGCGTCGAACAGCTCGAACTGGATTCCCGGGAAAATCTTGATGACGCCGATCGGGATGTTCTCCAGAAGCTGCAGCGAAAACTTCCCTTCGCAGGGAGGCATCAGCAGCTCCGTATTGTACCGGATTTCAATCCCGGCTTCCGCAAGCGGCGGATAATTCGGCGAGTCAAAAGCGATCAGGTCATCCGCCGAGTATTTCATCGCCCTGTTCCCGCGCAGCAGCTTCCCGCCGAAGTACAGGCACACTTCATGAACCCGGCCGTCCGCGGCGATCAGAAGGGATGTCAGCAGATTGTCCCGGGCATCGTTCCGGATCTCGCACAGCGGGATCTGGGAACCGGTCAGGATCACCGGTTTGGCGTTGTTCCGGAGCATAAATGACAGGGCGGACGCGGTATACGCCATCGTATCCGTTCCGTGCAGAACAACGAAGCCATCATAATCATCATAATGATCGGCGATCATCGATCCGATCCGGTTCCATTCATTCACGGAAATATTGGATGAATCCAGCAGCGGATCCAGATCCATCAGATCCCACGCCGGGACGACCGGAGAGGACAGCTCCGGAATGGAGGCCAGAACCCTGTGAAAAGCCTCTTTCGAAGGCGCATAACCATGTTCCGTCGGAATCATGCCGATGGTTCCGCCCGTATGAATCATCAGAATCCTTTTCATATATCACCTCGTGGAACGGAGGGACTGGAACGGAGGGACGGTCTTTTTCGTTCGACGGAACGGAGGGACGGTCTTTTTCGTTCCGTTTCCTTCATATGATGTCCATTGGACGTTCCCGCTTCGCCGTCGCTTTCCTCCGAATAATCGGAAGAACTGCGTTTTCATCTCCCGGAATGTTTCCTGCTCCGAGCGTCTCTATGTCACTGACGCAGGTGGGTCCCGCAGTTCCGCCGCCGGCCCGGAAATGCAGCACCGGATTTTCCGGCTGCTGTTGGCTGTCTCCATTGTACTGCATGATCCATCCTTTCGGCAATATCCAAATGGAACAGATTGGAACGGAATGAAAGTGGAACGAAAAAGACCGTCCCTCCGTTCCGTCCGATCCAAAAGTGGAACGAAAAAGACCGTCCCTCCGTTCCACCTCCGTTCCACTTGAAGCGGTCTGCGAACCTGTGATAAAATCAGAAAATGGAAATGGTGCGTCAGGGGGAATCTGTCATGACCGTTATGGCTCATCTGCCCATGATCCGGAGAACGGAAAAGCTGCGGGTCCTCAGGGAGCTTCTGAACGAGCGGAAGATCGTTTTTCTGTCCGCTTTCTTTTACAGTGGCAAGACGGTGCTGCTGGATCAGCTGTGCGAATCCTGGAGCGGGGAAACGCTCCGCTACCGTTCGGCCGTCGACGACTGGGCGGATTTCCGCAGCCGGATCCGGGAAAAGAAGGATGCGCTGATCGTGATCGACAGCATCGACAGCCCCTCGGGCGACATGTCCGCGGAGCTGGCGCCGCTTCTGAGCGGGCTGGAGGAAAGGCAGCGGGCGGTCCTCGCCGGAAGGGCCCAGCTGCCGACGGAACTTTACAACATGTGCGTCACCGGCATCATTGAGGCGCGGGGAACAGACTTCGTGCTCTTCGACGGGGAGGAGATCGTTCAGCTCTTTCTGGAATACGGCATCCGGCTGCTTCCCTCCGACGTGCGGATGATTCAGGACCGGCTGTGGGGCTGGCCTTTCAGCCTGCATATGCTGGCGCGTCAGATCCGGAAGAACCCCGGTGCTCCCCTTGCGTCGCTGATCGACAGCACCCGGGAGGATATCAAGCGCATTCTGGTTGCCGACGTGGTCCATGCCTTTCCCGCCGAGGAACGGCAGCTGATGTACAACCTCTCGCCCTTCGACCGTTTTTCCGAGGAGATGGCGCGGATCGTGACCGGAAGAAACGACGCGCCGAAGCTGATGGAAACGATCGCGAGAAAATCCTATATGCTGATGCGCGGCCAGGAGGGCGAATATTCCTTCATCCCCATCGTCCGGCAGGCGCTGTTCGCCGAAATGCGCAATCTGTACACGCAGGATTACATCAACGGGCTGTACAAGCGCGCCGCGCTGTACTACGAGCTGCAGAACATGATTCCCCGGGCGATTTCCTACTACAAACAGCTGGGGGACGTGGAAACGATCCGCAGTCTGCTGATCCGGGACACCTTCAACAGGCCTGCGGACGGCGACTACGTGGACCTGCTGGAGGGGTACGCGGCGCTGGACAGCGAAACCATTCTCCGGTATCCGGAGCTGATCAAGGGAAAATGCGAAATCGAGTGCCTGCAGGGCCATGCCGAGGAAAGCGACCGGTGGTACGCGGCGCTGGAGGATTTCATCCGGACGACCCCCGCCCTGGACCCCCGTCACCAGGCGGCGGAGGAGGCCCGGGCTTATCTGGATCTGTGCCTTTCCCACCGCGGCAGCCGGGATACGCTGAAGCGGCTGCTGGCGGCCGCGAAGGCGCCGCGTCTGCGGCAGTCTCCCGCCTGGCGCAACGGATTCAACGTATCGGGAAACAGCATGAGCCTGCTGAACGGCGGGCTGGATTTCTGCCGGTGGGTTCCCCACGGATGGACCATCTATCGCCTGTTCGGAAAGCCTGTGGAGATGGCGCTGGGGCGCGGTGGCAGCGGGGTGACGGACATCGCCATCGCCGAAAGGGACCTGGAGGCCCGGCTGGACGGGAATTATTCCACCGCCCTGATCAAGGTGCGGGAAGGGCTGCAGCGCATCGTGGACAATCCGGAAATGCGGTACGCCGCCATCGGGATCCAGAGCCGGATCGAGGCCGCCCAGGGCAGCGCGGCGGAGGCGATCCGGATGCTCGATCACGCCGCCGCTTCCCTGACGGACCGGGATCCGAAGCGGCTGGCGCAGAATATGAAGGCGCTGAAGCTGACCTTCCAGCTGCTGCGGGGGGATACGGCTGAGGCGCGGAATTATCTGGACGCGGAGGCGCCGGACGAGACGAAGGATTTCATTATCATGGACCGGTATCAGTACATGCTGAAGCTGCGGCTGTATCTGATTTTCGGGATGCGGGAAAGGGTGCCCTTCCTCGCTGCCCTTCTGCGGCAGTATTTTGACCGATACGACCGACCCTACATGATGATCCAGCTGAACCTGCTGGAAGCGCTTTATCATTACCGCGGGCGGAACGGCGCGTGGCGGGAGAAAATGCAGGAGGCCCTCCGCCTGGCCAGGCGGTACCGGCTGGTCCGCGTCATCGCGGACGAGGGCATCGCGGTCATCGACATGCTGAACGAAATGAACCTTCCGGATGCGCCGTGGGAGGCAGGCGTGCTGGAGCTGACCCGGCGGCAGGCGGCGTTCTATCCGAACTACATGAAGCCCGCGGCGAACAAACCGGTGTTCACCGACCGGGAATATCAGGTTTACTCGCTGATGATCGCCGGATACAAAAACGCGAAGATCGCGTCCATCCTGAACATCTCGGAGCGCACGGTCAAGTATTTCTGCGGAATCATCTATCAGAAGCTGGGCGTTTCCACGAAGGCCGAGGCCCTGAACCGGGCGGCCGAGCTGGGCGATATCGGATAGTCCTACCTGTACCAAAGGACAGTACCCATGCGGGCACCGTTTCGCTATAATTTTATAAGCTCTTGGAAGAGCAATACGGAAAGAGAGGTTGTTTTGTTCCATGAAGAAGTTTTTTGCCCTTGTGATGACCCTGTGCCTGCTGTGCACCGTCGCCCTGGCCGAGCAGGCCACTGCCAACGAGATCAACTGGGCGGATGTCCAGCCCGTGGTGGAAGCGTCCGGCCTGACCGGTGAGTTTGTCACCTTCGAAAACGTCGGCGTGAAGATCTGGATTCCCGAAGGCATGACCGCCGTTGAAGCCGATCAGCTGCCCGAAAACAACATCGGATACTTCCAGGCGGAAGACGGCTCCGCCGTCTCCGTGGCCTACGTGGACATGGGCGGGATGGAACTGAGCGAGTATGCCAATCAGGTTGCCGCCCTGGGGATTGAAGGAATCGAAACCGGCAAGCTGAACGGTCTGGATTGCGTGACCTACGAAAATGCCAATGAGGACGGCAGCGTCAACTTCGTCGCCTCCTTCGCCACCCAGATGGGCTACATCCTGGAAGTGGCGGTTGGCCCGGTGGCCACCGATGATGCCAAGACGGGCGCCAGCATTATTCTGGCTTCCGTTCAGGCCGCGGAATAATCCGGGGCAAATCACTGTCTGATCCATGGGCCCGCATCCGAATCCGGATGCGGGCCCTTTTTGGAACGTGGAACGGAGGGACGGTCTTTTTCGTTCCACTTTCTCGTGGAACGGAGGGACGGTCTTTTTCGTTCCACTTTCTCGACGGAACGGAGGGACGGTCTTTTTCGTTCCACTTTCTCCGCGCCGCTCGAGTGAAGCAAATGAGCTTGGAACGGAGGGACGGTCTTTTTCGTTCCAAAAACAGAACAGGACGGCATCTCCCCGGAAGGAGATGCCGTCCGTTTTCATTGGCAGAGCCTGCGGATTTAATTGGAGGACGAGGAGGAAGAACTGCTGGAGGAAGCCCTGAGGGCCTCCCGATCCCGGATCATATGCTGCAGGGTCACCAGGATCGTCACAACCGTCTTCTCCAGATCTGCCTGATAGATATCCACGCAGTACTTATCATGGAGGGAGAGGAACTTCTGGCTGATGTTGGCAATGATCTGCCCGGCCTGGTCATAAAGTTCAAAGTTCAGCTCGGCGATGTTTCCGCGAAGGGTCCATCCCAGCCCCTCGATGTTGGTCACATCCTTGACAATATGCCAGAATTCATTGGAAAGCTCGAATTTCCTGCCATCCGCCATGGTGACAAAATGCCGTTGATGGAGGGTGAAAAGCTTCCGTTCGACATGGGCAACCTGAGCGCCGCTGACGTCGGTGATATCGGTTTTATCGTGCAGGGAGGGAAACTTGGTCCAGGAACGATAAACCACGTTTTCCTGCTCATCGGTGATTTCCGTGGCCTTATGCAGGGTGAAAACCTTCGAAGTCGTAAAGAGGGAACGAACCGGTTTCCCGAACCTGGCAACATTGTTTACGTTGGCTTCCTCTCCGGCTTCCCTGTAACGGAGATGCTTTGAAAACACGCCCATGCGACGATGCCCCCTTTCAGAATTCGAAAAGAATATAGTACGTTTTGCCCGCCGTGTCAATCGGGAGCCGGGACACCGGCCGTTCGGTCAGAAAGTGGAACGAAAAAGACCGTCCCTCCGTTCCACACGTTCCACGCGAAAGTGGAACGAAAAAGACCGTCCCTCCGTTCCAATCAGGAGCCGGGACACCGGCCGTTCGGTCAGAAAGTGGAACGAAAAAGACCGTCCCTCCGTTCCCCTACGTTTTGCCCGCCGTGTCAATCGGGATCCGGGACGCCGGCCGTTCGGTCAGAAAGTGGAACGAAAAAGACCGTCCCTCCGTTCCCAAGAAAGTGGAACGAAAAAGACCGTCCCTCCGTTCCACTCAGGGGCGGAACCAGCCGTCGCCGCAGTTGGCCTCCGCGTAGGCGCAAACCTCCTCCGCCAGGTCCGCCCGCCCGTCGAAGAGCGTCGTATAGCCCTGCAGGCTCAGCGCCTTTTCCCGCAGCATGCGTGCCCGGTCATAGACCAGGATCCGGGCCCTTCCCCGGCCGTTGCGGGCCTCCTGGATCAGGTTCGCGCCGGAGGAATTGCCGTCCAGGGCTATCAGCACGGAGGGGCGCCGCTTGAAGATTTCATAGGCAATGCTCTTGTATACCCCCATGGGGCTGGGCTCGATGGACACCCGGATGCCCGCGCCGGAGCGCCGCAGCGTCTCCGCCTCCACCGCCGGAATCCTTGCGGGCACGAAGGCAAACAGCTCAAACCGTCCCCCGTTCTGCTCCGCGATGTACTGCTCGTATCCCGTCAGGCTGTGGCCGATGACCAGGAACATCCGCTCCGGATCCCCTTCCTCCAGCACCCGGTCCAGCATCCGGCAGATCTCGCCCTTCCGCCGGGTCAGGTGCCGGTCGTTGTTGAAGGATCCGCCCATCAGCACCACGGGCACCCGGTCCAGGGGCAGCTCCCGGATTTCCCCTGCCAGGGCTTCCCGGCTGTCCAGCAGGTCCGGCAACTCCAGCAGGCTTTCGCCCGCCGCGCTTTCCCGGGCCATTTTCGCCCGATAGAAGGCCTCCACGTCCCCGTCCCCGATTTCCTTCCTGAACCGTTCCTCCCGGGCGCTCCAGTCCGCCAGCGCCGCCGCCCGGATCCGGTCCTCTGCCGCCCGCATGGCCAGCAGATCGTCATGGGTCAGGTTCAGCATCTTTTCCAGCGCCAGCTGCTCATCGATGGAATCCGTTCCGTACAGCGCGCCGCCGTCCGTGCCCTGGACGCAGGGCACCCCCGCCGCCAGATACTGCCGCAGCGGATGGCTTGCCAGGGAGCTCAGGTTGTTCAGGCGCACGTTGGAGGTGATCTGGAATTCCAGGGTCACCCCGTTCTCCTTCATCTCCCGCAGCAGCTCCTGCCCCTTCGCGGATTTCAGGTTCTGGGTATACAGCCCGTGGCCGATGCGGATCGCCGGCATCGGCTGGCCCGGCGCCAGCCCCTCCCGGACGCAGCGGATGCTGTTGGCCACGTTTTCCCGCAGCCCGTCGTTCTCCCCCGCGTGGATCCGGACGGTGAAGCCCGGCCAGTCCGCCGCGATCCGCGTGATCTCCCGCAGCAGCGGCGCCAGATCCCGGATATCGTTCATCTCCTCGCCGACGATGTCGCTGCCCGCCACCCAGGGATCCCCCGCCACGGCGCGCAGCGCCCGCAGGTTTTCCCGCAGGAAGCCGTCCCGGGTGATCCGGTCCTTCACGATGGTCAGGGGCGTCCGCCGGAACGCCGCCAGGAAGCGGAGGCAGACCCCCGTCTCCCGCCGGATTTCCGGCAGCACGGCATGGGCCTGGGCCAGCATCCGCGGGGCCTCCTCCGGCTTCACCAGGGTGGTGTCCGAGATTTCCGCGTAATCAATGCCGCACCGGGCGTAGCCCCGGGCGATCCACAGCAGCTTGTCCTGGAAGAGGGTGTTGTTCCGCCAGACCGGGCTTTCCCGGTCCCGGGCCATCCGCTCCAGCGTCTCCCGGATGTCGGCATCCGGAATCCGCCCGAACCCGCCCAGGGGAATCGGATCCTCCGCGGGCTGGCCCTTGCAGAACACATAGCGGTACAGATACACTTTTTCCAGATTGGTAAAAACCGCCTGCCCGTCCTTCAGCACCGCCAGGGAGGCGCGGATCCGGGGGATATTCCAGGCCGCGTTCTCCGGGTTTTCCAGAATCAGGGAGGCAAAATTCAGGAAGGTGGCGTCGTTGATCCGGCGGTCCAGGTATTTCCCCTGCAGGGGGGAATCCCGGAACTGCTCCGCCGTCCGCGCCCGCCGCTCCGCCAGCAGCCGCTCCTGCTCCGGCGAGCAGCGGAGCCCCAGCTTGCGGATATAATACAGGGGATACCGGATCTGATGATGGATTCCCAGGGCGATCAGTACATCCGGCTCCAGGTTGGCGTTCATATGGGTATGCAGATCCGTGCGGAACTTGCATTCCCGGAGGATATAGGTCTTGACGACCGTTTTGCGGAAATCGAGCCGGTAATCCTTCGTCTGGCTCATCAGCGTCTTCGCGATGGCGGGGATGGAGGCCTTCCGCTCGATCGTTCCGTCCGGGTAGATGTTGGCGATCTTCGTATCCAGCAGGCGGAACACATACAGCGTCCGGTTCTTCCCGTCGATATAGCAGGGCAGCGTTCCCCGGATCACCTTCAGGCCGTTTTCGTCCTGGCTCAGGGGCAGCCGGCACAGCCGGGCCAGGTTGGTGATCAGGTTCCCGGTTCCGTGATGCGGCGTCCGAAGCACATAGGAAAGGTCCTCTCCCTCGCGGAAGAGCTCAACGACCATATCCTTTTCCTTATCCAGATAAAACTCTCCAAAGGCTTCCATGCCGCGCCTCCTTCGAAGGGATGATATCTGATTATACCTTCTCCCCCTTCTCCGGTCAATGCGGAACGGAGGCGGAACGGAGGGACGGTCTTTTTCGTTCCGCGGAACGGAGGGACGGTCTTTTTCGTTCCGCTCCCCCTACCCGCGGAACGTGGAACGGAGGGACCGTGGAACGGAGGGACGGTCTTTTTCGCGGAACGGAGGGACGGTCTTTTTCGTTCCACTCTCCCCCTACCCGCGAAACGAAGGGACGGCCTTCACAGCATGAAAATTCCCTCTCAGAATCGCTTTTGCAAACGCTGACAGATGGCCGGTATGATCAAATCAACTTTGGGCCATCAGGGTGAACATCCTGCGGACTTCCCGGTTTGTCAGGGTCAGCGTGTATCATCTTTCCTTCTCTTCCCTGTCCGCTTCCAGCACGCTCTGCGCGTACACAATCTTCAGATATCCCGAGGCCAGCAACAGACTCCACACCACGGAAGGATTACGCCACGAGAATGTACCCCTTGCCGTAGATGGTGCGGATCCGCCCCTGCCCGATCTTGGCCCGGAGCCGGCGGACGCACATATCCACGGAGCGGGTATCCGCCTCCGCGGGGAATCCCCACACGTGCTTCAGCAGCGCGTCCCGCGAAACCACGCTTCCCTGGTTCCGCCGCATCCACTGATACAGCTCATACTCCGTCCGGGTCAGCCGGCAGGGCTCTCCGTTGATCAGGATCCGTCTTTCCTCCGTCTTCATGGGGTTCTTCCTCCTTCCCGTGTTCCCGATTTTCCGGTCTTCCCGATTTTCCGGTCTTCCCGTTTTCCGGGATTCCCAATTTTCCGGGATTCCCAATTTTCCGGGATTCCCGTTTTCCGGGATTCCCAATTTTCCGGGATTCCCGTTTTCCGTTCTTCCCGGGCGCCCGGATCCCGCGTCCGCGGTCATCCCGCCTCCGGAATCCGCATGGCGTAGGCCGGTCCGCCCGCGTTCTCGATGCCCGGCAGGTTCCGGAGCGTTTCCGGATCCTCCAGGTCCAGCACCAGTTCCTCGTCCCATTCCATCCGCTCCCGCAGCTGATACAGGGAATAGATCTGGATCCGGTCCGCGGGATCCGTCGGCCAGCGGGAGATTTCGTCATTGCTCAGGCTGACCCCGGCTATCCATTCCCGGACCTCCTCCCCGCTCTCCGCGGGGCGCCAGGACACGGCCTTCCAATCCTCCCCGTCCTGCTCCCAGGCGCACCGGAACACCCGGACCTGATCGCAGCGGGCGAAGCCTCCCCGGACGTAGTCGATCCATTTGTCCGCGTCCCCGCCCAGCAGCAGCTCCAGCGTGTGCCGGTCGGCGGGCTTGATATCATAGGGGACATAGCGGTAGGCGTCCGGGCTGTCCGAATCGGGGTCCTGCCCCTCCAGGCTGACCTGCAGCACCGTGGGCTCCTGCATGGATTCCAGGGTCCGGGCTGCCAGATCCTTTTTCAGCGCCTCCCGCAGCTCCGCCGCCCGGGGATGGAAGCGGGTGTCCCGCTGGAACCCGAACAGCTCCCGGAATTCCCCGGCGGGAATGCTGTAATCCGAGATGAAGGAGTAGGCGCTGGCCTGCGGCAGCCGCGGCAGGTGCTCGCTCTGATACCGACCCCATTCCGCGGTCATCACGCGCATGGCGGGAATCAACGCCTGCCGCTCCTTCGGAAAATGATACTGCCGGGTCACGAATCCGCCGTCCTTTCCGTCAAAGAAGACCACCATGGCCGCCTCGGTGCCCTGATACGGCTTTTCCTTCCGCTCCTCCTCCATCTCCTGCCGGCTCTGCGCCACCCACTGCAGGCACGCCTCGATGCCCTCCGGCGTATCGAAGGTCATCTCCTCCGATTTGACCAGATAGGGCATGATCCGGACCGACTTCAGATCCTCCGCCCGGGGGGCGTAGCGGTTGTACCCGAACACGTCCGCCCGCAGGCCGAGGCACAGCAGCAGCAGGCCCGCGGCCGCGGCCGCCGGAATCTTCCATCCCCGCAGACTCAGGCGGATGCGCTGATCCAGCAGCATCCGGGCCAGCAGGAACATCCCCGCCGCGCCGAGGATCACGCCGGGATACAGGATGATCTCCCGATCCCAGTACAGCGTCAGCACCATCGCGGCCGCCGTTCCGCCCAGAATGCTGAGCCAGCCCAGCAGCGCCGGCTCCAGCCCCTTCAGGTTCAGGGTATGCCCGGCGTTCTCCGGCTTCACCCGCTTCCGGGCCCACACCGCCAGCCCCAGGAACAGCCCGATGGCCAGCACCCCCGGCAGCACGGACCAGGTTCCCGGCCGATAGAAAGCCTTGTACAGGCTGTAGGCCGGGGAGAAGCGGAGCATGGCCCGCCGGATCGTATCCCGCTGCAGGGTGTTCAGATAATGATTGCCGATCCACAGCCAGCCGTAGAGCACCGCCTCCGCGCTGCCCGCCAGCAGGATCGCTCCCAGCCCGGCGGACCAGACGGTTCCGGCCACGCAGGCGCACAGGGCGCCCAGCGCAAAGCCGTACACATGGATCAGCAGCGCGGCCCCGGCCATCTCCAGATACAGGGGCAGCCGGAAGAAGCCCCCGAGCCCGTTCGCGTGGATCATCACCGGATACACGGCCATGCACAGGGCCATGGGCAGCAGGCTGCAGACGGCAAAAACCCCCATCCGGAGCCCGAAATCCCGCTCCCGCTTCATCGGCAGCGCCGCGTACATCATGCCCTGCTTCCGGGAAAACAGATGCCGGAAGAGCACCATCGCCGCCAGAAAGCCCATCGCGGCGAACAGCCCGCAGAGCATCTCCAGATTCAGGGGCGAATAGACAAAGTCCCGGCTCAGCTCCAGCGCCATATACTGCCGGGCGGCGGAATCAACCAGCCCGCTGGCTTCCTGCCGGAGCACCGGCTGCGCGTTGAGGATCCGGATCATCCCCTGCATGGGGAAGACCGCGAAGGTGATCGCCAGCACCGCGATCATCAGGAAAATATATCTTCTCAGCATCCACCGAAAGGGGGATGCCGCCCTCCGGTTATTTCGCATATCCCTGCTCCTCCATTTCCAGAATGAACACTTCCTCCAGGCTCAGCGGCAGCGTCTCGATGAATTCCGGATTCATGGCCTGGATCCGCGGGAGGATCTCCTCCTCCTCCCCCCGCACCGTCAGCACGCAGAGCCTGCCCTGGCGCTGCAGCCGCAGGGGCCGGAACGCGGCCACGGCCTCGTCGGAAATCGGCTCCCTTGCCGCGAACTGCACCCGCAGGATGCCGTGAACCACCGTGTCGATATCCCCGACCGTCAGCAGCCTGCCCTCATGCAGGAAGCCCACCTGATCACAGATGTCCTCCATCTCCTGCTGGTTGTGCCCCGCCAGCACCGTCATCATGCCCCGGTCCCAGGTTTCCTCGCTGATGGTCTTCCGGAAGGCCTCCCGCATCACCGGGTCCAGCCCGTCGAAGGTTTCGTCGCACAGCAGCACCTCCGGCCGCCGGGCCAGCGCCAGGCAGACCTGCACCCGCTTCTGGGTGCCCTTGGAAAACCCGCTGATCTTCTCGTCCATCGGCAGGTTGAACCGGCCGCACAGCTCCTCCAGCCGTTCCGCGTCATGCTCCGGATACCAGGCCTTCTGGAAGTCGCCCATCTCCCGGATGCTCGCCGCGTGCAGGAAGGCCGGGTCGTCCGACAGATAGCAGATCCGGGATTTCACCTCCGGGTTTTCGAACACCGGCCTTCCCTCCAGCTCGATGCTTCCCCGGTCCGCCGCCAGAATGCCCGCGATCATCCGCAGGAGGGTGGATTTCCCCGCGCCGTTGGTTCCCAGCAGGCCGAAGATATGCCCGCCCTCCAGCCGCAGGTCAATCCCGCTCAGCACTTTCCGGCCTCCAAAGCTCTTGTCCACGCCTGTGGTCTGCAGCATTGTCTTGATCCTTTCCGGCGGGTCGCCCCGCCCGGTTCTTTCCGTAAATCCAGCGCTTTCCACCGGATTCATTTCTCCGTTTTCTCCCCGGAATACACCCGTTCCGTCAGGGCTTCCGCCGCTTCCAGGGAGATGCCCATATCCTTCGCCTTCCGCAGTTCCCGCTCCAGCAGGGCCATCTGGGCCTCCCGCTGCTTCCGCTGCTGCTCGCCGGTGGCGGGCGTCACGAAGCTGCCCCGGCCCGGCCGGGAATAGATCAGGCCCTCCTGCTCCATCTCCCGGTAGGCCTTCTGGATGGTGTTCGGGTTGATGCCCAGCTCCCCGCTCAGCGCCCGCACCGAGGGCAGCGGCTCGTCCGGCGCCAGGTACCCCATGGTGATCTGCCATCTCAGCTGCTCCCGCAGCTGTTCATAAATCGGAGCCTTGCTCCGGGGGTCTATCACAAACAAGCCCCTTTCGCTCCTTTCCCGCCGTCCGTCCCCGCAATTCGTTCGTCATAACTGTACTATCACAATTAGTACAGTGCCATGATACACCGCCCCTCCCCCGCTGTCAACCCCTCCCCCCCTTTTGTTACATTTGGAACGGAGGGACGGAACGGAGGGACGGTCTTTTTCGTTCCACCCCTGGAACGGAGGGACGGTCTTTTTCGTTCCACCCCTGTCCCCTTCACACGAAAAAACACCCGCCTTTCGGCGGGCGCAAAGTTCCGGTTTCTCAGATATGGTCGAAGAAGGGTTTTCCCTCCGCGTCCTTCAGGATATCGTCCTCGAAATGCAGGGGGGTCGGCTGGGTCAGCATGTACTTCAGGATCTCATCCATCCGCACGCTCTCCCGGAAGGTGACCAGGGAGAAGCTGACGCCGTGCTTGTGGGCCCGGCCGGTCCGGCCGATCCGGTGCAGATAGTATTCGTTCTCGTTGGGCAGGTCGAAGTTGATCACGGCCTCCACGTCGTCCACGTCGATTCCCCGGGCGGCCACGTCCGTGGAAACGAGGATCGGGAACTTGCCGCGCTTGAAGTCGTTCATGACCACGTTGCGCTTCACCTGCGGGATATCCCCGTGCAGGCACTGGGCGTCGTAGCCCTCCTTGTTCAGGCGGCTGGTCAGCTTGTCCGTCATGAACTTCGTGTTGCAGAAGATCATGATCCGGTTGTACACGTCCGCGTCCAGCAGGTACATCAGCCGGTCGATCTTCTCGTTCTGCTCGACGCTGATGACATACTGGGTGATCTGGGGCCGGTCCTCCTTCGTGGCCTCCACCGTCACCTCCACCGGCTCATGCTGATATTTCCACGCGATGGTCAGCACGTCCTGATTGGTGGTGGCGGAGAAGAGCACCAGCTGCCGGTCCGGCGGCGTCGCCTCGATGATCTTCGTCACGTCCTTGACGAAACCCATGTTCAGCATCTCGTCCGCCTCGTCCAGCACCATGGTGTGCACCGCGTCCAGGGAGATGTTCCGCCGCTGCATGTGATCCAGCAGGCGTCCCGGCGTGGCGATGATGATCTGGGGATGGCGCTTCAGCAGCGTGATCTGCCGGGAGATGCTCTGGCCGCCGTACAGGACCGCGATCCGCACCCCCTGGATGAATTTGGCCAGCTGGGTCAGCTCCTCGCCGATCTGCAGCGCCAGCTCCCGGGTCGGGGCCAGCACCACTTCCTGAACCCGGCTGTCCTTCAGCTGCACATACTCGAGCATCGGAATGCCGAAGGCGCAGGTCTTCCCGGTGCCGGTCGGCGCGATGGCGTTAATGTCCAGGCCCTCCATCATCAGCGGGATCGTCCGGGCCTGCACCGTGGAAGGCGCGGTGAATCCCATCGCCTGGACCGCCTTCAGGATTTCCCCGGAGAGATCCATCTCCTGAAAGCTGGTTGGAATCTGTTCTGTCAAAGGCTGCTCCTTTCGCTCATGCCGGATAGGCCCGGATGGCCTTCGCCAGCTGATCCGGGCAGGACGTTCCGCCCCGGCACTGAATGCCCTCGAGCTTCTTCGCCACTTCCTCCGCGTTCTGGCCCACGACCATGCGGGCCAGTCCCTCCGTGTTTCCCCTGCAGCCGTTCAGGATCCTGCAGTGGGTGATGATGCCGTCCTGAATCTCCAGCTCCATGGCTGTCGAACAGGTTCCGCGCGTCTTATAGGTAAACATGCGGTTTTTTCCTCCTGATAGACAAAAGGAACGCTCCCGCTGCGGGGAGCGTTCCGGGAGAACTGTGATTATTCGATGACCTTGGCCACGACGCCGGATCCCACGGTACGGCCGCCCTCGCGGATAGCGAAACGCAGGCCCTGCTCCATGGCGATGGGGGTGATCAGGGTGATCTCCATGTCGATGTTGTCACCGGGCATCACCATTTCCACGCCATCCGGCAGCTTGATGTTGCCGGTCACGTCCGTCGTCCGGAAATAGAACTGGGGACGATAGCCGTTGAAGAAGGGGGTATGACGGCCGCCTTCTTCCTTG
>ONCV01000009.1 GCA_900316415.1 uncultured Eubacteriales bacterium
CACCTGTTCCCATACCGAACACAGAAGTTAAGCCCTTCAGTGCCGATGGTACTTGGCTGGAGACGGCCCGGGAGAGTAGGTCGCTGCCGGATCCCAATAAGCTCGCTGCTTGCAGCGAGTTTTTTTCTTTGTCCTTACCCGATGCGATCCGATGTGAAAAGATTCTGCCCAGGAATATCCATTTTTCTATTGACAGGATCTATTTAATACATTATAATACGTATTGTTTTGAGGCGGTTTTGCCTTGAAACCAAACTTTCAATCTGAGGTGAAAGGAATATGGGAAGATACTTTGGTACGGATGGCTTCCGCGGAAAGGCCGGTGTGGTTCTGACAGCGGATCACGCCTATAAGACCGGACGTTTTCTCGGATGGTATTATGGACAGAAGCATGGGAGCGACCGCGCGAAGATTGTGATCGGAAAGGATACACGCCGCTCTTCCTACATGTATGAATCCGCTCTGGCCGCCGGGATTACCGCCAGTGGCGCGGACGCATACCTGCTGCATGTGACGACGACCCCCTGCGTCAGCTACATCACCCGCACGGAAGGCTTTGACTGCGGCGTTATGATCAGCGCCAGCCATAATCCCTACTGGGACAACGGCATCAAGCTGATGAACCATAATGGCGAGAAGATGGATGATGCGCTGCAGAACCAGCTGGAGGATTATATCGACGGCAAGATTCCGGAAATTCCCTTCGCCGTGGAGGATCTGATCGGGTGCACCGTGGACTTCTACACCGGACGCAACCGCTACATTGGATATCTGACCAACCTGGCGACCCGTCCCTTTGATGACCACAAGGTGGCGCTGGACTGCGCGAATGGCTCCAGCTGGATGATCGGGCCCGCGGTTTTCAACGCGCTGGGCGCCAAGACCTATGTGATCAACAATTCTCCGGATGGCCTGAATGAGAACCTGAACTGCGGCAGCACGCATATCGAGCAGCTGAAGCAGTATGTCAAGGAAAACAAGCTTGATGTTGGCTTTGCCTTCGACGGGGACGCGGACCGCTGCCTGGCCGTGGATGAAAACGGCGAAGAAGTGAACGGCGACAAGATCATGTATATCTGCGCCAAGTACATGAAGAGCCGGGGTCAGCTGCCCAGCAATACCGTGGTAACCACCATTATGAGCAATTTTGGCCTGTACAAGGCGCTGGATGCCGCCGGAATCAACTATGAAAAAACGGCGGTGGGCGATCGGTATGTTTACGAGAATATGAAGGTATACGATCATCTGATCGGCGGCGAGCAGAGCGGGCATATTATCTTCCGGAAGCATGCACGCACCGGCGACGGCCTGATTACAGCCATCATGGTCATGAGCGTCATGATCGATACCCAGCTGCCCCTGAGCGTGCTGGCGGAAGGCTGCAAGATGTATCCTCAGGTGCTGAAGAACGTTGAGGTGGACGATAAGGACGGCACCATGAGCGATCAGAAGGTCATGGATGCGGTTTCCCGGTGCACGGAAGAGCTCGGCGACAGCGGCCGGGTGCTTCTGCGCAAGAGCGGTACGGAACCCGTACTGCGGGTAATGTCCGAAGCCGGAACGACCGCGGAATGCGAGAAATATGTGGATGCGATTATTCACGCCATGGAAGAGAGCGGACATTTGATCGAGGTGAGAAAATAATGCTGAAGACAAAGGATCTGTATGATCTGTCCCATACCCGGGCGGCGGAGATGCTGGCCGGAACGGAGTATCCCTGGGAAGCGCTGAGCAAAATCAAGGATCTGATCCTTGCCCTGGGACCGGCACTGCCGAAGGATGAATTCGACGAAGTCAGCGAAAACGTCTGGATTGCGAAGGATGCGAAGATTTATCCCAACAATTATATCGCCGGCCCCTGCATCATCGGGCATGAGACCGAGGTGCGCCCCGGTGCCTTCGTCCGGGGAAGCGCTCTGGTGGGGGATCACTGCGTCGTCGGAAACAGCACGGAGCTCAAAAATGTGATCCTGTTCGACAACGTGCAGGTTCCGCATTACAACTATGTCGGGGACAGCATTCTGGGCTATAAGAGCCACATGGGCGCGGGATCCATTACCTCCAACGTGAAGAGCGACAAGAAGCTGATCGTGGTTCGCTGCGGCGAGGAGAAAATAGAGACCGGGCTGAAGAAGATGGGTGCCATGCTGGGAGACCGGGTGGAGGTTGGCTGCAACTCCGTGCTGAATCCCGGTACGATCATCGGCAGGGACAGCAATGTCTATCCGACCAGCTGCGTGCGGGGGACCATTCCCGAAGGATGCATCTGGAAGAACAGCGGAAAAGTCGTCGTGAAAACGAAGGACTGAAATGGAAGCGGCGTCCGGCCGGAGCGGCGGTGCTGAACGGGATGGACGGACCGAAGGGTCTGACCGCGTATTCCCCCGCGGAGTACGGCGAATAGAAATCACAGGAAGAAAGAACATCAGGGAGGAACAAAAATGAAGGTTATTGTTGCGGAGAATTATGAAGACGGCGCCCGGAAGGCTGCGGATCTGATCGAGAAGATCGTGCGGGACAATCCTTGCTGCACCCTGGGCCTTGCGACCGGATCCAGCCCCGTGGGCATGTATCAGGAGCTGGCCCGGCGCTGCCGGGAAGAAGGCCTGGACTTCAGCCGGGTGCACAGCGTGAATCTGGACGAATATGTGGGCCTGGAAGGCACCCATGACCAGAGCTATCGGTATTTCATGAACACGAACCTGTTTGACCATATCAACATCGACAAGGCGAACACCTATGTGGCGAAGGGCACCGGCGATGTGGCGGCCAACCTGAAGGAGTTCAACGAAGTGCTGGATCGCACGGATATCGATATCCAGGTGCTGGGCGTTGGCCCCGACGGCCATCTGGGTTTCAATGAGCCCGGGGATACGCTGTATGACGGAGCGCATGAGGAAACGCTGGAGGACAGCACCATCGAGGCGAACAAGCGCTTCTTTGCCAGCAAGGACGATGTTCCCACCCACGCGCTGACCATGGGCATGGGCAATATCATGCGCGCGAAGCGCCTGCTGATGATCATCAGCGGCAACAAGCAGGAAGCGGCGACGAAGCTGCTGATCGGGGACCGTATTGATCCCCATTGCCCCTGCACCTTCATGCGGATGCATCGGGACGCGACCGTCGTCATCGAGAAGAAGTTGGCGGACGAGATCGGCTACAAGGGATAAACGGACTGCATCAGGAAAGCCCGCGGCATGGCCGCGGGCTTTTTGCACCTCCGGGAAGAATCAGGTTCGGAAAGATGTATTCCCGGAAGACTTCCGCACAGGTCCGTTTCCGGGGAGACATCGCAGCCTCAGAACAGCAGGCAGGAGGCGCTCAGAAGCAACTGGGCCAGATAATAGGTGACCATAATCAAAATGTCATGCCGGGCCCGCTCCGGAAAGAGAAGCCTGCGAAAGATCAGGCAGTCACTGAAAAAGAAAAGCGCGGCACCGATGGCGGTGAGAATTCCCTTCCAGCCGTAGATGGAGGCGCCTCCCGCGATACCGCCCGCGGCCATGATGCTGAGAGCGGCGCCATAGACGGAGAACGGCAGAAGATGATTGCCAATCAGGCGGCGATGCCGGTAAAAAAGGTATCCCAGGAAGGAAAGAAATCCCAGCAGCAAAATCCCATGGGCGGAGGTCAGCGGATAGAGCTTCAGGAAACCGATGATGTAGCAGACGTGCCCGAGCAGAAAAAGACCGGCGCCGGCCTCCAGGGAAAACTCAATCAGATAATCCGCTGCGGCATGCAGCGCGAGAGCGGCCACAAAGATCCAGTACAGGGGATCCAGCCGAAGAGTGGCAACCAGGGCGGGAATCAGGGCGCAAAGGGTCCCCAGGAATTTGAACGAGGCCGCAAGCGATGGCCGAAGGGGCTTATAATGCAGAAAGAGCGGCAGACAGACGCCCAGGCAGAGAACGGCGCAGGCCGGCAGAATCCACACGCGGATCAGCTCCTTTCCGAAACAGGACCTTTCTTACAGGCTTTCATCCCCGGGAACCCAGGGCATCAGAAACAGATGGACATACATGGACTCATTTCCGTAGGTATAGTCATAGGACAGCTGAACGGTTTCCGGCTCGTCCCGTTCCTCCTCGGGAACCAGGGAAAGGTTATCCTTCTTTTCCGCCTCCGGATCGTAATCCCGGACGAACATCCGAATCGTATGGGAGGCCTTATGACCCTTTCCGTCCGGATCGGTAAACCGCAGATTGACGTTTCCTTCGATCGTTTTCAGCCGGTATTTGCCGTTTTCCAGCCGCTGAACATCCCATACCAGCCCCACGTGATACAGGGGCGTATTTCCGCCGTACTTCTTGTCCCGGCTGCCGTAAACGATAATGAAGCCTTTCTGGGGAATCATGGTGGTGCGGTTCATCCGCATATAGCCGGTGACCAGCTTTCCAACCCCCGCTTCCTTCACGTGCACGATGCCGCTGACCTCTTCCTTCGGGGTTTTGTTCCATACGTTCTGCGGAATATCCAGCTGGAGCATGCACCAGGTGATGAAGCCGCCGCACCAGCCGTAGGAATAATTATTGCGCCATTTGGTATACTGGTTCTTTTCCTTCAGCTCCTTGCCGTTGACTTCCGTCAGCTGGGCATAGGCCAGATCCAGAAGTTCCTGAATCTTCTCCGGAACCTCTTCGATGACTTCTTGTTCGATCTCCACCGGAGCGGGGGTTGGCGTCGCCTTGGACTTGGCGGCAAGGGCCGGGAAGGAGGTGAGCAGCAGGGCTGCGGTCAGCAGAAGGGTCATGATGCGTTTCATGGATAATCCGTCCTTTCGTGATGTGGTTTGCCGGGTCATGCGTCGTTTTCAGGGAGCGGCGGGAGGCTCCGGAGAGGAGCCGGTTCCCGCGGAATCGGAGGGGGCAAGGGACTCTGCGGCGGAAAAATAGCCGGAGAGCGCCTCGGAGAGCGGAAGAAGCGTGGAAGTGGGAGACACGGCAGGCCCGATTTCACCCAGTCCCAGCGTACTGAGCTCCGGATCGGAGGAGGGGGCGGGGGAAACGGCCGGAGATCCGGCCGCGCCGGGGGAAGCTTCCGCATCCGGGGAAACGGAAGCAGCGGGAGGCACGGAAACTCCGGGGGAGGGGGAGGCCGTTTCCTGTCCGGTCAGGCGGAGAATCGCGGAACGCAGATCTCCCGACGGCCCGGTGAAGGAGATGGTTCGCAATCCGCCGAGCAGCGCAGCGCCCAGCAGCGCGATCAGGAACAGGGTGATCAGCCGGAAACGAAACTGTTGCTGCTTCATGCGCCGCTCCTTTCCAGCATGGCCAGGGAGGCGTCCTCCTCCAGGGCGATTTCGTTCATTCCGGATACGCCGTGAATCAGGCCCACAAGCCCCAGACAGGCAATCAGGGAGGTCTCATTGGAGGAAATGAACGGAAGCGCGGCGCCCGTCAGGGGAAGCAGCTGCAGGGTGCTGCTGACGGCGGCAAAGGTCTGCAGGCCGATCAGAATGACCGCTCCCATCGCCCCCAGGCCGGGAAAACTGCGCCGCGCGGTTCTGGCAGCGGAGGATCCCCGCCAGAGGAGGGCGGCATAAAGCATCAGAAAGCAGACGCCTGCAATGAAACCAAAGGAATGGCACAACAACGCGAAGGAAAATTCTGACTGTCCGGAGGGGATTTCCTGCGGGGAACTCAGACCGAGCCCGGCCCCCCAGAGCCCTCCCGACGAGACGAGCTGAAAGCAGTTCTGCAGCGGAAGGGCAGCGCTTTCCGTGTCCGCCGGGCTCACCGGCGGAACCAGGAATGAAAGGCGGAACGAAGGCAGAAGGAGACCGCCCGCTCCGGCCAGGGCGGTTTCCGCCGCCAGCCCGAGGATTAGCAGGATCCAGTTGCCGGTAGCCCCCCAGAAAAGCAGAACGGCCGTTCCCCCAAGGATCAGCGCGCCGCAGAGATCCCGCTGGAGAAGAAGCAGGGACAGCAGCGCCGCACAGAATCCGAGCGCGGGAAGCAGCCTGCGGCGGGAAAGAAGCCCCGCCAGCACAGGAATCAGAAGAGGTTTTCCGAGTTCTCCGGGCTGCAGGGAGGACTGGCCCAGTTCCATCCAGCCGGGGAGACCGACCGAATTCTTTCCCAGCAGCGGAAGCCCGGTCAGCAGCAGGGAGATCGCTGCCGCAGGGAGGAGAAATCCGGCGCCGGGTCGGACGCGCTGCATCATGGCTGCGGAGCATACCATCACCAGGATTCCGATTCCGAAGCACACGGCCTGCCGGATCGCCAGGGAGGGGGACATGGAAAAGCGCAGCAGCACCCCCATGGCGCAGAAAAGATTCGTCAGAGTCATCAGCAGCCGGTCGACGGGAACCAGATGGGGAAGCATGTACGAGCCCAGGAAGATCAGACAGGGTACCGCGACTGCAAGAATATAACCGGTCATGGAAGCATCCCGGACAGCCGGGAGCAGAAACGCGAGAAAATAAAAGAGCATACCCGCGGCGCACAGGCTGCCGCCCGGGGAGTGTCTTTTTCTATTCACTCCAGTCGACCTCCCATCTGTCCCTTCTGCGCCTGCGGACAGGCGAAACGGAAGAGGGGCCGGAGACTTCCGGAGCGGCGGAAGCATCCGATGCAGCGGGAGTCTCCGCTGTCATCCCATAGGGAAGAGGATAAACTCCGTCGGGAGGACAGGGATCGGAAGGATACTGCGCCGGCGGAACAGAGTCGTATCGTACGGCTGAAACCGGACCGGAAACCGCGGTATCCGGAACGGGCCGGGGCCCGAGGACTTCCGCGGAGGAATGGACCGGATCAAATCCCGTATCGGGAGCCAGCCCGGCAAAGGCACAGAACCGCAGCACGGCATTTCCAATCTGCAGAAAGGATCCATTGGTCACCGGAGTTTTCTCCGGCGCGGAGCGGACGGTCAGAAGGCGGTTGTTCACCAACGCTTCGCAGCCGGAAAGCGGATGAATCAGGAGCCCCTGGCCGGGCTGGAAGGAAAAGAAAAGATGATTCCGCCGGACTCCGGCTGCGGGCACCCACAGATCACAGGAACGGACCGAGCCCAGGATGCCCTCCCACGGAACCGGAATGGCAAGGCCGGTGTCCAGTCCGCGGTCCCCGGCAACCACGATCAGTTCACCCACATAGCCGGCATTCGGCAGCCGGTGAAGCGTTTTCTGCGTCTCCCGGCGGTCGGCAAGGATCCAGACAAGGGCGCGGAATACCATCAGAACCGCCAGAAGCGCGAAAAGATAACGCGCGGAAAGGGAAAGCACCTCATAGAGCTGCGGGAACATGGGCTCTTCCTCCTTTCCAGAGAATCAGGGAATCCCGGAGCCGCGGAAACGGCGCACGGGCGGGAAGCGTTTCGTCAGGCGCTCCGTGCGGCAGAACAGGGGAGATCCGGCAAGATCAGTCTCCCAGCGCCTTCCGGAGCTCGGAAAGATTTTGCCGCATCACGGTTTCATAATAATCCAGCGGAACATCTTCTGCCGGACCGGTCACCACCGGATCCAGCGTAAAGATTTTTGCGCCGGTCTCGGCCGCCAGGGTTCGGGCGGAGAGATCCTCATACTGGGGTTCAACGAAGAGGGGCGGTATGCCCAGCGCGACAATGGCATCCGCCAGCTCGGCCAGCTGGGTGGGAGTCAGGTTTTCTCCGGGCTCCCGGTTCACGACGGCCAGGACATCCAGCCCATAGGCGGCCGCAAAATAGGGGAACGCCTCATGAAAGGTGATGATTCCTCGGCGGGGCAGCGCGGAAACGCCGTCCCGCAGCTCCTGATCCAGCACGGTGAGCCGGGATTTCAGATCCGTCAGATTGGCTTCCACCGCTTCCTGATACTGCGGAAAATGATCGGAAATCGCCCGCGCCAGGTTTTCGGCCATGAGCTGCGCATTTCCGGCGCTGAGCCAGAGATGCGCGTTGGGCTCTTCGCTCTCCTCCGATGCTCCGATCTGCAGCGCATCCCCGGTATAGAGCAGCGGAATGCCTTCCGCGGCCTCGGCCACCGGAAGATCGGGAAAGGCGGAAAAAACCAGATCCAGATAGGATTCCATCCCCGCGCCATTGACCAGAAACAGATCCGCGTCCGCCAGGGCCTTCATGTCCCCGGTCTGCAGCTGGTAATCATGCAGACAACCCGTATCCGGGGCGGCAAGATTCCGCACGGTCAGCCCGTCGATTCCCTGCGTCAGATTCAGGGTCAGCAGCCAGACGGGATAAAAGCTGGTGACCACCGTTTCTCCCAGAGAGCAAACCGGCAGAAGAACCGCCAGCAGAAGCAGGGCGGCACAGCGAATGATACTCTTTTTCATATTCTTCCTCTTTTCTATGGTTGGGTCATCAGGCATCCTGCATCCGGGGCGGGGTCAGCCAGACCTTCAGCCGCTCCGGGGGAAGATTCTCCCGGGCGATGCGCTCCATCGCTTCCCGCTCCTGCGGAAGAAGAAAATCACTGAAATGGAAGTACAGTGCCCGCATGGCAGAGAAGGAACCGCTCTCCATCCAGAACGAGCGGAGACGCTCATAGTTTACGGAATAGGGCTGGAGGGAAGCAAACAGGGGAAAGAGGGCTTCCTGCGCCAGGGCGGGAAGCTCACTCATCAGGATACGGCGATACCCGCCTTCCGGCGTTCGGACAACCATTCCCGGCCCCAGCCGCTCATACAGCGAATTGAAGAGCTGATCCTCCATCCGGCGGGAGAGATCCCCGAACTGATCCCGCCAGGAGGCATATCCCCGGAGAATGCCGGCGATTTCCCCGACAAAGGCAGGATCATCCGCCAGGGCGGAGCCCAGAAAGGGCCGGAGCGAATCACTGATCAGGGCGCTGGAAATCATCCCGCCGGCCTCCTCTCTCCAGGGTTTCCTCGTGCTTTGTCTGCGGGGATATTTTACCACAGACGGAGGGGAAAAAACAGTGCGGACCGGGAAATATTACATTTTTTTATCAGATGTAACAAAATCGGGAGAAGATCATGACGAACCCGAAAAAAACAGGGAGGTATTTTGAACCGGATCCATAAATCTTGTGGCGGGGAAAATGGAGGAACACAAATCAGGAGCGGAAAAGCAAACGAATTCTTACAATTTCTGGAAATTATCCACAGGCCTGAAAGACTTGAATTTTATGGAATTATCTGCTATGATCCACACAGCGGATTTGAATGGCTGATTTATCCACAGCCCGGTTATCCACAGACGGGCGGTGGTAATTTTTTCGCCTCCGCGATTCGGAAGGCTGCAATGAGGGAAGACGGAATGGACATGGAAAGGCTCTGGAACGAGACGTGCGATCTGCTTCAGCAGGAGATCGCCCGGGTTTCCTACGATACATGGATCGGGGACAATCTGGTTCCCGTGAGGCTGGAGGGGGACTGTCTGCTGCTGACGGTGAAGATGGAGCCGATGAAGAGCTTCGTGGTCGCCCAGTATCAGAATGTGATCGACAAATGCCTGACCCGGGCGGGAAACCGCCCCCTGAAGGCCGAACTGCTGACAGCCCGGGAGATGGAGGAACGCAACGCGCAGCGGGAAGGCGGGAGCATTCAGGAGGAACTGCCCCGCCTGAATCCCAAATACACCTTTGACCGCTTTGTGGTGGGTGGGGGAAACCGGTTCGCCCACGCGGCCGCGCTGGCCGTGGCCGAGAATCCGGCGGAGGCGTATAACCCGCTGTTCATCTACGGCGGCGTGGGTCTGGGGAAGACCCATCTGATGCAGGCCATCGGGCATTTCGCCCTGGAGCGGAAGCCGGACACGAAGATTCTCTACATGACCAGCGAGACCTTTACGAACGACCTGATCAACGCCATTCAGCAGAAAAAGACCTTTGAGTTCCGGGATAGGATCCGGAAGGTGGATATCCTGATGGTCGACGATATCCAGTTCATCGCTGGCCGGGAGAGCACCCAGCAGGAATTCTTCAACACCTTCAACGAGCTCCATAACGCGGGAAAGCAGATTATCCTGACCAGCGACAAGCCGCCCAAGGACATCCAGCGGCTGGAGGAGCGGCTTTGCAGCCGCTTCCAGTGGGGGCTGGTGGCTGACATTCAGCGTCCCGATGTGGAGACCCGGGTGGCCATCCTGCGGGACAAGGCCCAGCGGGAACAGATCGAGGTGCCGGACGAGGTGCTTCAGCTGATCGCCGGCAAGATTGACAACAACGTGCGTGAGCTCGAAGGCGGCCTGACCCGTCTGGTCGCCTATTCCAGCCTGGTGGGCCAGCCCATTACCATGGAACTGGCGGAAACGGCGCTGAAGGAGATCTTCGATCAGCGGCAGCACAAGCAGATTACGGCGGAGCTGATCATGCGGACCGTCAGCGATTATTACGGGCTGAGCATCAACGAAATCACCGGATCGACCCGGAAACGGGAAATCACCGTTCCCCGGCAGATTGCCATTTATCTGACCCGGGAAATGACCGGCATGAGCCTGCCCCAGATCGGAAACGTTTTCGGCGGCCGGGATCACACGACCGTGCTTCACAGCTGCAAGACCGTGGAGGCCAGCCTGGAAAAGAACGAGGGCATGAAGAATATTCTGGACGAGATCAAGCATCAGGTGCAGAACGCGCAGTGACAGAGGATGTCTCCTTCCGGGGCGGACAGGCAGTCCGGAACCGGCCGGCTTCGGGATCCCGGAGAAACATCCCGGAAAGCGCTTTGAGAGCACAGGGAAACACAACCTTTTCCTTGACAAGGGAGAAGGGGAGTGATACATTTTTCCCTGTGCATTTTTGACTTCTCGGGCAAGGAGTGATTTTTTTGTTGGATCAGAAATTGAAGGAACTGCGGGAGCAGATGGAGCAGCGGCTGAATCAGGTGGACAGCCGGGAAAAGCTTTCCGCCTTCTGGCAGGACTTTCTGGGGAAAAAGGGCAGCATCGCGGACCTGATGAAGGACCTGGGCACCGTTTCAAAGGAAGACCGCCCCGCCATGGGAAAGGTGATCAACGAATTCAAGGTTCAGGCGGAGCAGCGCTATCAGGAATACAGCGAACGGATGGAAAAGCTGGAGATGGCCGCCCGGAACCGGGCGGAACAGGTGGATATCACCCTGCCCGCGAAGAAGCATCCCACGGGCAACCTGCATCCGATCACCCTGGTCAAGAACCAGATTATCGACGTCTTCCTGGGCATGGGCTTCGAGGTGTTCGAGGGCCCCGAGATCGAGGACGACGATCACAATTTCACGCGGCTGAACGTGCCGAAGGATCATCCGGCGCGGGACATGCAGGACACCTTCTATATTTCGGAGGATGTGCTGCTGCGCACCCATACCAGCCCGGGGCAGATCCGCGTCATGGACATGGAAAAGCCTCCCATCAAGGTGCTGGTTCCCGGACGGGTGTTCCGCTCCGACAGCGACGCGACCCACAGCCCCATGTTCCACCAGATGGAGGGCCTGGTCGTGGACAAGGGAATTACCCTCTGCGATCTGCAGGGAATGCTGGATAAATTTGTGAAGCAGATTTTTGACGCGGACGTGCGGACCCGGCTTCGCCCCAGCTATTTCCCCTTCACCGAGCCCAGCGTCGAGGTGGACGTGAGCTGTTTCGAATGTGGCGGAAAGGGATGCAGCCTCTGCAAGCATACGGGATGGATCGAGGTGCTGGGCGGCGGCGTTGTGCACCAGAACGTGCTTCGCAACTGCGGCATCGATCCGGAGGTCTATTCCGGATTCGCCTTCGGCATCGGAATTGAACGTATCACCATGCTGAAATACGGGATCAACAACATGGGGCTGCTGTTTGAAAATGATCTGCGCTTCCTGAAGCAGTTCAAGGATTAAGGGGAGGTCGAAAGAGATGAAAGCGCCTTTCAGCTGGCTGAAGGAATTTGTGGATATTGATATCTCCGCGGAGGAACTGGAACAAAAGCTCTTCAGCTGCGGATTTGAAGTGGAGGAACTGATTCCCCTGGGCGGGGAGATTTCCGGCGTCGTGGTCGGGGAAGTGCTGAGCTGCGAAAAGGTGGAGGGAACCCATCTGTTCACCTGCCAGGTCAACTGCGGGGAACTGGGCACCCGGCAGATCGTGACCGGAGCGCCGAATGTCTATGCCGGCATGCACACTCCGGCCGCGCTGGATCACTCCACGCTTCCCGGCGGTATTACGATCACGGCCAAGCCCCTGCGGGGCATTCCCTCCGAGGGCATGCTGTGCTCCGGGGAGGAACTGGGACTGAACGAGGATCTGTATCCCGGCGCGGAGGTGAACGGGCTGCTGGATCTGCCGAAGGACACGGTGCCCGGAACGGATATCCGTCCTGTGGTAGGCCTGGACGACTATATTTTCGACATCTCCGTCACGGCGAACCGGCCGGATTGCCAGAGCATTCTGGGAATTGCCCGGGAGGTGGCGGCTGTGCTGCGGAAGGAGCTGAAAATGCCCAGGACGGACTATCATCCCTCCGATTTTCAGTATCCCGGTCTGAAGGTGACCGTGCTGGACAAGGATCTCTGTCCCCGGTATCTGGCCCATGGCGTCCGGAACATCACGCCGGGGGAGAGCCCCCGCTGGATGCGCCGGAACCTGGCGCTTTGCGGGCTGCGCTCCATCAACAACGTGGTGGACATCACCAACTATGTGCTGCTGGAAATCGGTCAGCCCATGCATGCCTTTGACCTGGACAAGCTGGAGAACAGCGAAATCATCGTGCGCCGGGCGAAGCAGGATGAGAAGATTCAGACCCTGGACGAGAAGGAATTCAGCCTGACTCCGGATAACCTGGTCATCTGCGACGGCAACCGGCCCGTGGCCCTGGCAGGCATCATGGGCGGGCTGAACAGCGAGATCACGGAAAACACCCGGCAGCTGCTGTTCGAGGCCGCGAAGTTTGCCCGGGACAGCGTGCGGAAGACCTCCCGGGCCCTGGGACAGAGCTCTGATTCCTCCGCCCGCTTCGAAAAGGGAATCAGCGAGTATATTACGGAGCTGGGTATGGCCAGGGCGCTGCACCTGATTGAGGAACTGGGCTGCGGCGAAGTGACGTCCAGCGAGTTTGACGAGAGCGCCGGAATGCCCCGGGAAGGAAAGCGCTTCACTGCCCACCTGAGTCGGATCAACGCGATCCTCGGCATTGAGGTGCCTGCGGAGGAGGCGCTTCGGATCCTGAAGAGCCTGCAGTTTGAAGTGAAGCGGGACGGGGACACCCTTGAGGTGGTTGCGCCGAGATACCGCGAGGATATCGAGATCGGCGAGCCGGACCTGGCGGAGGAGATCATCCGGGAGTACGGATATGATCATGTGAAGCCCACCTTCCTGCAGAATGCGATGGTGACCGGCGGCGGAAAGAAGCCGGAACAGCTGCGGCAGGACAAGGTAAAGCGCGTTATGTGCGCCCAGGGTTACAGCGAGATTTCCACCCTGGCCTTCTACGCGGACAGCGATCTGGATGACCTGCATCTGGCGGCGGACGCTCCGGAGCGGAAGGTTGTCCGGATTCTGAATCCGATCACGGAGAACCTGTCCATCATGCGGCCGCTGCTGGCGCCGAGCCTGCTGCGGATCATCATTGAGAACCTGAAGCGCGGCAACAATGAAGGCCGGGTGTTTGAACTGGCCAACATTTATACGCCGGCGGAAACCGAGGGACAGCTTCCGAAGGAAACCCTTCATCTCGGCCTCGCCGCCTTTGGAAACGGGGAGGATTTCTTCACCGTCAAGGGCAGCGTGGAAGCGCTGGGAGAGGCCTTCGGGCTGAAGTTTGAGGTGGAGCGGGCCCAGGACGTGACCTGGCTGCATCCCGGCATTGCGGCCTACATTCTCTGCGAGGGCGAGCGGGTCGGCGTTTTCGGAAAGCTGGCCAACGAGGTGACCGCGGAGCTGAAGCTGCACAAGGACAGCAAGAGCCATCACCGGATTTTCCTGGGCGAAATCGATTATGTGAAGATGATGAGCCATGCGGCCGCCAGCTTCCGGTATCATCCCATCTCGGCCTACCCCGCGGTTCTGCGGGATCTGGCCCTGACGGTGAAGGAGGAAATCACCTGCGGCGAAATGATCAGCGAGATTTCCCGGGCGTGCAAGCTGGTTACGGACGTGGAGCTGTTCGATATCTACCGCGGGGAGCAGATCGGGGAGGGCCAGAAGAGCATGGCCTTCAAGATCCGGTTTGAGAGCGATGATCACGCGTTGCAGCCGGAGGAAGTGGACAAGTATATCAAGAAGATCCTGGGCAACCTGAAATTCAAACTGGGAGCTGAAATCCGGTAAGCCTTCAGAGGAGGCGCCGGATTACGGACTCCCGATCTGCAACGGGGGAGCGGCTGATGCCGCTCCCCCGTTGCTGTGTGATTCTTCTTGACAGGAAGAACGCCACAAGACTATAATAAAAACAGTTGCAGAACCACTATATTTTGTATCAGGGGGCGAAACGGGAAAATGAAATATGTACTGGGGGTTGACCTGGGAACCTCGGGAACCAAAACGGTTCTTTTCGATCAGAAAGGGAAGGGAATCTGTTCCGCGACCGTGGAATATCCCATGTATCAGCCGCAGAACGGCTGGGCCGAGCAGGCGCCGGAAGACTGGGCCAACGCAGCCATCAGCACGATTCAGACCGTGCTGACCCGGAGCGGCGTTTCGAAGGACGATGTGGTGGCGCTGGGCATCAGCGGCCAGATGCACGGCCTGGTTATGCTGGACGAAAAAGGCGAGGTAATTCGCCCCTCCATCATCTGGTGCGATCAGCGGACGGCGAAGGAATGCGAGGAGATCACGGAAAAGGTGGGATATGAGAACCTGATCCGGATCACCGCCAATCCCGCACTGCCCGGCTTCACCCTGAGCAAGCTGATGTGGGTGCGCAAGCATGAACCGGAAAACTATGCCCGTTGCCGGCACATCCTGCTGCCCAAGGACTATGTGCGCTATATCCTGACGGGGGATTTTGCCACGGAGGTTTCCGATGCCAGCGGCATGCAGATGCTGGATGTGCCGAACCGCTGCTGGAGCGTAGAACTGCTGAAGACGCTGGACATTGATCCCAGCCTGCTGGCCAAAGTTTACGAGAGCTGCGAGGTGACCGGGCATGTGTCCGCCCAGGCTGCTGCGAAGACCGGGCTGAGCGAGAAGACCCTGGTGGTCGGCGGAGCCGGAGACAATGCCGCCGCGGCGGTGGGAACCGGCGTGGTGGAGGACGGGAAAGCCTTCACGACCATCGGAACCAGCGGCGTGGTATTCGCGCATACTGATAAGCTGGCCATTGACCCGAAGGGTCGGGTGCATACCTTCTGCTGCGCTGTGCCCGGTGCGTGGCACGTGATGGGCGTGACCCAGGCGGCCGGCCTGAGCCTGAAATGGTTCCGGGATACCTTCTGCGCCGCGGAGAAGGAAGCGGCGGCCCAGATGGGCGTGGATCCCTATGAGCTGACCAACCAGGAGGCGGCGAAGAGCCCCATCGGCGCCAACAAGCTGCTCTATGCGCCCTATCTGATGGGAGAGCGGACGCCCCATCTGGACAGCGACTGCCGGGGCATGTTCTTCGGCCTGAGCGCCATGCATCAGCGGCGGGATCTGCTGCGCGCCGTGATGGAGGGCGTCAGTTACAGCCTGAATGACTGCCTGAACATCCTGGCGGGCATGGGCGTAGCGCCCGAAACCATGCTGGCCTGCGGCGGCGGCGGAAAGAGCCCGCTCTGGCGCCAGATGCTGGCGGACGTGATGAACTGCCCGGTGGCGACCACGGTGAACACGGAAGGTCCTGCGCTGGGAGTGGCGATTCTGGCAAGCGTCGGCGCGGGTCTGTATCCCTCTGTGCAGGATGCCTGCAGGAAGATGATCAAGGTCAACCCCGCCCAGCAGCCCATCGCGGAAAATGTTCCGAAGTACGCGAAGGTGTATGCCCTGTATCAGCAGCTATATACCGCGAATAAGGATCTGTTCAGGCAGCTGGGAGGAATCGGAGAATGAAATGCCAGTATTGCAGCTGCAGGGACAGCAAGGTGATCGACTCCCGGCCCACGGACGACGGCAACAGCATCCGGAGACGGCGGGAATGCATCAACTGCGGCCGCCGCTTCACCACCTATGAGAAGGTGGAGCTGAACCCCCTGTTCGTGGTGAAGAAGGATGGGCGGCGGGAAATGTTTGATGCCCAGAAGATCAAGACGGGGATTATCCACGCCTGCGACAAGCTGCCGGTCAGCATGCAGGATATTGACGACATCGTCTCCCGGGTGGAGCAGAAATGCTACGCCTCCATGGAGGGCGAGATCACCACGGAGCAGATCGGCGATATTGTCATGATGGAGCTGAAGGAGCTCAACGACGTTGCCTATGTCCGTTTCGCAGCGGTCTACCGGAAGTTTACGGATCTGGGAACCTTTATGCAGGAACTCCAGAAGCTGGTGGATGAACACAAGATGTGAACGGCGGAATCCGCCGGAGAGAAAACAGCCCGGTGAGCGATTGGCTCACCGGGCTGCCTTTTTGCCGGGGATCCGTTCTCCGCGCCGGAGGCGCGGAAGAACCGGGATCAGTCATCCGCGCGGAAGGCGTAGATGGTGGTGGTATCGTACTTCTCGCCGGGGCGCAGCACGGTCGTGCCGGGGAAATTCGGATGGTTGGGATCGTCCGGGCAGTGCTGGGTTTCCAGACAGAAGCCGGAGTAATTGCCGTAGGAGGCGCCGTCCTTGCCGCCCTCCAGATGGGTGGTGCAGGCGGAATAGAACTGGATGGCGGGCTGATCTGTCAGCACCTCCATGTAGCGGCCGGATTCCTCATGCCAGACGCAGGCCGCGAAGCCCATGGTTTCGCCCTTGCTGAGGACATAGTTATGATCATAGCCGCCGGCGGGAATCATCTGGGGGCAGGAGTCCATGACCGCCAGGCCGTCCTCCACCAGCAGCCCGTCCCGCAGATCCAGGGGCGTGCCCAGCACGGGCATGTAATCCCCGGTGGGGATCAGGCCGGCATCCACCTTCGTAACCACGTCCGCGTCGATGGAAACGACATGATCCCGGATGGTGCCGTGATTGTGGCCCGCCAGGTTGAAATAGGTGTGGTTGGTCAGGTTGCACAGGGTGGCCTTGTCCGTGGTGGCTTCATACCGGATGATCAGATCGCACATGTCGTTCCAGGTATAGGTGACGGTCACATCCAGCGTGCCGGGATAGTTTTCCTCCCCGTCGGGGGAAATCCGATGGAAGGATACGGAATCCTCATGATCCCCCTCCTTCGGCGTGCCGGTCCAGAAATGCGAGGCAAAGCCCACCTTGCCGCCGTGAAGGTGATTGATGCCGTGATCATTCAGCGCCAGCTGATAAGCCACTCCGTCCAGGGTGAATTTGCCGCCGCCGATGCGGTTGCCGTAGCGGCCCACGGTATCTCCCATGCTGCCGTGGGGCTTCAGATACGCTTCCAGATTGTCAAAGCCCAGCGCCACATCCTCCATGTTGCCGCCCGCGTCCGGAACGATGATACTCTGCAGAATCGCGCCCCATTCGATGACGGAGACGGAGGCGCCCATGGCATTCGTCAAGGTAAAGCGATGAACATCCTTTCCCTTGGGGGATTTTCCCCAGACTTCTGTTTGAATTGACATAGCCCTTGTTCTCCTTTCCGGGAATTCATAATGTATAGGAATGCCCCTCCTCGGGGACATAATCCTCGACCTCCAGATCCTTCAGCTTTCGCTGCAGGGATCTCGCGCGGGAAGCTGCTGTACTCAGGGCTTCCTCTGCCTGACCCACCTTGCGGCGGGCATCCTCCAGACTGGCCAGATACCGGCTCAGCTCCGTTTCGGTCTGCTCCAGCAGTCTCCAGACCTGGGCGGAACGCTGCTCGATGGTCAGGGAACGGAAGCCCATCTGCAGGGCGTTGAGCATGGCGGCAAAATTGCCTGGGCCGGCCAGGATGACCCGCTGCTCCCGCTGGATGCTCTCCACCAGATCGGCCTGCTGCAGCACCTCCGCATACAGCGCTTCCGTGGGCAGAAACATCAGGGCAAAATCCGCCGTATGGGGCGGGGAGATATACTTGTCCGCGATGGTTTTCGCTTCTGCCCGCACCCGCTTCATCAGTGCCTTGCGGGCCTCCTCCGCGCCGGCTGCGTCCCCCTGCTGGGAGGCATCCACCAGGCGAAGATAGCTCTCCGTGGGAAACTTGCTGTCGATGGCCAGCCATACCGAGGCGCCGTCCCGGTCCGGAAGCCGGATGGCGAATTCCACCCGTTCTCGGGAGCCGGGAACCACCTCCACGTTTTCCGCGTACTGCCCGGGGGTCAGCACCTGGCGGATCAGGGTTCCCAGCTGGATTTCCCCCCAGATGCCCCTGGTTTTGACATTGGTCATGACCTTCTTCAGATCCCCCACGCCGGAGGCCACGGACTGCATTTCACCCAGCCCCTTATAGACGGAGGCCAGCATATTTTCCAGCAGGCCGGACTGGTTCATCCCCATCTGGTTCAGGGTATTCAGCAGCTGCTGATTTCCCTGATAAAGGGAATCCATGGTCTGATCCCGCTGGGCATCCAGCTCATCCAGCAGCTGATTGCCGAGGTTTTCCATGCCATGCTCCGCCCGGAGCCGGGCCTCCTCCTGCCGGTGCAGGGAGCTTCCCTGACGGATCAGCAGCACGACCAGCAGCGCCACGCAGGCCAGCAGAAGCAGCGCGATCAGAAGGGAAAGATCGTTTGTCATGCCATCTCTCTTCTTCCCTCCAGGGCCTTCTGAAGGGTCACCTCATCCGTGTATTCCAGATCGCCTCCGACGGGAAGGCCGTGCGCAATCCGGGTGCACCGGACCCCCATGGGCCGGATCAGCCGGGCCAGATAGGAGGCGGTGGCTTCGCCCTCCACATCCGGATTGGTGGCGAGAATCACTTCGTCCACCTTCTCCGTTCCCAGACGGGACAGCAGTTCCCGGATATGAATCTGATCCGGACCGACGCCGTCCATGGGGGAGAGCGTTCCGTGCAGCACGTGGTACAGGCCGGTATACTCGTGCATCCGTTCAATGGCGGCCACATCCCGCGGATCCCGGACCACGCAGATCTGCCCGTTGTGACGGGCGGAATCCGCGCAAACGGAACAAAGCGGTCCGGAAGCGTAGTTGCCGCAGGTTTCACAGAAGCGGATGGCCTTCCGCCCTTCCCAAAGGGCGACCGCCAGGGAGCGGACGTCCTCGAGCGGCATGGAGGCCACATGGTACGCCAGGCGCTGCGCCGTCTTCTTGCCGATGCCCGGCAGGCGGTTCAGTTCCGCCGCCATGGTGGCGATGGGCTCAATCTGTTCACTCATGATTAAAACAACCCGCCCATACCGGGCGCCATGCGTCCCATGGCAGCCTCCCGGGCTTCCTCTCCCTTGCGCAGTCCTTCGTTAACCGCCGCCATGATCAGATCCTGCAGCATGTCGATGTCGTCCGGATCCACGACCTGGGGATCGATGGTGATGGAGGTCAGCTCCCGTTTTCCGCTGATTTTGACCGAGACCATGCCGCCGCCGGCGGAAGCTTCATATTCCGCCTCTTCCAGCTTTTCCTGGGCCTCCTGCAGCTGCTGCTGCATTTTCTGGGCCTGCCGCATGAGCTGCTGCATGTTTCCGCCGCCGCCGAAGCCGCCAAAGTTCTGCCTTGCCATGTGAGTTTGTCCTCCTTTTATTCGTTTGTTTGCTCGGTTATCGTTTCCATACCGTCCACGCCGGTAATGACATCATCCAGAATGGCCATGATATAGGGCATGCCCTTGCCTGTCCGGTTCTGAAGCAGAATCTCGTTCTTGTCCAGCACCGTGGCGGGGGACCGTACCTGCGAAATGATCAGGCTGCAGGAGGCGCTTTCCTCCGTCAGGTAAATCCCGGCCAGGCCGCGGCCGTTGGACCCGTTCCGGTTGAAGGGGAAGCAGTGCACGCCCTTGCCGGCCCGATTCTGCCGCTCAAAGGCGCTCTGGGGCATGCGCTTGCCCCATCCGCGCTCGGAGAAGAGCACCAGCTCATCCTTTTCGCCCAGCTGGCCAAACCAGCAGATCTCATCGCCGCTCTCCAGCGACATTCCCTTCACGCCGGACGCGGTTCGTCCCTGCACGGAGACGGAATCCAGCGGGAAGCGGATGCTCATGCCCTGGCGCGAGATCAGGAGCAGATCGCCCTCGCCGTCCGCGAAGCAGACGTTCACCAGCCGATCCCCTTTTTTCAGGCTCAGGGCGGGATACTTTCTGCTTCGAACCGCATAATCCGACACGGCGGAGCGCTTTACCATCCCCTGGGCGGTGACAAAGAGCAGATCCGGCATCTTTTCCATGGAGGCCGGAGAGGCGGTGAACATCATCAGCAGATGTTCCTCCTCCGCGATGTCCGCAAGCACGCCGGAGAGCAGCTGCCCCCGATCCCGGGGACGGAATTCCTGCAGCTTGCCGACGGACAGAGGATAGCAGTTCCCCAGATCCGTAAGGATGTACAGCGTTTCCGCGGTCGTGGTTTTCAGCAGACAGCGCGGGCAGTCCTCGGGGCTTTCCTCATAAGTGGGGAAGGCAGTCCGCTTCAGCGCCTGGGGAGAAACCCGCTTCAGATAACCGCTGCGCGTATAGCAGAGGAAGGCGTCCTCCGCCAGCACCTCCGCCGCCGGCATTTCCACCGGCGCGTCAGAGGGCTCCTCAAAGGCAGTGCGGCGTTCGTCCGCGTATTGATCCGCGATTTCCTGCATCTCCGTCCGGATGACGCCCAGCAGTTTCTTTTCACTCTTCAGAATGCCCTCCAGCCGGGCGATCAGCTTCAGGATGTCCGCGTATTCCTTCCGCAGGGCGGCCACTTCCAGATTGGTCAGCCGCTGCAGCCGCATATCCAGAATGGCCTGGGCCTGCACGTCAGAGAGCCCGAAGCGCTCCATCAGGGCAGCCTTTGCTTCCTTCGGGCTTTTGCTGGCCCGGATCAGGGCGATCACCTCGTCCAGATTGTCCAGGGCGATCATCAGCCCCTCCAGAATATGCGCCCGGGCCTGCGCCTGATTCAGCTCGAACCGGGTGCGGCGGGTGACGACCTGCTTCTGATAATCCACATAATAGCGGATCATCTGCTTCAGCCCCATCTGGACAGGCTTTCCCTCCGCGATGGCAACCATGTTGACGCCGAAGGTGACCTGAATGTCAGAATACTTGTACAGGCAGGCAAGCACCTTCTGGGGATCGACATCCTTTCGGAGCTCAATCACGGCCCGCATCCCCGTGCGGTCGCTTTCATCCCGGATATCGTAGATCCCGCCCAGCATGGATTTCTTTTCCTCGCTGAGTTTCTGGATCTTCTCCAGCATGGCGGATTTGTTGACCTGATAGGGAACTTCCGTGATGACGATCAGCTTCCGTCCGGCGGAGCCGTCTTCGATGGAGACCCGGGCCCGCAGGGTCAGCTTGCTTCGACCGGTTTCGTATCCCCGGATCAGTTCCTCGTTTTTCAGCAGGATGCCGCCAGTGGGGAAATCCGGACCGGGGAGAATCTTCATCAGGTCCTCCAGGGAGATGTCCGGATCATCCATCTGGGCGATCACCGCGCGAACGGCCTCTCCCAGGTTGTGGGGCGGAATGCTGGTAGCCAGCCCGACGGCGATCCCGTTGGCCCCGTTCACCAGCAGATTGGGGAACCGGGCGGGGAGCATGTCGGGCTCCTTCAGGGTATCATCGAAATTCAGGCGGAAAGGAACGGTATCCTTTTCCAGATCCCGCAGCATCTGCAGCGCCAGGGGCGCCATGCGCGCCTCCGTATACCGCATGGCAGCCGCGCTGTCTCCGTCGATGGAACCAAAGTTTCCGTGCCCGTCAATCAGGGGAGCGCGCAGGGAAAAATCCTGCGCCATGTGCACCAGCGCGCCGTACACCGAGGAATCGCCGTGCGGGTGATATTTACCGAGACAGTCCCCCACGATGCGGGCGCATTTGCGGTGAGGCTTGTCCGGGGTGGTTCCCAGTTCCATCATGGTATAGAGGATGCGGCGCTGCACGGGCTTCAGCCCATCCTCCACCCGGGGAAGGGCACGCTCCAGAATGACGTGCTCCGCATAGGGGATCATGCTGTTATGCATGACGTCCTCCATGCTGGTGTCCAGAATGCGGGAAGGATCATCCTTCACGATGGGCTTTTCCGGCACTTTTTTCTTTCCGGCCATCGTCCTCACGCTCCTTCCCGGCTGGGCTGCTGGCCTTCCGGCAGCTCAAAATCATCCGGCCGGTTGAAATCAGCATGCTCGCTGATGTAGTCCCGCCGCGGCTCCACCTTGTCCCCCATGAGAATCGTGGTCAGCCGGTCCACGAGCGCCGCGTCCTCAATGGATACCCGCATCAGCTTCCGCTGGGATGGATCCATGGTGGTTTCCCACAGCTGCTCCGGATTCATTTCTCCCAGTCCCTTGTACCGCTGCAGCACATATCCCTTGCCGATGGCCTTCGTGGCTTTGGCCAGTTCCCGGTCGTCATAGGCATAGATGACTTTGGAACCCTTTTGCACCTTGTACAGCGGTGGCATGCCGATGTACACGTGCCCGGTGTTGATCAGATCCTTCATGTAGCGGAAGAAGAAGGTCAGCAGAATGGCCCGGATATGGGCGCCGTCCTGATCCGCATCGGAGAGGATGATTACCTTGCCGTATTTCAGGGAATCCAGGCTGAAGGATTCGCCGATGCTGGTGCCCAGGGCGGTGATCAGGGAGCGGAACTCCTCGTTGGCCAGCACCTGATCCAGATGCTTCTTTTCCACGTTCAGCGGCTTTCCGCGGAGGGGAAGGATGGCCTGGAAACGGCGGTCCCGACCCTGCTTGGCACTGCCGCCGGCGGAGTCTCCCTCGACGATGAACAGCTCATTGTCCTCCCATTTCCGCCCGGTGCAGGAGGCCAGCTTGCCCACCAGCGGCGCGGCCTCCAGGGCATTGGTTTTCCGGGCGTTGTCCCGGGCTTTGCGGGCCGCTTCCCGGGCCTGCGCCGCGCGGACGGCCTTGGAGACGATGGCGGTGGCGGTTTCCTGATTCTTCAGGTTGTCCAGCCAGTCGGTCATCTGCTGGGTGATGATGGCTTCCACCACCGGCCGCACCTCGCTGTTTCCGAGCCGCCCCTTGGTCTGCCCTTCAAACTGGGGATTCTTGACCATGGTCGTCAGCACGCAGGTGAGCCCCTCCCGGAAATCCTCTCCGGCAAGGTTCGCATCCCTGTCCTTCAGCAGGCCGATTTTCCGGGCATAATCGTTCAGACACTTCGTGAAGGCGGCCTTGAATCCCGTTTCATGGGAACCGCCCTCCGGTGTATTGATGTTGTTCACATAGGAGAAAAGGGATTCGCTGAACCCGTCCGTGTACTGGATGGCGGCCTGGCAGATGACGGAATCCCGACGGCCTTCCATATAGATCACATCCGAATGGAGAGCGGTTTTTCCGGCGTTCAGAAACTGAACGTAATCGGTGATGCCGCCGTCAAAGCAGAATTCCCGCGTCCGGTTCGCCGGATCGGCGACCCGCTCATCCGTGAAGGAGATCCGGATGCCCTTGTTCAGATAGGCCAGTTCCTGAAGCCGGCGGCTGACCTGATCCCCGTTGAACCGGATATCCTCGAAGATCTCCTCATCGGGCAGGAAACGCACCAGCGTTCCCTTTTTGCGGGTGTTTCCGAGAACCTGCAGGGGGCCGGAGGGTTTCCCGGCCTCCACCTTTCCTTCCTTCGGATTGAACTGGCTGGTAAACTCCATGCGGTAGTGCGACCAGTTCCGGAAAATATCCACCGTCAGCCATTTGCTCAGCGCGTTGACCACGGAAGCGCCGACTCCGTGCAGACCGCCGGAATAGCTGTAATTCTCGTTGTTGAACTTGCCCCCGGCGTGCAGAACCGTGAAAATAACCTCCACTCCGGGAATTCCCAGGGTGGGGTGCTGATCCACGGGCATGCCCCGCCCGTTGTCATAGACGCTGGCGGAGCCGTCCCTGTGCAGCGTAACGGCTACCTCGGAGGCAAAACCGTTGGAGGCCTCGTCAATGGCGTTGTCCACGATTTCCCAGAGAAGATGATGAAGTCCGCGGGAAGAGGTGGTTCCAATATACATGCCGGGACGCATGCGGACGGCTTCCAGCCCCTCCAGCACCTGAATATTCCCGGCGTTATACTCGTTTGATGCCAAATCATCCACTCCCTGATTATGATTCCTCCGGAAAGCGGCCACGCCGCGGCCGGAACAGGAATATTATACCACAGAATGTGTTTAAATGGAAGAAAAACCACAAAAGAAGGGAATTGTTTTCCTGCAGGGCTTTTCTTTCCCCGGAAAGTGTGCTACAATACCGGGCGCTCCCGGGGAAAACCCTTCGCCGGAGGCGGACGGCGGCGCTGAATGACAGGCCGCAACTGAAAGGAAGCGTTTTTGAATCCATGGAATCTCTGCTGCTGATTTCCCTGGCCCTGTTTACAGGGCTGATGATGACCCGTTTCTTCGGAAAATTCCACCTTCCCGATGTCACGGCCTATCTGGTGACGGGCGTGCTGATCGGGCCCTGCTGCCTGGGGGCCCTGGGGGTGAAATATCTGGGGTTCAACACCTTTGACCAGGTGGAAGCCCTGAGCGTCATCAACGATGTTGCCCTGGGCTTCATCGCCTTTGCCATCGGGCACGAGTTCCGCCTCTCCGCGCTGCGGGAGACCGGAAAACAGGCCACGATCATCGGTATTCTGCAGGCGGTCGTCACCACCATCCTGGTGGACATTGCGATGGTTTCCTTCCATTTCCTCCGGCCGGACCTGCTGAGCCTGGGCAGCGCCATTACCCTGGGCGCCATCGCGGCAGCGACGGCGCCTGCGGCGACCCTGATGGTGGTCCGCCAGTACAAGGCCAAAGGCCCGGTGACGGATGTGCTGCTGCCGGTCGTTGCCCTGGATGACGCGGTGGGTCTGATTGTCTTTGCGGTTTCCTATGGGGCGGCCCAGTCCATGAGCTCCGGAAGCACCAATGTGGCGGCGCTGATTGTTGAGCCCCTGGCCGAGGTGGTGCTGAGCCTGCTGCTGGGCGGCGTCACCGGCGTGCTGCTGACCCTGGCGGAACGGTACTTCCATTCCCACCGGAACCGGAACGCCCTGATCGTGGGCAGTGTCATCCTGACGGTGGCTCTGAGTCAGCTCTCCTTTCAGGTCGGCCCCTTCCATTTCGGCTTCTCATCCCTGCTGGTCTGCATGATGCTGGGTACCGTGTTCTGCAACTTCTGTCCCCTGAGCGAGGAGCTGATGCTGGCGGCGGACCGCTGGAGCGGACCGGTGCTGACGCTGTTCTTCGTGCTCAGCGGCGCGGAGCTGCAGTTCCAGGTTTTCTCCAGCCCCGCCGTGATCCTGATTGGTGTGATTTACGTCCTGAGCCGGTCCCTGGGCAAGTATCTGGGAGCCCGCTTCAGTTCCACCCTCGCGCGGAGTTCGGAAACCGTACGGAAGTATCTGGGCATCACCCTGCTGCCCCAGGCCGGCGTGGCCCTTGGCATGTGCACCACGGCCGCACGCACCATGGGCTCTGAGGGCACGCTGATCCGGAACATTATCCTGTTCTCCGTTCTGGTGTATGAGCTGATCGGACCCAGCCTGACCAAGATGGCACTGACGAAGGCCGGCGATATTCAGGCGAAGCCGAAGGAGGTCACCGAGCGGAGACAGAAACAGCTGCAGCAGGCTTCGAAGCCTGTTCCGCCCGTGTTCCGGAAATAATCCCCACGGAAGATCAAAAAAATTCTTGCAATTGACGCCGGCTTGTGCTAATATACCAGTTGCGGCTTGGCCGCCATTGCATACGCGAAAGAGGTGAAACAGCAATGAAGGAAGGAATCCATCCCAAGTACGGTAAATGCGTCGTTCGCTGCGTATGCGGTGAGACCTTCGAGACCGGCTCCACCAAGAAGGAGATGAAGGTGGATATCTGCTCCAAGTGCCATCCCTTCTATACCGGCAAGCAGAAGCTGGTTGATACGGGTGGACGCGTGGATCGCTTCAAGAAGCGCTTCGGACTCGAATAAGACCGAACGGAGAATCAGGGCATGGAAACATGCCCTGTTTTTTTTCATTACCTGTTCCGTGAAACCTGGGTTCATCTCCGGGCATTACGGAATTATTACAGAATTCCAAAGTAATTGTTTATTTGCCAAAACCGCTTTCAAAGAGCTGGGGAATTTGGTAAAATATCCATGCAACGGCGATAGCCGAAAGAGAGAAAGGGGAGATACCAAATGAAAAAGTTCCTTGCCCTTGTGCTGGCGATGGCAATGATGCTGTCGGTGCTGGCGGTTGCTTCCGCGGATGATCTGCGGGTTGCGATGATCACGGACTACGGTGATATTACGGATCAGAGCTTCAACCAGACCACCTATGAGGCTGCCAAGGCCTTCTGCGAAGCGAACAGCATTGATTTCCAGTATTACAAGCCCGCTTCCGACTCCGATGAGGACCGGATTTCCTCCATCGAGAAAGCGATTGACGACGGCTATACTGCGATCGTGATGCCCGGTTATGCGTTCGGCCCCGCGATTCAGCAGGTGGTGCCCGAATACAGCGACATCAACTTCATCGCGCTGGATGTGAGCGAATTTGATATCGGCGATCTGGCCAGCGCTGTTCCCGCCAATCTGTACTGCGCGGTTTATCAGGAAGAGCTGTGCGGCTACATGGCCGGTTATGCGGCTGTGAAGCTGGGCTACACCAAGCTGGGCTTCCTGGGCGGCATGGCGGTTCCCGCTGTGGTCCGTTACGGCTACGGCTTCGTGCAGGGCGCGGATGCTGCTGCGGCTGAGCTGGGCAAGACCGATGTGCAGATCAACTATGTCTACGGCAACCAGTTCTATGGTGACTCTGATATCACCGCCTATATGGACACCTGGTATGCCAATGGCACCGAGATCGTGTTTGCCTGTGGCGGCGGCATCTTCACCAGCGCGGGTGAAGCGGCTTCCAAGGTTGGCATGAAGGTGATCGGCGTGGATGTGGACCAGGCTGCCACCATCGACGGGCTGTACGGCGAAGGCATTACCGTGACCTCCGCGATGAAGGGCCTGGCGGCGACCGTGAACAGCCAGCTGGCTGCGCTGAAGGACGGCAAATTTGAAGGCGGCAAGGTGGAGAACCTGGGCCTGGTTGGCGAGGATCCGGAAGCGAACTTTGTGCAGATTGCTCCCTCCACCCAGTTTGCGGACGGCTTCACCAAGGAAGACTATACCGCGCTGGTCGCGCGGATGTTCAAGGGCGAAGTGACCGTGTCCAACGCCATCGACGCGGAACCCACCGTTACGGCCGTGACGGTTGACTATCAGGGCAATATCAAGTAATTCCTCTTTCCAGTGGCGCTTCGGCGCCACTGGTTTTCGAAAAGAGCCTCTGTTTTCCATCCAGGATAAAGCAGGGGCTCTTTTCGGAAAATGGTTGATTTTTTTCGAAGGAGGGGAAGAATGTTGGGAAAGGAACAGACCAGCGAATACGCCATTGAAATGCTTCACATCACGAAGAAGTTTCCTGGCATCATTGCCAACGATGATGTGACGATTCAGCTCCGGCATGGAGAGATTCACGCGCTGCTGGGGGAAAATGGCGCCGGAAAATCCACGCTGATGAGTGTACTCTTCGGGCTGTATCAGCCGGAGGAAGGAAAGATCCTGAAGGATGGGAAGGAAGTTACCATCCATAATCCCAACGACGCGAACGAACTTGGAATCGGCATGGTGCATCAGCATTTCAAACTGGTGGAATGCTTCACGGTGCTGGATAATATCATTTTGGGCGTGGAGCCGGTCGGCAGGATGGGGTTCCTGCGGAAAAAGGAAGCCCGGGAAAAGGTCATTGCCCTTTCCCGGAAATACGGTCTGCAGGTGGACCCGGATGCGAAGATCGAGGATATCACCGTGGGGATGCAGCAGCGGACCGAGATCCTCAAGATGCTCTACCGCGATAACGAAATCCTGATCTTTGACGAACCGACGGCCGTGCTGACGCCCCAGGAAATCAAGGAACTGATGCAGATTATGAAGAACCTGGCGGCGGAGGGAAAGTCCATCCTGTTTATCAGCCACAAGCTGGCTGAGATCATGGAGGTTGCGGACCGGTGCAGCGTGCTCCGCAAGGGAAAGTATATCGGAACGGTCAACACGGCGGACGTGACGATGGAAGAGCTTTCCGCCATGATGGTCGGACGGAACGTGAATTTCCATGTGGAGAAGAAGGACGCTGTGCCGGGAGACGTGGTGCTGGAGGTTTCCCACATGACCGTAGCCTCCAAAACCCACGGCAAAAAGGCGGTAAACGACGTATCCTTCAAGGTCCGCCGGGGTGAAATTGTCTGTATTGCCGGGATTGACGGAAACGGTCAGTCTGAACTGGTGTACGGCCTGACGGGACTGGAGCCGTTGGAGAGCGGGGAGATCCGGATGAACGGAGAGGATATCACCAGGGCCTCCATACGCCATCGGTCCGTCGCAGGCATGAGCCATATCCCGGAGGACCGGCATAAGCATGGCCTGGTGCTGGATTACTCCCTGGAATACAATATCGTCCTGCAGACCTATTTTGAGTCCCGCTTTACGGACCGGATTGGATTCCTTCGCCGGAGGAATATCCGGGAATACGCAAACGGACTGATCGATCAGTATGACGTGCGTTCCGGCCAGGGAGCCATTACGAAAGCCCGCTCCATGTCCGGCGGAAATCAGCAGAAGGCCATAATTGCCCGGGAGATTGATCGCCAGCCGGAAGTGCTGGTAGCGGTCCAGCCGACCCGCGGCCTGGACGTCGGCGCGATTGAATATATTCACCGGCAGCTGGTGGCGCAGCGGGATGCCGGAAAAGCTGTTCTGCTGGTCTCCCTGGAAATGGACGAGGTGCTGGATGTATCCGACCGGATCCTCGTGATGTACGAAGGGGAGATTGTCGGACAGCTTGATCCGAAGAAGACGAATCCGGAAGAGATGGGTCTTTATATGTCTGGCGCAAAAAGGGAGGAGGTATAAACATGCAGGGGAATGCTGTCAATAAAAAAGCAACTCGGTCCTTATTCGCAATTCCCTCAGTGCAGACGATCATCGCGTCCCTCCTTTGCATTGTGGCGGGACTGCTGATCGGTTATATTGTGCTTCTGCTGATCAATCCGTCCGGCGCGACGGAATCCATTCTGAACGTCATTCGGAACTTCTTCACATGGAGCCGCCCGCAGCAGCAGCTGAAGCAGTTCGGAAATACGCTTGCCAAAACCATTCCGCTGATCATGTGCTCGCTGAGCATCCTCTTTGCCTATAAAGTGGGGCTGTTCAATATCGGCGCGGCCGGACAGTATGTGGCGGGCGCCTGCGCCAGCCTGTACGCCGCGCTGGCCTGGGGATGGGGATGGCTTCCCTGCATGCTGTTTGCCATCGTGGCGGCTGCCGTTCTCGGAGCCATTGTCGGTTTCCTGAAGGCTTACTGCAATGTGAACGAAGTGATCTCCGGCATCATGCTGAACTGGATCGCGCTCTATACAGCCAACACGATTCTGACCAATGTCAAGGAGGTTGCCAGCCCGTACACCCTGTACATCAAGGATGTGAATCCCGGCGCGCTGCTGCCGAATATGGGGCTGGATCAGTTGTTCAACAAAAACGCCTATGTGACCATCGCGGTGCCGCTGGCGCTGCTGATCGCTGTCCTGACCGCGGTTGTGCTGACCAAGACCCGCTTCGGATATGAGCTGCGTGCCACGGGAAGCAACAAGAACGCGGCGAAGTATGCCGGAATGGCGGAAAACCGGAACATCATCGTTACGCTGATGATTTCCGGCGCCCTGGCCGGACTGGGAGCGGCCATGCTCTACCAGACTGGCTACATGCGCTGGGAATGCACCCAGTCCTCCGTGCCCTCCATGGGCTTTAACGGAATCGCGGCCGCGTTCCTCGGAGGTCTGAATCCCATCGGCGTCATCTTCTCCTCTTTCTTCATTCAGCATATTACCGACGGCGGACAATATGTGAACACAAATTTCTATTCCTCCCAGATTTCCGATGTCATTTCTTCCATCATCATTTATCTGTGCGGATTTGTGCTCTTCATCAAGATGACGATGAACAAATCCATCATGCGGCGGAAAGAAAAGAAAGAGGTGAAATAATCCATGTTGCTGCTGATTCAATATACCCTGATTTTCGCCTCCGTTCTGCTGCTGGTCGCGTTGGGGGGCTGCATTTCCGAGCACTCCGGGATTATTAATCTGGGCCTGGAGGGAATCATGGTGATCGGGGCGCTGGGCGGTGCGCTGGTGATGAACAATCTGGCGACCTCCTCCGGAGTGGTCATGGTGCTTGCCGCCATGATTGTGGCTGCCTTGCTGGGGATGCTGTATTCCTGCCTGCTGGGCGTTGCCTCCATTCATTTCAATGCGGATCAGACCCTGGTGGGCACGGCCATGAATCTGCTGGCCACCGCGGCGGCCACCGTGTTCGTGAAGGCCATGAATACTGCCGCGAATCCTGACAATCATTCCTCCGAGATTGAGTATGTCGGAGCCCGGAAGATGTTCATCGTGAACATCAACGGTTTTGAGTTCAACTGGTTTATGCTGGTGGCAATCCTGGCGGTGGTTCTGGTTTACGTTTTCCTGTACAAGAACAAGTTGGGCCTCCGGCTGATGGCCTGCGGCGAGCACCCCCAGGCCGCGGATTCCGTGGGAATCAACGTATACCACATGCGGTGGATGGGGGTCCTGATTTCCGGCGCGCTCGCCGGGCTGGGCGGCCTGTGCTACATTCTGGCCGGCGTTTCCCTCTGGAAGTTTGAAAACGGAGTGGCCGGTTTCGGCTTCCTGGCGCTGGCGGTGATGATCTTCGGGCAGTGGAAACCGGGCAGGATTGCCGTGGCGGCGCTTCTCTTCGGACTTTTCCGCGCGCTGTCCAACACCTATGCCGGCTTCCCCGCGCTGGTTTCGCTGAACCTGCCGAGCAATGTCTATAACATGATGCCGTATATCGTCTGTCTGATCGTTCTAGCGTTCACGTCCCGGAATTCAGCGGCTCCGAAGGCGGAGGGCATCCCCTACGACAAGGGAATGAGATAAATCAGGCTTTGTCCGGGCCGGAGCGGCCGGGGAGGAAACGACATGAAGGATATCATGGTGATCGGGATTGCCGGAGGGACGGGAAGCGGGAAAACAACCATTACGGACCGGCTGGTGAAGGAGTTCGGCGGGAATGTATCGGTGGTGCACCATGACAATTATTACAAGGCGCATCATGACATGCCGTATGCGGAGCGTTGCCTGCTGAACTATGACCATCCGGACTCCTTCGACACGGAGATGATGATTGAACATCTGCGCCGGCTGAAGGAGGGGAAAAGCGTTGAGTGCCCCGTCTATGATTATACCATTCATGACCGGAGCGATCGGACGATCACCATTGAGCCCACCCGGGTCATTATCGTGGAGGGCATCCTGATTTACGCAGATCCCCGGCTCTGCGATCAGATGGACATCAAGATTTTCGTGGATACGGACGCGGATGTCCGGATCCTGCGGCGGATCCTGAGGGACGTGCAGGAACGGGGCCGGAGCCTGGAAAGTGTGATTAACCAGTATCTGACCACCGTAAAGCCCATGCATGAGCAGTTTGTGGAACCCAGCAAGCGCCGTGCGGATGTGATTATTCCGGAGGGCGGCCAGAACATCGTTGCCCTGGAAATGGTGGTGCAGCGGGTGAAGGCGCATCTGGAAAGCGGTATGGGCATCGGATAAAGCGGACGCGGAATACCTGATCAGCGTCAGCCGCAGAGCTGGCGCTGACTTTTTGGGAAAAGCGGAAGAAACGGAGACGGAAGTATGGCAAAACTCTATTTCAAATACGGCGTAATGGGCTCCTCGAAGTCCGCCCAGGCGCTGATCACCAAATTCAACTATGAGGAACGGGGCATGACGGTCTGGCTGATCAAACCCAGTATCGACACCCGGGACGGAGCGAACATCATCAGGAGCCGGATCGGCCTGCAGAGCGAAGCGGAAATCATTACACCGGAATGCAGCATCGCGGAGCGGTACAGCCGGATCGGAAAACGGGATGTGATCATTGCGGATGAGGCGCAGTTCTTTACCCCGGAGCAGATTGACGAGCTGCGCACGCTCGTGGACGAGGAGGATCTGCCGGTGCTGTGCTTCGGGCTGCGCACGGATTTCCTGACGCATTTCTTTCCCGGCGCGCAGCGGTTGATGGAGCTGGCTGATTCCCTGACGGAAATCAAGACCGTCTGCGAATGCGGACGGAAGGCCACGGTCAATGCACGGATCGACGGAAAGGGGAACATTGTGACCTCCGGCGGACAGGTGATGCTGGGAGGCAATGACAGCTATGTGGCCATGTGCCATCAGTGCTGGAAGCGAAAGATCCGGGAACAGAAGGAAGCAAGCGAGACCGCACAGGGCTGACGATACGGACCGGCGTCTGCCGTGGAAAGATGGAATAAACCGGAATGAAAGATGGAGCCCCTCCCGGATCGGGAGGGGCTCCATCTTTGTTCGGGCGCACGGGAAGAGGCCGCCCTGACCGGTTACATATTCATCAGTGCAAACCAGTCCTTCATTTTGAGCAGAAGGTCGCTGTTGGTAGAGGTTTTCTCCATCATGGAAACCAGCTGGGGAATCGCGACGGCGGACGAGGAGGATCCCAGCATCTGCCGGATGAGGGACAGGCCTTCCTTCTCCCGGTCGTTCAGAAGCAGATCGGAATTCTTCGTATAGCTGTTCTGAAGCTGGATGGCGGGAGAGATGCCTGCCCGGGCCAGGGAAGCATCCAGCATGAGCTCCATGTTGGCGGTTCCCTTGAATTCCTCCACCACGGAATCATCCACCTTGTTGCCGGAGGCAATGTCCATCGTGGCAATGACCGTGAGGGAGCCGCCTTCCTTCAGCGCGCGCGCCGCACCGAACATTCGCTTCGCCCGAAGGAGGGAAGCGGGGTTGACCATCCCCGGAAGACTCCGCCCCTGCTGAACGGCGGAGGAGGTATATACCTTGGCCAGGCGGGTCAGACTATCCGCCAGGATGATGACATCCTTTTTCTGTTCCACCAGGCGCATGGCCCGCTCCACCACCATCTCCGTCAGGCGGAGATGAGCCTCCGGCGCCAGGTCAAAGGTGGAGGCAAGGACGGGGCAGGATACGGATTCGCGGAACTCGGTAACATCTTCCGGCGTCATGTCAATGAGCAGTACGAGGACGTTTGCCTCCGGGTAATTCGCGGAAATTGTATTCGCGTAGTGCTTCAGCAGCTCCCTCTTTCCGGAATCCGGAGGGCAGAGGAGCAGGCCCCTCTGGCCGAAGCCCAGCGGCGCGATCAGATCAATCAGCCGCATATCCGGAGCGAAGGAACCGTCCCTGGTTTCCAGGGATATTCGCCGGGAGGGATAAACAGGCGTCAGTTCGTCAAAGACAGGCCGATGAATGGACTCTTCTTCCGGAAGGCCGTTCACCGTATCAATATACAGCAGGGCAGCATACTTGTCGCCTTCCCGCTGCGGACGGATTTTCCCCTGAATATAATCTCCGGTTCGCAGGGAAAAACGCCGGATCTGCGCCATGGAGACATAGATATCCCGGGAAGAGGGCATGAAGTGCTGTGCGCGGAGGAAACCGTATCCATCCGGATGAAGCTCCAGAATGCCGCCCCCTTCCTCATATTCGCCCGCGGAAAGCAGTTCCTCCAGGGTAGGCGCACCGGAGGAGGCTTCCTGGAAGGGCGTATTGAGCATTTCTGTCACGGCAGATACCGTGGATGCCGGCGCTGCCGGAGCGGGAGCGGCAGAAACAGACGCGGAAGAGGAGCTGGGACCGAAAGGTGTCCCGCCGCCGGTGAAACCAATGCGATGATCCGGAAGCGGAGAAGCGGACGGCCGGGAAGGACGAATCGGGCGCTCCGCAGGGGTAGCTGCCTCCGCCGCGGGAGCGGCGGGCTTGGACGAAGCCGGGCCGAAACGGGGACCGAAGGAATGGGGCCGAAGGGGCTGGGCACGCTGCTCCGGCGTCAGGGGACGGCCGGAAGGCGTTGTATTCATCCAGGCGGGACGAGCAGTGCCGGTGGACGAGTATGATGCGTGCTGACCGGAATGCGCGCCGGCGTCCGGACTGTGCCAGGCCGCCTGAAAACGAGCCTCGCCTGTGCCGGCAGGGCTTTTCTCTTCCGGCGCATTCGGGGCGGAAACCTCGGGCGCTGGGGACGCGGACAGCTTCCCCGCTTCGGCTGAAGCGGACTGCTCCGGTGTTTCAGCAGCCCGGGGCTTGCTCTCTGAAGGCGCGGAAGCCTCCGCTTTCAGCGGGGCCGCTTCCGTTTCTTCCCGGGAAAGCTCCGGCAGATCCAGAAGGGAAGGCTGTACGGCAATCGGCTCCGAAGAAACGGATTCGGATTCCTCGGGGATCGACAGAGCCCGGGCGATCTTTTCCACAATGGATGCCTTTTCCATCCCGGCACCCAGGACAATCTGATTCTCTCTGGCAACCTTCCGAAGCTGTATCACCGTCATGGACCTCAGATCAGACAGCGTCATGGATCATAAACCTCCTCATGCAACAGGACAATTATTGGGGCACCGTGGCGAATACCACATCTCGAACAACCGCGTGCTCCACCGGATGGGAAAGCGCGGTGAATTCATCGGAAACAAGGGGCAGGAAACCAGCATCCTCCAGGGCATGCCGTACGTCGGCGGCTTTCAGCGTCAGGGTATTGAAGCTCAGAGCCGCGGCGCCTCCGGGACGAAGGGCTTTCCGCCAGAAGGGGAGCACCCGGTGAAGAAAAGCGGTGAAGGATTCCGGACGGGCGGAGCCCTGCGGCGCATGCTGAATCCCGTAGGGAAGATCCGCCACCAGAAGATGCGCGGGAGATTTTTTCAGAGCCGCCCCTGCCGCGGACGCATCCCCCTCCAGCAGCGTAAGCGTCTTCAGATCTCCGGCACGGAAAGCCTCCCGGGACAGGGCAAAGGAAAACGTTTTTCCGGGAAGACCGGAGCCCTGAACGGTGAGGCTGAAGGAGCGCAGGGAATGCTTCAGCCCGGCTTCCTTCAGATAGGCTGCAAAGTAATCCGCGGCCTCCTTCAGATCCCGCCGGTCCAGGTCAACCCCCGTGGCACTGGCACCCATACAAAGGGCGCAGAACAGCGTGGTTCCCCGACCGCAGACCGGATCGAGCACGGAAAGGGTTTCCGTGCCTCCGGAAAAGGCGGAGACGGCACGGGCGGTGTTCAGCATCATCCGGGTGAAGGTGGGATTGGTTTTCCCTTTGTATTTCAGAATCTCGGGCAGATCCTCCGAAAAGGAATCCGGAGACTGGACGGACAGGGGAAGAAGCAGATCCCCCCTTTTTTCCGCGAGCATGGCGGCGCAGGAGTGTCCGGAAAGAAAGGAAAGCTCTTCCGGCGAGAGTTCACGGCTCTCGAAGGTCAGAAAGACAGCGCCGCCCCGATTTTCCGTTACCGGCTCCGAGAAGACCGAAAGAGCGCGCAGCATAGAAAAAAGCTCGCAGCGACTCAGCCGCAGCAGGGCCTCCCGATAGCGAATGTTGGGATGCTTCCATAACTGAAGAGAATAGAACATGCAATCCTCTTTTCTGAGAAGGATTGCATCAAGTATATCATAGCCTCCCGGTTTTTTCAAGCATAAAAAACCCTTCCCCGAATCGGGGAAGGGAACGAGGCCTGGATTACCACTTGCGCTTCCGCGCGGCTTCCGCCTTCTTCTTGCGCTTGACGCTGGGCTTCTCGTAATGCTCGCGCTTACGGACTTCCTGGAGAACGCCGCTACGCGCACACTGCCGCTTAAACCGTTTGAGCGCACTTTCCAGGGACTCATTTTCACGGATACGAACCTCAGACACTTTTATCCCTCCTCTCGCTCAAAGAAGCGACTTTCTGGTCCGCGGGCTCTCACCCGCAAAACCGTGATGTCATTATATTCGAATTTTCAGTGTACGTCAATCATTTTTTTCAAAATCAGGCCATCTGATCCGCCATCTGCCGCCCGCCCAGGATATGGAAATGCAGATGGGGAACGGACTGGCAGGCATGGGGACCGCAGTTGGAAACGACCCGGTATCCTTCCTTCAGTCCTTCCCGGGCGGCAATCAGCCGGATGGCCCGCAGGCAGGCTGCCAGCTCCGCATCCGTTGCTTCGTCGATGGCTGCCATGGAGGAAATGTGATGCCGGGGGATGACGAGAATGTGAACCGGGGCCTGGGGGTTGATATCCCGGAACGCGAAGACGTTTTCATCCTCATAGACCTTTGTGGAGGGGATTTCTCCGGCAATGATTTTGCAGAACAGACAGTTTTCCATGGTGTTTTTCCTTCCTTTCCATTTTAATCAGTTCAGTTTTCCGGGAGCCTGCGCAGCCGGCTTCCGGGAAGCATCAGCACGGCTCCGCGGACATGCCCCTGGAGGTCAGCCCGGTCAGGCGGATCCGCAGGGGGCTGCCGCTGCGGCAGGAGATCTCCGGCGGAAGCGAGACCCGGATGTATTCCGGCGTGTATCCCTCCCAGCATCCCTGAATCCTTTCCTCGGGCAGCAGGATGCTTTCCCGGTTCAGCCAGCCTTCCAGATATTTCCGGGAAACCCGGTTTCCGAGGGAAATCAGTTCCCGTGCCCGCCGCTCCTTTTCCGCCGGGGAGAGCTGGCCGGGCATCGCCGCCGCGGGGGTATCCTCCCGGGGCGAATAGGGGAAAACATGAATCCGGGAAAAGCCGACGCGCTCGATCAGGCGGCGGGTTTCCTGAAACTCCTCCTCCGTTTCCCCGGGAAAACCGGTCAGGATATCCGTGGTCAGGGCGGCTGAGGGAAAAACGGCCCGGATCCGATCCACCGCTTCCAGATACTGGGCGGTGTTATACCGGCGCTTCATCCGGGCGAGCACCGAGTCGCTGCCGGACTGAAGCGCCAGATGGAACTGGGGACAGACCTTGGGAAGCTCTCCCAGCCGGGCGCAGAAGGCCTCGGTGGCAACCACCGGCTCCAGGGAACCCAGGCGGATGCGCTCGATGCCGTCCACCCCGTGCACCGCGCAGATCGCATCCAGCAGATCGGGCTTCCGGCCTTCAAAATCCCTGCCGTAGGAGGCAAGATGAATGCCGGTCAGGACAATCTCGCAAAAGCCCTGCTCCCGCAGCCGCTGTACCTCGCGGCACAGATCCTCCAACGGACGGGAACGGATGGGCCCCCGCACAGAGGGGATAATGCAGTAGGTGCAGCGGTTGTTGCAGCCTTCCTGAATCTTGACGGTGGCCCGGGTATGCCCGGAGACCTCGGTGATCTGCAGAGACTCAAAGGGCATTGCGGGCGGGAAGGGAGAGACAGCGCAGAGCGGGGAGCCGTTTTGCCGGACCTGATCCACCAGTTCCACGATCCGGCCGCGCATCTGGGTACCGATGATCAGATCTGCTTCAGCCTCCCGAAGCAGCGCTTCCCCCTTCTTCTGCGCCAGACAGCCGCAGAGCACCAGAAGCGCGTTGGGATGATCCCGGCGGATCCGGCGGGAAAGCTGGAGGGATTTCCGGTCGCCGGTTCCCGTGACGGTGCAGGTATTCAGCACATACACATCCGCTTCCTCCTGAAAGGAAACGGACTGGTACCCGGCTCGCTCCATCAGCTCGCGCATGGCCTGGGTATCATACTGATTGACCTTGCAGCCCAGGGTATGATAGGCGGCTTTCACGGACATCCCTCCATTTCTCCCGCCAGGGCAAGCAGAGCTGCCGATGCCGCCAGCCCGGCGGTTTCCGTACGCAGAATGCGTGGCCCCAGCGTGATGGGCTGAAAGGGAGGGGACAGGGAGGCGATTTCCTCCGGGGAGATGCCGCCCTCCGGACCGATCAGCAGCCCCAGGGTAGCGATCTCCGGATGACCCTGAAGAAAAGCCCGGGGCCCCGCGGCGCGGGCTTCCTCCCAGGGAACGGCACAGGCATCCAGAGAGGCAGCTATCGGGAGAATCTCCGAAAGCGGAACGGGCAGCCCGACTTCGGGAAGCCGGCATCTGCCGGATTGCTTTCCGGCCTCCCGCGCGATCCGGTTCCACCGGATCTGCTTCTTCTCCCGGTCAGCAGGATTCAGGCGGACGACGCAGCGCTCCATGAGGACGGGAACGATGCGTTCCACGCCGATTTCGACGGCTTTCTGCACAATCAGATCCATTTTGTCCCCCTTGGGGAGCCCCTGAAACAGCGTAATCCGGAGCCCGGCTTCCGTGGAGGGCAGTTCTTCTCCGGCTTCCAGCACGGCATCCGGAAGGAGCCGGGCGCGGAAGCGCTTCCCTTCCTGAACCATCTCGACCTCCGCGCCGGGGGTCAGCCGGAGAACCTTCAGCGCGTGATGAGCGTCCTCCGGAGAAAGACGGGCTTTCCCGTCCGTCAGGCGATCCACATAAAAGCGATGCATCAGGCGGGCCTCCTGACACAGAAGGCGGTCCATTCCTCGGTGGAGGATTCCTCCAGCACTTCATAGCCTGCCCCGCTCAGCGCTCCGCGGATTTCCCCGGAGCGCTCCCGGATGATACCGGAGCAGATGAACAGCCCGCCTGGACGGATATGGGCCTTCAGGGGCTCGGCAAAGCCGAGAATGATATCCGCGATGATGTTGGCGACGCAGACGTCGCAGGTTTCCTCCACCCGTTCCAGAAGATCGCCCTCCTGTACCCGGATCCGGTCGCTCATCCCGTGATGGGCGACATTCTGCGCGGCCACCCGCACGGCGTCCGGATCAATATCGATGGCCAGGACGGAACCGGCTCCGGAAAGAGCGGCGCCCAGGGCGAGGATACCGCTGCCCGTTCCCACATCGATGACCCGGTCTCCGGCATGGAGATACTTTTCCAGCAGCGCAAGGCAGAGCACGGTTGTATCATGATACCCGCTGCCGAAGGCCATGCCGGGATCCATTTCAATGACATGATCCCCGGGAAGCGGGCTGCAGGCTTCCCAGGAGGGCTTGATGATCAGATGTTTTCCGGCCCGGATAGGATGATAGAGCAGTTTCCAGCTTTCTCCCCAGTTCTCATTCGGAACGGTGCGGGTTTCCAGCCGCAGCGTGCCGTATCCCGGATACTTCTCCCGCAGGGCGGCAAGCTCTGCATTCAGGCGCTTCAGGGTATCCGGAAAGGACGGCGCGGCTTCAAACCAGGCATGCACCAGGACGTCCTCCGGCATGGAATCCAGCATCTTCGGGTCAATGATTTCCCAGATGCCGTGGGGCTTGGAGGGATCAGGAATATCCGCCCGGTCCTCCGTCTGGGTTCCGGAGGCGCCCAGGTCAATCAGCAGGCCGGAGACCGCATCGGATCCCGGCGTGGTGGTATGTACGATCAGTTCAATCCATTCATCCATGAATGATTTCCTCCTTCTTCAGGGATGGAAACTCTCAATCCCCCGCAGCAGTTCATATTCCCGAACATCCCGGGCCGTGGTGAACATATAGCGGGACAGGATATTGCCGGTGCGCCAGTAAAGACAGAGGAAGGGACAGTCCTCGGCAAAGCGGGACTGAATCTGCCACAGGAGGCTCTGGTACTCGCTCTGGGTCGTTTTGGTGCGCAGTTCCTCAAACAGATTGGTAATCTCTTCGTTGCGGTACCGGGTATAGTTTCCGGAATTGCCGCGCATCAGCATAAATCCCGGATCGGGAACCGGATCCATCGCGAAGGAAACCAGCGCCAGATCATAGGAGCCGGCGCTCAGACGCTCACGCAGGTTGGGGAGCGTCATCGCCTCGACGGTGGAATCAATTCCAACCTGGGAAAGCATGTCGGCAATCTGGTTGGCAGCCTCCACCCGCACATCGTTTTCCGGCTCCTCATAAACATAGAACCGCAAATGAAGCCGAACAAGCTTCCCTTCGCTGTTCAGTTTGTCGAGAACTCCGTCTTCGTCCGAATCCCCCCATCCGGCATCCTCCAGCAGCCTGCGGGCATCCTGGAGACTCAGCTGGAAATAGGAGGACAGGCTGTCGTTGTACATCCAGGTTCCGGGGAAGAAGGGAAGATTCGTGGGAGTGACCAGGCCGGAATAGACATTTGAAACGATCTTGGACACGTCCACTACGGAACGGATCGCCATCCGAACCTCCCGGGTCAGTTCGGAGGCGGAATTATTCATCAGCAGGCATTCCAGCTGATTGGTGCGGAAGCCGATGGACAGGGAGGAGGTTCCGGACTTGTACTGCGCGGAGGCAATGGACCGGGAGAAAACCGCGTCCACCCGGTTGTATTCATAGTTTTCCATCACAGCCTTCTGGGTTTCCTGGAAGGAAAACATGATCTCCTGGACCTGGGGCTGGGCCTGCCACCAGTTCGGATTGGCCTGCAGCCAGGCGTAATCCCCGGCAATAAAGGTGTTGAACTGATAGGGTCCTGTTCCCGGGGGATTGTCAGCATCGACGAGGGAGGCCGGTACCACCGGGAAGGTCATGGCATACAGGAGCCCGAAGCAGGGCCGCTTGGATGTTTTGACGACCACTGTGGAATCATCCGGAGCGGAGATCGAGCTGATGAAATACTTCAGATTGGCGTAAAATCCGGAATCCGTGGTGCTTTCGTCGTTGGCCCGGTCCAGAATATACTGGGCGGAGGCGACCACATCCCCGGCCGTCAGGGGCGTCCCGTCGGAAAACGTTACCGCGGGACGAAGATAAAAAGTCCAGGTTTTGCCGTTGGAGGAGGTTTCCCAGCTCTGGGCAAGCTTTCCCTGGGGATTATACTCGTCATCGATCCAGATCAGGCTTTCATAGACCAGGTTGTATACGGAAAGCATGTCGCGCTCGACGGGCAGCAGGGGACGAACGGTCAGCGTGCGGGTGCTCTGAATGCCGACCACCAGGCTGTTTTCCACATTACTGGCGGAAGCCGGCATCCAGAGAAGCAGCATCAGCCCCATCAGCAGGGACAGGACTCTCAAAATACAGCGCCTGATAGATTCCATAGGTTCTGATCACTCTCCCGGCATAGGTTTTTGTCGGTCCCTCCGCCAGGCGGGATAGGACCAGGGTGGTACCATCGTCCGAATATCGGGAATCGGAGAGCCAGGCGGTCACCTGCCCCTGACCCGCGTGATAGGCGCAGGCAACGCAGACGGGATCTCCGTGAAAGAGGGAAGCCAGATAGCGCAGATACCAGCAGCCGAAGCGAACGTTGCTTTCCGGATCGTACATGCGTTCGAAGGCATAATCGGGAAACCGCATTTTTCCGGCAATCCACTCCGCGGTGTCCGGCATCAGCTGCATGAGCCCCCGGGCCCCCACGGAGGATTCCGCCAGGGGCTGGAAGGAGCTTTCACAGCGGATGATGGCGGAGACGAAGGCGGGCTGAAGGTTGTATTCCTCAGCAGCGGATTCGATCATCTCCCGGTATTCCAGGGGATAATTGGTATGGATGGCCCGCTCTTCTGCCAGGTGCTGATCCGCCTTCCGGGTCAGCCAGGCCTGCATGAGCGCCTGAGCGGTGAAAGTGCCAAGCACCAGAAAGAAGGCGACGGCCAGCAGGACGGACAGCCAGACCGGCAGGCGCCAGGGCGCCTTTTTCGGCTCCGCCTTCCGGCGGGAAGCGGCCGGACGCTCCATGGATTCCGGCTGGGAACGGGAAAGAACGGGAGCGGAGGGGGCGCCCGTCACGGGGACAGAGGGCGGGAGCAGCATCTCCGGAAGGGAAGAACCTGCGGAATACCGATCGGATCGGCGGCGGCGCTCTTCCCGGATTCCCGCCTGGCGGCGCTCCTCTTCCAGAAGCGGGGGAAGCAGGGAGAGCGTGAAAGCGCGGTCGCCCGAGTTGTCAATCAGAACCTGACTGCGGGCGGCCTTCTCTTTCGTGGAAAGCACGGCTTCCATGCGCAGGCGCGCCTCCGGCTCCGTCAGGTGATCCCGGGACATGAGGCGCTGGAGCTGCAGGGCCGGGGGGAGCGTAACGCACCACACCGTATCGCAGAGGGCATCATATCCCTTTTCAAACAGCAGTGGATAATCCAGGAAACAGAGTGCAATCCCCTCCGCCCGGGCTTCCGAAAGCCTTTGAAGGGTCAGATCCCGCAGAAAGGGAGCCATCAGCCGATCCAGATCCGCCCGGGCCTCCGGGTCGGAAAAGACCAGGCTGCCCAGCGCACGCCGGTTCAGCCGGCCGTCCGCGGTAAATACCTCTGCGCCGAACCGGATCCGGAGGTCGGGGAGCGCGGCACCTCCGGGAGCTGTCAGTTCCCGGGAAAGCAGGTCGCCGTCGATGACCCGGCAGTCTTCCTGCTCCCGCAGCCAGGAGCTGACCAGGCTTTTTCCGCAGGCGATGCCCCCGGTCAGGCCCACTACGCGCAAGCGCTTTTCCCCCTTTCAAAAGAACCCGGCATTTCTGCCGGGAAGAAAACCGTATGGACGGATCGGGAGAGATCTCCCGTCCGAAGGCTTACCCCATATGGGTCGCGAGAAGCTTCTTTTTCAGCTCGGCCTCCATGGAATACAGCTGACGCTCCGCTTCCTGCCGCTTGGCGTGGCCGTCGGACTGAATCTGAAGGACTTCATCAATGGTATCGATCAGGGACTGGTTGGTCTGCACCAGGGTCTCCATATCGATGATGCCGCGCTCCGCCTCCCGGGCGGTCTCAATGGTACCGATCTTCAGCGCTTCCGCGTTCTTGCGGAGCAGTTCGTTGGTCATATCGGTGACCGCGGTCTGGGCTGCCAGGGCTTCCTTGGAATGCTGCAGACCCAGGGCGAGAACCATCTGGCTCTTCCACAGGGGAAGCGTGTTGGACAGGGTGGACTGGATCCGCTCCACGAGCAGGCTGTCATTGTTCTGGAGCAGCCGGATCTGGGGGGCCATCTGCATGGAGACCTGCCGGGTCAGCTTCAGGTCATACAGCTTCTTTTCAAACCGGTCACACTGGGCCGCCAGGTCGTTGGCCTTCTGGGCATCCATGGCGTCTCCGCTGGCTTCCGCCTTGGCCATGAGCTCCTTCAGCTCCGTATTCCGGATCTCCGCCAGCTTCTTGTCCCCTGCAATGATGTACAGCGTCAGCTGGCGGAAGTATTCGCTGTTTTGATCGTACAGGCGGTCGAACATGGAAACATCCTTGAGCAGCTGGGCCTGATAGTTCTCCAGGGAACCGGCAATGTTTTCCACCGTGGCGGAGACCTCAGTGTACCGGGTCTTCATCCGCTCCACCTTGTCCTCTGCCCGGGCAAAAAGCTTCCGGAGGCCTTTGGGCTCCTCGGTGTCCTTCTCGAAACCCTTCAGCTCGGACACCAGGTTCACCAGCATATTGCCGACCTCGCCGGTATCCTGGGTCTTCACGGTGGCCAGGGCGTTCTCCGAGAAATCAGCGATCCGCTTCTGGGCATCGGAACCGAAAAGCAGCACGTGCTGCGGATTGGTGATATCGATTTTTCCGATGAAGTCATCAATGGCCTTGCGCTCCGCGTCCGTCAGCTGGGAATCATCCAGCATGGGCACGGCAACGGGCTCCTCCGGGGCGGGTTGCTGCTGGATGCTCTGCACGGGAGCAGCGGGGGCGGGCTCTTCGGGGAGGGGATTCAGGGTAAGCTGGGGAGCGGGCGTGTTCAGTTCAGACATGGGCGAAAACCTCCTTTGATGATTGATGGAAAAAAGAACAATCAAGCCTTACGGATTCTGATAGCGGTGCTTTTCGGCGGCATAATCCTCCTCCGCGCTGTTTTCCTTCGGGAATTCCATCACCGGGACGGAAGTGGCCCGCATCTGGGCCTCCGCGGCCGTCCGCGGCTCGGCGGCGGGAATGGGGTCCTGAATGCCCTCGAAGTCGCTATCCATGTAACCGTCCCGGCGGAGCATCTGTTCCAGCACGTCGATATCGGTGGAGATGTCCATCAGGTTTTCACGGTGCAGATTGTCAATCTGCTTCTGGCAGGCGGTGAGGATCATGTTCAGCCCGCGGATGGAAGTATCCCGGGCGTCGGAAAGCTCCTGGAAGGATACGCCGCGGACCTGCATTGTCCGGTAATTCGCGAGGATCTTCAGCGTCGTGGGCAAATAGTAGTTCATGAACTTGCGCACCTGCGGAGCCTTCGCGGGCGCCTCGGAAACGGAGCGGAAAATCTGCTCGCATTTTTCGCAGATGGATTCCATCTGTGAGGAAAGACGGGGATCCGGAATAGCCGCGTTCTCCCTGCGAATCTGATCCACATATTCCTGCCCCTTGGTGATGACCGCGTCCGCCGCGGGATCGCCCGTCAGCGGAATCCGGGAAGCGGCTGCCCGCTCCTGGCGAAGCTTTTCCTGCTGCTGAAGGCGGAGTGCCTCTTCCTGCTGGCGGCGGGCCTCCTCCTCTTCCCGGCGGCGGCGCTCCACATCCTCGCGGTTGTGCGTGGTGGTGTCCAGCCCCGAGCCCATGATGGAGGCAATCTTCCCAATTCCCAGTCCAACCAGGACACCCATCAGAATTCCCCCCAGGGAGAAACCGCTCAGGGAGGACAGAATCAGAAAGGGAATGGCGAAACCAAATCCTCCGGATTTGGGATTGCTGTTCGGGTTCTTTCTCTTGGCCATACACCCTCTGCTCCTTCCTTCAAACTGGCCATTATTTTACCACAGATGGGAAGGATTGAAAAGGGTGTTTCCGGCGAAATAGAACGGCGTATTTGGAAGGAAACAGAAAAAAGACGGATCCGAAGATCCGTCTCTGAAATGGTGAAAATTACTTGATTTCCACGGTGGCGCCAACAGCCTTGAACTGCTCGGCGATCTTCTCCGCTTCTTCCTTGGAGACGCCTTCCTTCAGGGTCTTGGGAGCGGATTCCACGATTTCCTTGGCTTCCTTCAGGCCCAGGCCGGAAACGACTTCGCGCACGACCTTGATGACCTTGATCTTCTCGGAGCCGGCTTCCTTCAGAACGACGTCAAATTCCGTCTTCTGCTCGGCTTCTTCCGCAGCGGGAGCGGCAGCACCGCCGGCCACGGCGATCGCGCCGGACACGCCGAACTTTTCCTTCAGCTCATCCACCAGTTCCTTGACCTGAAGCAGGGTCATCCCCTCAATCGCTTCAATGATTTCCTGATTCGTCATTTTCATTTCCTCCAAATAATAATGGTTGTTTTGCTTCATGCGGCCCTTACGCGGCCCATGAAGTCATCAGGCGGCATCCTTCTTTTCGGCGATTTCGTCCAGCACGGCCACGAGGGCGGACACCGGAGAAACCAGGCATCCAACCAGGGTACCGAGCAGCTCTTCGCGGCTGGGGGTAGCGGCCAGGGCCTTGATCGCGGCCACATCCAGCACTTCCGTGCCCATCAGGCCGCCCTTGATCTCCAGAGAAGTCAGCTTGTTCTTGTCAATGAAGTTCGAGATCACCTTCGGAGCGGACGTCACGTCGCCGTTCCCGAAGACGAAGGCATTGGGGCCTTCCAGCAGGGAGTCGAGACCCTCGACATTCAGCTCCTTCAGGGCACGGCCCACCAGACGGTTCTTCAGCACGCAGTAATGCACGTCATTCTCACGGCACTGCTTGCGCAGCTCGGTCACCTGCTCCACGGTCAGCCCGCTGAAGGAACAGATCAGCATGGATTCCGCGGACTTGAACTTTTCGAGAATGTCCGCCACAACCTGCTTCTTGATTTCCAGATTCTTGCTCATCCAAACGCACCTCCGTTCCGGTTCAGAATAAGAAAACCCTCGCGAACAGGCGCAAGGGTCATATGAAATCATATGAATTCTCGCACCTCGGCAGGCGGGCAGTGCCCTTTACATCCTTTTTTCAAAGGATACCGGCTGTCTACGGCAATGGTTTCCTTGAAACCGAGACATATTCTATCACAGGCGGCTGCGAGTGTCAAACCCAAAAAATGAAAAAACTTTTTCTAAAAATTACAAATTTTTGTTGACTAATTAATAATTTCGTAATAAAATGCACTCGACAATGGGCTCGAAAGGAGGTGAGGACGTTGTCGAGGAAATGGAAAACCGGGTTGCTTCTGACGGTCATTCTCTGTCTGATCCCGCTGATGGCCCTGGCCTGGACCGGAAAGGTGACGGCCAGTTCCCTGAATATGCGGAAGAGCAATACGACCGACAGCAAGGTGGTCAAATCCCTCCGGAAGGGGACGACCGTTGAGGTGCTGTCCAGCAAGGGCAGCTGGTACCGGGTCGAATACAGGGGCTACACGGGATATGTGGCCAAGAAATATATTACCAAGGTATCCTCCTCCTCGAAGGACAGCGGTTCCTCGTCTTCCTCTTCCAAATCTTCCTCTTCCAAGTCTTCCGCAAAGGCGGGCGATCCCTGCTCCCCCGGAGATTCCGGCGCAGCGGTCAAATGGGTCCAGAAAAAGCTGAAGAGCCTGGGTTATCTGTCCGGTTCCGCGGACGGAGATTACGGCGGAGGGACAAAATCCGCGGTCAAGGCTTTCCAGCGCCGCAATGGGCTGACGGTCAACGGCATCGCGAACAAGAAGACCGTTTCCAAACTGGCCAGTTCCAGCGCGAAGAAGGCTTCCTCCTCGTCCTCCTCCGGGGGCGGCGGGGGAGGAGGGTATGTTACGGAATCTCTGAACTGGTTCCGGCATCCCAATACGATTCCCCATCACGCTACCTTCCAGATCAAGGATATTTCCACCGGAAAGGTTTTCACGGCGAAACGGTGGACAGGATCCAACCACGCGGACTCCGAACCGGCGACGGCCCGGGACACGAAGATCATGAAGAGCATTTACGGGCATTGGAGCTGGAAACGCCGTGCGATTCTGGTCAAGTACAACGGGCATGTCTACGCTGCCTCCATGAACGGAATGCCCCATGGAACCCAGACCATCAAAAACAATAATTTTGACGGACATTTCTGCGTCCACTTTACCGGGAGCAAAACCCACGGCTCCAAGAAGGTGGATGCCCAGCACCAGAGCTGCGTGAAGAGCGCCCTGAAGCACACGTGGTAACGGTTTAAAACGATAACCATATTAAATGCTCCGATGGTCACATGGACCAACGGGGCTTTTTTTCGGCCGCCAGGGGAGCGTTTTTTTTCGGCGGGTGCTTTTTTTTGTGTCGGGAATGTGGTATAAATACTTCTGTGTGTCCAGAAGGACGCGCCAAGGAGGATCGTTATGCTGACACAGGCACCCAGAGGAACCCGGGATGTGCTGCCGACGGAAAGCTATCGCTGGCAGTTTATCGAGGACAGGATGCGGAAGGCCGCAGCCCTGGCGGGGTACCGGGAGGTTCGGACCCCCGTTTTTGAACATACGGAGCTGTTTGCCCGGGGCGTGGGGGATACTACGGACATCGTTCAGAAGGAAATGTACACTTTCCAGGACAAGGGGAACCGCTCCATCACCCTGAAGCCGGAGGGGACGGCCGGCGCGGTTCGCAGTTTCCTGGAAAGCAATCTGTACGCGGATCCGCTGCCCTGCAAGATGTACTATCTGGACGCGCCGATCTTCCGGTACGAGGCGCCGCAGAGCGGCCGCCTGCGGGAGCATCACCAGTTCGGCCTGGAATGTTTTGGAGCCCCCGGGGCTACCGCGGATGCCGAGCTGATCCTGCTGGCGTTCCGGCTGCTGAAGGAACTGGGCATTCGGAACCTGAGCGTGAATATCAACAGTATCGGCTGCCCGGAATGCCGGCCAAAGTATCATGCCGCGCTGAAGGAATATCTGGCGGGACGGGTGGACCGGCTGTGCGAGGACTGCAAGAACCGGTTCGAGAGGAATCCCCTGCGGGTGCTGGACTGCAAAAAGCCCGGATGCCAGCAGGAAGTGAAGGATGCGCCCAGCATGCTGGACATGCTCTGTGACGACTGCAGGGCGCATTTTGAGGAGCTGAAGGCATGCCTGGACGGCGCGGGAATTCCGTATCAGGTGAATCCACGGATTGTGCGCGGGCTGGATTATTATACCCGAACCGTTTTTGAACTGATTACGGAAACGCCGGCCGGGAACCTGACCGTCTGCGGCGGAGGACGGTATGATCACCTGGTTTCGCAGCTGGGCGGGCCCGACCTGCCCGCGGTTGGCTTCGGCATGGGGCTGGAGCGGGTGCTGATGCTGATGGATGCCGAGGGAATTCAGATTCCGCGTCCGGATCTGTATGAAGTGTTTGTCACCTATATGGGAGAAAACCGGGGGCGGGCCTTCCGGTTGGTGGAAAGCCTCCGCAATGCCGGAATTGCCGCGGACATGGATCACTGCGGACGGAGCCTGAAGGCGCAGTTTAAATATGCGAACAAGACCGGAGCCCCCTTCTCCGCGACCATCGGGGAAGAGGAGGCGGCGAACGGCACGGTGAAGCTGAAAAACATGAACACGAAGGAAGAAAAGACGGTGCCCGTGGCGGAAGCGGCGGAAACCGTGCGGAAAATGAGAGAGGAAGCGGAATGACCATGCAAAACAGAACCCATACCTGCAATGAACTGCGCCTGGCGGATGCAGGAAAGCATGTCCGCCTGAGCGGATGGATGGAAAATGTCCGGGAGGTGGGCGGAAGCCTGGCCTTTGTCGTGCTGCGGGACTATTACGGAACCACGCAGCTGGTGGTGGAGGATCCGAAGCTTCTCGAGACCGTGACCGCGCTGAACAAGGAGAGCGTGATCTCCGTGACGGGCACGGTGCGGGAGCGGGACAACAAGAATCCCCGCATGGCCACGGGGGATATCGAGGTGGTGCCGGACAGCCTGGAAGTTCTGGGTAAATGCCGTTACAACGCGCTTCCCTTCCAGATCAACCGCAGCCGGGAAGCTGATGAGAGCCTGCGCCTGAAGTACCGGTATCTGGATCTGCGCAATCCCGAAGTCAAGGAGCGGATTATTCTGCGCAGCCGGGTGGTCGCCGCCCTCCGGGCCGCGATGATAGAAGAAGGCTTTCTGGAGATCACCACGCCCATTCTGACCGCTTCCTCGCCGGAGGGAGCCCGGGATTATCTCGTGCCTGCCCGGAAACACCCGGGCAAGTTCTACGCTTTGCCCCAGGCGCCGCAGCAGTTCAAGCAGCTGCTGATGGCCAGCGGATTTGACCGGTACTTCCAGATCGCGCCGTGCTTCCGGGATGAGGATGCCCGGGGAGACAGAAGCCCCGGCGAATTCTATCAGCTGGACATGGAGATGGCCTTTGCCTCCCAGGAGGATGTGTTTGCGGTACTGGAAAAGGTGCTGCCTCCCATCTTCGCGAAATTCGGAACCTGGCACCGGGCTTCCGAGGCGCCCTTCCGCCGGATTCCCTACAGGGAAGCCATGGAAACCTACGGAAGCGACAAGCCGGATCTTCGGATCGACCTGACGGCACAGGATGTGACCAACCTGATGGAGGGCTGCGGATTTGGCCCCTTCGAGGGACAGCGGGTCAAGGCTGTGAAGGTGACGGATTTTACCGGAACCCGGAAGCAGATTGACAAGCTGTGCGCCGATACGGAAGTGATCAGCGGCAATAAGGTCTACTGGTTCAAGGTGGACGAAAAAGGAGAGATCGCCGGCGGGATTGCCAAGTTCCTGCAGGATCGGAAGGAACAGGTGATCAACGCGCTTGGCCTCGAAAAGAATACGCTGGTGGCCCTGTCCGCCGGGAAAAACCTGGCGGCCCAGAAGACGGCGGGCGTGCTGATCCGGCAGCTGGGCGCCCTGTGCCCGAACCATATGGATGCGGAAAAGTATGAATTCTGCTGGATCGTGGACTTCCCGATGTACGAGATCGGGGAGGAGAGCGGGGAACTGGAGTTCTGCCACAATCCCTTCTCCATGCCCAACGGCGGTCTGGAGGTGCTTCGCCAGGCCCGGTGCGGCCAGGTGGATCCCCTGACGATCACGGCCTATCAGTACGATCTGGTCTGCAACGGCGTCGAACTGAGCTCCGGCGCGGTGCGGAACCATGATCCGGAGATCATGGTGGAGGCCTTCAGTCTGGTGCGGCTGGGCGAGGAAGACGTCAAGGCGAAATTCCCCGCCATGTACAACGCTTTCTGCTACGGTGCGCCGCCTCACGCGGGGATTGCTCCCGGGGTGGATCGAATGGTGATGCTGCTGGCGGGAACGGAGAGTATCCGCGAGGTGATTCCTTTCCCGATGAACAAGAATGCGCAGGATCTGATGATGGATGCGCCGGGCGAAGTTGATCCCCGGCAGCTGGAGGAGCTTCATATCGCGCTGGTACCTGTGAAGCCTGCGGACGGGGAATAAGCGAAACAGTTGTCAACAGGAACCGAATTTGATATAATAGTTGTGTATGGAATGACTCCCAGATCAAGGAGGACCTGAAAATGGCGAAAAGAAAAGAAGAACAGACGCTGCCGCAGAACCTGGAGCAGGATATGGAGCCCTCCAGCTCCATCACCTATGCCAATGAGGTGATCGCGATTATCGCCGGGCTGGCCGCCTCCGAGGTGGAGGGCGTGGCCGGAATGGTTAATGTCAACAGCGGGCTGAAGGGGAAGAATAAGAATGTGACCCGCGGCGTGAAGGTGGAAGTCGGAACGGAGGAGGTCAGCGTCGATCTGTTCCTGAACGTGGAATACGGCACGCCCATTCAGCGCTGCGCGCATGATGCGCAGGAGAGCGTCAAGCGTTCCATTGAGTCCATGACGGGTCTGCACGTGGTCCGCGTGGATGTCCACGTGATGGGCGTCAGCTTCGAGAAGGAGAACAATGCCCTGCAGGCAGGGGCCGGCAAGGCGATCCTGGAAGGAGCTGTGGCCACGCTGCCGCGGGAGGAGAAGACCGCGGAGCCGTCGGCGGAAACCGGAGAAGGAGAACCCGCCGGGAACCAGGACGCGCCGGAAACGGAGGAAGCGCCGAACCCGGAGGAAGAAATGAAGCAGGAGGAGGAACCGGCGGACGCCGGATCCCCGGAGAGCCCGACTGAAGAATGACGCTGCGCGGACAGAGGAATCCCTCTGTCCTTGCTCTCTTTTTGAAACGATACGGCTGGACGGTTCATCCCCTCGGAGTACTGACCGGCTTTGTATTTCAACAGAAGGAGGTTTGTTTTCATGAAGCTGAGAATTGCAGACCGGATTCTTGTTTGCGTTGCGGGACTGATCCTGCTTGCCTGCTGCGCCGGAATCCTATGCCAGATGTTCTTTGGCATCAACGTGGTGGATTATGCCACCCGGGCCTTTGCAAGCGAATCCTTCCAGGTCCGGGCCGCGCTGATCGGCCTGGCGGTGGTGCTGCTTCTGGTGGGGGTGTACTGTGTTTTTGTGCTCTTCCGTCATCGGAAGCGGAAGGACCGGTTTGTGCTGCAGAAGTATGACGGCGGCGAGCTTGCGATTTCCCTCCGGGCGCTGGAGAACATGGTGTACAAATGCCTGGATCAGCATGAAGAACTGAAAACACAGCACCTGTACCTGGAAAACCGAAAGGATGGACTGCTGATCAAGATCCGCGGCCAGGTAGCCGGCGGGATCAGCATTCCGCTGACGGTGGAAGCCCTGCAGAAGCAGATCCGCCAATATGTGACCGCCTGCAGCGGAGTGGAAATCAAGGGAATCCGCGTTCAGATCGAATCTTCCGGAGAGGATGCGAAGAATGCGCCCTTTGCCATCGCGGCACCGGCTGCGCAGTCTTTGCTGCATGAGGCGCAGGAACCGCCGAAGGCGGAGGAAACGGTTTCCGGAGGAGCAGCCGCGGAACAGCCCGAGGTTCCCGCTGCGCCTGTGGTGCCGTCCGTCGCGGAAACGCCAATGCCGGAAATGGACGAGGAAGATGAACGGGCGCTGCATCAGCGTCTTTTCAGCTCCGTGCCTGAACCGTGCATTGTTCCGGAACCCCCGGCGGACCAGCCGGAGACGGAGGAAGGAAGCAATGAGGCGGATCCGGCTCCGGCGGATGCGGAGCCCGCTGAGGAAACGCCTGCGGATGAAGGAAATGAGACGGAAGCCGAAATCGGGGAGGAGGAACTCCCGGAGGAAAACGGGGACAGCCCCCGTGAGGCCGATCAGGACTTCGTGGATTCCCTGAAAGCGTTTGACGATGCGGTTACGGGCAACGATATGAAGGAGGCGGAGAATGATGAAAAACTTTAAGCGCGGAACCCCTGCATTCGGCCTTTTTCTGGGCGCACTGCTGCTGATCTGCGGTGCCCTCATCATGTGGCTGGGCTTCTGGAGAACCCTTGTGCTCGCCCTGCTGTTCGCGGTCGGATATTTCCTCGGCGCGGTTCAGGACAAGTCCGCGTTTGTGCGGGATTCCGTCAGCCGGGTCATGCCGGAAAAGAAGAGTGAGACCATTGATTTCCGCCGCGAGGTGGAAAAGCAGCAGGAAAGCCTGTATACGAAGCCGGAGGAATCCGCGGACAGTGCGGAAGCCGACGGGGAAACCGACGAGGAAGAGTAATTATGTCCAGAATCACCGCGCGGGCTGCCGCGATGCAAATGATTTATGAAAAGCTGGCCGGGGGCCAGGGCGGCGAGGAAACGCTGCAGATGGTCTACGAGGAGCTTCGGGCGGACGGGGTGCCCGGGGTCGAGAAGGTGGGAAAGAAGGAGCCGAACCAGGAGGACCGGGAATATATCAGCCGGGTGCTGGAGGGCGTTCTTCAGAAAAGGTATCTGCTGGATGAAAAGATTGAGCAGGCGGCCGAGGGCTGGACACTGGATCGGATGCCCATGATCGATCTGACCATTATGCGGCTGGCGGTGTGGGAGATGATGTTCGAGCCCGAAGTGCCGGGAAGCGTTTCCATTGCCGAGGCGCTGGAGCTGACGGAGAGGTACTCTGATCCGGAAGACAAGAAATTTGTCAACGGTGTGCTGGGAACCATCCTCCGCCAGCTGGAAGAAAAGCATGAGTGAATCGGTCCTGGGCCTGGATACAAGCAATTACCGGACGTCCGTGGCGCTGGTCTCCCCCGGCGGGAAGGTGCTTTTCAACCGGCGGGAACTGCTGCCCGTTCCTTCCGGAGAGTGCGGACTCCGGCAGAGCGACGCCGTGTACGCACATTTGAAACGGATTCGGCCTCTTCTGGAGGAGGCAAAGCCTTTGATGCAGGCCTTTCCGCCCGCAGCGGTCTGCGCCAGCATACGTCCGAGAGACCGGTCGGATTCGTATATGCCGGTTTTTGAAGCAGGGGATACCATCGGCCGTGCCATTGCTGCCGCCATGAGTATCCCCTTCTTTCCGACAGACCATCAGCACGGGCATATCCGGGCGGCGCTTGCCGGAACCGGGCTGGAGGGGGAGAAAGGGTTCCTCGCGCTCCATCTTTCCGGCGGTACGACGGATCTTCTTTTCTGCCGGGGAGAGGAACTGCGGGAACTCGGAACCAGCCTGGATCTCCACGCAGGCCAGCTGATGGATCGGGTGGGGGTGGCGCTGGGATGCGGCTTTCCCGCCGGACCGGAGATGGAAAGGATGGGCCGGGAGGCCCACGGATCCGGGGAGCTTGGCTGTGCCATGGAGAAGGGAGATCTGTCCTGCCATCTCAGCGGCGCGGAAGCGCAGGTGAAACGGTGGATCCGAAACGGCGGGAAACAGCCGGGAGAAATCGCCCGCGAGGTATTTGACCTGCTGGCCCGCACCTCCTGCCGCATGCTGGCGGCTGGCGCACGGGTTACGGGATGCCGGAATGCCCTGGTATTCGGAGGCATCGCGTCCTCGGAACTGTTTCGCTGCCTGCTGACGGACAGGCTTACCCGGAGCCGTTCGGCGCCCCGGGCCTGGTTCGGGGATCCGGAACTGAGCGGCGACAACGCGGTTGGCGTTGCGCTGATCGGCGCGGATCGCCTGCGGGCAGCGAAGACAGGCACGGACGGCAACTGATCAGCGAAATCAAAAACAGGAGGGCAATCTATGGCAGCGCAGATCCTGGATGGAAAGGTCATGTCCGAAAAACTGCGCCGGGAAATCGGCGAACGGGTTCTTTGCCTGAAGCGGGAGTACGGCGTTGTTCCCGGACTGGCCGTGATTCTGGTGGGAAATGATCCTGCCAGCGAGATCTATGTCCGCAACAAGGAGAAGGGGTGCCTGGAAGCCGGCATGCATTCGGAGACGGTGCGGATGCCGGCGGAAACCCAGCAGGAAGATCTGGAGAGGGAGATTGACCGGCTCAACCGGGATCCCCGGATTCACGGCATCCTGGTTCAGCTGCCCCTGCCGGAACACCTGGACGAAGCGGCTGCCCTGGCGCGGATCCTTCCGGAAAAGGATGTGGATGGATTTCATCTGCTGAACGCCGGCAAGCTGATGACCGGCGGGGAAGGCGTGATTCCCTGCACGCCCCGCGGCGCGCTGTATATGATTCAGCAGACCGGCGTGGATCTGACCGGGAAGGAGGCCGTGGTCATCGGCCGGAGCAATATTGTCGGAAAGCCCATGGCCATGCTGCTGCTCCGGGAAAACTGCACCGTTACCCTGTGCCACAGCAGGACGAAGCAGCTGGCGGAGCATACCCGGCGCGCGGACATCCTGGTGGCGGCGGTGGGCCGGGCCGGGTTTGTAACGGCGGATATGGTGAAGCCGGGTGCCATCGTCATTGACGTGGGCATCAACCGGGTCGACGGGAAGGTGCGGGGCGATGTGGACTTCGATGCCGTTTGCGGGGTGGCTTCCTGGATTACGCCCGTTCCCGGAGGTGTCGGGAAGATGACCATCACGATGCTGCTGCAGAATACGCTGGAGGCGGCGGAGAGGACGGCCCGGCGCGGATGATGGGAGCAGGACTGACCGTTTCGGAGCTGAATCAGGTCATCTCCGACAGCATTCGCCGGGAGCCCGGGCTGCGGAATGTTCTGGTGACGGGGGAGATTGGCAGCTTCAAGCATCATCTTCCCTCCGGACACTGGTATTTCACCCTGAAGGACGCGAAAGCCTCCATCAGCTGTGTGATGTTTCACCAGAATACCGTGAACGCGTCGCTCCGTCCCCGGGACGGAGACCGTGTCACCCTTCTGGGCTATGTGGAGATGTATGCGCGGGACGGAAAGGTTCAGCTTTATGCGCTGCGCATGAAACCCGCGGGACTGGGAAGCCTGTATGAGCAGCTGGAGACGCTCAAGAGAAAGCTGAGCGCGGAAGGGCTGTTTGACCCCGGGAGGAAACGGATGCTGCCCCTGCTGCCGCGGAAGGTTGCGCTGGTGACGTCCTCCAGCGGCGCCGCGCTTCAGGATATGCTGAACGTTTCCGGGCTTCGCTGCCCGGGGGTTCCGATCGTGATTGTTCCCGGAGCGGTGCAGGGAGCGGACGCGCCGGCGGAGCTGATTGCAGCGCTCCATCGGGCGGAAGGCTTGCCGGAGGTGGATGTGATCATCCTCGCCCGGGGCGGCGGATCCCAGGAGGATCTGTGGTGCTTCAATGATGAAGGCCTGGCCCGGGCCGTGGCCGGATGCTCCGTGCCGGTGGTGACCGGCATCGGGCATGAAACGGATACCACGCTGGTGGACTATGTGGCGGACGTCCGGGCCAGCACGCCCAGCAATGCCGCGGAGATCGTTTTTCCGGACCGGGCGGATCTTGCGGAAAGAATCCGGCTTCTTGGCGCGGGGCTGACCCGGGCCGTGAAAAGCCAGACAGATGGCGGCCTGATCCGGATTCACCTGCAGCGGGACCGGCTTCGCGCGGTTTCGCCGGAGAACCAGCTGCACCGGCTGACGGAACAGGCGAGGCAGGTCCGCCGGGAACTGACGGGTGCCGTGTCCCTGCTTCTGCGGGACGCGGAGGCGATCCTGGGACAGAACATGGCGGAACTTTGCTTTGCGGCCGGGCGGGACGCACAGGAGCGGTCCGCGGAGCTGGAACGGTTCCGGGCCGCCCTGACCTTCCGTGCGGAACGGCGCCTGCGGGACGCGGAGGCAAGCCTCGCGGAAGCGGAAACCCGCCTGCGGGCCATCTCGCCCCTGGCGGTGCTGGAGCGGGGATATGCGCTGGTATACGACCCGGAAGGAAAGGTCATTCCCGACGCGAAAGCGGCGGAGAAAGCGTCCGAAATGCGGGTTCGGTTCCGGGATGGTCAGGTTGAGGTGGAAAGAAAGGAGCGGACAAAAGCGCATGGAAAAGCTTTCCTTTGAGGAACGGCTGGGCCGGGTGAAGGAGATTACGGAGGGGATCGAAAGCGGGAAGCTTCCCCTGGAGGAATCCGTTCGCCAGTTTGAGGCCGGGATGCAGACCCTGCGGGAGCTGGAAAAGGAGCTGGGAGAAATGAAGCGGAAGATCACCGTGCTGCAGGAGCGGGCGGACGGCTCCGCGGAGGAGACGCCCCGGGAGGAGAAACCATGAGAACGGAATCGGAATACCGGGAGCTGATCAATCGTTCCCTGGAACCGCAGCTGCGCAGCCTCGGAAGCATTCCGGACAGGCTGCTGGAGGCCATGCTCTACAGCCTGAATGCCGGCGGAAAGCGGCTTCGGCCGTGCCTGTTGCTGGCCGCCTGCGAGGCGGCGGGCGGCTCCGGCGATCTGGCCCTTCCCTTTGCCTGCGCCCTGGAAATGGTTCATACCTACAGCCTGATCCATGACGATCTGCCGGGCATGGACAATGACGATCTGCGCCGGGGAAAGCCTACCAATCACCGCGTTTTCGGGGAAGGGATGGCGATCCTGGCGGGGGATGGCCTGCTGAACGCTGCCATGGAGCTGGCGCTGCGAAGCAGCGTGCGCATGGGGGATTCCCGGGGCCTTCGGGCCACGGAGATCCTGGCACGCCATGCGGGCGTGACGGGAATGATCGCAGGACAGACCCTGGATCTGACCCTGGAGGGAAGCGAGCCGGAGGAGAACAAGGTCTCCTACATCCACGCCCACAAGACCGCCGATCTGCTCCAGGCACCCATGGAGATGGGGCTGACCCTGGCAGCCTGCGAGCCCGCTCAGGTGGAAGCGGGAAGCCGGTACGGTCTCCATCTGGGACTGGCCTTTCAGATCGTGGACGATCTGCTGGATGTGACGGGGGATCCCACCCTGATGGGAAAGAATACCGGCATGGACGGCAACAAGATGACCTGGGTGGCGCTGAAGGGACTGGAGGGCGCCCGGAAGGATGCGGAAGCCCACGCCGGCCTGGCCCTGGCGGCGCTTCAGGGACTGCCCTGGAATACGGAATACTTTGAGGAAATTGTCCGGGAAAACCTGACCCGGAACAGTTGAGGAGGAAGAAAACATGACGATGGATCATTTTCTGGAAGAAGTGGTTGTCAAGCAGCGGAATACCCTGAACCGGATCGTATACTATCTGAGCTGGCCGGTAATGATCGTTTCCGGCTTCATGGCCATGATGATGCTCCAGGGGCTGATGCGGGCCTTCTCGATTCCCGCGCTGGTGATTACCCTGCTGTTCGCTGCGATGGCGGTGCTGATCTTCCTTTTCCATGACCGGCTGCTGACCGAATATGAATATACCTTTACCAATGGCGCCCTGGACTTCGCCGAAGTGTACAACAACAAGAAGCGGAAGAGCCTGGGCAGTCTGAACGTAAAGACGGTGGATGCCTTCGGAAAGGTGAACAGCGGCTCTTTCCAGCGGTATCTGAAAACCCCGGACGTCAAGCAGATGCGCTGGTTCCTGAACCGGGAGGCGGAGCTGTATTACTTCTATTTTTCCAAGGACAGCGTGAAGAAGATGATCATCCTGGAGCCCAGCGAAGAGATGGTTGGAATGATCAAACAGTACATTCCCCGGGGCGTTTATCAGGAAAACTGACGGACAGAACGAGAGGAAAATGATTTGAAAGAACTGTTGATGGTCCGGTACGGCGAGATCTTTCTGAAAGGTCTGAACCGGCCCTATTTTATCCGCGCACTGGTGCGGAAGATCCGGTACGCCCTGCGGGGAACGGGATCCAATGTCTGGGTGCATGACGGCCGCATTCTGGTGGAAGGCTATGATGATCCGGAGACGGTGGTGGAACGGGTGACGCATGTCTTTGGTGTTCACAGCGTCTGCCCGGCCGTGGAGATGCCCAAGGAAGACTTCGACGCCCTGTGCGAACAGGCCATCCGCATGATGGACGGCCTGAAGGGGACCTTCAAGGTCAACGCGCGGCGCAGCGACAAGCGCTATCCCATGGGAAGCCCCGAAATCAACATGGAAATGGGCGGGCGCATTCTCGACGCGCGCCCGGATCTGAAGGTGGATCTTCACCATCCGGAGCATGTGATGAACGTGGAAATCCGGGATCAGGCCTACCTGTATGTCCGGGTGATCCCCGCTGTGGGAGGCATGCCCGTGGGAACCAACGGGAATGCCACGCTGCTGCTTTCCGGAGGGATTGACAGCCCGGTGGCGGGATGGATGGTGGCCAAGCGCGGCGTCCAGATCAACGCGGTGCATTTCCATTCCTTCCCCTATACCTCCGAACAGGCGCGGGAAAAGGTGCTGGATCTGGCCAGGAAGCTGAGCTTCAGCTGCTGTGGCATCAAGGTGCATATCGTTCCCTTCACGGAGATTCAGCTGCAGATCCGGGACCGCTGCCCGGAAGAGTATTCCACGCTGATTATGCGCCGGTTCATGATGCGGATCGCGGAAGCCATTGCGAGAAAGACGGAGAGCGGCGCCCTGATTACCGGGGAGAGCATCGGACAGGTTGCCAGCCAGACCATGGAGGCCCTGGGAACGACGGACGCGGTGGTCTCCATGCCCGTGTTCCGCCCCCTGATCGGCTTTGACAAGAGCGAGATCATTGATATCGCAAAGCGGATCGATACCTATGAGCTCAGCAGCCTGCCCTATGAGGACTGCTGCACCATTTTTACGCCGAAACATCCGGCGACGCGGCCGAAAAAGGAAAAGGTCGAGGAGGCGGAGACATGCCTGGAGAATCCGGAGCAGCTGATCGCAGATGCGCTGGCCGGCGTGGAGGTCGTTTCCGTCTGAGAAAGATTCGGCTTGTCAACATTTTGGCAATGTGATATGATGCTTTTGGCCCGGTCCGGCTGAAAGCCCGAGGGGCTGTTTCTCCCCCCGATGGAGGGGGAATGACAGGATAAATCATTATTATGACAAGGAGTGTGTGTCCATGGCTAAGAAGACGATTGAAGACATTCAGGTTACCGGGAAAAAGGTACTTGTCCGCTGCGATTTCAACGTGCCGCTGGATGAGAACAAGCACATCACTGATGAAAACCGGATTCGGGGTGCCCTGCCCACGATCCAGTACCTGGTGAAGAACGGCGCGAAGGTGATCCTGTGCTCCCACATGGGCCGCCCGAAGGGAGAATTCAATATGAAGTACTCCCTGGCTCCCGTTGCGGCCCGTCTGAGCGAGCTGCTGGGCCAGGAGGTCAAGCTGGCGAAGGACGTTATCGGCCCCGATGCGCACGCTCTGGCGGACGGAATGAAGAACGGCGACGTGATCCTGCTGGAGAATGTCCGCTTCCACAAGGAAGAGGAAAAGAACGATCCGGAGTTTGCCAAGGCCCTGGCTTCCCTGGCGGAAGTGTATGTCAACGACGCCTTCGGAACGGCGCACCGCGCCCATGCTTCCACGGAAGGTGTGAGCCATTATCTGCATCCCTCCGTGGCCGGCTATCTGATCGGCAAGGAGCTGAGCGTGATGGGCGGCGCCCTCGAACATGCCGAGAAGCCCTTTGTGGCGATCCTGGGCGGCGCGAAAGTGGCGGACAAGATCAGCGTGATTGAGAACCTGATTGAAAAGGTCGACACCCTGATCATCGGCGGCGGCATGGCCTATACCTTCCTGAAGGCGAAGGGCTACGGCGTGGGCAAGAGCCTGCTGGATGAGAGCCGCATCGACTTCTGCAAGGACATGATGGCCAAGGCGGAAGCCCGTGGCGTGAAGATCCTGCTTCCGGTCGACACCGTTTGCATCAAGGAATTCCCGAGCCCCATTGACGCCCCGGTGGAAACCCTGACCGTGGACGCGGACAAGATTCCGGACGATCAGGAAGGCTGCGATATCGGCCCGAAGACCTGCGAGCTCTTTGCGGCGACCGTGAAGGCGGCCAAGACCGTGATCTGGAACGGCCCCATGGGCGTGTTTGAGAATCCCACCCTGGCCAAGGGCACCCTGGTGGTGGCGCAGGCGCTGGCGGACAGCGATGCGGTGACCATCGTGGGCGGCGGCGACAGCGCAGCAGCCATTACCCAGATGGGCTTTGCGGACAAGGTGACCCATGTCTCCACCGGCGGCGGGGCCAGCATGGAATTCCTGGAAGGCAAGACCCTGCCCGGCGTTGCCTGCCTGGACGAGAAATAATTCCCGGCGAAAACGGAAATCCGCAGCTCCTGGGAGCTGTGGATTTCCCATTTTGAAGAAAAAAAGGAGCGAAAACGCATGCGTAAACCCATCATTGCCGGAAACTGGAAGATGAACAAGACGCCCGCGGAGGCGGAGAAGCTGGTGACGGAACTGAAGCCCATGGTGAAGGACGCTGCCTGCGATGTCGTGGTCTGCGTGCCTGCAGTGGACTTCGCTGCCGTGAAGGCTGCCATCGAAGGAAGCAATATCCATCTGGGAGCCCAGAATGTTCATTTTGCGGCCAGCGGCGCCTATACGGGAGAACTGAGCGCGGACATGCTGAAGGCCGCAGGCGTGGAATACGTTATTATCGGCCACAGTGAGCGCCGTCAGTATTTCGGAGAGACGGACAAAACGGTGAACCTGCGGGTGAAGGCTGCGGTCGCCGCCGGGCTGAAGGTGATTCTCTGCGTGGGGGAAAACCGGGAAGAGCGTGAAGCAGGATATACCGACGCCCTGGTGGAATATCAGACCCTGATCGCTCTGAACGGGCTGACCGATGAGGAAGTGGCCAATGTTGTCATCGCCTATGAGCCCGTGTGGGCGATCGGCACCGGACTGACCGCGACTGACGAACAGGCCAACGAGACCATCGGTGTGATCCGGAAGGCCGTGGCCCGGAAGTACGGCGCAGCGATCGGGGAGAAGATCCGCATTCAGTATGGCGGCAGCATGAATCCCAAGAACGTGAAGGGCCTGATGGCTCAGCCGGAAATCGACGGCGGTCTGATTGGCGGTGCCAGCCTGAAGGCTCCCGATTTCAGTCTGGTTGTCAATTACGACAAATAAGGAACCGTCCGGAGAGGATCCAACATCCTTTCCAACCGGGACATGCATTCCAGCGGCGGGAGTCCGGAAACGGAGTCCGCGCGGAAGGAGACGGAGCGAAGGCTCCGTCTCCTTTTGTGTGTGTGCCGGGCATGGCACAATTCTAGCGGGTGAAAGTCCCGCCACGGGTATTTACCGCCAAGTGTAGCGAACCGCAAGCTGCTGTCAGCAATGACA
>ONCV01000001.1 GCA_900316415.1 uncultured Eubacteriales bacterium
GCTATACCCTGGATTTTCATACTATTACTGATTTTGGGGCAAATGAAGAGGGGCTGCCTCTTATGATCCTCTCAGATCATTTTGAGACAGCCCCTTTTCAAAAGCCCGGGATGCTTACTTCTTCTCAGCCTTGTTCTCGCACTGCTGGTTGGCAATGCCGCAGCTGGTCTTGCAGGCGGACTGGCAGGACGTCTGGCATTCGCCGCATCCGCCGTTCTTCGCGCTCTCGCACAGATTCCGGGTGTTCAGGGTCTGAATGTGTTCCATGGGAAAACCTCCCTCGCTCATCAATTTCGCGGGTATTCTATCACATCCGGCTCCATTCGTCAATTCCGCGGTTTTCTTCTTGACAGAAGCTTCCGGGAAGGTTACAATAAAGTTAACAAGGCTAACGAAATTAACAATCGTTAAGGAGGCGGGGAAAATGCTTCAGCAGGAGCTGCGCAGCCATCTGACGGAAAAGATTCTGCCCTTCTGGGAGCGGCTGAAGGACGGGGAAAACGGCGGGTTCTACGGGTATGTGGACAAGGCGCTGACCGTGATGCCGGAGGCGGACAAGGGCTGCATTCTGCACAGCCGGATCCTGTGGACCTTTTCCACGGCGGCCCGGGTGCTGGACAGCGCGGAATACCGGGCATACGCGGACTGGGCCTATGAGGCGCTGAAGATGTTCGAGGACGGCGAGAACGGCGGCGTGTTCTGGAGCGTGACCTTCGACGGGAAGCCGGCGGACACGACCAAGCACACCTACTGCCAGGCCTTCGCGATCTACGGGCTCTCCGCCTACTACCGGCTGACCGGGAAGCGGGAGGCGCTGGAGAAGGCGCGGAAGCTGTTCCGGATCATCGAGGAGAAATGCGCCGTGTACAACGGGTACGGCGAGGCCTACCGGGCGGACTTCTCCCCGGAGAGCAATGAAAAGCTGAGCGAGAACGGCGTGCTGGCGACCCGGACGATGAACACGATTCTCCACGTGGTGGAAGCCTACACGGAGCTGCACCGCGCGGAGCCCTGGGATCCGGTCTGGCAGGCGGCGGTCCGCGGGCTGGAGATCCTTCGGACGAAGATGTACAACCCGGAAAAGCACCGGCTGGAGGTCTTTTTCGACGACGAGTACCATCCCCTGCTGGACATGCAGAGCTATGGGCATGACATCGAGAGCGGATGGCTTCTGTGGGATTCCGTCGGGGAATTCCTTCCGGAGGAGCAGCGCGCGCCGTACCGGGCCATGAGCCTGGACCTGCTGGAGAGCGTCCGCCGCCGGGCCTTCACGGATCACGGGCTGAAGAACGAATGGGTCGACGGAAAGGTGGATGAGCTGCGGATCTGGTGGGTTCAGGCGGAGACGATGCTAGGCCTGGAGTGCGGGGCGGAGCTGACCGGGGACGAAAGCTGGATGCGGGATCTGGAGCTCCAGTGGAAGACCGTGCAGCGGATGATCGTGGATCCCCGGCCGAACGGAGAATGGTACTGGTCGGTTTATGAGGATGGCAGCCTGACGGAGCGGCCGATGGTGGAGGAATGGAAATGCCCCTACCACAACGGCCGGATGTGCCTGCGGCTGATGCAGCGGCTGAAGTGAGCCCGCGGAAGCCCCGGCCGGGAAACCGGGGCTTCCGCCCGGAAATAAAAGAAGAAAAAAGAATACCAGGAAACAAAAACGGGGAGGAAGAAACCATGAGCGAGATCAGAATGCTGAACGCGGGCAATCTGCCCAACATTCCCTGGCAGGAGAAGCCTGTCGGCCTCCGGACCGCCGCGCCGGTCTGGCGGTACACCGAGAACCCCATTCTGGGCCGGAACCCCACGCCGGAAATCGCCCGGATCTTCAACAGCGCGGTGGCCCCCTGGCAGGACGGCTTCATCGCGGTGCTGCGGGGCGAGCAGGTGAACGGCATTCCCCATGTCTATCTCGGGCATTCGAAGGACGGCATCCACTGGGAGGTGGACCGGGAGAAGGTGCCCTTCACGGATGAGAAGGGGGAGCCCATGCTGCCCCATTATGCCTATGATCCCCGGCTGGTGAAGGTGGAGGACACCTATTACATCATCTGGTGCACGGACTTCTACGGCGCCGCCATCGGCATGGGCAAGACGAAGGACTTCAAAACCTTCACCCGGGTCGAGAATCCCTTTATCCCCTTCAACCGCAACGCGGTGCTGTTCCCCCGGCGGGTCGGCGGCGTCTACAAGCTGCTGTCCCGGCCCTCCGACAGCGGGCACACGCCCTTCGGGGATATCTTCATCTCCGAGTCCCCGGACATGGTGTACTGGGGAAAGCACCGGCACGTGATGGGCCGCGGCCGGGAATGGTGGGAGAGCGTCAAGATCGGCGGCGGCGCGGCTCCCATCGAGACCACGGAGGGCTGGCTCATGTTCTATCACGGCGTGAGCAGCACCTGCAATGGCTTCGTGTATTCCATGGGCGGCGCGATCCTGGACATCGATGAGCCCAGCCGCGTGCTGTACCGCTGCGAAAACTATCTGCTGACGCCTGAGGAGCCCTATGAGGTGACCGGCTTTGTGCCCAACGTGGTCTTCCCCTGCGCGACGCTGCAGGACGAGGCGACGGGGCGGATCGCGATCTACTACGGCTGCGCGGATACGCATGTGGGCCTGGCCTTTACGAAGGTGGACGAGGTGGTTCGGTACATTCAGGACCACAGCGTCCTGAATCCCGGCGACGACGAGGCGGTTCATCACTACTGAGAGGAGACCGGAAGATGCGCGCAAGAAGTTTTGATTCCCTGATGGAAGCCTATGAGCGGCTGCTGGCCCGGCCGAACCCGGCGGACGAGCATTTCTACAATGGCCTGTACACCCGGTACCGCAATCCCGTTCTGACCCGGGAGCATATCCCGCCCTTCTGGATGTACGACGCGAACCCGGAGACCAATCCCTTCATGATGCAGCGGCTGGGGGTCAACGCGACGCTGAACAGCGGCGCGCTGAAGATGGGGGACCGGTACTGCCTGGTGGTCCGGGTGGAGGGAATGGACCGGAAGAGCTTTTTCGCCGTGGCGGAAAGCGACCGGCCGACGGAGGGCTTCCGCTTCCGGGACCGGCCCATCCTGCTGCCGGACACGGAAAAGGATGAGACCAACGTCTATGACATGCGCCTGACCCGGCACGAGGACGGATGGATCTACGGGGTGTTCTGCTCCGAGAGCAAGGATCCGGGCAATCCGGATCTGTCCGCGGCGGTGGCCGCGGCGGGCATCGTCCGCACGAAGGATCTGGAAACCTGGGAGCGGCTGCCGAACCTGAAGACCCTCCGCTCCCCCCAGCAGCGGAACGTGGCGCTGCATCCGGAGTTCGTGGACGGAAAGTATGCCTTCTACACCCGGCCGATGGATGACTTCATCGAGACCGGGAGCGGCGGCGGCATCGGCTTCGGCCTGTGCGGGGATATCACGCATCCGGTGATCGATGAGGAGAAGATCATCAGCCGCAGGCGGTATCACACCATCACCGAAAGCAAGAACGGCGCCGGCGCCGTGCCGATCAAAACGGAGAAGGGCTGGATCCATCTGGCCCACGGCGTCCGGAATACGGCGGCCGGGCTGCGGTATGTGCTGTACGCCTTTGCCACGGATCTGCGGGATCCCTCGAAGGTCATCGCGGAGCCCGGCGGCATGCTGCTGGGGCCCCTGGGCCGGGAACGGGTCGGGGACGTGAGCAACGTGGTGTTCACCAACGGCGCCATCGCGGACGGGGACGGAAAGGTGTATCTGTACTACGCCTCCTCCGATACCCGGATGCACGTGGCGGAGATGGACGTGGAACGGCTGACGGATTACGTGTTCCATACGCCGGAGGACGCCCTGCGCTCCGTGGACTGCGTGAAGCAGCGGCTGGAGCTGATCGAAAGGAATCTGGCCTTCCTGGGTCGAAAATAAATAACAGAGATCTTTTACCGCGCGCAGGGGAGCATGGATCCGCTGCGCGATTTTTTCACAGCGGAACGGAGGATGAAGGCATGCTGAAAATATCCCCCCTGTTTTCGGACGGCGCGGTGCTCTGCCGCGAAAAGGAGCTTCGGATTTTCGGCGGGGCGGAGGACGGCGCCCGGGTTCACTGCGAGCTGCGGGACGGGAAGGATGCCCTGCTGGCCCGGGGAAGCGACATCGCCCGGGCGGGCCGCTTCCTGATCCTGCTGCCGCCCCAGGAGGCCCGGACCGGCTGCCGCCTGGTGATTACGGATGGGCAGGACACCGTGACCAGCCTGGATATTTCCATCGGGGAGGTGTTCCTGGCCGGCGGGCAGAGCAACATGGAAATGGAGCTGCAGAACGCCGCGGAGGGACCGGAGCTGATCGCGTCCCACGTGAATCCCCTGGTGCGGTATTTCAACGTGCCGAAATACGCCCGCTTCTGCCCGGAGCGGGACGCGGCCTGGGACCGGGCGGGATGGCAGGCCATCGGCCCGGGCCGGGGGAAGGACATGAGCGCCGCGGCGTACTTCTTCGCCATGAAGCTGCAGCGGCATCTGCAGGTTCCCGTGGGCATCGTGGACAGCTACTGGGGCGGCACCTCCGTCACCTGCTGGATGGATGAGGCCTGGCTGGGCCGGACCGGGGAGGGCCTCCGGTACCTGCGGGAATACCGGGAGCGGACCGCGGGGGTTTCCCTGGACGCCTATCTGGAGAAGGAACGGGCCTTTGAGGAGACCATCAGCGCCTGGAACGCGCGGGCGGACGCATTCCGGAAGGAGCATCCCGGCTGCGCGTGGACCGACGTGGACGAGGCGGTGGGAAAATGCCCCTGGAATCCCCCGGAAGGCCCCGGCTCCCCCTTCCGCCCGGCGGGGCTTTACGATTCCATGATTGAACCGCTGCAGCCCCTTTCCCTGACGGGAATCCTGTTCTACCAGGGGGAGGCGGACGCGGGGCTGACCGGGGAATACGAGGTTCTGATGATGTCCCTGATCGACCGCTGGCGCACCGGATTCCGGGCGGAGGAGCTTCCCTTCCTGTTTGTGCAGCTGCCCATGTGGATCGACGCGGGAGCGGAGGACAGCCGGACCTGGCCGCGCCTGCGGCTGGCCCAGAGCAGGGTCCGGGACCGGATGCGGAACACGGGCATGATCTGCCTGCTGGATCAGGGGGAGTTCAACAACATCCATCCCGCCGACAAGCGGGTTGTGGGCGAGCGGCTGTTTGAAACCGCCCGGAGGCTCATCTACGGGGAGCCCGGGGAGGAGGCGCCCCGGGTGGCGTCCCGCCGGGTGGAGGGCAGCATGATGACGCTGCGGACGACCCAGCCGCTGCTGACCCGGGACGGCCGGGAGCCGGCGCTTCTGGAGCTGGCCGGAACGGACGGACGGTACCGGCCCGCCCGGGCGATGCTGGAGGGCCCCCTGCTGCATCTGACCGCGGCGGGCGTGGAGCATCCCGTGCAGGTCCGGTATGCCTGGACGGACTACGGATCCGTGAACCTGTTCGGAGGCAACGGGCTGCCGCTGGAACCCTTTGAGCTCTGACGGATGCCGCTTTCCCCGGCGGGAAATCCGGGGAACGAATTATCCGAAAAAATGAAAAGGAAAGGTTCGGCTTTTCCGAATCGCGCCCATCCGGACAAAACCGGGAATTTCCGCGGAAAAAAGGCATTTCTTCCTGCCCTTGACAAAGGAGGGGAAGAAGCATAGAATAACGGCATTGTTCGGAAATAACCTTTCCGGGCAGGAATGAAATGAGAGAAAGCGCAGGAGGTCCGATTCCATGGAAAAGCGGGAGCAGCTGTACGAGGGAAAAGCGAAAAAGGTCTTTGCGACGGATGATCCGGATGTGGTGCTGGTGTCCTACAAGGACGATGCCACCGCCTTCAACGGCCTGAAGAAGGGAACCATCGAGGGCAAGGGCGTCATCAACAACCGGATGAGCAATTTCCTGATGAAGATTCTGGAAAAGGACGGGATCCCGACCCATTATATCGAGGAGCTGAACGACCGGGAGACGCTGGTGAAGAAGGTGACCATCGTTCCCCTGGAGGTGATCGTCCGGAACGTGGCCGCGGGCAGCCTGTCCAAGCGGCTGGGCGTGCCGGAGGGAACGCCCCTGCGGGAGCCGGTGCTGGAGTACTGCTACAAGGACGACGCGCTGGGCGATCCCATGGTGAACGAGTATCACATCGCGGCCATGGGCTGGGCGGACGACGAGACGATGGAAAAGATCGCCTATTACGCCCTGCGGATCAACGATCTGCTGATCGCCTACTTCAAGAATGCCGGGGTGGATCTGATCGACTTCAAGCTGGAGTTCGGCAAGACGTCGGACGGCACCCTGGTGCTGGCGGACGAGATCAGCCCGGACACCTGCCGCTTCTGGGACAGCGAGACCCATGAAAAGCTGGACAAGGACCGCTTCCGCCGGGATCTGGGCGGCGTGGAGGAGGCCTATCAGGAAATGCGCAAGCGCCTCGGATTCTGAGAACGGGATCCGGGAAATACGGACACGGCGGCGCCGGAGCAAATGCTCCGGCGCCTTTTTGCGGGCTTGCAATTTGGGGCTTGATGGGATAGAATAGGTTGAATTCCTGTGCGGAGGACTGTTTGCTGTACCCTTCGCGGGAGGGAAGGAGACGAGAACGGATGAAGGTCGTATTGCTCAAGGATGTCAAAAATATCGGAAAGCGGGACGAGGTGCTGAACGTCAGCGACGGATACGCCCGGAATTTCCTGTTTCCGCAGCGGCTGGCGGTGGAAGCGAAGCCCGGCACGCTGAAGGAGATTGAAAAGAAGCGCGCGGCGCAGGACGCCCGGGAGGCGGAGGCGCTGGCGGAGGCGAAGGCCCGGGCGGACGCCCTGAAGGGCCGGGTGGTCGAGCTGAAGATCAAGTGCGGATCCCAGGGACGGCTGTATGGCAGCGTCACCGCCGCGGAGGTGGCGGAGGCCCTGGAGAAGCAGCACGGATACGCGGCGGACCGGCGGAAGATCGACCTGGGAGATCCGATCCGCGAGGTGGGGGACCGGGAGATCAGCATTCGCCTGCATCCCGGCGTGAGCACCACGATGACGCTGCGGGTCAGCCCGCTGGATAAGTAACGGGGGAGAAAATGCCGGAGCAGGGAAATCAGGAGCTGCGGGGAATGGTTCCCCCCAACAGCCTGGAGGCGGAGATCAGTGTCCTGGGCGCCATGCTGCAGGATTATTCCGTCGTGCTCCGGGCGATGGAGAGCCTGCAGCCGGAGGACTTCTATCTGGCGGAGCATCAGGAGATTTTCCGCGCCATGGTGGAGCTGGCGCGGGAGCACCAGCCCGTGGATCTGACCACCCTGGCCGCGGAGATGAGCCGCCGGGGTTCCCTGGAGGGCGTGGGCGGCGCGCAGTACCTGATGCGCCTGATGAGTTCCGTGCCCACGACGGCGAACGCCGGAGCCTATCTGAACCTGGTGCAGGAGAAGAGCACCCTCCGGAAGCTGATCGCGGCCAGCCAGGGCATCCAGAAGGAAGCCTTCGCCCAGCAGAGCTCCGTGGGGGATATCCTGGCAGGAGCGGAGAAATCGATTTTCGACATCGTGATGAACCGGACCGACGGGGGCGAGCTGCGGCACGTGAAGGACGTGCTGGTGGATACCTATGAGGAGATCGAGACGCTGTCCCGGTTGCATGGGGAGATCTCCGGCGTGCCCACCGGATTCGTGGATCTGGACAGCACGCTGACCGGCCTGCATCCCGGCGAGCTGATCATTATCGGCGCCCGCCCCGCCATGGGGAAAACCTCCTTTGCCATGAACATCGCCGGATACGCCAGCATCGTGAAGGGCAAGTCCGTGGCGGTGTTCAGCCTGGAGATGCCCCGGGAGCAGATCGTGATGCGCGTGCTGTGCAGCGAGGCCCGGGTCAATATGCAGAAGGTGCGCAAGGGCCTGCTGGAGGATCCGGAGTGGATGGCCCTGGCCAAGGCGCTGGGACCGATTTCCAACGCGCCGCTGTATCTGGATGATACGGCCGCCCTTTCCCCCAGCCAGCTGCGGAGCCGCTGCCGCCGGCTGATGATGGATCACGGGCTGGATCTGGTGCTGGTGGATTATCTGGGCCTGATGCGGGCGGACGGCCGCTCCGAAAGCCGCCAGCTGGAGGTGTCGGAAATCAGCCGCCAGCTGAAGGCCATCGCCCTGGAGCTGAAGGTGCCGATCATCGCCTGTGCCCAGCTGAGCCGGGCGAACAAGGACCGGGTGGACAAGCGGCCCGTGCTGTCCGACCTGCGGGATTCCGGTTCCATCGAGCAGGACGCGGACGTGGTCATGTTCCTGCATCGGGAGGAATACTACAATCCGGACACGGAGGACAAGAATATCGCGGAGGTCATCGTGGCCAAGCAGCGCAGCGGTCCGCTGCGGACGGTGAAGCTGGCCTGGCTCGGCGAGATCACGACCTTTGCGAACCTGGCCCGGGAGGACGGTCCCGGCCGGAGCGGCGGGGACGCGCCGTTTTGACGGAAGGAGCGAACAGCAGCAGGATGGAAGGATACAGGGTTTGCCAGCTGATGAAGGATTCCCGGTTTGAGGGGTTCCTGATGGTCCGCGGAGCGGAAAGGAAGACGGACAAGAACGGCCGGGACTATGTGGACATGAATCTGGGGGACCGGACCGGAGAACTGAACGCGAAGATCTGGAACTGGGACGGCACCCAGGAGCTGCCGGAAAGCGGGAAGCCCGTCAAGGTCCGGGGCCAGGTGCAGGAATACAACGGACGGCTGCAGTTCCGGATTGAGCGGTGGCGTCCGGTGACGCCGGAGGATCCGGTGAACCTGGCGGACCTGGTGCCCGCTGCGCCGCGAACCGCGGAGGAAATGAAAAGGGACATTCTGGAGACGGTGAACGGCTTCTCCTCCGAACCGCTGCGGAAGCTGACGCTGGAGATGCTGGACATGGCGGGGGACCGGCTGGACTGGTTCCCGGCGGCCCAGCGGATGCATCACGCGGAGCGCAGCGGGCTGCTGCATCACACGACGGACATGCTGCGCCTGGCGAAGGCGGCGCTGGAGATCTATCCCTGGATGAACCGGGATCTGCTGTGCGCAGGAGTGATCCTGCATGACCTGGGAAAGCTGGAGGAGCTGAAAAGCGACGAAAGCGGCAACGTATCGGATTATACCCGGGACGGACAGCTGCTGGGGCATCTGGTGCGGGGCATTACGCTGCTGAACCGGGCGGCGGAGAAAACCGGCGTGACCGGGGAATGGGTGGTGCTGCTGGAGCACATGCTGCTGAGCCATCACGGGGAACCGGAGTTCGGGAGCCCGCGGCCGCCCATGTTTCCGGAGGCCGAGGCGCTGCACTGGATCGACATGATGGACGCCCGGATGAACACCATGAAGACCGCCTGGGAAAAGACGCCGGAGGGCGCTTTCAGCGAGCGGATCTTCAGCCTGGATCGAAGGGTTTACCATCCCCTGTACGGGGACGAAACCGAAGGACAATCATAGGGGAGGAACGAGCGATGAACAAGAAGAGGTTGCTGTGCCTGGTGCTGGCGCTGTGCGCGCTGCTGCTGACCGCCTGCCAGGAAAAGGAACGCTTTGACACCCGGCTTCCGGAGGATCAGCCGACGGCCGCGCCGACGGAACAGACGCAGGATCTGTTCGGCTCCGCGGTGGTGGGCCCGACGGATTATGACGACGGCACCTACGATCCCTCCTCGGAAGAGGGCGGGGACTGGGAGGATGTGCAGGAGCCGGCGGACAGCGAGCCGACCCTGGCGCCGGTGATTCAGAGCGACTACGCCGGGGCGACGCCGGTGCTGATCGATCCGATCGACAAGCCCACGCCCACGCCGCTGCCCACGCTGTCCCTCAGCTACATGACCTATGAGGCGCCCTCCCTGCATCTGACCTTCGAAGGCCCCAGCGGCTGGACGGTGGATGATACGCAGGCGGATACCTACGTGCTGACCAATCCGGATCCGTCCATGGATTATGCGGCGACGCTGACCGTCCGGACCGTGCCGGTGAACAAGGCCTACAGCAAGAGCGAGCTGACCCGGGAGGTCAAGGGCATGCTGGACACCCTGTCCGGCAGCGGGGAGCTGACCGGCTTCTCGCCCTCCAACACGGCGGAGCGCAGCTTCCTGGGCGGAACGGGCGTCTATGCCAACTACAAGGCCGTGGTGCAGTCCACCGGGGCGGAGATCGCGGGACGGCTGATTGTGGTCTGCGTGGACAGAACGCTGTACAGCCTGCACGTTTCCTATCCCCGGGGATATACGGAATTCTATGTCTCCAATGTGTATGACAAATTCCGCCATTCCGTGAAGCTGAACTGACCGCCGGATCCGTCCGCCGGAAGATTGCATAAAGAGGAACGCTATGAAAACAAGGATCCGTTGGATGGCGCTGCTGGTGGCGGCGCTGGTGATGGCAGGCTGCTGCGGGACGTCCGCCCGGGCGGATGTGATGACGCTGGGCGTGTATTTCCGCGGCATTGTGGAACGGGAGGACGGGACGGAAACGGAAGTTCCGCTTTCCGGCTCCTTCCGCGTGCTGCAGGGCGGCCTGGAGAAGGGAATTATCCGGGCGGGGGAGGAAACCCTGACCGTGGACGGCTCGGACCCGGTGACGGTGGTTCCCCTGGCGGAAAGCGTCGCGGGCGGATGGGACCTGTCCGATGCGCGGGTTACCGTTCCCATGGCGAGCGGCGGGAACGTGACCGTGCCGATCCGGGTGCGCCAGGCGACGGGAGAAGCCCCGGTTTCCCCGGCGGAGAGCACGGAGGAACCCGCGCCGGAAACGGAAGGGGAGCCCTCCGAAGAACCGGAGAATCCGGAAACGGAGCCGGATAAAGAACCGGAGGGGACGGAAAACGGCGGAAAGACCGAAAGCGCCCCGACGGCGCTGCCGGCGGAGACCGCCACGCCTGCCCTGAACCTGACGCCGGTTCCCACGGCGGAACCGACCCAGGCCCCGGAAATGAACCGGCTGGACGCCTCGGCGGACACGGGCACCTTCCATATCCGGGTGTTCCTGGACGGCAACAACAACGGAGACTGCGGCATCAATGAAAAGGGCGTCGCCGGGATCCCGGTCTGGCTGGTGAACGGGAAGGACGAGACGGTGACCGGAGGAGAGACCGACGGGAACGGCGAGGTGACGCTGCCGGGCCTGACCCCCGGGAGCTACCGCATCCGGGTCAGCCTGCCGGAGGAATACGGCTTCAACCGCAAGGCGAAGGATGTGGGGTTGGAGAAATCCGTCATGGATTTCTCCTCGGAAGGCATTCAGGATTCGGAGCCCTTCTCCGTTTCCGCGGGAGAGACCGTGGAACGCGGCGTGGGTCTCCTGCGGGGCGTCGTGGTGGACGGCGTGTGCTGGCTGGACGAGAACGCCAACGGCATCATGGAAACCGGGGAACCCCGGATCGCCGGCGCGCATGTTACCCTCTCCGGGCAGAAGAACGGCCTGCATTTTGAAGCCTATTCCGACGCGGACGGATACTGGCGGGTGGTGCGCCTCCGGCCCGGCTTCTACGATTTCTCCGGATACGCGCCGGAGGGCATGATGTTCACCCGCTACAGCAAGGCGGGCGGAAAGAACCGCTCCGTCTTTACGGCGGAGGGGAAAACCAAATCCACCCGCACCCTGGACCTGAACGACGGCAAGGACGAACCGGATCAGAACATCGGCTTCGCCTGGAGCGCCATCGTGAAGGGAAGGGCCTTCCTGGACGCCAATTACAACGGCCTGTATGACGAGGGCGAAAAGCCTCTGGCCGGGGTCAAGGTGACCGCCACCAAGCAGCTGAAGGAAGAAGAGGTCGCGGTGACCGTGACCGGCGAGGACGGAACCTATGTCCTCAGCGGCCTGCGGGGCAATACCTACCGGCTGCGGGCGCTGCTGCCGGACGACGGCAGCAACTTCACCCGGGCGGTGGAGGATCCGGAAGGGAACCATTTCGTGGCCCGGGACGGACGGCGCGAGAACTTCTGGAAGGACTTTGTCCTGAAGGACGGGGAGAGCCGGACCGTGAACGTCGGCGCGATCTATTACGGCTCCGTCAGCGGCACGGTGTATCTGGACGACGATTTCTCCGCCACGCTTTCCGGAAGCGAGAAAACGAGCCAGGGCGTCCCGGTGACGCTGCTGGATGAAAACGGCGCCGCGGTGGATACGAAGCAGACGAACGCGAAGGGGGCGTACTCCTTCACGGGGCTGACCCCCGGCATGTACAGCCTGCGGATGACCGCGAAGCCCGGATATGCCTTTACCCGGCTGGGCGAGGGCAACGTGATGCTGAACCTGAACGGCGGGGAGGGCTATTCCGAAGCCTTCCGGGTTCCGCTGGGAGAAAGCGTGACCGGCCGGGATGCGGGCATGATCCTGCCCGCCACGGTGCGCGGCACGGTGTTCGCGGACCGGAACGACAACGGCCGCCGGGACAGCGGCGAGAACGGGCTGGAGGGAACGGCGGTCCGCCTGATGACGGAAGAGGGCGAAGCCTTCTCCGCGGTGATTTCCGACAGCGGCGAATTCCTTTTCGACGCGGTCATGCCCGGAACCTATTATCTGGAATACCGGCTGCCGGAAGGCGCGGTCTTCGCCCGGGAGGGCGGGGACAGCCGGATTTCCGGGGAGGACGGCCTGGGCCGGGGAGAAGCCTTCTCCCTGCGCACCGGCGAAACCCGGGAGGCACCCCTCTGCGGCGGGCTGACGCTGGGCCGGATTTCCGGCACCTTCTTCCATGACCCGGACGGCTCCGGCACCCTGGACGCGGGGGACGGAACGAAGGCGGGCATGAAGATCACCCTGACGCCGGAGCGGGCGGACCAGGAGGCCCAGGAGATGGAAACCGGCGCGGACGGAAGCTTCGCGCTGGAGAACCTGCGGCCGGGAACCTGGACGCTGAGCCTCGCTCTGCCGGAGGGCATGGTGACGGCCCGGACGACTGGGGTGACCCTGCCGGTGCGGTCCGGACGGGAAAGCCAGGAAACCCAGCTGGAGATCGGCATGGGTCAGCGCTGGGAGGATCAGATGATCGGCGGGGTGGTTCCCGCCTCCCTGCGCGGCGCGGCCTGGCTGGATGAGAACAACAACGGCCTCCGGGACGCGGGCGAAAGGACGCCGGCGGGAATGTCCATCGTCATGACGGACGAGGAAACCGGCGAAATCTTTGAAACCCTGCGCACGGACCGGGAAGGCGCCTTCGGATACGAGGGCGTCGTGCCGGGGGTTTATTCCCTCAGCTATCAGCTGGATGAAAGCACGGATCAGCCCCTTGCCGGGGAAAACACCTTCCGGAAGGAAGGGGACCGGATGGTCATGACCGGCCTGACGCTGCGGGAGGGAGAATCCCTGGAGACGCCGCTGCTGGGCCTGGTGAAGTATACGGCCATGGGCGGCCAGGTCTGGATCGACCGGGGCAGCGGCTCCCAGCCCCTTTCCGGGGCGCGGGTCACGCTGATTCCGGAGGCGGAGGACGGACAGGAAGCGGAAGCCACCACCGGAGAGGACGGCAGATGGCGCTTTACGGGCCTGATGCCCGGAGCCTACCGGATCGGGGTGGAGCTTCCCGAAGGCGCCCTGGTGGCCGAGCCCGACGACGAGCGGCTGGAAACCGGTCTGATCTCCGTGATTCAGGAGACCGACGGGCGGGAGGGCCGCTCCGGGGAGATTGACCTGATCATGGGCGAGGATCAGCTGAGCCTGAACATCGGCAGCGTGCTGCCGGGAACCATCGGGGATTTCTGCTGGCTGGATCTGAACGGAAACGGCTGGCAGGACGGCGGCGAGCTGGGCATTCCCGGGGTGCGGGTGGAGCTGGTCCGCAACGGCGAGAGCGTGGCGGAGACCGAGACGGATCAGTACGGCCTGTACTTCTTCCGGGAAGTCTATCCCGCGGTGTACACCCTGCGGGTGACGGCGCCGGCCGAGGTGAAACCCACCCAGAAGCGGACGGATATCCCGCTGATCGATTCCGCGCTGAACGAGACGGAGGAGGAGATATCGTATACGGACGAGTTCGCTGTGGCCAGCGACAGCGTCGACTTCAACATCGACCTGGGCTTCGCCCTGCGGAACGCCGGCGCGTATCCCCCCGGATACGGCGAGCAGGAGACCATGGACTGGTCCCTGGCCTACGTGGATCACACGCAGAAGTAATATCCCATTCCTGAAAGCGCATCGCGCCGGAAGCAGGACTTCCGGCGCTCTTTTCGTGAAAATCCGGCAAAAGTCTTGCGAAATGGTTACAAAAATGTTAATATAGAGCCAAATCGCGACGAGGTGAAGCCGATGAAACGGTTTTTGTGTCTGGTACTGATCTGCTGCCTGGCGGGAAGCGCCGGGAGCGTGGGCCTGGGCGAGGATGCGCCCGGAGAAATCGGGGAGGCGGTCCCCCTGGAGGAAGGGACGGCGGAGGCGGAACCGGCTCCGTCGGATCCGGACAGCCTGCCCGACGAGGATGAGCTGCTGGAGGAGGTTACGGAGGCCCGCCTGCTGAAGTACGGCGACGAAGGGGACGACGTGCTGGAACTGCAGACCCGCCTGCAGGAGCTGAGATACTATACGGGCAATCTGTCCGGCCGGTATCGGGAGGGAACCCGGGAGGCCGTGAAGACGTTCCAGGGAGATTACGGCCTGGAGCAGACGGGGGAGGCCGATCCGGAGACCCAGAGCCGGATTTTCTCCGCCCGGTACCGCACGCTGCGGGTCGGGAACCAGGGGGATGAAGTCAAGCGGATTCAGACCCGGCTGATGGAGCTGGGCTACTACAAGGGAAAGATCAGCGGAAACTTCCTTTCCGGGACGAAGAAGAGCCTGAAGGAGTTCCAGGAAAAGAACGGCCTGACGGCGACCGGCACGGCGGATCCCCTGACGCAGGAGGCGCTGTTTGCCCTGAAGGCGGTGGGAAAGAATGACGTTCCGGACGCCACGAAAACCCCGGTGCCGGATCTGAACGGGTTCCTGGTGGACGACGAGGAGACGGCGGCCAACAACGGGCTGGTCATGCCGGACCGCTTTATCCCCTTTGAGAAGGAGCTGAAGAGCGGATCCAGCGGAAAGCTGGTGAAGCAGCTGCAGACCCGGATGACGGAGCTGGGATACTATTCCGGCCCGGTCAGCGGGAATTTTGCCCGGCAGACCCTGCGGGCCGTCCGGGCCATTCAGTCGCAGAACGGCATGAAGGATACGGGGCTGGTGGACGAGGCGACCTGGAACGTGATCTTCAACGACGGCCGGATCGTTCTGCCGGATCAGACCCCGAAGCCGACGCCGGAACCGACGCCGGTGCCCTTTGCCATCACGGTGGACGTGACGAATCAGGTGACCACCGTGTACGGAAGGGATGAGGAAGGCAACTATACGATTCCCGTGCGGAGGATGCTCTGCTCCACCGGCACCAAGGCGAATCCCAGCGACGTCGGGGACTGGGTGCTGAACGGCCGGCATGCCCAGTGGTGCGTCTTCCCCAAGTGGGGAAACAGCTACGCCCGGTACTGGACCCGGATCAATGCCTCCATCGCGTTCCACTCCGTGATCTATACGGCGGTGAGCCTGAACGCCATGAAGATTTCCAGCTACAAAATGCTGGGGAACCGGGCGAGCCACGGCTGCATCCGCCTGACGGTGGAGGACGCCAAATGGATCTATGACAACGTGGGAGAGGGGACCGTCGTCTCCATCCGGGAGGATCTGCCTTCGGATCCGGAGCTGCGGGAGGCCCTGAAGCTGCCGAACCTGAAAAAGGGAACCTCCGTTCCGGAGGAAACCCCGGTGCCGACGCCGGAGCCGGAATACGACGCCCGGAAGGCGCCGGAGCTGGGCAGCCGGCGGCTGAAGAAGAATTCCTCCGGCCCGGAGGTGTTCTGGGTGCAGAACCGGCTGCGGGAGCTGGGCTATTACCAGGGCTATATCGGCGGCGTCATTCTGAAGGGCACGATGAACGCGGTGGAGCGCTTCCAGCGGGATAACGGCATCTACGCCTCCGGCGAGGTGAACCAGAAGACCGTGGACGCCCTGGCCGCGCCGCTGGAGGAGGAAACCGCTCCGGAGACCTCCCCGGTCCCCGCGGAGGCGGGGGAAACGCCTGCGCTGACCGAAACGCCGGCTCCGACCGAAACGCCGGCTCCGGCCGGGGCGGCGTAAGGCCGGAAAAAGTCCTGATGGAAAGGAAAGCAGACTGATGACCCGTACCTGTTCCGGAATCCTTCTCCTGGCGGCGCTGCTGTTGGCGCTGCTGCCGGCGGCCGGCGCGGAGGAACCGAAGGAAACCGCCGCGCCGCTGGTTCCCGTCCTGGAGCTTCCTCCGCTGGAAAGCGGCACCCTTTTCGAGATCCCCACCGATGAAAAATATCCGGAGGGGCTGACGCCGCCGCAGGAGGAGGGATACCTCTATCCGGAGGACGGCGGGGACCCGACGGGATACGCCGACCCCTCCATCACGGTGAATCTGGGCACGGGCCGGATCTACGGGACGGATTATCTCTACGCCCGGGTGAAGATCGCGAGCCCGACCCAGCTGCGGGCGCTGATCGCGGGCCGGCCCGCCAGCGAGCAGACGGTTTCGGGCCCCGGCCTGGCGAAACGGGTGCAGGCGGTGCTGGCCGTCAACGGGGACTACTGCGGGGGCGAGGATTTCAAGCGGGGCGTTCTCATGCGGCAGGAGGACATGCTGCGGACGAAGTGCGACGGAGAGACGGACGTGCTGGTGGTGGACCGGGCGGGAGATCTGCGGATCCTGAAGGCGGCCCTTCCGGAGGATGTGGAGGCCATTGAGGATCAGGCGGTCAATATCTTCACCTTCGGGCCGGCCCTGGTCATCGACGGAGTCCGGCAGGAGCCGGAGGCAAACCGGCAGCATCACAGCGAGGATCCGGCGCAGCGCACCGCGATCTGCCAGACCGGGCCGCTGGAGTATCTGATCATCACCAGCGAGGGCCCGGGCAATGAGAATTCCGCCGGTCTTTCGATGAAACAGTTCACCGACCTGGTGGCCTCCATCCCGGAGGTCCGGACCGCGTACAACCTGGACGGGGGAACCTCGTCGACCCTGGTGTTCCGCAGGGACGGGGACAACTGGCAGAAGATCAACGGCCTGAGCAATCCGAAGATCCGTCCGCTGATGGACATCATCTACTTCTCCAGCGCCTGGTCGGAATGAGGGGCGGGCTGCCGCCCCGGGAGAATCCATCACCCTTTGTATATTTTATACAAAGGGCTTTTGTGAATTTTGTTGAAAATGACACTTTTCTTTTGGCGCGAAATCGGGTACAATACACGCATCAAGGGCACAGCCCGTAATTCAGGAGGATGATTCAAAATGGCTAGTGTATCTCTGCAGCACATCTACAAGATCTACTCCGGCAACGTGACCGCCGTCAGCGACTTCACGCTGGACATCGAGGACAAGGAGTTTATCGTTCTGGTCGGTCCTTCCGGCTGCGGTAAGTCCACCACCCTGCGCATGGTCGCCGGTCTGGAAGAGATTTCCGACGGCGAGCTGTACATCGGCGACAAGCTGGTCAACGACGTCGCTCCCAAGGATCGCGACATCGCCATGGTGTTCCAGAACTACGCCCTGTATCCCCATATGACCGTGTATGACAACATGGCCTTCGGCCTGAAGCTGCGCAAGACCCCCAAGGATGAGATCAAGCGCCGCGTGGAAGAAGCCGCCAAGATCCTGGACATTGCCCACCTGCTGAACCGGAAGCCCAAGGCCCTGTCCGGCGGCCAGCGGCAGCGTGTTGCCCTGGGACGTGCCATCGTCCGTGAGCCCAAGGTCTTCCTGTTCGACGAGCCGCTGTCCAACCTGGACGCCAAGCTGCGCGTGGCCATGAGAACGGAAATCACCAAGCTGCATCAGCGCCTGCAGACCACCTTCATCTACGTTACCCATGACCAGACCGAAGCCATGACCATGGCCAGCCGGATCGTGGTTATGAAGGACGGCGTTGTGCAGCAGGTGGATACCCCCCAGAACCTGTACGACTATCCCACCAACGAGTTCGTCGCGGGCTTCATCGGCAGCCCCCAGATGAACTTCTTCGATGTGAAGCTGGATCGGGAAGGCCAGGACGTGGTTGCCAAGTTCGGCAACAACAAGATCGTGGTGCCCGCCTCCAAGGTGAGCAAGTTCACGGACGAGAGCTACATCGGCAAGGACGTCGTGATGGGCATCCGTCCCGAGAACATTCACGACAGCGAAGAGAAGCTGGCTGAGTTCCCCACCGCCACCGTGGATGTGGACGTGGAAGTGACCGAACTGATGGGCTCTGAGACCTATCTGTATCTGTCCACCACCGGCAAGGAAGGCAACATCATCGCCCGCGTGGATCCCCGGACCACCAGCCGCGCCGGCAACAAGATCAAGATCGCTCTGGACACCAACCGGCTGCACTTCTTCGACAAGGAAACCGAGAAGACCATCCTGAACAAGTAATTTGCCTGATCTGGAATGATCTTTCCGCCTCCCGGATTCGCTCCGGGAGGCTTTTTTCGCTCTTGTGGGAAGGAAGGGGCGTGTGGTATAATTTCCCCCAGTATGGGATACAAGGAAGGAGGAAACGGTCATGGCGGAGCAGTTCAGCCTTCCCCGGAACAGCTGCGTGATCGTATTCCGGCCGGAGGAACGGCCGGCCTTTTCCCTGACGGAGACGCTTCGGAATCTGGCGCCCATGGAGGAAAACGACCTGCTGGCGGAGGATGGCGCCGGACGGGCCCTGCTGATCAAGGCCGGGGAGGATCCGGAGGAGATCGCGGAGTTTGCCCTGGCGCTGATTGATACCGTGGAGGGGGAAACCGGGCTCCGAATGAAGGCCGGGGTCAGCAATGTGCACCGGAAGCCGGAGGAATGGCCGGCGGGATACCGGGAGGCGATTTCCGCCCTGGAGACGGGGGACCGGTTCCAGCGGAAGGCGCCGGTTCAGGTATACGCCCATCAGCTGCTGGAGCGCATGGCGGAGCGGATTCCGCCGGAAACCCTGCGGGAAATCCGCGCGCAGGTTTTCGGAGACCGGGCGGGGGGCATCCTGACGGAGGAGACCCTCGAGACGGCGGAGCGGTTCTTCGAGGCGGATCTGAATCTGTCCGTGGCCGCGCGCCAGATGTTTATCCATCGGAATACCCTGATTTACCGGCTGGACCGGATTCAGCGGGAAACCGGGCTGGATCTGCGGTCCTTTCGGGATGCGATGATTTTTCGGCTGCTGATGATGCTGCCGGAGGGAGAGTGAAATCCATGAACACGAGGAAAAAATGGCTGCTGGTGCTTTCGCTGGGGCTGTGCCTGTGCCTGCTGAGCGGGTGCGTGAACTTCCCCTATTCCACCCTGACGTCCATGTTCAGCACCGACGGAGCGAGCGCCGCGCAGGATGATCCTTCCGGAGTGAAATCCGATACCGTGACCATTCCCCGGGAGCTCTATGAGCGCTATCGCCAGTTCGACGAGCTGCTGGATCTGATGGACGCGGTGGACGCCTATTATTATCAGGAAGCCAGCACGGAGGATATGCTCCGGGGGGCCAGCGCCGGGCTGCTGGCCGGCCTGAAGGATCCCTATACCTTCTACTATACGCCGGAGGAATGGCAGGAAATGCAGGAGGACGACGAAGGCGAATACGCCGGCGTGGGCATCCTGATCTCCTCGAATTACAGCACCGGGCTCTGCACCATCAGCCGCGTGTTCAAGGGCAGCCCGGCCGAGGCGGCGGGCGTGCAGCGCGGCGATATCCTGTACCGGGTGGAGGAGGATCTGTACGTGGTGCCCGAAACCCTGCAGGACGCGGTGGACATCATGCGGGGAACGCCGGGAACCAGCGTGAACGTGACCTTCCTGCGGAACGGGGAGGAGCTGACCTTCTCGCTGGAGCGGGCGATCATCAACGTGAACCGGGTGGAGAGCACCCTGCTGACGGAGGATGTGGGCCTGATCGCCATGTACGAATTCGCCGGCAAGGGAGACGAGGAATTCGAGACGGCGCTGACGGAGCTGACGGAGCAGGGCGCGAAGGGCCTGATCATTGACCTTCGGGACAATCCCGGCGGATGGGTGGAAGCGGCCCAGCATATCGGGGACCTGTTCATGGACGCGGGGGATCTGTGCTACCTGGTGTATCGGGACGGCGAAGAGGATCACTGCTACCGCACGCGGGACGGGAAAATCGAGATGCCCATCGTGCTGCTGGTGAACGAGAACAGCGCCAGCGCCTCCGAGATTCTGACCGCCGCGCTGCGGGAGCGCGCGGGGGCCACCGTGGTGGGCGTGACGACCTATGGCAAGGGCATTGTGCAGATTGTGACGCCGATCGGCCAGGATGGCGCCGGTTTCCAGATGACCGTTGCGGAATACCTGACCCCGGAGGGAAATCATGTTCATAAAATCGGCCTGGAGCCGGATGTGGAGATTCCGCTGGAGAAGGGCGACAACGGCGGCTATGATTTCGGGGACAAGGAAAACGATCCCCAGCTGAAGAAGGCGCTGGAGGTCCTGCTGGAGAAGATGAGCCCCTAAGGGACGCGGAATGCTTCCTCCGGGAAGGCGGACCGGGATATAAAACAGGAGGGGCGGGGAGCGCCATGGCGCTTCCCGCCCCTCTTTTGCAGGAAATCCTATGAAAGAATCCAAAGGCAGTACGGAGAACCGGCTCAGTCGAACTCCACCAGGATCTCCATCTCCGTTTCGTCCGTCTCGTCCTCCTCCGGGTCCTCGGAGGAAGCGGCGCCGTCCCCGCCGTCCGGCGGGCACTCGCTGACGAGAATGGAAAAATTCTTCTCCTCCTCGCCGATGGGCGCCACCAGCAGGGTGTACGTATCCTCGCCGAGGCGGCAGACGGAACCCTCCGCGGTGGAGGAGGGGATCAGGGTCAGCACGGTGCTTCCGGTGGAATCCAGGACGGAAATGCTGAGGCTAGCGCCGGAGGTGCGGATGCGGACCTTCGCGGCATGCTCCATGGGAAAGGACAGGTAGACGGGCTCCATCCGATCGTTGAACCGGCCGGAGTATCGCTCCTCCAATCCGAAGGAGGCGGTGATCCGGTCCTCGGAAATGGCCTGGGTCCGGGCCATCCGGACGGAAGCCTCCGTGGCCTCCTTCAGTGCCATGGCGGCTTCGGCCAGCTCTCCGTAGAGCGCGTCCGCCGCCTGACGGGCTTCCAGCGCCGCGGTCTTCCGCGCCTCCGCCTTTTCCCCGGCATCCTTCAGGGCTTTCTCCGCCTCCGCGACCTTCCGTTCCGCTTCCGCCTTCTCCGCTTCGGAGGCCTTCCCGGCGGCTTCCCGGGCGGCTTTCAGCTCCTTTTCCCGCTTTTTCACCCGTTTTTCCGCGGTTTCCGCGCTGGCTTCCGCCTCCTCCGCGGCCTCATTCAGCTCCATATAGGCCTGCCCGAGGGCCTTCGCCTTTTCCTCCGCGGCGACCCGGGCAGCTTCCGCCTCCGCGGCGGTGCTCCAGGGAGAGGAATCCTCCGCGCGGGCGGCGGGGATGGCGCAGCCCAGCGAGAGCGCCAGCGCGATGGCCAGCAGCGCAACACGCTTCCGGAAAAAAACCATGACGGCGCTCCCTCCTTTTCTCCTGTTTTTCCTGCGGCCATTATACCGCAGGAAGCCGGCTTCTTCAAGAAAATGTTACAAAAATGTGAAGAACCTGGGTGCGGAGCGCTTACTTCCGATAGGGCTCCGGCCGCTCACAGGTGGTGGACAGGGAACACGCGGCACCGGTTTCGCTGCTCCGGAGGATCTGCTCGACGATGTCCAGCACGTGGCACGCCATCTCCCGGGATACGCGGGGCTTTCCCCCCTCGCGGATCGCCCGGGCCAGATCCGCCGGCCCGATGCCCCGGGAGTTTTCGCTCAGATCGTTGACCGGCTCCAGGGTGACGGGCGTCCCGCCGCCCTCTCCGGGCAGGGAGGCCGGAAGAAGCACCGTATCCCCTCCGAACTGATTTGCGTCTCCCAGCTTCAGCATTCCCTTCGTGCCGTAGACCGTAAAGTACGCCAGATCCATCGGAAGGCTGTCCCCGTTGAGGGAGAAGGTTCCGGAAATGCCGCTCTGCGTCGTCAGCACGGCGTCGATCTGGCTTTCGTTGTCATAGATATATTCCTGGCCGTATTCCGGACTCTGCGGGAAGCTGTTGATCCGCACCCGGCTCCGGTTGCTGACGGTTCCGAACACCTGTTTCATCGGCCCCAGCAGGCTGACCAGCGCGGTCAGGTAGTACACGCCGTAATCGTATCCGATTCCGCCGTAGGGCATCCTCAGGAATTTGAACAGGCTGGCCAGCAGGGTAATATCCCGGTTCGCGACCACATGGAAGGAGGTCACCTCGCCGATGAGCCCGTCGTCGATCGCCTTCCGGGCCGTCTGCACCGCGCTGCCCAGAAAGGTCTCCGGCGCGGAGCCGAGATACAGCCCCCGTTCGTCCGCGAGGCGGATCAGTTCCTTCGCCTCCGCCACCGTGGTCGCGATGGGCTTTTCCGTGTAGACGTGCTTTCCCGCCAGAAGTCCCTTCCGGATCAGGTCATAATGGGTCGGCGCGGGCGTCAGGATGACCAGCAGTTCGATCTCCGGATCCTGCAGGATCTGCTCCAGGGTCTGCGCCCGGATTCCGTATTTCTTCCCCTGCCGGACGGCGCTGTCCATGCCTTTCGAGCAGCAGGACAGGACCTCCAGATTGTCGTACCGGTCCCTCATGTTGGTCAGGTAAATGTCGCTGATGCTTCCGCATCCGACCACGGCGGTTTTCACGGGCTGACAGTTCATGTTCCCTTCCTCCCCGATCCTCAGGATTGCGCTGTGTATTCGGCCGATTCAGGCTTTTTCCGTCCCCGGGAATGGTACCACAATCCCGCTCATCCTTCAAGCCCTGTTCTCCGCCCTGCCGGACCTGCCGGGATTGCAAAGGCGGCGGGAGTATGGTATGATACCCGCGGAGGGGAAACCGGAGCCGGAGGAATGCTCCGAAGGCCGAGGGACCTTTCCGGACGAACGGATTGAGCGCGAAGGGGAACCGATGCGCAAGATGGGAAGGGAGGAAAAAACATGTTTTTTTCGCGCGCTTTCTTGCCGAAGTCCGGAAGAGAACGCGTGTTTTTTTGTCGAAAAAAAGGAGGATGAGGCATGGAGACCCGACTGGGCTTTGTGGGCATCGTGGTGGAGAAGCGGGAGGAAATCGCCCGGGTCAACCGGGTGCTCAGCGAAGCGGGAAAGCTGATTCGGGGCCGCATCGGCGTGCCGAATCAGGAGGACGGGACGGCCGTGATCGGCCTGATCGTCGAGGGAACCAATGACGAGCTCGGCGCGCTGACCGGAAAGCTGGGCAACATTCCCGGCATCACGGTCAGGAGTGCCCTGGCCGGAAAGAAGCATGGCTGAAAGACTGACGCGGGGTACCCCGCACAAAAATGCAAAGAAGGAAGGAAAAGAAATATGAAGAAACTGATCACGATCATTCTGACCCTGGCGCTGGCGCTGAGCTGCGCCGCGCTGACCCTGGCGGAGGATGCCGGGCTGAAGCTCTCCGCGCCCACCGGCGCTCCGGCCCTGGCGGTGGCCGCGATGGCCGCGGAACATCCGGAAAACTATACCTTCCTGGACGCCTCCACCATCGGGGCGGAGTTCCAGAAGAATGAGGCGGACTTCATCATTGCGCCGATCAATGCCGGGGCGAAGCTGTTCCGGGCGGGCAAATCCACCTATCAGCTGGCGGCGGTGGTGACCTGGGGCAATCTGTTCTTCGCTTCCCAGAAGGCGGACTTTTCCGCGGACAGCCTGAACGGAGCGGATCTGACCCTCTTCGGGGAGAATACGATCAACGCCTCCGTGGTGCTGGCGGTGCTGGAGGCGAAGGGAATCGTGCCCGCCTCGGTGAACTACCTGGCCGGCGCGGCGGAAACCCAGGCGGAGCTGCTGAGCAACCCGGACGCCATCGTGGTGACGGCCGATCCCGCGGTCACCGCGGCGAAAGTCAAAAATGCGAACGTGAAGACCCTGTCCGTGGAGGAGATGCTGAAGGAAGCCCTGGACATGGACGGATACGCCCAGGCGGGGCTGTTTGTCCGGGCGGAGACCGCCGCGGAGAAGCCGGAAGAGGTGGCCGCGTATCTGGAGGCGGTCCGGGAAGCCGCGGGCCGGGCGGAAACGGATGTCGCCGCCGTGGCGGAAGCGGCGGTGACGCTGGAGATCCTGCCCAATGCCAAGGTGGCGGAGGCGGCGATTCCCGGATGCCATATCCGCTATGAGGAAGCCGCGGCGGTGAAGGCGGAGATTGAAAAGACCGCGGCCTTTGATCTGAGCCAGTACGGCGGCGAAGTGCCCGCGGACGAATTCTATTTCCAGGCGAAGTAATCCGCCGAACGGAACAGGAACAAAACGAAAGGGGGGACGGCTTTTGTCTCCGGAAAAAAAGGGGAGGAAAAACCGTCCCCCGTCCGGCCTGGTCGAGACGCTGGGGATTCTGCTGCTGGGTGCGCTGATTCAGGCGGCCAGCTGGATGAAGGGGGACGCCCTGGTTTTTCCGGGCGTGCCGAAAATTCTGCAGGCCTTTTTCCGCCTGCTGGGGGAGGGCAGAACCTGGCTGCAGGCCGGGGTGACGCTGGGACACCTTGCGGAGACGCTGGCGATCTCCACGGGAATCGGGGTGGCGCTGGGACTGTGCCAGGGGCTGAGCGATTTCGTCTTTCGCATGACCCGCCCGGTCATGACCTTCCTGCGGGCGATGCCCATGATCGTGCTGACGGTCATCATCATGGTGCTGACCTCCTATGACCGGGTGCCGGTGGCGGCCAGCTCCCTGATTCTGATTCCCATGATCGCGGAGGCGGCCTGCGAGGGCTGCCGCCGGATCGAGCCGGAGCTGATCGATGTCTACCGGATGAACAGCGGCCTGACGCCGCGGGTTCTGGCGGAAGTACACCTGCCCCTGATGGCGGGATACCTGCGGCAGGCCTGGCTGAACGCGGCGGGAATGGGCATCCGCATGGTGGTGACGACGGAATACCTGGTCCAGACCCGGAACTCCCTGGGCAAGGCGGTGTTTACCAGCGGATATTTTTTCGAATATGAGGAAATCTATGCCTACGCCCTGATCATGATTCTGCTGGTGCTGCTCCTCAGCGAGCTGCCGAAGGCGGCGGCGAGGGCTGTACAAAAACGGAAAACGGAGCTATAATGACCGTGCCCCGGAGTGGCAGGGGCTTTCTTTTTCAGGAGGAGGCGGGCGGCCGCAGAATCGCGCCGCTCCTTCCGGAAGGAGCTTTGGATAAGGTGATCATCATGGATTTCTGGAAAAAAATGATCTGTGCGCTGCTGGCGCTGGTCCTGCTGGGAACCGCGCTGCCCGCCGCTGTTTCCGCCGAGGAGGAAGAGGATGCCTTCGCCGGCGAGGAGGTGGAGGGCCAGGAGGACGCGGAGGGCGAGGACACCGAAAACGTGGCCGTGGCGGATCCGAACGCGGTTTATCACGAGAAGACCCTGGCGGATTTCTCGCTGGATTCCCCCGCGCTGTACCGGGGAAAGATCACGGACGTGATCGGAACCTACAGCATCTACTCCGAAAAGGATATCCATTCGCCCCGGGTGGCGACGGGCCTGAAGAATACCCCTGTGGATATTCTGTACGTGGGCATCGTCTGGGTCATCGTCCGCTATGAGGACAAGCTCGGCTACGTGAAGCGGGAGTATCTGTCCAAGGACTTTACGCCCTACGACCCCGTGAACACCGTGCCCTTCAATGTCCAGAAGCATCAGTGGATCGCCACCGTGGCGAAGGAATGCTATGTCCGCAAGACCATGACCAAGGAGCCCCTGCAGGAGAAGAACTACCGCTCCTACTGGGTGAAGCTGAATCCCGGAACCCGGATTTCCATCTGGCAGTTCCTGGACGGATGGGCTGTGGTCAACTATATGCGCTCCTACGGCTATATCGATCCCAACGATCTGAAGGATCTGATCCCCGTAAGCCCGACGGATCAGCCCATCAGCAAGGAAAGCCCCATTGCGGCCTACACCAGCTACTATACCATGAAGCATCTGACCACCAACGACAAGCAGACGAAAACCAACAACCTGAACCGCATCTGGAACATCGGACACGGGGCGGAGAGGGTGACGGAAACCGGCCTGCTGCAGCCCGGGGATATCTTTAACGGAAACGCCAAGAACATCGGGCCGTACCGGGGCTACAAGCTGGCCATCGGCCTGGTGGGCGGAAAAGCGGTGCTCTCCAGCGGCGGAGGCACCTGCCAGGTATCCAGCACGCTGTACAACACGGTGTGCCAGCTGCCGGGCCTGTCGATCCTCAAGCGCCGGCCGCACGGCTACGGCGGCGCCAGCTATCTGCCGATCCACTGCGACGCCGCGGTGGGAAACGACAGCCTGAACTTCATTTTCCGGAACGATTACGATTTCCCGATCCAGCTGGTGGGGGAGAGCACGGGGGATGGAGCCCTGCTGATGATGGCCTACCGGGCGGACTGAGCCGGAAAACAGGAAACAATTGCATCAATCGAAAAATACAGGTATAATGCGTGAGGACGGGAGAGGATTCTTCCGCGCATCAACGGCTCAGGAGGGTGATATATGTACAAGCTGTTGCTGGTTTCGGATCAGGAGGACGTGCTGGACGCCTTCTCCCAGGTGGACAACTGGGGCTATAACGGATTCCATCAGCCCCATATCCGCCACGATCTGGATGGCGCGAAAGAAGGCCTGCAGAGGCATCACGTGGACGGAATCGCCTTCGCCCTGGATGATGCGCAGGAGAAGAAACTGTTCGAGTATCTCCGGGAAAAATATCCGCTGCTCTCCATCATGGAGCCCGGAAGAAGCGTGGAAGAGGTCCGGGCGCATCTGTACAGCCTCCGCCAGGTGCTGAATCATCTCCGCGCGGATTTTTCCAGCGATATCTATGACGAGCAGGAGATGTTCATCCGGGCCCGCCGGCATCTGTTCCGCAGCCTGCTGAGCGGCCGGAATATGACCTGCCGGCAGCTTTCGCAGGAGATGCTGATGCTCCGCAGCCGGATGGATCCCGACAAGCCCTGCGTCCTCATGAGCCTGGAAAGAAGCGCCTCGGAGGAGGACTGGCTGATGGGGCACTGGAATGAGAGGGATCACCTGCTGGAGCGGGCGCTCTTCCAGTCCTTCGGCGGGGACCTGCGGGGAATGCACGTGCTTCCCCTGGTGACGGAGGACGGCAGCATCTGGGTGCTGGCCGGCTCCATCCGCGGGGAGGAGGTGCCCGAAAACGTGACGCAGACGCTGGACGCCTGCGTGAGGGACGGGATTCAGCACGCGGAGGAATACCGCGGGCTGCGCCTGAAGGTGGGCGAGATGCGCATCTATCCCAATCTGTATGCCCTGTGCACGGATTATCAGGCCTGAAGCGAAACGGGAACGGACGGCGGGCCTTCCGCCGCGAAAATAAGAAGGATCTTTTGAAGGACCGGATGAAGGAGGAAGGAAAAAATGGGAATCCTGAACATGATCAAGGGGCAGCTGATTGATGTCATCGAATGGACCGATTCGTCCAGCAAGACGATGGTTCACAAGTACGACATGAACGGCAAGGAAATCATGATGGGCGCGCAGCTGACGGTGCGCGAGAGCCAGGCCGCCGTTTTTGTCAACGAGGGGCAGCTGGCGGATATCTTCGGGCCGGGCCGCTATGAGCTGTCCACCAGCAATATGCCGATCCTGACGGCGCTGAAGAGCTGGAAGTACGGCTTCAACAGCCCCTTCAAATCCGACGTGTATTTCGTCAACACGAAGCAGTTCCTGGACATGAAGTGGGGAACCAGCAATCCCGTCATGATGCGGGACGCTGAATTCGGCATGATCCGGCTGCGCGCCTTCGGCATCTACAGCTTCAAGGTCAGCGACGTGGAAACCTTCCTGAAGGAATGCTTCGGCACCAGCGCGCTGTTCACGGTGGACGGCGTGGAGGGCCAGATCAAGCGGACCATCGTGTCCGGCCTGAGCGATGCCATCGCCGAGAGCAAGATTCCCGCCCTGGATCTGGCGGCGAATTATGAGGAGCTGGGGAACTACACCATGAACGCGGTCAATCCCAAGCTGGCGCAGCTGGGCCTGACCCTGTGCAGCTTCGTGGTGGAGAACATTTCCCTGCCCGAAGAAGTCGAGAAGACCATGGACAAGCGGACCAGCATGGGCGTGCTGGGCAACCTGGACAACTACGCCAAGTATCAGGCGGCGGAAGCGATGCGCGAAGCGGCCAACAATCCCGCCGGCGGCGGCATGGCGGGCATGGGCGTCGGCATGGGCGCCGGAGCGGCCATGGGCCAGATGTTCGCCCAGAGCATGGGACAGCAGCCCGCGCCTGCCGCGGCTCCCGCGGCCGCGCCGGCCGCGGCGATGACCACGTGCTCCGCCTGCGGCGCGCAGATTCCCGCCGGAACGAAGTTCTGCCCCGAGTGCGGCGCGAAGCAGGCGGTGGGAACCTTCTGCCCCGAGTGCGGCGCGGCGGTGACTCCCGGCGCGAAGTTCTGCCCCGAGTGCGGCACCAAGCTGTAAGATCCCTTTTTCCGGAAATGATGAACCCGGCCCGGCTTGGGCCGGGTTTTTGCGCAGAGAAAGGAACAGGAGCGGGAAAACCATGCGGAAAATGACGGAGGCGCTGCTGCGCTGGTATGACCGGAATGCCCGGGAGATGCCCTGGCGGGGAATCCAGGATCCCTACGGAATCTGGGTCAGCGAGATCATGCTGCAGCAGACCCGGGTGGAAACCGTGCGGGATTATTATGTCCGTTTCATGGCCCGGTTTCCGACCCTGAAGGATCTGGCGGAGGCTCCGGAGGGGGATGTGCTGAAGATGTGGGAGGGCCTGGGATACTATTCCCGGGCCAGGAACCTGCGGGAAGGCGCGCGCCAGGTGATGCAGGAATTTGGCGGCGAAATCCCCCGGGATCCGGAGCAGCTGCGAAAAATCCGGGGAATCGGTCCCTATACCTCCTGCTCGATCGCTTCCATTGCCTTCGGCGTTCCGGTTCCGGCGGTGGACGGCAACGTAATCCGGGTGATCTGCCGGCTGCATGACCTGCACGGGAACCCGGCGGAGCCCCGGACCCGGGCGGAAATTGAGCGGCTGGCGGGAGAGCTGGTGCCGGAGGAGCGGCCCGGAGATCACAACCAGGCCATGATGGATCTGGGGGCGACGGTGTGCGTGCCCGGAACGCCGGACTGCGATGCCTGTCCCCTGCGGGAAATGTGCGGAGCCCGGAGGGCGGGAACGGCGGAGGAGCTGCCGAAGCTGCCGAAGGCGAAGCCGCCCCGGGAGATCGAATACGACGTCCCCGTGATCACGGCCGGCGGCAGGGTGCTCATGCGGCAGCGCGGGGAAACCCTGCTGCAGGGAATGTGGTGTTTCCCCCTGCTGGAGGGACACCGGGAGCCCGCGGAGCTCCGGGGGTTCCTGCGCCGGAAAATGGGGCTTTCCGTGGAGGATATCACCCCCGCGGGCAGCGCCCGGCATGTGTTCAGCCATCAGATCTGGCGGATGAACCTGTATCGCGTGGACGCGGAGCCGAAGGAGGCCGTTCCGGAGGGATATGAATGGATTCCGCTGGCCCGCGTCCGGGATCTTCCCCTTCCCGCGGCGATGAAGGCGGCCCGGGAAACCCTTTCCCCGGACGAATTCTGAAATTTGGAGGATTCCGGAGAAATTTTGAGAAAAAAGCGAAAATATCTTGATTTACCCATGCTGTACGGACTTGGACAGCTTGCAAGGAAGGGAGAAAAGCATTATAGTATGCCACGGTTGTTAGCACTCAAATCGTGCGAGTGCTAATCGCCCGAGAAGAAGTACTGACGGGAGGAATTGTTCCATGACTGTGAAGCCCCTGGGTGACCGTGTGGTCATCAAGAATTGTGAAGCGGAAGAAACGACAAAATCCGGCCTGATTCTGACCAGTGCCGCGAAGGAAAAGCCCCAGATGGCGATGGTGCTGGCGGTAGGCCCCGGCGGAAATGTCGACGGCAAGGAGATCACCATGCAGGTGAAGGAAGGCCAGAAGGTCATCTATTCCAAGTATGCCGGCACGGAAGTGAAGGTGGACGGCGAGGAACTGATCATCGTCCGCCAGAGCGACATTCTGGCCGTGGTGGAATAAAACCTGTCGAAAACAGCGATAAAGGAGATGTTTGGAAATGGCGAAGCAGATTAAGTACGGAGAAGACGCGCGCCGCGCGATCGAAAAGGGCGTCAATGCCCTGGCGGATACGGTGAAGATCACCCTGGGCCCGAAGGGCCGCAATGTCGTGCTGGACAAAAAGTACGGCGCTCCCCTGATCACCAACGACGGTGTGACCATCGCCAAGGAGATCGAGCTGGAGGACCCCTTTGAGAACATGGGCGCCCAGCTGGTGAAGGAAGTTTCCACCAAGACCAATGATGTGGCCGGCGACGGCACCACCACCGCCACCCTGATGGCGCAGGCCATCATCCGGGAAGGCCTGAAGAACCTGGCCGCCGGCGCGAACCCCATGATCCTGAAGAAGGGCATTGAGGCCGCCACCGAAGCCGCCGTGGAGGGACTGCGCGAACTGAGCAAGCCCATCAACGGCAAGCAGGCGATTGCCCAGGTGGCTGCCAACTCCGCCGCGGATGAGACCATCGGTCAGCTGATCTCCGATGCCATGGAGACCGTGGGCGCCGACGGCGTGATCACCGTCGAGGAGAGCAAGACCATGACCACCGGCATGGAAACCACCGAGGGCATGCAGTTTGACCGCGGCTACGCGTCCGCCTACATGGTGACCGATACCGAGAAGATGGAAGCGGTTCTGGATGATCCGCTGATCCTGATTACGGACAAGAAGATCAGCAATATCCAGGAGATCCTGCCCCTGCTGGAGTCGGTGGTGCAGACCGGCAAGAAGATGCTGATCATCGCGGAGGATGTGGAGGGCGAAGCTCTGAGCACCCTGGTGGTCAACAAGCTGCGCGGCACCTTTACCTGCGTGGCCGTCAAGGCCCCCGGCTTCGGCGATCGCCGCAAGGAAATGCTGCAGGATATCGCCATCCTGACCGGCGGTACCGTCATCTCCTCCGAGACCGGCATGGAGCTGAAGGAAGCGACCGTGGATATGCTGGGCACGGCCCGTCAGGTGAAGGTGAACAAGGAGAACACCACCATCGTCGGCGGCGCGGGCGACAAGAAGGCCATCGAAGCCCGGGTGGGCCAGATCCGCGCCCAGATCGCGGAAACCACCAGCGATTATGATCGGGAGAAGCTGCAGGAGCGGCTGGCCAAGCTGGCCGGCGGCGTCGCGGTGATCAAGGTCGGCGCGGCTACCGAAATCGAAATGAAGGAGCGCAAGCTGCGGATTGAGGACGCCCTGAACGCGACCCGCGCGGCGGCGGAAGAGGGCATCGTGCCCGGCGGCGGAATCGCCATGCTGAACGTGATTCCCAACGTGGCGGCGCTGCTGGACAAGTATGCCGGCGATGCCAAGACCGGTGTGGAAATCGTGCTGCGCGCCTTGGAGGAGCCCATCCGCCAGATCGCGGCCAACGCCGGTGTGGACGGCTCCGTGGTGGTGGATCATATCAAGACCGCCAAGAAGCCCGGCTACGGCTATGATGCCCTGAAGGGCGAGTATGTGGACATGGTGGATCGCGGCATTATCGATCCCACCAAGGTGACCCGCAGCGCCCTGCAGAACGCGGCCTCTGTGGCGGCCATGGTGCTGACCACCGAGAGCCTGGTGGCCGATATCCCCGAACCCGAACCCGCTGCCCCGGCCGGCGGTGCCGGAATGGGCGGCATGTATTGATCCCGGTTTCCCGGAAGACTTTTCGGCGCCCCTGCGAACGCGGGGGCGCTTTTTGCGCGGAAGGCGAAAGGAGATGAAACCCGGTGAAAGAGCCCGCGGGAGCGCGGGCTGCGCGGCTCCGGAAGCATCCGTCCCCGGGAAAACTTTACAATTGAAGGATGGGGAAGTATAATCATTTCTGCCTTTGAAACAGGAAGGCGGCTTCCGCCGGATCGAAGGATTCCGGGATGTCCGGAAGGAAGCGGGAAAGGAACGCTGACAGGGAGAACCCTGGCAGGAGCGAAGAAGGTAGACCCATATGAAGGATAAAAGATGGCTGGCCGTGCCGGCGGCCATGATGCTGGCGTTCAGCAGCCCGCCCGCGCACGCAGCGGAAGAGAGCGGGCCGGAGGTAAAAAGGAACCGAAACCTTTTCTCCGCGGACATCCGGATCGAAGCGGAAGTGGAAACGGTAAGCGAACAGGACGGCGCGGAGCTGGTGCTTCACCTGGAAGGGCTGGATTCGGCGAATATGCCCTGCAGCATCCACTGGGAGAGAACGGATCTCCGCGTCGATGCCGGGCGGAAAAAGGATCGCGCCTGGGAAGAGATGCGGGAGCCCGACAGCGCGCTGAAACTGAAGATCAGCGGGGAAACCGCCAGATGGGGCTACCGTGCGGTGTTGGTGGCGGAGAACGGGGAGGACGTGATCTCGGACATGTTCGCCTTCCGGACGAACGCGGAGCCCGCCGACGCGGCGGAGGCGTTCCCGGAGGAAGCGGTCGTTTTCGTGGAAGTGAACGGGGAGAACGCGGAGATCCAGCCTGTGACCGGGGAAAACGGGGAGGAGAACGCGCTCCCCGCGGAGGAAGAAACCCGGACGGATGCGGAAGGCCCGGAAGCCTTCCCGCAGGATCTCCCCGCGGAAGAGGAGAACGGGCAGGAAGATCCTTCCGCGGAGCGGACCGGGGAAGCGGGGACGCCGGAGGCTTCCGCCCCGGGGACGGAGCCCGCGGCGGATGCCGTTCAGGAACCGCATGACGGGGACGGGCCGGAAACCGTCGGGGAGACGGAGAACGGGATGGAGCCGGCCGGCGGCGAGGAGCTCCGGGTGATTCCGGAAAGTCCGGCGGAGGAAGCACCGCTGGATTCCGAGGAGGCCGCCGGGGACGCGGAAGAACCCGAAGAAGTCCCCTGAAGAACAGGCAGACCGAACGAATGATACAGGCACGGAACCGGAGAGCTCTCTCCGGTTTTTTTCTTCCCGGGAATCGGCGGGCAGAAGGGCGATCCGATTCGAAAAACACCCCCGCGGCACTTTACAACCCAACGGGTTTCGTGTAGAATGAAATTGTTCTCGAAGAAGATGGCAGTTCCTGTCTGATCATAGGATTCTCCTGAAGGAAGAGCGAAATGACCGATCGGGGGATCGTTCAGGAGACGGACGAACAACGGAGGGTTAATAAGATGAAAACGAATAATACCATGGGCAGCGCAAAGAGAATCCTGGCCGCAGTGCTGGCCATGATGATGATTCTGCTGTCCGGTTTCGTCCTGGCGGAAGACGAGGATGCAGCGGCGGCGGAGGAGGCTGCCCGGATCGCCGCGGAAGAAGAGGCTGCCCGGATCGCGGAGGAAGAGGAAGCCGCCCGGATCGCGGCGGAAGAAGAGACCGCCCGGATCGCGGCGGAAGAGGAAGCGGCCCGTCTGGCCGCGGAGGAGGAAGCCGCGCGGAAGGCGGCGGAAGAGGAAGCGGCCCGTCTGGCCGCGGAGGAGGAAGCCGCGCGGAAGGCGGAGGAAGAGGAAGCCGCCCGGATCGCCGCGGAGGAAGAAGCCATCCGCAAGGCGGAGGAAGAGGAGGCCGCGGCCCGTCTGGCCGCGGAGGAGGAAGCCGCCCGCCTGGCGCAGGAGGCGGAAGAGGCCCGTCTTGCCGCCGAGGAAGCGCTGGCCCGGCAGGAAGCCGCGGAGGAAGCCGCCCGCCTGGCAGCGGAGCAGGTCGCCGCGGAAGAGGCTGCGCGTCAGGAAGCGGCGGAAAACGCGACCCTGGATCCGGAGGAAGTGGTGAAGGAGCTGCCGGACATGGCGCTGACCTTCTCGGCGGAGGCCCGGGTGTATCAGAAGTCGAAGGGCCAGCTCTGGTATGGGGACATCCTGAAGCTGGAGGCGCAGGTGATTTCCGCGAATCAGCCCTACACGGTGATCTGGGAAATCGAGGATCCCACGGCCGAGGAACAGGTCTGGCATGAAATCGGCCGGGGAGATCTGCTGGAGATCGAAATCTCGGAAGAATATTCCCGGGACATCTATCGAATCACGGTCATGGCGGCGGACGGGCAGTGCGTGAGCTCCAGCCCCTATTTCATGCCGGAGGTTGAAGAGATCTGGATCGTGGACGGGGACGAAGCGGAAGAAGTGCCGGAGGAAGAGGTTTATCCGGAAGCGTACGAAGACGCATCCCTGGACGAGGAACCCATCGAAGAACCCATCGAAGAGCCCGTGGAGGAGACCCTGGAGGAGCCTGTGGAAGAGCCCGCGGAGGAGCCCGCACCGGAGGAACCGGAGGAGGCGGAACCGATTCAGGAGGCTTCGGAGCGGCAGATCATCATTCACTCCACCCTCGAGGGCGTCGAGGCGGTGGATGAGGGGACGGAGGTTGCGCTGACCAGCGAGCTGATCGGTTTCGAGGGGCTGAACTATACGCTGCAGTGGTATTACCGCCCGGATGACCGGGGGGACTATATTCCGATTCCGGGGGCCACCGGTTCCACCTACACCTATCCGGCTACGGAAGAAACCCTGCGCTGCACCTATTACCTGGGCGTGGCCATCATGGAATCGTCCGGGGGGAGATAACCGTCGGAGAAGGGCCGTTCCCCGACGGGATGCCCGAAAAAACGGGAAGAAAGCGCCTGAAAACACGGAAGGGGCTGTCTCAAAATGATCTGAAAGGATCATGAGAGGCAGCCCCTCTTCATTTACCCAGAAATCATCAATAGTACGAAATTCTGAGGTATGGCAAACACAGCAGCCTGAATTTTTCATTGGCTGAAGCCGGGGTGATCAAGCCGTATGGATTCCGGCAGTGCACTGGAGACATTTCTCTGGCCGGACTCCATCCGGATGAATCTCGCGCTGCCCTTTTCCCTGCTGCAGGAGGCGATGGAGCGGCTGGATCGCCATGTCTTCGGCAAGGGCTGAAGGAAGCGCTTCGCCTTACAGCCGGCGGAAGCCGAGATGCGCGCCGCAGCTTTCGCGGATCACCAGGGTGGCCTCCCGTACGATGGCGAAGGAGCGGGAGGAGGATTCCCGGGCGAGCAGCAGCTCCCGGACGGCGCTTTGCGCCATTTCTTCCGGATGCAGGTCCACGGAGGTCAGGGAAGGATCCGTATAGGCGCAGAAGAACTGGTTGTCACAGCCGATGATGGCCATGTCCCGGGGCAGGGAGAGCCCCATTCTTTTCAGCTGCTTCATGGCGCCCAGGGCGACCAGGTCGTTGAAGGTGACGATGGCCGTGGGCCAGCGGGAGGAATCCAGGCCGGAGAGCATCCGGAGGACGGCTCTTTCGCCGCTTTCCATATCGTAGCCCGCGTCCACGTGGTAGGCCGGATCGTCCGACAGGTTCATCAGGCGAAGCTGCTCCAGGAACCCCTCGCCGCGGCGGGAGGTGTCCTTGCTGTGCATGGACCCGCCGAGGAAGGCGATGCGCCTGTGCCCCAGGGTGTGCAGATGCCGGACGGGCAGCCGGGAACAATTGACCAGGTCGCTCTGGATGCAGATGCATTCCAGCGATACGTCCGGCGGGCAGATCGTGGCGACTGGCATGTATTTTCCGAGCTTGTTCAGGGCGAAGTTCAGGTCGTCCCGGTCAGCGGACCAGATGCTTCCCGCGAAGAGAACCCCATCCATCCGGCAGCGGATCAGCTCGCTGACCAGCTCCGAGGAGATGGCCTGGTTTTCCATGGTCTGGAAAAGGCGGATGCTGCAGTGGTTTTTCTCCGCTTCCCAGTAGGCCGCGTCCAGAATCCGGTTGAAATACAGGTTGGAAATCACCGGGAGCACCACGGCCAGCGTGCGGCTCCTGCCGCTTTCGAGATTCTGGGCGGACAGGCTGGGGGTATAGTCGTGGGCGTCAATGACCTGCTGTACCCTCTGGCGGGTGGCCTCCCTTACGTGAGGATCCCTTCGGACCACGCGGGTTACCGTGGCGGTGGAGACCCCGGCCTCCCTGGCGATGTCATAGATGGTTGCTTTTCTGCTCATCTTGCTTCCCTCCCCCTGTATCCTAACACGATCTGCGGAGAAACGCAATAAAAATGTTACCGATAACATGGATCTCGGTCTCTTTTTTGCGCTCTTTTTCCAAAAAACTCTTGACAATAAGGAGCAAAAGCATTAGTATTTAGACAAATTCAGGGGAAGGGAACGGAAGAATGGTCCGGAGAAAGCCGAGAAAACCCTCCGAGCTGTGAAACCGATAACATTTCCCAAAAGAAGGATGAAGGAGGAAACTTTCATGAAGAAAATGCTGTCTGTGCTGCTGGCCGCGATGATGCTGCTTTCGCTGCTGGCCATGCCCGCCCTGGCCGAGGACCAGGTGCTGACCGTCGTCACCTGGGACGCCACGACCACTCCCTATCTGATTGCCCAGAAGGAAGCCTTTGAAGCGTCCCATCCCGGCGTCAAAATCGAGTACGTCGACGTCGCTTCTCAGGACTACGCGGTGAAGACCACCACGATGCTGGAAGGCGGAGACAAGAGCGACGTGATCATGATCAAGGAAATCGACAACCTGATCAACTGGCAGGCCCAGGGCTTTGCCGCCCCGCTGACCGACTACATCGGCGGCTATGATCTGTCCGGGTTCGTCGGCACGGAAGCGAACTACGCGGTGGACGGCGTCCAGTACGCGATCCCCTTCCGCAGCGACTTCTGGGTGCTGTTCTACAACAAGGATCTGTTCGACGCGGCCGGCGTGGAGTATCCCACCAATGACATGACCTGGGATCAGTACGCCGAGCTGGCCAAGAAGATGACCGACAAGGAGAAGGATGTTTACGGAACCCATTATCACACCTGGCTGTCCGCTGTGGCCAACTGGGCTGTGTGCGACGGCGTGAACACCCTGGCGGACCGGAACTATGACGATCTGCTGTACTTCTACAAGCTGTACCAGGATCTGGAAGACAGCGGCGCCTGCATGAGCTATGCGGATCTGAAGGCTTCCGGCCTGCACTATTCCGCGGCCTTCGCCAACGGCAACGTGGCGATGATGCCCATGGGCTACTGGTACGTTTCCACCCTGATCGGTTACAACAAGGACGGCACCTGCAACTTCAACTGGGGCATCACCGCGGTTCCGCACGCCGAGGGCGTGGCTGCCGGTTCTTCCTTCGGCAACCTGACCGGCGCCATGATCAACGCGAAGTCCGAGCAGAAGGATCTGGCCTGGGAGTATGTTTCCTGGCTGGGCGGCGTGGAAGGCGCCAAGGCGACTGCTTCCACCGGTGCCCGTCCCGCCTGGGTTTCCGAGGATGTTGCGGCTGCCATGTCTTCCGTGGAAGGCTTCCCGGCGGATGAGACCAGCAAGGGCGCGCTGCTGCCCGCGGCCGTCGCCATGGAATGGCCGGTGGCGGAGAAGGTCTCCGACATCAAGACCATCGTGAACGAAGAGCATACCATGATCATGGCCCGTGAAATCACCCCCGAAGAGGGCATCGAAGAGATGAACGAGCGCGTGGCCGAGCTGTTCGAATAATCAGATTGAATAGCGATTGATCCCAGGCAGGGAAGGCTGCTTGCCTTCCCTGCCTTTTTTGAGAACAAGGGAAAGGAACTGATGAGTCATGAGCCAGGCGGAAGTGAAAAAAGTCCGGCACAGGATGGGCAAACTGGAAAGAAAAAATACCCTGGTGGCCTATTCTTTTCTGGCACCCAATTTTATCGGGTTTGCGGTTTTTACGCTGGTCCCGGTGATCTGTGCTGTCCTTCTGTCGCTGTTTGAGTGGAACGGCGGAGACATTTCCAAACTGAAATTTGTCGGCCTGGAGAACTATGCCACGATTTTCGCGACCAAAAAGGTGGCGGAGAAGGGCATCGAATACTTCTTCAACCGTGCGGACCTGGGTATCGCGCTGAAGAACACGGTTTACTACACGGTGGTTACGGTGCCGCTGACGATTGTCTGTGCCCTGGCCCTGGCGCTGCTGCTGAACAAGATCAAGGGCGCGGTGTTCTTCCGGACGGTCTTCTTCTTTCCCTATGTGTCCTCCATGGTGGCTATCTGCGTCTGCTGGTCCTTCATGCTGATGAAGGACGGCCCCATCAACCAGATCATCATGGCGCTGGGAATCAATTTCAACAAGGGGTGGACCGCGGACAGCACCATGGCCATCTGGTCCATTATTCTGGTGAGCGTCTGGCGGAACATGGGCTATTATATGGTTCTGTATCTGGCAGCGCTGCAGGGAATTCCCCGGGAGCTCATGGAAGCGGCTACGGTGGACGGGGCGAACAAATGGCAGCAGTTCCTGCATGTGACCCTGCCCCAGCTGAAGCCCACCACCTTTTTCGTCTCCGTGATGATGGTCATCTCCTGCTTCAAGATCTATGACGTGGTGGCAATCATGACGGACGGCGGCCCCGGCCGGGCGACCAAGATGCTGGTGACCTATATCTATGACGAGGCCTTCGTCAAGGTCCGGTACGGTCAGGCCAGCGCCATCTCCATGATCCTGCTGATCATCGTGCTGGCGGTTACCATGATCCAGTTCAGTTCCGAGAAGAAATTCTCAAACGACTGAGGAAGGAGGAGAAAAGAAGATGGAAGCTGCTGTTCACAGCCGGGAAATCCGGAAGGATAACCCGACCCTGCGCAAGATCCTGCGGACGGTCATCTGGATCCTGCTGATCCTGCTTTCGGCCTTTACCCTGATACCCTTTGTGTGGATGGTCTCCTCCTCGCTGAAGCTGGACCGGGAGGTGTTTGCCTTCCCGATGCGCTGGATTCCGGAGACCTTTCACTGGGAGAACTATTCCCTGATCTGGCAGCGGGTCCCGCTGGTCACCTATTTCAAAAACACCGCGTTTATCGCCGTCGTGGTCACCGTCCTGCAGACGCTGACCTCCTCCTTTGCGGCCTATGCTTTCGCAAAGCTGAGCTTCCGGGGGCGGGACGCGCTGTTCCTGTGCTATATCGGAACCATTGCGGTGCCGTGGCAGGCCTACATGCTTCCCCAGTTCATCATGATGCGGTCCATGGGACTGTATGATACCCTGTGGGCCATGGTGGTGCTGCAGGCCTTCTCTGCTTTCGGCGTGTTCCTGATGCGTCAGTTCTACCGTTCGATTCCCTCGGAGCTGTGCGAGGCAGCCCGGCTGGACGGCTTAAGCGAATACGGCATCTGGGCGCGGATCATGCTGCCCCTGTCCAAGGCGGCGATCGCCACGCTGGTCATCTTCACCTTTGTGAGCACCTGGAACGACTACATGGGCCCGATGATCTACCTGACCCGGGATATCAACAAGACGGTGCAGGTGGGTCTGCGCAGGTTTATCCAGGAGAACTCCAGTGATTACCATCTGATCATGGCAGCGTCCCTCTGCTCGCTGCTGCCGGTGTCGGTGGTGTTCCTCTGCCTGCAGCGGTACTTCATTGAGGGGATCGCCACGTCGGGGCTGAAGGGATGAACGGATACGGGATCACAGTTGCCTGAGTCAATACCGGAGGAGGTACGGAAGCTTGCGGAATCGCTATGAAGATGCTCTGAAACGGATCGCGGAAAAATTCAGAAGGACCGCGGAGACGGCGGCGGAGGAAGGAATCATTCCCTATCAGAGCGCGGAGGGAAAATGGATCGTCAGTCCTTATGACGGAAACAGCTGGTGGACCGGCGGCTTCTGGCCGGGGCTGATGTGGCAGCTCTGGAAGCTGACGGGGGACGGCTTCTTCCTGACGGAAGCCCGGCGGGCGGAAAAGCTGCTGACGGATGAGTTCCGTACCTTCCGGAAGCTGAACCATGATGTGGGATTCATGTATCTGCTGTCCTGCGGGGCGGACGCCAAACTGACCGGGGATGAGCAGGCGGAAACGGATCTGCTGCACGCGGCGTCCCTGCTGATGGGCCGGTTTAACCCGGCCGGGTTCATCCGGGCCTGGAACGAGCCGGAGCGGACGGGGTTTGCCATTATCGACTGCATGATGAACCTGACGCTGCTGTACCGCGCCAGCCGGGATACCGGGGATCCGAGGTTCCGGCAGGTAGCCGGGATCCATGCCGATACCACCCTGCGGGAATTTCTGCGGGAGGACGGGTCGGTCAGCCACATCATCGAACTGGATCCCGAAACCGGGAAGCGGGTGCGGGAGCACCCGGGCCAGGGCTGGGCGCTGGGAAGCCAATGGAGCCGGGGGCAGGCCTGGGGGCTGTACGGATTCGCACTGGCCTTCCGCCATCTGCAAAAGCCGGAATATCTGGAGGCAGCGGAGCGGATCGCCCGCAATTTTACGGCGCATATCCGGGAGGATGGCCTGACGGACTGCGATTTCTGCCAGCCGGCCGGGGAGGAGCGGATTGACAACATCGCCGGCGCTGTCGCCGCCTGCGGCCTGATGGAGCTGGCCGGGCTGACGGGAGAGGAAGAATGGGCGGCCCAGGGGCGGCGGCTGGTGGACGGACTGCTGGACCACTGTGCGGACTGGGGAGACAGCCGCTGCGGCATTCTGACACATTGCACCGCCAGCTATCATGACGACGGCGCGGGAAGGCATACCAATATTCTTTACGGAGACTATTTTCTGACAGAAGCGCTGATGCGAATCTGCGGCAGGGACGCGGAGCTGTGGAGCTGACGGGAAAAGAGGGGAGAATCCGGCATGGGAGTTCTTTATCCGCAGAACAATGCGGCGCGGATGACGGTGGATCTGGGCGGGATCTGGGATTTCCGCCTGCAGGGAGACAGCGGGTGGCAGCCGATTGCGGTGCCCGCTTCCTATAATGATCAGAGTCCGGATCCGAGGTTCCGGAATTTTGCCGGGGTTTCGGAATACCGCCGGAGGTTTACGATCCCTTCCGCCTGGAAGGGGCTGCGCTGGTTTCTGCGGTTCGACGCGGTGGCCCACAGCGCCGTCATTCTGCTGAACGGGCGGGAGATCGCGGCGCACCGGGGCGGCTTTCTGCCCTTTGAGGTGGAGCTGAACGGGCTGATGGAAGCGGGGGAAACCGCGGAGCTGACAGTCCGGGCGGACAACCGCATCAGCCATGACACGCTGCCCATCGGCACCGAGGGGGATACCGCCTTCTTCGGATCGGACAATCCGGGGATTCCTTCGGTGGAAGCGGGAAAGAAGTGGCAGCAGGAGCGCGGCATCAACCGGCCTGCCTTTGACTTTTTCAACTATACCGGGATTCAGCGGCCGGTGCGCCTGGCGGCTACGCCGAAGGCCTACATCCGGGATGTTACGCTGATTCCCTCGGTGAGCGGGGAAGTCCGTTATGAGGTGGAAACCTCGGACGCGGAGGGAGAAGTGCTGGTAGAGGCGCTGGACGCGGACGGGAATGCGGCAGCCCGCGCCAGCGGCCGGAAGGGGGTTCTGACGATTCCGCAGCCGAAGCTGTGGGAGCCCCGGCCGGGCACGCCCTATCTCTATACCGCCCGGATTTCCTTCGGGGAGGACCGGTATGAGCAGCCCTTCGGCATCCGGGAGGTCCGGGTGGAGGGAACCCGCTTCCTGATCAACGGCAGGCCCTTCCGGTTCCACGGCCCCTGCAAGCACGAGGACAGCCCCTTTCACGGCCGGGGAATGGATCCCTGCCTGAATGTGACGGATGTGAACCTCTATCGCTGGCTGAATGCCAACTGCTTCCGGACCAGCCATTATCCCTACGCGGAGGAAATGTATCAGCTCTGCGACCGGGAGGGAATTGTGATCGTGGACGAAACCCCGGCCGTAGGCATGTGGGCGGATGAGCGGTATGGCTGGAACCTGGCGGACTACCACGGCCAGGTGCTGCGGGACATGATCGACCGGGATAAAAACCATCCCTGTGTGGTCATGTGGAGCCTGGGGAATGAACCGGATACGGAAAAGTATCCGGAGAAGGCATATGATTACTGGCACCCCCTGTATGAGGCGGCGCACCGGATGGATCCGCAGAACAGGCCTGTGACGGTGGTAGGGTGCCAGAACAGGTATGATGTGGATCAGGTGATCCGGTCCATGGATGTGGTCCTGATCAACCGTTACTACGGCTGGTACAATCTGTCCGGCGACCTGGATGCGGCCCGGTATGCTTTCCGGATGGAGCTGGACTGGTGGGAAAAGCAGCAGAAGCCCCTGATTCTTTCCGAATACGGCGCGGATACCGTCGCGGGACTGCATGGCGCGGTGGCGGAAATGTTTACGGAGGAATTCCAGGTGGCCTATTATGAGGCCATGAGCGAATGCCTGGATGAACGGGATTTTGTGATCGGGGAAATGCCCTGGAACTTTGCCGATTTTTCTACCTGCCAGGGGCCGATGCGGGTGGGCGGAAACCGGAAAGGCCTGTTTACCCGGGATCGCCGGCCGAAAATGGCAGCGCATTATTTCCGCCGCAGATGGGGGGAAATGGAGGCGCGGGAGTGAATCGTTTTCTATCAAGATGAAACTCTTTCGGGAAATGTAGAAAAACACGGAAGGGGCTGCCTCTCATGATCCTTTCAGATCATTTTGAGACAGCCCCTTCATTCGTTCAGGCAATCCGTTCCCGGGGGAAAGTTCACCGGCGGATATAGGCATCCCGCTCCGGACCGACGGAGACATACGCGATGGGGCAGCCGATGGCCCGCTCGATCATCTCCACATAGTCCCGGGCCGCCTGGGGCAGATCCTGCCAGGAACGGGCGGCGGAGATATCCTGCTGCCAGCCGGGAACGGTGGTGAGAACGGGCTTGCACCGATCCAGCAGGGTGGGGAAGGGGAAGTCATCGATCTCCTTCCCGTCCAGCTCATAGCGGGCGCAGACGGGGATCTCCTTCAGGTCGCTGAGCACATCCAGCTTGGTCAGGGCGATGGCCGTGGCGTTCTGCATCTGAACCCCGTAGCGGGTGGCCACCAGGTCAATGGGCCCGACGCGGCGGGGACGCCCCGTCTTGGCGCCGTATTCCGCGCCGGCGCGGCGAAGGCGTTCGGCTTCCCCGCCGAACATCTCGCAGACGAAGGGGCCCTCTCCCACGCAGGTGGAGTAGGCCTTGACCACGCCGATGACCTCGTCAATCCTCGCCCCGGGGAAGCCGGAGCCCACCGGCGCGTAGGCCGCGATGGCGTTGGAGGAGGTGGTATAGGGAATGATGCCGTAATCCAGATCCCGCAGCGCGCCGAGCTGGGCTTCAAAAAGGAAATGCTTTCCCTCCGCCTGGGCATCCCGCAGCAGGGTGGTCGTGTTGCAGATGAAGGGCTTCAGCTTTTCCCCGAACCGATCCAGCCAATCCATCAGATCCTTCAGGCGGATGGGTTCCGCCCCGTACACCCCGGTCAGGGTCAGGTTCTTCCACTCCAGGAGGCGGGCCGCGTGATCCTGAAGGGCCGCGCGGTCAAACAGCTCCCCGGCGAGGATGGTCTTCTTCTGGGATTTGTCAGAATAGAAGGGGGCGATGCCCTGCCGGGTGGAGCCGTAAGCCCGGTCCTTCAGGCGGGCTTCCTCCAGGCCGTCCAGCTGCCTGTGCCAGGGAAGCAGCAGGGAGGCGCGCTCGCTGATCTTCAGGTTTTCCGGGGTGAGCCGGACCCCCTGGGAACGGACCTGCTCCATCTCCGTCCACAGATTTTCCAGATCCAGGGCGACCCCGTTCCCCAGGACATTGATCACGCCGGGACGGAAAATGCCGGAGGGCAGCAGATGCAGGGCAAATTTGCCGAACTCATTCACGACGGTGTGCCCGGCGTTGCCGCCGCCCTGATAGCGGATCACGACGTCATATTTTTCCGTCAGCAGGTCCACCATGCGGCCCTTGCCCTCGTCCCCCCAGTTAATGCCAACAATCGCGCAGTGCCCCATAATTGCCATTCCTTTCCGAAAACCGGAATCACCGGTTTGTATTCCCATCCCCGCGGGCGGAGCGGAACCCCGTCCGCAACAGCCCTATTATAGGGGGAATCCGGCGGGAACGCAAGGGAAAACTGCATTCCGCCCCCGTGCTTCGCCCCGGAAGGGAACCGATCCGGAATTCAAAGAAAAAAAGCAGCCCAAATGCAAATCCGGTTCTTGCAATGCATCCGGGTTTATGTTACGATCAAACCCGGTTTCAGGGCCGGTGGAGGACGAGTCCTCGGCTTCCGACCGGAGCGCTGGAGACGGCGCTGTTTTTATGAGACGGAAAAAGGAGAGCGAGATGAAGAAGACCTATCTGGTGCTGGCGGATGGTTCTGTTTTTCCCGGGGAGAGCGTCGGAGCGGACGCGGATTCCATCGGGGAACTGGTGTTCACCACGAACACCTGTGGATATCTGGAGACGCTGACGGATCCCAGCTACGCGGGACAGATCGTCCTGCAGACCTTCCCGCAGATCGGGGATTACGGGGTGATTCCCGCCGATTTCGAGGGAAAAACCGCGGTGAAGGGCTATGTGGTGCATGAGATCTGCGACCATCCCAGCAATTTCCGCAGCGAGGGAAGGCTGCGGGACTGGCTGGCAGCCCAGGGAATTCCGGCCATCGCCGGGGTGGACACCCGGGCGATCACGCGCCGGATCCGGCAGCAGGGGGTCATGAACGCGAAGATCTGCCGGGAGGTTCCGGCGGATCTGAAGGAAATTCAGGAATACGCGATTGTCGGGGCGGTGAACCGGGTGACCCGGAGCGAGCCGGAGGTGTTTCCGGCCAAGGGGGAGAAGCGGTTCTCCGTGGCGCTGGTGGATTACGGCGTGAAGAACCATATCATCCGCGGGCTGACGAAGCGGGGCTGCGAGGTGACCGTGATGCCCGCCACCTCCACGGCGGCGGAGATCCTGGCCCTGCATCCGGACGGAATCATGCTCTCCAACGGCCCGGGGGATCCGGCGGAAAACCTGTTCTGCATTGAGCAGATCCGTCAGATGCTGGGCCGGGTGCCGCTGTTCGGCATCTGCCTGGGGCATCAGCTGACGGCGCTGGCCGTGGGCGGAAAAACGGAAAAAATGAAATTCGGGCACCGGGGAGCGAATCAGCCGGTGAAGGATCTGGTGACGGGACGAACCTGGGTGACCAGCCAGAACCATGGCTACGCGGTGGTTTCCGATTCCCTGCCCGCCGGAACGGTCCGCTTTGTCAACGCCAATGACGGGAGCTGCGAGGGCGTGGACTATCCGGAGCTGAACGCCTTTACGACCCAGTTCCATCCCGAGGCCTGCGCGGGCCCCCGGGATGCGGGCTTCCTCTTCGACCGGTTTACCAGCATGATGGGAGGGAACTGAGATGCCGAAGGATGAACGGATTCGCAAGGTGCTGATGATTGGCTCCGGCCCCATCGTGATCGGCCAGGCGGCCGAGTTTGACTACGCGGGCACCCAGGCCTGCCGGGTGCTGCGGCAGGAGGGCGTCGAGGTGGCGCTGGTGAACTCCAACCCCGCCACCATCATGACCGACAAGGCCATCGCGGACGAAATCTATCTGGAACCCCTGACCGTGCCGACCCTGAAGCGGATCATCCGCAAGGAGAAGCCGGACAGCCTGCTGGCGGGCCTGGGCGGACAGACGGGGCTGACCCTGGCCATGCAGCTGCAGAAGGAGGGCTTCCTGGAGGAGGAGGGCGTCCGCCTGATCGGCGTCAACACGGATGCCATCGCGAAGGCGGAGGACCGGAAGCTGTTCAAGGAGACCATGGAATCCATCGGGCAGCCGGTGATCCCCTCGGGCATCGCCACCACGGTGGACGAATGCGTGGAAATCGCCCGGGAGATCGGATACCCGGTCATCGTGCGCCCCGCCTATACCCTGGGCGGCGCGGGCGGCGGAAGCGCGGCGGATGAGCAGGCGCTGCGGGAGATCGCGGCCAACGGACTGACCCTCTCGCCCATTACCCAGGTGCTGATTGAGAAATCCGTGGCCGGCTGGAAGGAAATCGAGTTCGAGGTCATGCGGGACAGCGTGGGCAACGTGATTTCCATCTGCAGCATGGAAAACGTGGATCCCGTGGGCGTGCATACCGGCGACAGCATCGTCGTCGCCCCGGCGCTGACCCTGAGCGACAAGGAATATCAGATGCTGCGCTCCGCCTCCCTGGACATTATCTCCGCGCTGGGCATCGTCGGCGGCTGCAACTGCCAGTTCGCGCTGCATCCGGAAAGCTTTGAATATGCCGTGATCGAGGTGAACCCCCGGGTGAGCCGGTCCTCGGCGCTGGCCTCCAAGGCAACGGGGTATCCCATTGCCAAGGTGACCACCCGGATCGCGCTGGGCTATACCCTGGACGAGATCCGGAACGAGGTGACGGGAAAAACCTGCGCCTGCTTCGAGCCCACGGTGGACTACGTGGTGTGCAAGATGCCGAAGTGGCCCTTCGACAAATTCGCCTCCGCCTCCCGGAAGCTGGGCACCCAGATGAAGGCGACGGGGGAGGTCATGTCCATCGCGCCGAGCTTCGAGATGGCCCTGATGAAGGCGGTCCGCGGCGCGGAAATCGGGCTGGACACCCTGAACCGGGACGCGCAGGAGGATACGCCGATCCGGGAGCGGCTGACCCGGGCGGATGATTACCGGATCTTCACCATCTTCGAGGCGCTGAAGAAGGGCGTCTCCGTGGAGGAAATCCATGAAATCACCATGATCGACGAATACTTCCTGTGGAAGATGAAGCATCTGGCGGATTTCGAGGCGGAGATCTCCGGCGGCATGACGGACGCCCAGTATTTCGAGGGAAAGCGCCTGGGCTACCCGGACGCGGCCCTGCGGCGGATTTCCGGCCGGAAGGAGCTGCCCGCGGCGGAAGCGACCTATCGGATGGTGGATACCTGCGCCGCGGAGTTCGACGCGGAAACGCCGTATTTCTACAGCGTCTACGACGAGGCGGAGACGCCGGAGAAGACGGGCCCCTGGACAACGCCGGACGCGGACGCGGTCTGCGAATCCCGGAATCATCCCCGGAGCGGGAAGCCCGTTCTGCTGGTGCTGGGCTCCGGCCCCATTCGCATCGGACAGGGCATTGAGTTCGACTATTCCAGTGTGCACTGCGTATGGACCCTGCGGGAGCTGGGATATGACGTGGTGATCATCAACAACAATCCGGAGACGGTTTCCACGGACTACGACACCGCGGACCGGCTGTACTTCGAGCCGCTGACCGAAGAGGACGTGATGCGGGTCATCGGGGTGGAGAAGCCCCAGGGCGTGGTGGTGGCCTTCGGCGGCCAGACCGCCATTCGCCTGGTGCAGGCGCTGGACCGCCGGGGAATTCCGATCCTGGGCACCAGCGCGGACGGCATCGACCTGGCGGAGGACCGCTCCCGGTTCGACGCCCTGCTGGAAAAATTTGACATCCGCCGCCCGCGGGGCGAATCCGTGCTGACGCTGGAGGAGGCGCTGGAGGCGGCCCACCGGCTGACCTATCCGGTGCTGCTGCGGCCCAGCTACGTCATCGGCGGGCAGAACATGACCATCGCCCGGAAGGACGCGGATGTGGTGACCTATATGGAGCGCATCCTGGCCCACGGGATCGAGAACCCGGTGCTGATCGACCAGTACATGCCGGGCATCGAGCTGGAGGTGGACGTGATCTCCGACGGAGAGGACGTGCTGATTCCGGGCATCATGCAGCACGTGGAGCGCGCCGGCATTCATTCCGGGGACTCCATCGCGGTCTATCCTCCCTATACCCTGGACGACCACATGATGGATACGGTGGTTTCCGCCAGCGAAAAGCTGGCGCTGGCCCTGGGAACGAAGGGACTGGTGAACATCCAGTACCTGGTGTTCCACGGGGAGCTGTACGTGATCGAGGTGAATCCCCGGGCGTCCCGGACCGTGCCGTACATCAGCAAGGTGACGGGCGTGCCCATGGTGGACCTGGCGGCCCGGGTGATGCTGGGCCAGCCGCTGAAGGAGCTGGGCTTCGGCACCGGGCTTCGGACGCCCCCGCCCTATTCCGCGGTCAAGGTGCCGGTGTTCTCCTTTGAAAAGCTGAGCGATGCCAACTCCTATCTGGGCCCGGAAATGAAGTCCACGGGCGAGGTGCTGGGCATCGGCAAGAATGTGAGCGAGGCGCTGTTCAAGGGCCTGACGGCGGCGGGCATGCAGGTGTCCCAGGCCGAGGACGAGGTCGGGGTGCTGCTGAGCGTCGCGGATTACGATTATCCCGAGATCATCGATCTGGCCCGCAGGTTCTATGACCTGCACTGCACGCTGTACGCCACGGAGGGAACGGCGAAGACCATCTCCCGGCTGGGAATTCCGGTCCATACGGTGCACGACCTGACGGAGGACGGACACATCCACGAGCTGATGAACAGCGGGGAGATCCGTTACATCGTGTATACCGGCGCGCTGGAGGACGACACGGTCCGGGAATACATCGCGCTGCACCGGCGGGCGCTGGCGCTGGGCATTCCCTGCTTCACCAGCCTGGATACGGCCCGGGCGCTGGCGGATACGCTCCTGTCCAGGTATTCGGAAAAGAACACGGAGCTGGTGGATCTGAACAGCATGCGCACGGAGCGGCAGAAACTGCACTTCGTGAAGATGCAGGCCACGGGAAACGATTACATCCTGATCGACGCGCTGAAGGGCCGCGTGGAAGGAATCGAGAGCATCTGCGTCCGGCTGTGCGAGAATCATTTCGGCGCCGGCGCGGAGGGCCTGGTGCTGCTGCGGCCCAGCGAAGTCGCGGACGTCCGGATCCGGCTGTTCAACCGGGACGGCACGGAGGGCTCCGCGGGCGGAAACGCGATCCGCTGCGTGGCAAAGTACCTGAACGACCGGGGCCTGGTCCGGAAGGAAGAGATCACCATCGAGACCGCGGGCGGCGTGCGCTCGCTGCGGACGGTCAGGCGGTTCGGCCAGGTGCAGTCGGTGACGGCGGACATGGGCCGAGTGAGCTTTGCTCCGGCGGATGTTCCGGTGGCGCTGCAATGCGATCAGGCCATCGATGTGCCGATCCAGATCAGCGGCCCCAACAAGACCCGCACGGCGACGGAGATCCAGACCTTCCGGGTGACCTGCGTTTCCGTCGGAAACCCGCACTGCGTGGTGTTCACGGATCAGGTGGATCTTCTGGATCTGGCCCATCTGGGGCCCCAGTTTGAACATTCGAAGCTCTTCCCCAACCGGGTGAACACCGAGTTCATCCGCGTGGTGAATCCCACGACGCTGCGCATGCGGTGCTGGGAGCGGGGAAGCGGCGAGACCATGGCCTGCGGAACCGGCGCCTGCGCGGCGGTGGCCGCGGCGGTGGTGAACGGATACTGCCAGGAGGGCACGGATGTGCAGGTGCAGGTGCCCGGCGGAAATCTGTACGTCCGGTATCAGGACGGGCGCGTGACGCTGCGGGGCAACGTGGCCAAGGTTTACGACGCTGAAATGGAATACTGACGCGGCCTCCCCCGCCCCGGGGGCGGGGAGGCGCGGCCCGATAAAATCAGGAGAAAGAGAAAAGATGTACGATCAGTATGAATCCCCCCTGTCCTCCCGCTACGCCAGCCGATACATGCTGGAGCTGTTTTCCGCGCGGACCCGGATCCGGACCTGGCGCAGGCTCTGGACGGAGCTGGCCCGGGCGGAGCACGAACTGGGGCTGCCCATTACGCAGGCGCAGGTCGACGCGCTGGAAGCCCATCAGGACGATATCGACTTCGAGATGGCCGCGGCCCGGGAAAAGGAAGTGCGCCATGATGTCATGGCCCATGTCCACACCTATGGGCAGGCTGCCCCGGAGGCGGCCGGGATCATCCATCTGGGGGCGACCTCCTGCTATGTGACGGACAACGCGGATCTGATCCTGTACCGGGATGCCCTGCGGTATCTGCGGGGAGAACTGCTGAAGGTCATGAAGAACCTGGCGGCCTTCGCGGAGAAGTACAAGGCCTGCCCGACCCTGGGCTATACGCATTATCAGCCGGCCCAGCTGGTGACCGTGGGAAAGCGGGCTACCCTGTGGCTGCAGGATCTGGCCTGCGATCTGGAGGAGCTGGATTTCGTGCTGTCCGCGATTCCCTTCCTGGGCTGCCGGGGGGCCACGGGCACGGAGGCCAGCCTGCTGGAGCTGTTTGACGGGGACGCAGAAAAGTGCGAGGAGCTGAACCGCCGCCTGCGGGAGCGGTTCGGGTTCGAGCGGATGTACGATGTCTGCGGCCAGACCTATCCCCGGAAGCTGGACAGCCGGATCCTGTCCTGCCTGAGCGCCGTGGCGCAGAGCTGCTACCGCATGGCCAACGACCTGCGGCTGCTGCAGCATGACCGCCAGGTGGAGGAGCCCTTTGAAAAGAACCAGATCGGATCCTCCGCCATGCCCTACAAGCGGAATCCCATGCGCTGCGAGCGGATCTGCTCCCTGAGCCGGTATCTGATGGCGGATACGATGAACGCGGCCATGACCGCCTCCACCCAGTGGCTGGAGCGGACCCTGGACGATTCCGCCAACCGGCGGATCTCCCTGCCGGAGGGATTCCTCTGCGCGGACGCGATCCTGCGGCTGAGCCAGAACGTGACGGACGGGCTGCATGTGAACGAAAAGATCGTGGAGCGGACGGTCATGGAATATCTGCCCTTCATCGCGACGGAGAACCTGATGATGGAGGCGGTGAAGCAGGGGGCGGACCGGCAGCAGGCCCATGAGGCCATCCGGCGGTGCTCCATGGAGGCGACGGCCCGGATGAAAAACGGGGAAAGCTGCAACCTGCCGGAGCTGCTGGCGAAGGATCCGGAGTTCCGGCTGACGGAGGAGGAAATCCGCGCCGGGCTGCAGCCGGAAAAATACATCGGCCGCTGCGCGGAGCAGGTCAGCCGGTACCTGAAAAAGCTGAAGCCCCTGCTGGATTCCGTGCAGGCAGCTGCCGTGGAAATCAATGTCTGAGAACGGGGGAAACGCGGAATGGATCAGATGATCCCGGTGGAGGTGGATTACGCGAAGGCGGGCGTGCCCGCGCCGCGGGAAAGGGCGACGCTGCATCTGATGCTGCTGCCGCACCTGGAGGAGATCACCCTGAATCCGGAGCGGCCCCTGGTGATCGTGGTGCCGGGCGGCGCGTACGCCTGGTGCTCCAACCGGGAGGCGGAGGCCGTTGCGCTGAAGTTTCTGGCGGAGGGCATTCACGCGGCGGTGCTGCGCTACAGCGTGGCGCCGAACCGCTATCCCGTTTCCGCGCTGGAGCTGGGCTGGAGCATTCAGTACTGCAGGGAGAACGCGGCCCGCTGGCATGTGCGGCCGGACGCCATCTCCGTGCTGGGCTTCTCCGCGGGCGGGCACCTGGCCGGGACGCTGGGCACCCTGTGGGGAGAGCCGGAGCTGGCCCGGGCGCTGGACGGCGGCGCCTCCTGGAAGCCGGACAGCCAGCTGCTGTGCTATCCGGTGCTGACCCTGGGCGAATTCGCCCACGAGGGTTCCCGGTACAACCTGCTGGGCGGGGAGGACGACCCGGAGAACCAGCTGGCGCGGGTCGGGGAGCTGTCCCTGGAGACCCGGGTGACGCCGGAAACGCCGCCCACCTTCCTCTGGCACACGGCGGAGGATCCCTCGGTTCCGGTGGAAAACAGCCTGATGTACGCCGCGGCCTGCCGGAGAAACGGGGTGCCCTTTGAACTGCATATTTTCGAGCGGGGCGGGCATGGGCTGTCCACCTGCCAGGAGATCACCTCCGTGTCCGCGGATCAGACGGTGCCGGACAATACGGCCTGGATGCCCCTGGCGGTTCGCTTCGTGATGCGGCACGCGGAACGGGATCCGGCGGAAGCGGAGCCGGAAGGATAATCTCTTTGCTGAGGATGTGAATCAATGGATTTCTGGGATGTGCTGCTGATCGCGGTCGGGCTGGCCATGGATGCCTTCGCGGTGTCCGTCTGCAAGGGCCTGAGCATGCCCCGCAGAGACCTGAAAAAAACCTTTCTCATCGGCGGATATTTCGGCGGGTTTCAGATGGGCATGCCCCTGATCGGCTATCTGATCGGGGAACAGTTCAGCGCCGCGGTGGCCGGCGTGGACCACTGGATTGCCTTTGTGCTACTGAGCGTGATCGGCGGCCTGATGATCCGGGAATCCTTCCATCCGGAGAAGGAGGGAATGGACGGGGACGTTTCCCCCCGGGTCATGCTTCCCCTGGCCGTGGCCACCAGCATTGACGCGCTGGTGACCGGCGTCACCTTCGCCTTCCTGTCCGTGAACGTGGGAGCCGCGGTGCTGACGATCGGGCTGGTGACCTTCCTGATGTGCCTGGCGGGCGTCCTGCTGGGCCGGCTGCTGGGGGAGAAGCTGGAAAGCCGGGCGAAGCTGCTGGGCGGGATCATGCTGATCCTGATCGGCGTGAAAATTCTCGTGGAGCACCTGAGCGGACTGGCCTGAGGCCTTTTCGCGGAACCGAACGGAGCAGGCACCTGAGCGCCGGGGCAAACCCGGCGGCAGGTGCCTTTTTTGGTTCCCGCCTTGCAATTTGCCGGGGAAGTGCTACACTACAGGAAGGAAAACGGGAAATATGGAGGAAGAGCGCAGATGCCCATGGATGGAATGATGGTGGGATTTGTGGCCCGGGAGCTGGATCGGGCGCTGGCGGGGGGCCGGATTGACCGGATCACCCAGCCGGAGCGGGACACGGTGATTCTGGTGATCCGGAACGGGAATGAAAACCGGAGCCTGCTGCTGTGCGCCTCCGCCAACAATGCCCGCTGCCATCTGACCGGTCAGAAGTTTCCCAACCCGCTGGAACCCCCGGCGCTCTGCATGCTGATGCGGAAACAGCTGCTGGGCGGCCGCGTGCTCAGCGTCCGGCAGGTGGGCGGGGACCGGATTGTCTATCTGGATATGGATACCATCGGGGAGATGGGAGATCATGAGCCCCGCCGGCTGGTGCTGGAAATCATGGGAAAGCATTCCAACCTGATGCTCCTCAACGGGGAGGGCAGGATTCTGGAATCCGCCCATCATGTGAACATGGAAATGAGCCGGGTACGGCAGGTGCAGCCCGGGCTGCCCTATGCCCCGCCCCCGGGGCAGAACCGGCTGGATCCGGCGGAGATGACGGCGGAACAGCTGCGGGAGAAGCTGGCGGAAACGCCGGGCGTTCCCTTCGCGAAGGCGCTGGCCGGGGCGGTCTGCGGGCTCAGCGGCGCCAGCGCCCGGGAGATTGCCCTGCGGGTTCTGGGACCGGGCGGGGGGGAGCCGGAGGATCCGGCGGCCTGCTGCGAAAAGACGGTGGAGCTGTTCCGCCGCCTGCCGGAGATGGAGGGCCCGCGGGTGGAATACACGGAGGAGGGCGAGGCCGCGGAAGTGTATCCCTTCCCCTTCCTGAGCGGAAATCCGGACCGGCAGCGGGAGTTTCCCAGCCTGAGCCGGGCGCTGGAGGCCTATTATGCCACCCGGGATCAGCAGGACCGGCTGCGGCAGAAGAGCGCATCGATGGTCCGGCTGCTGAAAACGCAGATCGAGCGGTGCGAGAAGAAGCTGGCGCTGCAGGAGGAGGAGCTGGCCGGGGCGGCCCGGATGGAGGAATACCGGATCATGGGCGAGGTGCTGAACGCGAACCTCTACGCCCTGCAGAAGGGAGCGGCGGAGGTCACCCTGCCCAACTGGTACGATCCGGAGGGGGGCCCCCTCACGATTCCGCTGGACCTGCGCCTGACGCCGAGCCAGAACGCCCAGCGCTACTTCAAAAAATACCAGAAGGCCCGTTCCGCCCGGCAGGTGGCGGCGGAGCAGAAGGAAAAGACCCTGCAGGAGCTGGACTATCTGGAGGGCATGCTGCTGGACGTGGGGAAGTGCGTGGGCGAAAGCGAGCTGGAGGAAATCCGCGGGGAGCTGGTCCGGACGGGATACATGAAACGGAACACCAACCGGCGCCAGCAGCGGAGCCTGCCCCGGAGCCGGCCCTACCGGTATATCTCCGCGGACGGGATTGAGATCCTGGTGGGCAAGAACGCGGTGCAGAACGACCGGCTGACCCTGGAGGCGGAGCCGAATCAGATGTGGATGCACGCGAAGGATATGCCGGGAAGCCACGTGATTATCCGGGCGGAGGGGGAGATCCCCCCGGAAACCCTGAAGCAGGCGGCGCTGCTGGCGGCATGGTACAGCCGGGGGCAGCGGAGCAGCCTGGTTCCCATCGACTATACTCTGCGGAAATATGTCCGCAAGCCGTCCGGCGCCGCGCCGGGCAAGGTGATCTACACCCATCAGAAAACGGCGTACATGACCGTGGAGGAAGCGGATATCCGGGGCATTCAGCTGGCGGAATCCTGAGGGGGAGGAAAAAGGTGAGCATGGAGCGGCTGCGCGCCGCGCGGGAGATGCTGGAGACCCTGACGCCCCTGAAGAGGGACTGCGGCAGGCTCTGCGGCGCCCGCTGCTGCGCGTCCCTGGAGGGGGAGGAGACGGGAATGCTTCTCTTCCCCGGGGAAGAGGATTTTTATGAGGAGTCCGGGGAATGGCGGATCCTGCCCGCGGGAAGGGAACTGCTGCTGATCTGTCCGGGAAGCTGCCGCCGGGAGGACCGGCCCCTGGCCTGCCGGATGTTTCCGCTGCTGCCGGTTCCGGAGAACGGGGAGATCCGCGTCCGGACGGACGAGCGGTCCCGGGCGGTCTGCCCCCTGGCCCGGAACGGGAAGCGGGGGATGGATCCCGCCTTCGCGGAAGCGGTGAAGCGGGCGGGGGAACTGCTGGCGGAGGAGGAAGCGCAGCGGGCCTTCCTGGAGCGGCTGGCGGAGGAACAGGCGGAGCTGAAGGCGCTTCGGATCCGGCTCGGCGCGGAATAGCAGCGGAAGCGCCGGGGCCGGAAAAAGGAAAGGCGGGGTGAAACGGCATGTACGAACAGGTACCGATTCAGCGAACGGTGTACGGACCGGGGGAAAACCTGCTGATCCTCGGCAGCGTCATGAAGCCGCCGAAGGAGCTGAAGGCCCTGCGGGGCAAGGCGCAGTGCGTCTACGCGGATCCGCCGTTCATGACGGGGGAGGCCTTCTCCCGGAAGCGGCCCTACGGGGAGAAGGGCTGGCGCAGGGGTTCCCCGAGCCTGACGATGGAAGGATACGCGGACCGCTTCCCCGATGAAAAGGAATACCTTCGCTTTCTTCGCCGGGTGATCTCGCTGGGGCGGGAGCTGCTGGGGGAGGAGGGCGTGTTCTGCCTGCATCTGGACTGGCGGATGTCTGCGCGGGGCCGCCTGCTCTGCGACCGGGTGTTCGGACCGGAGCGCTTTCTGAACGAGATCATCTGGGCCTATGAGAGCGGGGGAAGAAGCAAGAAAAGCTTCCCGCGCAAGCATGAAACCATCCTGATGTACGCGAAGGGACCGGGATACCGGTTCGACCTGTCCCGGGTGCCGCTGAAGCGGCAGGGAAACCGGAAAAACCATATGGCCCGGGGCGTGGACGAGAACGGCCGGACCTATTCCAGCATTACCTCCCACGGGAAGGAATACCGATATTACGATGATGAGCCGGTGTATCCGGGGGATGTGTGGACGGATATCGGCTTTCTGCAGCAGAAGGATCCGGAGCGGACGGGATATCCCACCCAGAAGCCCCTGAAGCTGCTGGACCGGCTGCTGCGGCCGGTGGTGCGGGAAGGGGATCTGGTGGTGGATTTCTGCTGCGGAAGCGGCACGGCGCTGGAGGCGGCGGAACGGCTGGGCTGCCGGTACGCGGGGATGGACACCTGCCCGGAGGCGCTGGCGGTCTGCCAGAGCCGGCTGAAGGCGGAAAACCTGACCGTGGTCTGCCCGACGGCGGAGGAGCCGGCGCCCGCCCTGACGGAATATGACCCCGGAGCCGGCCGGCTGTGGATGCGGGGGCTGGAGCTGCCGGGCGATCTCTGGCCGGAACGGGTTCCCCCGGAGGACCGGATCGAGGCCTGGGAGACCGGTCGGATTCAGGGAACGGAATTCCGGACGGAGGCGCGGTATCAGCGGTCCTTCCGGTATCCCGCGCTGGTGGATTCCCTGGCCTGGCCGGAGGGCCGGGAGCTGCCGGATCTGATGTTCACGGATGCCTCCGGAGCCCGCCGGGCGTATCGCTGGACGGAGCCGCCCCGGAGCGGCGGGGAGAATTCCGGAGAACGGGAGGGGGAAAACGCATGAAGGGAAAGATCCGCCTGGCCGCGCTGCTGCTGGCGCTGCTGGGGCTGCTGTGCGCCTGCGGCGCCCGGGAGGAGGAAACCCGGGAGCAGGGGGAGCCGTCCCTGCTGCTGGGCTTCAGCCAGCTGGGCTCCGAGAGCTCCTGGCGCATCGGAAACACCCGGGATATTGAACAGAAGGCGGAAGAATATGGCATCGGCCTGATGATGGAAAACGCGAACCAGAAGCAGGAAAACCAGATCGCCGCCCTGCGGAGCTTCATCGCCTATCGGGTGGACGTGATCGCCTTCTCCCCCATCGTGGAGGAGGGCTGGGACCATGTGCTGAAGGAGGCCCGGCAGGCCGGGATCCCCGTGATCCTGGTGGACCGGGACATCGTGACGGAGGAGCAGGACCTGTACGTCTGCAAGATCGGGGCGGATTTCTATCAGGAGGGGTTCCAGGCCGGGGAATACCTGCGGCGGAAGGCGGACACCCTGGGAAAGGAGAAGCTCCGGATCGTGGAGATCACGGGAACGGAGGACTCCACCCCCATGCGGCAGCGGCAGGCGGGCTTCCGGGACGCTATCGCGGGGGATGAACGGCTGGAGATGCTGGAGAGCGTGAACGGCGATTTCCTGATCAGCCGCGGCGCCGAGTGCATGCGGTACCTGCTGGAAAAATACGGGGACGGAATCGACGTGGTCTACAGTCACAACGATGAGATGACCCTGGGCGCGCTGCCGGAAATCGAGCGGGCGGGCTTTGTTCCCGGAAAGGATCTGGTGATCATCTCCATTGACGGCGGACAGAAGGCCATCGACATCCTGAAGGAAGGAAAGATCAACTGCATTGTGGAATGCACCCCCATGCTGGGCTCCACCCTGATGGAAACGGCGCTGGCCCTGAAGCGGGGGGAAACGGTGGAAAGGGAGACGCATCCCGTGGAAAAGGTTTTCAGCGACGAGCAGGATCTGAGCAGCCTGCCGCCCCGGGGATACTGACATGAAGCAGGGAAGGGAAAAAAGCCTGATCGGGCGGATTGCCCGGATGAGCCGGATTCAGACGGGCATCCTGCTGGTGCCCGTGGTGGTCAGCCTGGCCATGATGCTGCTGTTTTCCGGCAGGTACACCCGGAGCATTCAGCGGATGGAAGCGGTGGCGCGGCTGAAGCCGGTGGTGGCGGAGGAGATTCCCGAGGGGGTCTGGCAGGTCATCAGCGGCCGGGAGGCGCCGGAGGAGAGCAGCGTATACGCGGACATTCAGACGGTGCAGGAGACGCTGCGGCAGATCACGGCGGAAGCGGGGAACCCGAACCGCCTGGAGCCGGTGGTGACGGGGCGGACCATGGATACCCTGAGCCAGTATGTGGATCAGGTGTGGGACAACATCCGGGAAAACCGGCCCGTGGTGGAGAGTGAGCGGATTCTCGAGGAGATCCGGAGCGTGGCCGCCCTGGCGGAGAGCATGATGAACCACTACATCACCCAGGAGATCGGGGTGGCGGCCCGCATGAGCGGCGTGCTGCACCGGGTGGTGCTGGGGACGGCCGGAGCGGAGCTCCTGCTGCTGCTGGCGGGCCTGGTGATGATCCGCCGGGCCAGCCGGCAGACCGAGATCTTTGTGCGCCAGCCCATTCAGGCGCTGGAGAGCGGCACGGAGCGGCTGGCGGGCGGGGACATGACGACCCGGATCCCCCAGACGGACGTGGTGGAGCTGAAGAAGCTGACTGATCAGGTCAACGGAATGGCGGACAACCTGGAAAGCACCATGCGCCAGAACGTGCGGGACGCGAAAAACCTGAAGAAGGCGGAGCTGCGCACGCTGCAGGCCCAGATCAACCCGCACTTCCTGTACAATACGCTGGATGCCATCGTCTGGAAGGCGGAGGTGGGGGATCAGAAGGAGGTCATTCACCTGACCAGCGCCCTGAGCGATTTCTTCCGCATCAGCCTGTCCTCCGGCGCGGACTGGATTCCCATCAGCCAGGAGCGGAAGCATATCGCCGGCTATCTGAGCATCCAGCAGACCCGGTACCGGGATATCCTGAAGTATGAAATCGATATTCCGGAGGAGATCGGGGAGTTCTATATTCTCAAGCTGCTGCTGCAGCCCCTGGTGGAGAACGCGCTGTATCACGGGATCAAGAATACCCGGGGCGGCGGACTGATCCGGGTGCAGGGCCGGAAGGAAGGCGGCATGCTGATGTTCCGGGTCTCGGACACGGGACGGGGCATGGACGCGGAAACGCTGCGGCAGCTGAAGGCCCGGATGGCGGAGGGACAGCCCTCCGTCGCCAGCGGAAGCGGCGGTTTCGGGCTGGTGAATGTCAATCTGCGGATCCGGCTGTACTACAACCAGCAGGAGGGTCTGCAGCTGGAAAGCGGGCCCGGCGGGACCACGGTGTCCTTCCGGGTGCCCTGCAGAACGAGGGAGGAGCTGACGGACGATGATCAGGGTGTTTCTGGTGGATGACGAGATCGTCATTCGGGAGGGAATCCGGGCGTCCTTTCCCTGGGACAGCACGGAGTATTCCCTGGTGGGAGAGGCGCCGGACGGGGAAGTGGCCCTGCCCATGATTCGGGATACGAATCCGGATATCCTGATTACGGATATCCGCATGCCCTTCATGGACGGCATGGAGCTCTGCCGGATCGTCCGGAGCCAGATGCCCTGGATCGGGATCATCATCCTGAGCGGATACGATGAATTCGAGTATGCCCGCCAGGGCATTCAACTGGGGGTTAAGGAGTATCTGCTCAAGCCCATCACCGCGGAGGAACTGCGCCGGGTGCTGGACCGGGTGAGCGCCCAGCTGACGGAGGAGCGGCGGAACCGGGAGCGCAGCGAGCGCCTGCGCCAGCGGATGGAAGGAACGAACCTGTTCCTGCGGGAAAGGCTGCTTACCGCCCTGTATTCCGAGGATACGACGGAGACGGACGCGGAGAAGACCCTGCAGGAGCTGCGGAACATGGGCATCCAGGCCCAGTCCGCCCGGTACGCGGTGATCGACGCGGCCTTCCATCCGGTGAAGACGGGCTATGAGGTGCTGACGGAGCTGGCGGAATCCAGCGGCGGCGCGGTGCTGGCCTCCCCCTGCCGGACCGGCTCCCGGCTGCTGGTGCTCGGGGACAGCGAAGCGGACACCGAGGAGCGGGCGTATGCCTTCGCGGCCTCCAGCGCCCAGGATCTGGAGCGGTCCGGCTGCACGGAGATCCGGATCAGCATCGGGGAAATCGTGGACAGCCCCGGGGGCATCCTGCGGAGCCTGCAGACGGCCCGGCACCTGCGCCACGCGCTGGCTGAGCAGGAGCGGGGCGGCACGGTGATCGTGGGCGTGCGGGAGGTCGGGGAGCTTCCCAGCGAGAAGAAGACCCTGAGCGTGGTGAACGAGGCGAAATTCTTCCTCTCCCAGCATTTTACGGATCCGAACCTGATGCTGCAGGATGTGGCCCGGGCCGTGGGCATGAGCAACAGCCGGTTTTCCACGGTCTTTGCCCAGCAGAGCGGAAAGACCTTCACGGAGTATCTGACGGGGCTGCGGCTGAACCGGGCGAAGGAGCTGCTGCGGGAGACGGACCGGAGGTCCTCGGAGATCGCCTTCGAGGTGGGCTATAACGACGCGCATTACTTCAGCTACCTGTTCAAGAAGAGCGTGGGCATGACGCCGGGCGAGTACCGCAGCGAAGGGAAAGATAATCCACCGGATTAAAAAAATAACGAACTTTTTATCCGCCTCCCCGGAAAAAGCGGAAACAAATTCGAACCGGGGAAGAAGATTCGTGCATTTCATTTTTGTTCGAATTGGGATAAAATCAGCCTAAAGAAACCGAAGAGGGTTTCATAGAGAAAGGGAGGAACGATTCCATGAAGAAACTGATTGCACTGCTTCTGACGCTGGCGATGTGCCTGGGCATGGTCGCGATGGCGAACGCGGATGACCTGATCAAGGTCGGTGTGGTGAACAATCCCCCGTCCGAGTCCGGATACCGGGCTGCCAACGTGGCGGACTTTGAGTCCGTCTTTACCGCCGAGAACGGCTTTGAGATGACCCCCTTCTACAGCCTGAAGAATGACGAACAGCTGCAGGCCGCCCAGGGCTTCATCACCGATGGCGTGGACGTGCTGCTGATCTCCGCCGCGGAGACCACCGGCTGGGACGAAGTCCTGACCGCCGCCAAGGAAGCCGGCATCAAGGTGTATCTGTTTGACCGGATGATCGATGTTCCCGAAGACCTGTACGAAGCCGCTGTGGTTTCCGACATGGCCAAGGAAGGCGAGACCGCTGTGACCTGGCTGAAGGATCAGGGACTGGCGGAGTACAACGTGATCCATATTCAGGGCGCCATGGGTTCCGATGCGCAGATCGGCCGGACCGGCGCGCTGGACGCGGAGTTCGAAGCGGGCACCATGAAGAAGGTGGCCCAGCAGACCGCGACCTGGGATGAAGCGGAAGCCAAGAAGATCGTGGAGTCCGTCATCAACAGCGGCGAGGACTTCAACGTGATCTACGCCGAGAATGACGGCATGGCCAAGGGCGCTGTGGCGGCCCTGGACGAGAACGGCATCACCCACGGCGTGGACGGCAAGGTCGTTGTGATGGGCTTTGACTGCAACAAGTGGGCGCTGAAGGAACTGAAGGCCGGCAACTGGAACTACGATGGACAGTGCAGCCCCTTCCAGGCGCAGATCATCGCGGACCTGATCAAGAGCGGCGAGACCCCCGCGGAGAAGAAGATCATCAACGAGGAGAAGGGCTTCGATGCGAAGACCATCACCGATGATGACATCGCGACCTATGGCCTGGGCGAGGATTAATCAAGCCCGATGAACTGAACCTGAGGTAATTCAGCGCGGTGTGAGCCTGTGGATTTCCTTCCGCGGCTCACACCGCTTTTTTTCGGAAAGGAGCGGGCTGCATGTCCAACGAGACCGTATTGACCATGCGGGGAATCTGTAAATCATTCCCCGGGGTGCGGGCGCTGCACCAGGTGGACTTCACCCTGCGCAAGGGGGAGATCCACGCCCTGATGGGGGAAAACGGCGCCGGAAAATCGACGCTGATCAAGGTGCTGACCGGTGTCTATGAAAAGGACAGCGGAAGCATCCGGGTGGAAGGCGCGGAAGGAGAGGCGAAAATCCATTCGCCGCAGGATGCGCAGAACGCCGGCATCAGTACGGTGTATCAGGAGATCACCCTGTGCCCGAACCTGACCGTGGCGGAGAACATGTATATCGGGCGGGGAACGGGACGGTGGGTGAACCGGAAGGAGAACGAGCGCAGGGCGGGCGAAATCCTGAAGAACCTGGGCATTCCCGCCCGGCCGCGGCAGCAGCTGGGCTCCTGTTCCCTGGCGGTGCAGCAGATGGTCGCCATTGCCCGGGCCGTGGACATGCAGTGCAAGGTGCTGATTCTCGACGAGCCCACCTCCTCCCTGGATGACCGGGAGGTGCAGATGCTTTTCAGCCTGATGCGGGATCTGAAGAGCCGCGGCGTGGGCATCATCTTCGTGACCCACTTCCTGGAGCAGGTGTATGAGGTGTGCGACCGGATCACCGTGCTGCGGAACGGGGAGCTGGTCGGGGAATACGTGATCGAGGAGCTCCCCCAGGTGCAGCTGGTGGCGAAGATGATGGGCAAGGAGCTGGACGAGCTGGCGGATTTCTCCGGCGGAAGCAGCCGGGACGCGAACCGGGGCGAGGTGCTCTACGAGGCGGAAGGCCTTTCGTCCTCCGCAGCCAGGCCGTTTGATTTCCGGATCCGGAAGGGGGAGGTCAACGGCTTCACGGGCCTGCTGGGCTCCGGACGCAGCGAAAGCGTCCGCGCCATTTTCGGGGCGGATCATGTGACCGGCGGCAAGGTGAAGATGCACGGGAAAGAGGTCCGGATCAACAAGCCGTATGCCGCCATGAAGAACGGCATCGGCTATCTGGCCGAGGATCGGAAGCGGGACGGCATCATCGCGGAGCTGAGCGTGCGGGAGAACATGATCCTGGCGCTGCAGGTGATGAAGGGTTTCTTCCGGCCGATCAGCCGGGCGGAGGCGGAAAAGTTCGCGGACGAGTACATCGCCGCCCTGAACATCAAGACCGCCAGCAAGGATACACCCGTCGGCTCCCTCAGCGGCGGCAACCAGCAGAAGGTGATCCTGGCCCGCTGGCTCCTGACCCATCCGGAGTACCTGATCCTGGATGAGCCCACCCGGGGCATCGACGTGGGCACCAAGCTGGAAATCCAGAAGCTGGTGCTGAAGCTGGCGGAGGACAATGTCAGCGTGACCTTCATTTCCTCGGAGGTGGAGGAAATGCTGCGGACCTGCAGCCGGCTGATTGTCATGCGGGACCGGAACATTGTGGGCGAGCTGACCGGGGAGGACCTGAATCAGGCCCAGGTCATGAAAACGATCGCGGGAGGTGAAGCATCGTGAGCACCGGAGCAACAACCCGGAAACAGCGGGGCGGGCTGGGACAGCTGCTGATCCCGCTGATTGCCATCGGACTGCTGGTGGTTTTCAACCTGATCCGGGATCCCGGCTTCTTCAGCGTGGAAACCAAGCTGAACAACAACGGCAGCACCGTGCTGTCGGGCAACCTGATCAGCATTATCAACGGCGCCAGCGAGCTGGCGATCCTGGCCATGGGCATGACGCTGGTGACCGCGGCCTGCGGCGGGCAGGATATTTCCGTCGGTGCGGCGGCGGCCATCGCGGGCAGCGTATTCGTCAAAATTATCCGCGGCGCGTCCCCGGTCACGGGCGGCACGGTGGTGCTGGCCTTCCTGGCGTGCTGCGCGGTGGCGGTGATCTTTGACGCCTTCAACGGCACCCTGGTCTCCGTCTTCCGGATCCAGCCCATGATCGCGACCCTGATCCTGTACACCTGCGGCCGCTCCATCGCCTACTGGATCAACGGCGGAGCCACCCCCACCATCGACAGCGCGATCACCGGGGCCATCGGCAGTTTCATCCCCGGCATCCCGGTGCCGACGCCGGTGCTGATTGTGGCCCTGATGGCGCTCCTGTTCTCCCTGGTGTTCCGCTTCACCACCCTGGGGCTGTATACCCAGGCGGTGGGCATCAACCAGAGCGCGGCCCGGCTCATGGGCATCAACACCACCTTCATCAAGCTGCTCAGCTTCATGGTGCTGGGCGTCTGCGTCTCCGTGGCGGGCACCATCGGCGTGTGCCGGCTGCAGCTGATCAACCATGAAACCCTGCTGATCGACATCGAGATGGACACGATCCTGGCGGTCGCCATCGGCGGAAACAGCCTGGGAGGCGGAAAATTCAAAATCAGCGGCTCCATTCTCGGCGCCTATGTGATCCAGATGCTCACGATCACGCTCTATGCCATGAAGGTTTCCTCCACGGATGTGAAGGCCTACAAGGCCATCGTGATCATTCTGCTGGTCGTGATCGGATCCCCGGTGGTGAAGCGCTGGTTCGCGGGGATGATGGCGAGACGGCTGGCGGGCAGACGGCCCGCCGCGGCCGGGAAGGAGGCGCAGGTACCGTGAGCAACACAAAGGAGATCAGACGGCGGGAGCCGCTGACGGATACCCAGCTGCTGATGACGATTACCATCTGCATCTTTGCGGTGATGTATGCCCTGGCCATGATTCTGCTGGGCGGCGGCTTTCTCCGGGCGCAGCAGGTGTTCGACCTGCTGAATGACAACGCGGCGCTGATCATCGTGGCCTGCGGGCTGACGGTGGTCATGATCGGCGGCGGCATCGACATCTCCGTGGGCGGGGTCACCAGCCTGGTGGTCATGAGCTGCGTGCTGTATCTGAACGGGGGCGGCAATATCCCGATGGCGCTGCTGCTGGCGCTGGGCATCGGCCTGGCCTTCGGCCTGGTTCACGGCCTGCTGGTCAGCTATCTGGAGATCCAGCCCTTTATCGTGACCCTGGCGGGCATGTTCTTCGCCCGGGGCATGACGACCATCCTGTCGGTCAACCCCCAGAAGCTGGCCCACGAGGGCATGAACGCCATCCGCGGCATCAAGATTGAAATTCCCTGGCTGGGCTATGTGGCGAAGAACGGAAACCTGATCCCCGGCCGGATTGAACTGGGCGTGGCCGTGGCGCTGCTGTGCGTGGCGGCGGTCTGGGCCCTGCTGAGATTTGCCCGGATGGGCCGGAATTTCTACGCCCTGGGCGGCAATCAGCAGAGCGCGCTGATGCTGGGCATCAATGTGAAGCGGACCCGGTTTGTCACCTATCTGATCAGCGGCCTGCTCAGCGGCATCGCGGGCTTTGTGTTCATGATGCATACCGGCGCGGGCAACGCCACCAACGCGGCGGGGGCGGAAATGAACGCCATCGCGTCCTCGATCATCGGCGGCACCCTGCTGACCGGCGGCGTGGGCAGCGTCATCGGCACCCTGTTCGGCACGCTGACCCTGACCACCATCAAGAAAATCGTTGTGACCAGCGGGCTGAAGGAGCCCTGGTGGCAGAGCATTACCACCGGGCTGATGCTCTTCTTCTTCATCGTGCTGCAGAGCGTGGTGCTCAGCAACCGGGGGAAGAGAAAAGCCGCGGTGAAGGGCTGAAAATCCAAAAAAATTGGACAAAGCGCAAAAATTTTGTGATTTGCCCTTGAAAAGTATGCAAAAATCTGATAAGATAGCGCTGTCAGAAACGGAACCGCCTCCGGGGCGGAAGAAGAAGCAAAGCGAGGAAAATGAGATGGCAGCGAAGAAGGCGGCGAAGCCGGAAAAGACGGTCATGACCCCCAATGTGCAGGAAGAGAAGCTCAAGGCGCTGGAGCATGCGCTGGCCGATCTGGACAAGCAGTTCGGAAAGGGCTCCGTGATGAAGCTGGGCGCCGATGCCATCAGCCGGGATATTCCGGTGATCCCCACCGGCTGCCTGACGCTGGACGCGGCGCTGGGCGTGGGCGGCATTCCCCGGGGCCGGATCGTGGAGATCTACGGGCCGGAATCCTCCGGTAAGACGACGGTGGCGCTGCACATCGTCGCTGAGGCCCAGAAGGCCGGCGGCATCGCCGCCTTCGTGGACGCCGAGCATGCGCTGGATCCCCTGTACGCGAAGAAGCTGGGCGTGAATATCGAGGATCTGTATGTCGCCCAGCCGGACACCGGCGAGCAGGCCCTGGAGATCGCCGAGGCCCTGGTTCGTTCCGGCGCGCTGGACGTCGTGGTGATCGACTCGGTGGCCGCCCTGGTTCCCAAGGCGGAAATCGACGGCGAGATGGGGGATTCCTTCGTGGGTCTGCAGGCGCGGCTCATGAGCCAGGCGCTGCGGAAGCTGACGGGAATTATCAACAAAACGGGCTGCGTGGCCGTGTTCATCAACCAGCTGCGGGAAAAGGTCGGCGTCATGTACGGCAACCCGGAGACGACGCCCGGCGGCCGCGCGCTGAAGTTCTATTCCTCCGTGCGGCTGGATGTCCGCAAGGGCGAGCCCCTGAAAAACGGATCGGAAATCATCGGAAACCGGACGAAGGTGAAGGTGGTCAAGAACAAGGTGGCCCCGCCCTTCCGACTGGCGGAATTCGACATCATCTACGGCGAGGGCATCAGCACGGAGGGAACCCTGCTGGACATGGCCGTGGAGCGGGATATCATCCACAAGAGCGGCGCCTTCTTCAGCTACGGGGATCTGCGCCTGGCGCAGGGCCGGGACAATGCCCGGCTGTATCTGAAGGAGCATCCGGAGCTGACGGCGGAAATCGACGCGAAGCTCCGGGCGGAGCTCTTCGCGAAGAAGGACGCGGAGCCCACGGAGGAGGACGCGGCCGCGATCCAGGCCCAGCAGGAGGAGGAAGAGGACGATCTGGCCCTGCTGGAAGAGGATCTGGACGAGGAAATGTAAATCAGGCAGGGATTCTCCCTGCAGCACCGGGCCCGCGGAGCAATCCGCGGGCCTGCTGCGTTCCAGGATGCGGGCTGTTAGCACTCATTTTAAGTGAGTGCTAATTTTTTCTTGCTTTTCTGTTCGCCGGGTGCTACAATACCGTTCGGAAAAGCATGAATCGCCTTCGGGCGATGAATCGGGAGGATGATTGAAATGGCTGTTCAGAAAGAAAACGGCAGCGTCTCCATTGACGCGCAGAATATTATGCCGGTGATCAAGCGCTGGCTGTACTCCGATAAGGATATTTTCCTGCGGGAAACGGTGTCCAACGCCTGCGACGCGATTACCAAGTTCCGCATGCTGCACGCGGATTCCGAAGAGGACATGCGGGTCAATGTGACGGTGGACAAAAAAGGCAAGACCATCCGCATTTCCGATACGGGCATCGGCATGACCGCGGAGGAAGTGAAGAAATACATCAACCAGGTGGCCTTCTCCGGCGCTGCGGAATTCATGAAGCAGTTTGAGGACGACAAGGGCAAGGACAAGGGGGATATCATCGGCCATTTCGGCCTGGGCTTCTATTCCGTGTTCATGGTTTCCGACCGGGTGGAAATCGAGACCCTGTCCTGTCAGGAGGGAGCCGAGCCGGTGCACTGGGTTTCCGAGGACGGCATGAACTTTGAGCTTTCGGAAGGATCCCGGACCACGCACGGCACGGATGTGATCCTGCACATCACCAAGGAGGAGAAGGACTTCCTGGAGGTCTGGAAGGTTCGGGAAGTGCTGAAGCGGTACTGCGGCTTCATGGCCTATCCCATTTTCCTGGAGGATGCCAACGCCAAGCCCGTGGAGAAGGAAGTTCCCGTGGGGGATGAGAAGAACGAGGACGGAACCCCGAAGACCGAAAAGATCATGGAGCTTCCCAAGCCCGAGAAGATCAACGATACCGATCCGCTCTGGCTCCGCAAGCCCAAGGACTGCAAGGACGAGGAGTACAGGGAATTCTATCATCGGGTCTTTATGGATTTTGAGGACCCGCTGTTCTGGATCCATCTGAACGTGGATTATCCCTTCAACCTGAAGGGCATCCTGTTCTTCCCGAAGCTCCGGCGGGATTTCGGCCCCAATGACGGGCAGATCAAGCTCTTCGCCGGCCAGGTCTTCGTGGCGGACAACATCAAGGAGGTTATCCCCGAATTCCTCATGCTGCTCAAGGGCGTCATCGACTGCCCCGACCTGCCGCTGAACGTGAGCCGTTCCTTCCTGCAGAATGACGGCTACGTCCGGAAGATCTCCAGCCATATCACCAAGAAGGTGGCGGACAAGCTGAACTCCCTGATGAACACCGAGCGGGAGACCTACGAGAAATACTGGGATGACATCTCTCCCTTCGTCAAGTACGGCTGCGTGCGGGAAAAGAAATTCTATGATCAGGTGAAGGGCTCCCTGCTGCTGAAGACGACCGAGGGCAAGTACCTGACCCTGGAGGAGTACCGGGCCGCAAACTTCGACAAGACGGAGAAGAAGGTCTACTACACCAATGATGAGAAGCGGCAGGCCGCCGCGGTGAAGTTGTACACGGACCGGGGCATTCAGGTGGCGGTTCTCAGCCATCTGATCGACGACAACTTCATGTCCTTCCTGGAGAGCCAGGGGACGGAGGAGGAGAAGTTCACCTTTGCCCGGGTCGATGCGGACATCGACGGGCTGAAGCAGGAATCCGAGGAAGGCAAGGATCTGGACGCGGAGAAGCTGCAGAAGCTGTTCCGGGACGCTCTGGGGAAGGAGCACCTGGAGGTGAAGCTGGAGTCCCTGGCGGATCCGGAGATGAACGCCATGGTCACCGAGGAGGAGCAGATGCGCCGGTACCGGGAGATGAGCCGCCTCTACGGCGAAAGCTTCCCGATGCCGGATCTGTTCACCCTCGTGCTGAACCGCCGGAACGAAACCATCCAGGCGCTGGCCGCGATGGATCCGGAGGAGGAGAAAACGAAGATGCTCTGCCGCCAGGTGTACGATCTGGCCCGGATGGCTGCCCAGCCCCTGGAGGCGGAGGAGATCACTGCCTTCCTGGATCGCAGCAGAAAGCTGCTGAATATGGCCGTCAAGGCCTGATAAGCGGGGAAGAAAAAGCTGTTCGGCCCTGGGCTGAACAGCCTTTTTCTTCCGCTCCCCTTCCGGGAAGCGGTCGGGAATACGGGAATCCAAAAACGCAGGAAGAACCGGGAGGAACGGAACATGAATGCACTGAAGACAAGGCAGGATGTGGTGGACGCCGCGGTGGAGCTGCTGCGGCCCCTCGTCGCCTGCCTGACGCCGGGAAAGGCCCGGATGATTGCCGGAAACGGATCCGCCCACTATTCGGAGGACGTGGCCGGAATGGAGGGCTTCTCCAGGGCCCTGTGGGCCATCGTTCCCATGCTGATGGGACACTGCCCGGAGGCGGAGCCCTTCTGGGAAATCTGGAAGCAGGGGATCGTGCACGGAACGGATCCCGCCCATGAGGAATACTGGGGAGACCTCCATGACTCGGATCAGCGCATGGTGGAGATGGCGGTGATGGGCATGGGGCTGTGCTTTGTGCCGGAGCGGTTCTGGGAGGAGCTCTCCCCGGCGGAGCAGGACAACCTCTATGCCTGGCTGAACCAGATCAACCGCTATGACATGCCGAAGAACAACTGGCGGTATTTCCGCATCCTGGTCAACACCGGCTTCCTGAAGGTGGGCCTGCCGGTGGACGAAGCCCGGATGAAGGAAGACCTGGACATGATGGAAAGCCATTATGTGGGGGACGGCTGGTACTTCGATTATGAAACCAAGCGGGACTATTACACCATCTGGGGTTTCCATTATTACGACCTGGTGTACGCGGCGGCCATGCGGGACCGGGACGCGGCGCGGGCGGCCCGCTTTGAGGAACGGGCCCGGCTGATCGCGCCGCGCTTTGCCTGCTGGTTTGACCGGGAGGGACGGGCGCTGCCCTACGGGCGGAGCCTGACCTACCGGTTCGCCCAGGGCGCCTTCTGGAGCGTGATGGCTTTCGCCGACACGCGGCCGGAAGGGATGAGCTGGGGCCGGATGAAGGGGCTGTGGCTGAAGAACCTGCGGAGCTGGCTGGCTCTGCCGATTCGGGACCGGGACGGCGTGCTCACGGTGGGATACGGATATCCGAACCTGTGCATGGCGGAGGGATACAACGCGCCGGGCTCCCCCTACTGGGGCATGAAGACCTTCGCGGCCCTGGCGCTGCCGGAGGAGCATCCCTTCTGGCAGGCGGAGGAGGAGGACGATCTGCCGCCGCGCCGCTTCCTGGATGCGCAGGTGCGCATGCTCCTGACGCGGGACCGGGAGAACCGGCAGGTGATCGCCTATACCGCGGGCAACCACGGATGGGAGCATATGCACGAGGACGAAAAATACGAAAAATTCGCCTATTCCACCCAGTTCACCTTCTCCGTCGCCAAGGAAGCCACGACCCTGGAAAAGGGCGGATACGATTCCATGCTGGCCGTGAAGCGGAAGGGACGGGATCTGTGGCACGGCCGGAGCGGCTGCGAGGAATTCGAGATGAAGGAGGACCGGGTCCGCTTCCGCTGGAGTCCCCTGACCGGGGTGGAAATCGAAAGCGTGATCCTGCCCGTGGAGACGGCGGAGGGGCTGTGGCATCTGCGGAAGCATGTGATCCGCACGGAGATCCCGCTGGAGACGGCGGAGGGCGCCTTTGCCATCCGGCGGGACTGGGCGGGGGCGCGCCCCTGCGACCGGATTGCATCGGCGCTGCGGGCGGAAGGCGGGATGGCCGCCGCGCACGGCGCCTTCGGCTCCAGCGGCATCTTCAGCCTGGAGGGGAACCGGGAAGGCCGGATGATCTGGATGGAGCCCAATACGAATCTGATGTATCCCCGGACGCAGCTGCCCATGCTGACGGGAGAAATGGAAAAGGGGACCCATACCTTGGTCTGCGCGGTGTTCGCGGACAGCGGGGACGCCTGTCCCACGGAAATTCCGAAGGAGGTACTGGCCCATGTTGAATCGCTATGAGGGAGCCCGGAACCGGATGGCGGAAATCCTGGCGAAAATCACGGGAAAGGATCCCATGCTCTGGATCTGAACGGAAGGAAGCGGGCCCCGGACGGGGACCCGCTTCCGTTTCTTTCCGGAGAACGCGCCGCCCGGGACGATCCGCCGGAAGGAGGGCCGGAGACGGAGACCGGAAGAAAATCCGAAAAAAGGAAAAGCTTCAAGGTTTCTTCAAGGCAGCTGCGCTAGGATGCGGGTGCCGGCTGAGGGAAGAAGCCGCGGCCGGCGAACGAAACGGAGAAGAGGAAAGGAGCGATTTCCTGTGAAAAAGATACTGAGCCTTCTGCTGGTCCTGATGATGCTGACCTCCGCGGCGGCCTTCGCGGAGGATGCCCCCGGCGGCACCCCGCCCGGAGATCCGCCGTCCAGCGCCATGGGCACGCCCCCCGAAGGCGGCCCCGGCGGGACCCCGCCCGGAGACCCGCCGTCCGGTCCGATGGGAACGCCGCCCGACGGAGCCCCCGGGGAGGGCGGCGGATTTGGGGGAGGCACCCCGCCCGGAGGCGGAAGCGCGTCCTTTGAATATACCGCGGCGACGGAAATCACCGCCGCCGACGAGCAGTCCGGCCAGACCTACGCCTCGGACACCGCGGACGAGAGCGCGCTGATCGTGAACACGGAGGAAGAGGTTCGCATCACGGATCCCACGGTGACCAAGACGGGGAGCTCCAGCGGCGGGGACAGCTGCAACTTCTACGGGCTGAACGCGGCGCTGCTGGTGATGGGCGGATCGGTGACCACCATTTCCGGCGGCACCGTGACCTCGGACGCGGACGGCGCGAACGGCGTTTTCTGCTACGGCGGAAACGGCGCCTCCAACGGCGCCGGCGGCGACGGCACCACCGTGGTGATCAGCGATACCACCATTACCACCACCGGCAACGGATCCGGCGGAATCATGACCACGGGCGGCGGGATAACCTACGCGAACAACCTGACCGTGACCACCTCCGGCGGCTCCTCCGCGCCGATCCGGACGGACCGGGGCGGCGGCACGGTGGAGGTCAGCGGAGGGACCTATACCTCCAACGGCCTGGGGTCTCCGGCCATCTATTCCACGGCGGATATCACGGTGCGGGATGCCACGCTGGTGTCCAACCTGTCCGAGGGCGTGTGCATCGAGGGCATGAATTCCATCACCCTGGAGAACTGCGACCTGACCGCGAACAACACCGCCATGAACGGGAAGGCCACCTTCCTGGACAGCATCATGATCTATCAGTCCATGAGCGGCGACGCGGACAGCGGCACCTCCTCCTTTACGATGACCGGGGGCAGCCTCACCAGCCGGAGCGGGCACATGTTCCATGTGACCAACACCCACGCGATGATCACGCTGAGCGGCGTGGACCTGATCAATGAGGGCAGCGACGTGCTTCTCTCCGTCTGTGACGACGGGTGGAACGGCGCCTCCAATACCGCGGAGCTGATCACGGACGGCCAGGAAATGAGCGGCACGATCCTGGTGGGGGACAACGCGAGCCTGACGCTGACGCTGCGGAACAGCTCCGCCTTTGAGGGAACGGTCAGCGGCGAAATCACCAGCGCGAAGGGGGACGCGGTCTCCTCCGAGGTCGGGAACGTCGCCGTGATTCTGGACGACACCAGCACCTGGACGCTGACGGCGGATACCTGGATCTCCTCCCTGGAGGGGGATGCCTCCCGGATTGTCGGAAACGGCTATACGCTGTATGTGAACGGCGAAGCGATCAACTGACCGCGGGAGGAAACTCCCGGAACGGATTGGCAGGAAGCGGACTCCCCGAAAGGGAGCCCGCTTTCCGCGCTTTCCCGCCGGTTCCGCCGCCCCCGCCCGGAGACGGAGCGCCTTCGGGGGAGAAGGAAGAAGAAAAGGGACGTCGAATATAGAAAAAAGGAAGGCTTGGCCGAAAGCGGCGGCGGGAGGAACGGACGGATGATGACGGAAAGAAACCTGCGGGTGCTGGAGTTCACCCGCATTCGGGAGATGCTGGCGGAAGGCGCGCTGACGGCCATCGGAGCGGAAAAATGCATGGCGCTGGTTCCCTCCGATACGATGTATGACATTGAACGGGCCCAGCGGGAAACAGAGGAAGCCACGGTGATCCTCCAGTACGTGGGCGGACACCCGCTGACGGAATTTCCGGATGCCAGGCCCGCCCTCACGGTCTGCGAGAAGGGCGGAACCCTGAGCCCCGGCATGCTGCTGAGCGTGGCGGCGCTGCTGCGCGCCAGCCGGGCGGCCCGGGACGCGCTGATCACGGACCGGGAGAATACGCCCCTGCTGCGGGGCCGGGCGGAGCTGCTGACGGAAGCCCGGAACGTGGAGCGGGACATCACCGACGCCATCCTCAGCGAGGACGAGATCGCCGACCGGGCCTCCTCGGAGCTGATGAATATCCGGCGCCACCTGCGCGGCGCGCAGGAGCGGATCAAGGACCGGCTGAACCAGATGATCCGGTCCTCCGCGGTGCAGAAGTATCTGCAGGATACGATCCTGACCATGCGGAACAACCGCTATGTGCTGGCGGTGAAGGCGGAATACCGCGCGCAGGTTCCCGGGCTGGTGCACGACCAGAGCACGTCCGGCGCCACCCTGTTCATCGAGCCCATGGCCGCGGTGGAGATGGGCAACGAGATCCGGGAATGGGAGATCCGGGAGGCCCGGGAGATTGACCGGATACTGGCCGCGCTGAGCAATGAGGTCGCCCCCTTGGCGCCGCAGCTGCGTGACAGCGTCGAGATGCTGGGGGAACTGGACTTCATCTTCGCGAAGGGACTGCTGAGCCGCAGGCTGCGGTGCACGGCGCCGAAAATGAATGAGGCGGGCTTCCTCCATATCGTCCGCGGGCGGCATCCGCTGCTGGATCCGGAGAAGGTGGTGCCCAGCGATATTTATCTGGGCTATCCGCCGGAAAAGAAGCGGGAGGAGCGGGCCGCGGGAGAAAAGAGGGAAAAGACGGATCTGGCCCGGGAAGCGGAGCCCGGGGCGGGATTCAATACCCTGGTGATTACCGGACCGAATACGGGAGGCAAGACGGTCACCCTGAAGACCATCGGGCTGCTGACCCTTATGGCGCAGGCGGGGCTGCAGGTGCCCGCGGAGCTGGGGACGGAGCTGGCGGTGTTTGAGCAGGTCTGGGCGGATATCGGGGACGAGCAGTCCATCGAGCAGAGCCTGAGCACCTTCAGCGGACACATGACGAATATCGTGCAGATCATGCGGGAGGTGACGCCGCGGGATCTGGTGCTCTTTGACGAGCTGGGGGCGGGAACGGATCCCACGGAAGGCGCGGCCCTGGCCCAGAGCATTCTGACCCGGCTGCTGCACATCCGGGTGCGCACGGTGGCGACCACCCATTACAGCGAGCTGAAGGTTTTCGCCCTGACGACGGAGGGCGTTGAGAACGCCAGCGTGGAATTCGACGTGGAGACCCTGCGGCCGACCTACCGGCTGAGCATCGGCGTGCCCGGAAAGAGCAACGCCTTCGAGATCAGCCGCCGGCTGGGGCTGGCGGAGAACCTGATCGAAGGCGCGAAGAAGCTGCTGAGCAGCGATGAGGTGAAATTCGAGGACGTGATCGCCAACGCGGAATACCACCGGCAGATCGCGGAGCGGGAGCGCCAGCTGGCCCAGGAGGCCAGCCGGGAGACGCTGAAGCTGCGGGATGAGGCGGAGCGGCTGCGGCGGGAGATGGAGGAAAAGCGGGAGCAAAGCGTTCGCAAGGCGAAGGAGGAGGCCCGGCGCATCCTCCAGGATGCCCGGCGGGAGAGCGAAGGCATCATCAGTGAGCTGAAGCGGATGAAGAAGGAGGCCGGATCCGCCGCGGAGGTCAATACTCTGCGGCACCGGCTGGAGGAAGGCATCGACGAGCTGAGCGAGGGGCTGGCCGCCCCCGCCCCGGAGGAAGGGGAGGCGCCGAAGACCGTGCGGCCCGGGGATCAGGTGAAGGTGCTGACCCTGGGCACGGAGGCCTCCGTGCTGGCGGCGCCCAATGCCCGGGGCGAGGTGGAGCTGGCCAGCGGAAACCTGAAATTCAAGGCGAAGCTGCAGGACCTGCGGCTGACGCGGAAGGCTCCGGAAAAGGAGAAGACTGTGGTGCGGGCGAAGACCGGCACCATGACGCGGACCGTTCCGATGGAGTGCGACGTGCGGGGAATGAACCTGGAGGAGGCTCTCGGCGCGGTGGAAATCTATCTGGATGAAGCCGTGATGGCCGGGCTGCACGAGGTCAGCATCATTCACGGAAAGGGCACCGGCGTGCTGAAGAGCGGCATCCGGCAGGATCTGAGAAGAAACCGGCATGTGAAATCCTGCCGCCCCGGCATGTACGGGGAGGGCGAGGACGGCGTGACCGTGGTTACGCTGAAATAGGCGGAGGGAAGAGCATGAAGGAGAAACCGAACATTCTGGTGGTGGACGATGATCCGAACATTTCCACGTTGGTATCGCTGTACCTGGAGAAGGAAGGCTACGAGGTGCGCACGGCCAGCCGGGGCGACAGCGCGGTGGAGGAGTTTACCCGCCTCCCTCCGGACCTGATGCTGCTGGACGTGATGCTGCCCGGTATGGACGGGTACCAGGTGCTGCGGAACATCCGGAAGAGCAGCCAGATTCCCGTGATCATGCTGACCGCCCGGGACGAGACCTTCGACAAGGTGCTGGGGCTGGAGCTGGGAGCGGACGATTACATCACCAAGCCCTTCGACACCAAGGAGCTGGTGGCCCGGGTGAAGGCGGTGCTGCGCAGGACCCAGGGCGGCGAGGAGGAGAAGAAGACGGATCTTTCCTTCCCCGGGCTGACGATCAGCCTGGCGGAATACGCGGTCTACTATGAGGGAAAGCGGCTGGACATGCCGCCCCGGGAGCTGGAGGTGCTCTACTTTCTGGCTTCCTCGCCCAATCAGGTGTTCACCCGGGAGCAGCTGCTGCGGCAGGTCTGGGATTTCGATTTCTACGGGGACAGCCGCACGGTGGACGTGCATATCAAGCGCCTGCGGGAGAAGCTGCCCGACAGCGAGAAATACGGATGGAGCATTCACACGGTCCGGGGCGTGGGATACAAGTTTGAACTGAACTGAGGAGAGGCGGATGAGCGAAGCGGTTCGGGAGCTGGGGGAGGCCATCGGCTACTTCACCCGGCAGACCCGCATCATGGACGGCCTGGCCGTGGCCTGCGGACAGGGAAACCGCCGCCTGAGGGCCTGGGACGGGCGGGACATGGGCGAAAAGACGGTTTTTGACCTGGCGTCCGTGACCAAGATCTTCACCGGCCTCTGCCTGATGCGCCTGTGGGAGAAGGGCAGGCTGGATCCGCGGCGGCGGGTGCGGGAGTACTGCCCGGAATTCCGCCGGCTGGGCCCGGTGACCGTGGAGCAGCTGATGGCCTTCCAGGTTCAGCTGAAGACCCCGGAGCGGATCGACCGGCAGGCGAGCCGGGAGCAGGCGCTTTTCTGCCTGCGGGAAACGGAGACGGTCGGCGCGCCGGGAAGGAGGGCCTATTCCGACATTCCCGCCATGATTCTGAAATATGTCATCGAACGGACGGCGGAGCGGAGCCTGGCGGACTGCGTGAAGGAGCTGGTGACGGCGCCCGCGGAGATGGAGAATACCTGGGCGGCGGTGCCGGAAAACCGGCGGGCCGACTGCCTGCTCTACGGCCCCGAATACCGGATCGAGGGGGAGGACTGGATCTGCCGGAGCGATCCGGCCCGGGGCATTCCCCACGACCCCAAGGCGGCGATCCTGCAGGGGGATACCGGGGATCTGTGCGGCCACGCGGGGCTCTTTTCCACCCTGGAGGACATGGAGCGGCTGGCGCGGGCGCTGCTGGCGGGCCGCCTCCTGAAGCCGGAAGGGCTGGCGCAGATGGCCGTGAACCGGACGGGGCGCATGCTCCCGGACGGGAGCTACACCCAGTATCTGGGATACTGCTGCTATCGCCGGCATCCGGATCAGTATTATTCGGAGATCCCGGCGCACATGAGCGACGCGGCCTTCGGCATCGGCGGGTTCACGGGAAACCATTTCAGCGTGGATCCGGGGACGGGCCGGTATACCGTGATGCTGGGAAACCGGGTGCGGGACCGGCTGACGGTGCTGCTCCCCCCGGAGGGAAGGCGCCGGGAGGACTACGGCCTGCGGGCGGACGGAACCGGGGAAATCCGATGGAGGGACGGAACGGTGCATCCCTCCTCGGTGAACTATGTGCATCAGAAGGATGAGCATCTGCACGCGGTGATCGCCCGGATGCTGACGAGAGAAGAAGGGGAATAGGGTGAACAGTCTCTTCGCGCGGATCATGGCGGTGGTGCTGAGCGTGATCCTGCTGCTGACCATTGCGCTGAGCGTGCTGAGCTACCTCAGCCTGCGGGATCAGCGGATCAATGCCCGGCTGGACTATCTGGCCTCGGAGGCGGAGGAAATCGCCTTCCTGGCGGCGGACCAGAACGGCGGCGCCGGGGGCATGTATCTGTTCCAGTCCTCCCGGAGATACCTGAACCGCATGGCCCAGAAGGTCTATGAGGAATTCGGCGCCTATATCGCCGTGGTGGACCGCTGGGGCAATGTGATGAGCAATATCCAGACCGCCTACAGCGAGGACCCGGACTTCGTGGCCAGCCTGAGCGGGGAGGAAATCTCCGAGGCCCTGCAGCAGGTGCTGGCGGGGGAGACGATCCGGGTCCGGAGCATGGTGGGGGCGGACGCGGCCTTCACGGTGGGGGTTCCCTTCATGCAGGCGGAAATCGTGACCGGGGCGGTGTTTATCCAGACCAAGGCCCAGCGGATTCAGGGCGGAACGGAGGATCTGCTGTGGCAGGTTGTGGCGGTGGCCGTTCTGGCGGCGGCGCTGGGCGCGGTGGCGGTCAGCGTGATCGTCCGGTCCATCATGAAGCCCCTGACCTCCCTGACCGAGGCGGCCCGGGCCATGGCGGAGGGAGACTTTGACCGGGAGCTGAACGAGAACCGGGGGGACCGGGAGCTGCGGCAGCTGACCCGGACCTTCCGGGACATGCGGGAAAAGCGGAAGGTCATGGAGGAAAGCCAGCGGGAATTCGTGGCGAATGTGAGCCATGAGCTGCGGAGCCCGATCACCAGCATCAAGGGCTTCGCGGAGGGCATGGCGGAGGGCGTGATTCCGCCGGAGGAGCATCCGAAATACCTGCGCCTGGTGGCGGAGGAAAGCAACCGGCTGAGCCGCCTGGTGGGCGATCTGCTGCAGCTGAGCCGGCTGGAGCGGGAGGACGCCGCGCTGGAAAAGACGGAATTCGACATGAACGAGATGCTGCGGAAGGCGGTCATCCGGAGAATGACCGACCTGGAAGGAAAGAAGATCGAGGTGGAATGCGACTTCCGGGCGGAGCCCTGCCAGGTGAAGGCGGATCAGGAGCGGATCGAACAGGTGGTGATCAACCTGCTGGACAACGCGATCAAATTCACGGAGGAAGGGGGCAAGATCCTGCTGCGGACGGAGAAGCACGGGACGCTGGCGGAAATCACCGTCTGGGACGACGGCGCGGAGATTCCCCCGGAGGACCGGCCGCGGGTGTTCGAACGGTTCTTTACGGCGGACCGGGCGCATACCTCGGGCAAGGGAACGGGCCTGGGGCTGAGCATCTGCCAGCGGATTCTGGAGATGCACGGCCGGGAGATCCGACTGCTGGATTCGCCGGCGGGCACGGCCTTCGCCTTCACCCTGGACGCGGTCTGACGGCTTCGCCGGGCTCCGGAAAAAGGCGAAAAAAACGGCTGAAACGCAGCAATTTCGGCACCTTTTTGGAAAAAGGCTTGACAGAAAACGGAAATCGGATATACTTAGGAACGCAATATTACCCAAGGAGGTTATGTGTGATGAACAAAGGTGAACTGGTAGCCGCTCTGGCCGCGAAGACCGAGCTGAGCAAGAAGGATTCTGAAGCTGCGCTGAACGCGCTGGTCGATGTGATCAGTGACACCATCGCCAAGGGCGAGAAGGTTCAGCTGATCGGATTTGGCACTTTCGAGCGCAAGGATCGTCCTGCCCGCACCGCCCGGAATCCCCGGACCGGAGAGGAAGTCAAGATCGCCGCTTCCAAGGCCCCCGCTTTCAAGGCCGGCAAGGCTCTGAAGGACAAGGTCAACAAGTAATCACATGTTTTATGAAAAGAACCCCGGCACTCCGCCGGGGCTCTTTTCGATTTTCGCGGCGGGAAGCGGAACTCCCGGAGAAGCGCTGCGCTGAAACTCTTCGGAAGCCCGTGTTTTTTCTTGCCAAAGGCGGCCGGTTTTGATAAAATACCTACCATCGCTTGGGGAGGAGGCGCTTGCGTGAAGCTGGACGAAACCGTTCGGAAGGAAACGGCCTACGCGGCCGTCTGGGTGGCGGCGCTTTCCCTGGTGATGGAGGCGGTTTTCCTGCTCCTTCGGAAGTGGGAGATGCCCGTGCTCTGGGGAAACCTGATCGGCGCGGCTGCCGCGGTGGGAAACTATCTGCTGCTGGCGGTGACGGTGACCCGGGCGGCCGGCGGCCCGAAGGAAAAGATCGCCCTGAAGGTCCGCTCCTCGATGACGGCCCGGCTGCTGGGCCAGGCAGGCATCTGCGCTGCGGCGATCGGGCTGCTGCATACAAATGTATACGCGACGGTGATTCCGCTGCTGTTCCCGCGGATTGGCATTGCCTTCCGCCCCTGGGTGGACAGGAAAAGGGGAAAGACCGCCGCTGATTCCGAAGGGAGTGAAATGCTTGACTGAGGAAAAGCGCGGAAGGGACGCCCGCTTCCGGAGGGTGGACGGGCTGCTGATCGCGCTGATGATTCTGCCCCTGGCGGCATGCATTGCGCTGAAGGTGCTTTTCACGCCGGCGAGCGAGGGCGTGGACATTTCCGGCGCCATGATCTACGCGACCATCCCCTTCCCCCTGCAGGAGCTGGTGATTACGGAATCCCAGATCAACAGCTGGGCCATCATCCTGACGCTGCTGGGGCTGTGCCTGTATCTGACCCACGGACTGACGGAGAAGGCGGAAACGAAGCGCCAGCTGATCGCGGAATGGATCGTGGAAAAATGCGAAGGGCTCGTGAACGCCAACATGGGAGAGCGGTATGCGGGCTATGAGTATCTGATCGCCGCGATCATGGGCCTGTCGGCGTTCTCCAGCCTCAGCTGCCTGATCGGGCTGTTCGCGCCGACCGGGGATGTGAACGTGACGGCGGGCTGGGCGATCCTGGTGTTCTGCCTGGTGACCTGGACGAAGATGCAGGGCGGCTTCCTGAACTATCTGAAGGGCTTCACGGAGCCGATTCCGATCTTCACGCCCATGAACTTCATCAGCGAGTTCTCCCTGCCGGTCAGCATGGCCTTCCGTCACTACGGAAACGTCATGAGCGGCGCGGTGATCTCCGCCCTGATCGGCACGGCGCTTCGCAGTCTGAGCAAAATGGTGCTGGGCTGGATCCCGGTGATCGGAACGATCCCGCTGCTGCAGATCGGTCTGCCGGCGATCCTGAGCATTTATTTCGACGTGTTCAGCGGCCTGATGCAGGCGTTCATTTTCGCCATGCTGACCATGCTGAACGTTTCCGGCGCCTTCCCCCAGGAAGCCTGGGAGAAGCGCCAACGGAAAAAGGCCATCCGGAAACAGCGGGCGGCCCTGGCCAAGGCATAGGAAAGACAAAGCTTCAAGGAGGAAACAAAAATGGAAATGGTATCTCTGGCGGTTGGTATCATGTTGGGACTGTGCGGCGTGGGTGCCGGGCTGGCGCTGATTGCGGGTATCGGCCCCGGTATCGGTGAAGGCCAGGCGGTGGCGGCGGCCTGCGAAGCCATCGGACGGCAGCCGGAAGCGAAGAGTGATGTAACCAGCACCATGATCATGGGCTGCGCCATCGCGGAGACCACGGGTCTGTACGGCCTGATCATCGGCATCCTGCTCATCTTTGTGGCGCCCGGCATCTTCTCCGGCGTGCTGAAGGACACGGTGCTGGCGCTGAAGTAAGATCTGCCCTGCGGGAAATCCTGGGCCGCGGCGGAACAGGGCTGTTCGCCGGGCCGGAAGCAAAATCAGGGGAGAGGCATCACAATGCAGTCTTTAAGTATTATTTCTGTCAACATCTGGCAGATTCTGATTTCCTTTGCGAATCTGGCGATTCTGACCTGGATCATCCGGAAATTCCTTTTCAAGCCGGTGAAGAAGGTGCTGGATTCCCGCCGGGAGAGCATCGATTCCGCCTATGCCCGGGCTGATGAGGCCGAGAAGGAGGCGGAAGAGAACCGCCGGAACTACGCGGCGGCCATGGCTGCCGCGAAGCAGACCGCGGATCAGATGATCTCCGAGGCGGCGCGGGACGCGGAGCGCCGCGGCGGCGAGATCGAGAACGAGGCCCGGGAGCGGGCCCAGGAGATCCGGCGCCAGGCGGAAGAGGATGCCCTGCTGGAGAAGAAGAAGGCGGAAGAGGATATGAAGCGGGAGATCGCGGATGTATCCGCGCTCCTGACCGGAAAGCTGCTGGAGCGGGAGGTTACCCCCGAGGATCACCGCGGGCTGATTGACTCCTTCCTGCAGGAACTGGATGGGTAAAGAAAGATGACGCACACAAGCAGAGAATACGCGGAGGCGCTCTTTGCGCTGGCGCAGGAGGAAGGACGGACGGCGGAATATGCCGCGGGGCTGGAGACGGTGAAGCATGCCCTGGAGCAGGACGCCGGATTCCTGAATCTGCTCTCCAGTCCCGCGATCCCCCGGGAAGCGCGGATGGAGGCGCTGAGCAAGGCTTTTGAAGGGGCGGTTCCGACCTCCATGCTCCTCCTGATGCGGATGATGATCTTTCGGGGACACGCCCGCAGCCTGCCCGCCATGATCGAAAGCTACGGGGAGCTGGCCCGGGAAAACCGGGGAGAGAGCGTGGCCCGGGTGATGAGCGCGGTGCCGCTCACGGCGGAGGAGCAGGAAGCCCTGCGGGAGAAGCTGGAAAAGCGCTTCGGGCGCAGGATGATTCTGGAGTGCCAGGTGGATCCGGCCCTGCTGGGCGGGGTTCGGGTGGAAACGGAAGGACGGGTGATGGACGGCACGCTTCGCGCCCGTCTGCAAGAAATCAAGGAAGTGATGGATTCATGAGCTCCAAGGCCGGAGAAATCAGCAGCATTATCAAGCAGCAGATTCAGCAGTACGAGAACAGGATCGAAATGAAGGAGAACGGCACGGTGATCACCGTCGGCGACGGAATCGCCACGGTGTACGGGCTGCGCTCCTGCATGGCCAACGAGCTGCTTCGCTTTGAGGACGGCAGCTTCGGCGTGGCCCAGAACCTGGAGGAGGAGACGGTCTCCGTCGCGATTCTCAGCGACCGGGATCATATTCACGAGGGTTCCGCGGTATACCGCAGCGGCGAGGCGCTGAGCGTCCCGGTGGGCGAAGGCCTGCTGGGCCGGGTGGTGAACGCCCTGGGCGAGCCCATTGACGGCAAGGGCCCGGTGCAGACCAACGGAACCCGGCCGGTGGAATCCCCCGCGCCGGGCATCATCGAGCGTAAGAGCGTTTCGGTGCCGCTGCAGACGGGCATCATCGCCATCGACAGCATGATCCCCATCGGCCGGGGCCAGCGCGAGCTGATCATCGGCGACCGGCAGACCGGCAAGACCACCATCGCGGTGGACACCATCCTGAACCAGAAGGGGACGGGGGTCATCTGCATCTATGTCGCCATCGGACAGAAGCGGACCTCCGTGGTGCAGATTGCGCAGGAGCTGGGTCGGGCGGGAGCCATGCCCTACACGATCATCGTTTCCGCCTCCGCGGCGGAGAGCGCGCCGCTGCAGTACATCGCGCCCTATTCCGGCTGCGCCATGGCGGAGTATTTCCGGGCGCAGGGGAAGGACGTGCTGATTGTTTACGATGACCTGAGCAAGCACGCGGTGGCCTATCGGGCGCTGAGCCTGCTGATCCGCCGCCCGCCGGGACGCGAGGCCTATCCCGGAGATGTGTTCTATCTCCATTCCCGCCTGCTGGAGCGGGCGGCCTGCGTGGCGCCGGAATACGGCGGCGGGTCCATTACGGCCCTGCCCATTATCGAAACCCAGGCGGGAGACGTTTCCGCCTATATTCCGACCAACGTGATCTCGATCACGGACGGCCAGATCTTCCTGGAGACGGAGCTGTTCCACAGCGGAATCCGCCCCGCCATCAACCCCGGCATCTCCGTCAGCCGCGTCGGCGGCGCGGCGCAGATCAAGGGCATGAAGAAGGTGGCGGGCGAGCTGAAGCTGCTGTATGCCCAGTATCGGGAACTGCAGGCCTTCGCCCAGTTCGGCTCCGATCTGGACGCGGACACCAAGGCCCGGCTGGCTCTGGGCGAGCGGATCGTCGAGGTGCTGAAGCAGGGGCGCAGCCGCCCGGTGCGGGTGGGATGCCAGGTCGCCATCGTGTACGCGGTGACGAAGGGCTTCCTGAAGGACGTGGCGGTGCAGGACGTGGCTTCCTGGTCGGACGGGCTGTTCAAATATCTGTCCGATCGGTTCGGCGGCCTGATGAAGCGGATTGAGGACGGCTTCTGGGAAAACGAGGATGTGACCAACCTGGAGGCGGCGCTGAAGGGATACCGGAGGTAAGGCATGGGAGCGGATATCAAATCCCTGCGGACCCGGATCCGCTCGGTGGACTCCACCCTGCATCTGACCCGGGCGATGGGGCTGGTGGCCTCCTCCAAGATCCGGCGGGCCACAAAGAATATGAACAGATCCCGGGAGTATACGGTCGCGCTGGAGAGCGTGGTGAGCCAGCTCAGCGCGGTGCCGGAATGCGCCCGGTCTCCGTACATGAAGCCCCGGGGCGCGGGAACGAAGCTGATCGTGATCGCCGGAGACCGGGGGCTGGCGGGCGGATACAATGCCAACGTGTTCCGCCTGGTGACGGCCACGAAACCGGACATGATCCTGCCCATCGGGAAGCGGGCGTGCGACCGGTACGGCGAGGGCTTTCCCTCCTCCGAGCGCTTTTCCGGGGAGGATGCCGGAAAGCTGGGAGAGGAGCTGTGCAGGGGGTTCCTGGCGGGCGAGTTTGAGCGGCTGGGAATTCTCTATACCCGGTATCAGTCCATGATGACCCAGGTGGCGGAGATTCGCTGGGTGCTTCCGCTGGAGAAGGATCCCGAAGCGAAGCCCTCGCCGGCGATCTTTGAGCCGGACGAGCAGACGGTGCTGGATGCGGCGGTGCCCACCTATGTCGGAGGAATGCTGGCCGCCTGCGTGCGGGAAAGCTTTGCCAGCGAGGTGGCGGCCCGGAGAATGGCCATGGATTCCGCCGGCAAGAACGCCCAGGAGATGATTGACCGGCTGCAGCTGCAGTACAACCGGGCCCGGCAGAACTCCATTACGCAGGAAATCACGGAGATCGTGGCAGGCAGCGGGCTGTAATCGCATACGAGGAGAGAGGATAGCATGGAAGAATTACGGAAAGGCGTTGTGGCCCAGGTGATGGGCCCGGTGGTGGACGTCCGCTTTGAGGAAGGCCATCTGCCGGCAATCTACAACGCGCTGGAAATCCCCCTCGGGGACGGGAAGCTGACCGTGGAAGTGGCCCAGCACATCGGCGACGGCGAAGTCCGCTGCATCGCCATGGGATCCACGGACGGGCTGCAGCGGGGCACCGAGGCGACGGATCTGGGCAAGGGAATCTCCGTTCCGGTGGGACGGGAGACCCTGGGCCGGATTTTCAATGTTCTGGGGGAAACCGTGGACAACGGTCCCGCCGTGAAGACCGGGGAGCGCTGGGACATTCACCGTCCCGCTCCGGCCTATGAGGAGCTGTCCACCTCCACGGAAATCCTGGAGACGGGCATCAAGGTGATCGATCTGATCTGCCCCTATGCCAAGGGCGGCAAGATCGGCATGTTCGGCGGCGCCGGCGTCGGCAAGACCGTCATGATCATGGAGCTGATCAACAACATTGCCCGGCAGCACGGCGGCCTGTCCGTGTTCACGGGCGTGGGCGAGCGCACCCGCGAGGGCAATGACCTGTATACGGAAATGAAGGAAAGCGGCGTGCTGGCCAACACGGCCCTGGTCTACGGCCAGATGAACGAGCCGCCGGGAGCCCGCATGCGGGTGGGCCTCAGCGGCCTGACCATGGCGGAATATTTCCGGGATGTGGAAGGGCAGGACGTGCTGCTGTTTATCGACAACATCTTCCGCTTCACGCAGGCGGGCAGCGAGGTGTCCGCCCTGCTGGGCCGGGTGCCCTCGGCGGTGGGATATCAGCCGACGCTGGCCACGGAGATGGGAACCCTGCAGGAGCGGATCACCTCCACCAAGAAGGGTTCCATCACCTCCGTGCAGGCGGTTTACGTTCCCGCGGACGACCTGACGGACCCCGCCCCGGCCACGACCTTTGCCCATCTGGATGCCACCACGGTGCTCAGCCGCGCCATTGCCAGCCAGGGCATCTATCCCGCCGTGGATCCGCTGGATTCCACCAGCCGGATTCTGAGCCCGGAGGTGCTGGGCGAGGAGCATTACTCCATCGCCCGGGAGGTGCAGCGCATCCTGCAACGGTACAACGAACTGATGGACATCATCGCCATCATGGGCATGGACGAGCTGTCCGATGAGGACAAGCAGCTGGTGGGCCGGGCCCGCAAGATCCAGCGGTTCCTGAGCCAGCCCTTCTTCGTGTCCGAGAAGTTCACCGGCATTCCCGGAACCTATGTCCCGCTGAGCGAAACGCTCCGGGGCTTCCGGGAAATCATCGAGGGAAAGCATGACGATCTTCCGGAGAGCGCGTTCCTCTTCGTGGGAACCATCGATGAGGCCGTGGAAAAGGCGAAGAAAGGCGGCAACGCATGAGCAGCTTCTCCCTGATGATCTCCTCTCCGGACGGGGATCTGTTCCGCGGGGAGGCGGAACGTCTGATCCTTCGGGGAACCGAGGGCGAACTGGCGGTCATGGCGGGGCATGTTCCCTTCGTCACGGCCGTCCGGAAAGGCCGCTGCGTGCTGGAGCTGCCGGACGGCATGCGCCGCACGGGGCTGCTGGAATCGGGCCTGCTGACGGTGGACCGGGAAAAGACCACGCTGCTGACCTCCGCGCTGCACTGGAACGACGATTGAATGTCAAACCAGGGGGGCTGCCTTCCCATGATCCGTGAAGATCATCGGAGGCCGCCCCCCCTTTTGCTTTCCCCCTGCCGGATCCATACCGGTCCGCGTGAAAAAAGTTGGAGGGCGAACATGAAATACACCAAACTGGGCAAGTCTGACCTGACGGTTTCCCGTATCTGCATGGGCTGCATGGGTTTCGGCGACGCGGGCCGGGGACAGCATGGCTGGACGCTGGACGAGGAGCACTCCCGGGAAATCATCCGGCACGGGCTGGAGATGGGCGTCAATTTCTACGATACCGCCATTGCCTACCAGAGCGGCACCAGCGAGCAGTATCTGGGCCGGGCCCTGCGGGATTTTGCCAGGCGCGAAGACGTGGTTGTCGCCACCAAATTCCTGCCCCGCACGCAGGAAGAAATCGAGGCCGGCATTTCGGGACAGCAGCACATTGAGCGGATGATCAACCAAAGCCTGCAGAACCTCGGCATGGATCATGTGGATCTGTACATTTACCACATGTGGGACTGGCAGACACCCATTGAAGAGATTCTCGAGGGCCTCCATCGCGCGGTCAGGGCGGGCAAGACAAGATACATCGGCATCTCCAACTGCTTTGCCTGGCAGCTGGCCAAGGCGAACGCCATTGCCGAGCGGGAGGGCTGGGCCCGGTTCATCTCCGTTCAGGGCCATTACAACCTGCTCTTCCGGGAGGAGGAGCGGGAAATGGTGCCCTATTGCAGGGAGGAAGGCATTGCCCTGACGCCTTACAGCGCGCTGGCTTCCGGCCGCCTTTCCCGCAAGCCCGGCGAAACCTCCGAACGGCTGGAGAAGGATGCCTACGCCAAATTCAAGTATGACGCCACCGCGGAGCAGGACGGGGTCATCATCGGACGGGTCGCGGAGCTGGCGGAGAAGCGCGGCGTGACCATGACGGAAATCTCCCTGGCCTGGCTGCTGACAAAGGTGACCGCGCCGGTGGTCGGCGCGACCAAATTCCATCATGTGGACGGCGCGGCGAAAGCAACGGAGCTGGAGCTGACGGAGGAGGAAATCGCGTATCTGGAAGCGCCTTATGTGCCGCATCCGCTTGCCGGCGTCATGGCGCAAAACAAGCCCGCCCATTCGTGATTTGGTATGATATGATTTCTTACCTGCACGATTTGAATCAGGAATAACCTCCGAAGATCATCCCCGCAGTTCCTCCATGGGCCCGTGGGCGTAATGGATGCGCTTCGGATGCCGCTTCATCATCTCCTTCCAGTCGGCCAGCCCGGGATCATACGCCCTTCGCTGAAGATCGCCCACGAAGCAGTCGCCGGAATCGAGGATCAGGGACACGCTGTCCCCGCTGTGGCTCGGAGTCGGGATGATTTCGCCCTGAATGTCCAGCGTCTGCAAAAAGATCCGGCTGTCGGCGCACGGGATCAGCAGGGCTTCCTTCTGATCCGCCGGAATATACGCGATGCCGTCGCGCTGAAAGATGCGGTCGGGGAAATGGATCGAATCCGCCTGCACATCCATCAGCACAAGCCGCACTCCCTGGCGCTGCAGTTCCCCGATCAGGCCGCAATGGTCCGGATGATAGTGCGTCGCAAGGACGCATTTCAGGTCGGAGACCCGGATCCCCCGCTGCTTGATGGCCCGGTAGAAGGCGCCCAGCGTTCCGGCATAGTCCGTGTCAACGAGGAGACCGTTGATCAGAAAGGTATTCGTATTGCCATACTTCAGGGGGATCATGTCAGCCAATCTTCTCAAACCTCCGTCTTCCGTTCACCTCTTCGTTCCACATCGCCGCGGGTCTGACCCAGAGGGAACCGTTGCCGTAACATGCCCGATACACCACCATCGGCGACTCATCCTCGCTGTGCCGCGCGATTCCGATCACCTCGTACTCGTTGCCCCTGAAGTGCCGGTAAAGGCCGGGCGGGATCCTGCTAACTGCTTCTTCGTAGGTCATGGTCATCCTCCAATCCAGGAAATAGGGTTCTCTGTATTTCGCTTTGGAGAGAAATACGGCGCTGTATTTTTCGCTTCTGGTCCTGTATTTTCCGGCGGTCCTCCCCTATGATATGCACGTACCGAATGACCGGTACATGCGAAACGACGGAAAGGAAGGAACACTGCAATGCTGCGCCTGCTTGGTATTCTGGCTCTGGGAAACATGATCTTCGGCGATCCCCGTCATCGCCGCGGCGGGTTCCCCGGCGGCCTGCTGATCCTGCCTGCACTGATGTTCGGCGGCTGGATGGCGATCGCGGTGGTGGGCGGGGTTCTTGGCCTGATCGGTTCCGTCATCGGCGGGATCTTCTCAGGACTGGCTTCGCTTGCTTCCGGCGCCCTCTCGGGCAAGGGGATTCTCCTGGGCATCGTGATCGGCTTGGCGGCCTACCGGTTCCGCAGCAGGAATGCGCAGGCAGCGGACGAAACGGAAGAAGAATAAGGAGGAAGGAAACATGAAGCGCTTTTTGGATGAACTCACCGGCTATCGCGTGAAAGTGGAAAGGGACGGCCGGGAAATTGTGAACCTGCCCGGAATCCTTGCGCTGCCCGGGCTGCTGGCGGCCCCCCGGGCAAGCATTATCGGGATGATGGCCGCGCCGCTGCTGGGATGCAAAATTCGCGTGGAAAGCGAGGACGGCCGGGACATCGATCTCGGGAAAACGATGAAGGAAGCGGCCGACACCGTCGTGGATACGGCAGCCACCGCCGCCAGAACGGTCCGGGAGGAAATCGAGAAAGCCTGGAACGAGATGTCCGCGGATGATCCGGAAGGATGCCCCGAGGGACAGGAAAACGAAGAAGACCCGGTGGATCAGGATACCGCGGAGGATCCGGCGGACCAGGATACCGCGGAGAAGGAGATTCCCATCATTCGTGTGAATCCGGATGACTCTGAAAAGGTCTGAAGCGCACGAAACGAATCCGCGCCCGCCATCACGGAAACGGGGACGGGCGATGGATACCGGCTGCAGGAGGGACGACCTCCTGCAGCTGCTTTTTTGGCCGGGCAGCTCAGGGTACGGCCGGATAGCCCGGTCCTGCCTTACCGGATGGAGCCGACGGTCTCCTGGATCCGACTCTGGGTCACGTTGTCCAGCGCGCTGGTCGCCTCGTCCAGCAGCAGGATCCGGGAATCCATCAGCAGGGCGCGGGCGATGGCCAGCCGCTGCCGCGGCCTGTTTATTTCTTTGCGAGGGCGGAGAGCCGGGGGAAGCACAGGGGCCAGAGGATCATGCTGGCGCCGAGACCCAGGAAGTTGGCCGCGCAGGAAATGATCCCGTTCCGGGTCATGTTGTCCAGCGTGACGGGCTTCGTGTAGCCGAAAAGCTTTTTGACCAGGGTCTGCAGACCCAGCAGCAGGATGCTTCCGCCGGCGATCTTGATCAGCTGAACCCACCAGACGGCTTTGGTATCGAAATGAATCCACCGGGTGTCCGCCTCAAAGGCCAGCCAGGCCGCCAGGGCGGCGCCGACCAGCTGCCAGAGGTTCTTGATGCCGGTGGCATAGAGTTCCGAATCCGCTTCGGAAAGGGAGGCGGGCCGGAACACATACAGCACGACCAGCAGCGCCGCGGCCAGCGCCGTGCTGCCGATCAGGGCGGCACGGACGCCGGCGTCCCCCGGCGCGCGGAACAGGGGGCGGAGCAGCAGCAGAATCACGATGGAGAGCAGCGCCCCGCAGAGGATGTCCAGCGGGGTGTGGACGCCCAGATACAGCCGGGTAAAGGGAATCAGGACCGCCAGGAGGATGCCGGGAATCATGATCCATTTTTCCCGGAACCAGGCGGCCAGGCCGCCGTAGGTGGCAACGCTGATCAGCGTATGTCCGCTGGGAAAGGACCATCCGACGGCCCCCTCGCCCAGCAGGGTGGACTCCCGGGCGGAGGGAACGACCTTTCCCTCCAGGGATTCATCCAGCACCCAGGGGCGGGGAATCCGGAAGAGCAGCTTGAACGACTCTCCCAGGCTGGCGGCGCTGAAGCCCGCGGTCATCACATACAGACCGCCGCGCTTGGAGACGCACCAGAAGAAGATGAGGGCGACGGCGACAAAAAGCTTTTCATCCCCCAGCAGGGTCAGCTTTTCAAAAATCCAGGTCAGCACCGGCAGCCGCAGATCGGCCAGCGAATGCAGAAAAGGCAGGGTGGAAGAGGCAAGAGCTTCCATGCAGGGATTCCTCCTTTGGTTTGTTCGCTTCATCTTATCACAGGGGAAGCCGGAAGACAAGCCGGAAGACAAGCCGGGAAAAACCGGAAGGCCGGCGGGGAAACGGCTTGAAGAACCGGGGGCTTTGTGGTAAAGTTACATCTCACAGGAAGCGCGGCGGCAACGGCCGGACGCGGCGGGGAAAAGAACCGGGGAGGATGCATACATGCCCAAGCTGCTGATGTTCAATATTTCGGATCCGAAAAAGCGGGAACAGCTGAAGGTGCTGTCCGTGCGGCTGAACTACCGCTGCATGGATGTCCCTCCGGAAAAACAGGGGAACAGCCTCCGGGCGCTGCTGCTGGAGAAGGACAGCGGCGAGAGGGGATTCGTGCCCTTTTCGGAGGAAATGCTGGTCATGAACGGCTTCCCCATGGGGGATCTGGACTTCTTCCTGGACGAGCTTCGGCGGACCGGGAACGGGGTGGGGCTGAAGGCGGTCGTGACGGAAACGAATGTTTCCTGGTCGGCGCTGCAGCTTCATCATACCCTGATGCTGGAAGCGATCAGCCTGGGCGGGAAAAAGTGATACGGAAGGAGCGGGGGACATGGATCATCTGGAAGCGTTTCTGAACTTTGCGGAGCAGTCGCCCACGGCGTTTCACGCCATCGCGAACCTGAAGGAGGATCTGCTGGAGGCGGGCTTCCGGGAACTGCGGGAGAAGGATCCCTGGCTGGTGGACGCGGGGGGGAAGTACTTTGTGATCCGGAACGATTCCGCCGTCATCGCCTTCGCGATTCCGCGCAGCGGCTTCGCGCCCTGGCGGATTGCCGCGGCCCACAGCGATTCCCCGACCTTTAAGCTGAAGCCCCGCTTCGAGGATCTGTCCGAGAGCGCGTACCTGCGGCTGAACGTGGAAAAATACGGCGGCATGATTTTGTCCACCTGGCTGGACCGGCCCCTGTCCATCGCGGGCCGGCTGGTGATCCGGGAGGAGAACCGGATCCGCACCCGGCTGGTGAACCTGGACCGGGACGCGGTGCTGATCCCCAACATGCCGATTCATTTCAACCGGGACGTGAACGACGGCTACCGCTGGAATCCCCAGGTGGATCTGCTGCCCCTGTACGGGGAGGGGGACGCCGCCGGAAAGCTGATGAAGGAGCTGGCGGACGCGGCGGAGGTGAAGCCGGAGGAGATCCTGTCCCACGACCTGTTCCTGTACAGCCGCCAGCCCGGCAGCGTCTGGGGGGCGGACGACGCCTTCTTCTCCTGCGGCCGGATCGATGACCTGGAATGCGCCTGGGGCTGCATGCGGGCCTTCCTGCAGGAGGAGCCCCGGGAGAATATCGCGGTGTGCGCCGTGTTTGACAATGAGGAGGTCGGATCCCTTTCCCGGCAGGGGGCGGATTCCACCTTCCTGTATGATACGCTGACCCGGGTGGGATTCGCCCTGGGCGCCTCGGACGGGGAGATCCGCGCCGCCATGGCGGACGGCTTCATGGTCTCGGCGGACAATGCCCACGCGGTGCACCCGAACCATCCGGAGAAATACGACCGCCAGAACCGGGTGTACATGAATCGGGGCGTGGTGATCAAGCATAACGCCAACCAGAAGTATACGACGGACGCGGTGTCCGACGCGGTGTTCTCGCTGATCTGCGAAAAGGCGGAGGTGCCGGTGCAGCATTTCTCCAACCGGTCGGACATCCCGGGCGGATCCACCCTGGGAAATCTGAGCAATTCCCATGTCTCCATGAGCACGGTGGATATCGGCCTGGCGCAGCTGGCGATGCATTCCGCCTGCGAAACCGCGGGCACGAAGGATCTGGCGTATCTGATCCGCGCCCTGGGCGCCTTCTGGGAGTAAGACGCGGAGAAAAGGATTCGGGGAAAAAGGGAGGAACCGGAGATGAACTATCAGCTGGGAGAAGGCTTCTGGAGCCGCAGAATCCGCCAGGTATGCGACCGGATGATTCCGCTGCAGCTTTCCATCCTGAAGGATGAGGAGCCGGATACGGAGCCGTCCCATGCGCTGGAAAACTTCCGCATCGCCGCGGGGCTGGCGGAAGGGGACTTCCATGGAATGGTCTTTCAGGACAGCGATGTGGGCAAGTGGATCGAGGCGGCCGCGTACCGGCTGATGATTTCCCCGGACCCGGAGCTGGAGGCGGAGATCGACCGGATCGTGGAGGTCCTCGGGAAGGCGCAGCAGCCGGACGGGTATCTGAACACCTGGTTCACGATTCGGGAGCCCGGAAAGCGCTGGACAAACCTGCAGGACTGCCACGAGCTGTATTCCTTCGGCCATCTGGCGGAGGGCGCCGTCGCCTATCATCAGGCGACGGGAAAGGATGCCTTCCTGAAGATCATGTGCCGCATGGCGGATCATATCGACACGGTGCTGGGGCCGGAGGAGGGAAAGCTGCACGGCTATCCCGGGCATCCGGAGGCGGAGCTGGCCCTGTATCGGCTGTATCTCGAAACGGGGGAGGAAAGGTACCTGAAGCTGAGCCGGTACTTCCTGGATCAGCGGGGAACGGAGCCGAACTTCTTCCTTCAGGAGGCGGAGCGCCGCGGGTTTATCAGCCACTGGACCGGGAAAAAGGAGACGGTTTCCCTGCCCTATTATCAGGCGCATCAGCCGGTCCGGCAGCAGGAGGAGGCCGTGGGGCACGCGGTGCGCGCCCTGTACCTGTACACGGCCATGGCCAGCGTGGCCGCGGAGACCGGGGACGCGGAGCTGAAGGAGGCCTGCCGGAAGCTGTGGCACAGCGCCGCGGAGCAGAAGATGTACGTGACCGGAGGCCTCGGCGCCACGGCGAAGGGGGAGGCCTTCATGGGGCCCTATGAGCTGCCCAATGACACCGCCTACGCGGAAACCTGCGCCTCGGTGGCCCTGTGCTTCTTTGCCCGGGCCATGAGCCGGCTGGAGCGGGACGGCCGCTACGGGGACGCGGCGGAGCTGGCGCTCTACAATACGGTGCTGGCCGGTGTCAGTCTGCAGGCCGACCGGTTCTTCTATGTCAATCCCCTGGAGGTGGTCCGGGGCGTTTCCGGCGTGCAGCAGGGGCTGGAGCATGATCTGCCCGAACGCCCCCGCTGGTACGCGTGCGCCTGCTGCCCGCCCAATGTGGCCCGGCTGCTGACCTCCCTGAAGGAATACGCCGTTCAGGAGGATCCGGGAGAGATTACCGTCCATCAGTATCTGGACGGCACGGTGGAATGCGGGCAGGCCACCCTGACCCTGCGCACGGAATACCCCTGGGACGGTCTTCTGAGCTATCACATCGAGGCCCGGGAGGAGCTGAAGCTGTTCCTCCGGATTCCGGGCTGGGCGGAGAGGACGGAGGTGGCCCTGGAGTTGGACGGGAAGGCGCTTTCCGCCGGGCCGGAGAAGGGCTTTGTCCGCCTGGAGCTGACGAAGGGCCGGCATGAAATCCGGCTGTCCCTGCCCCTGCGGCCCCGCCGGATCTATGCCCACGAGCGCGTCCGGCAGGACGCGGGCTGCGTGGCCTTCGCCTGCGGACCGCTGGTATACTGCCTGGAGGGCTGCGACAATCCGGAGCCCCTGTGGAACCTGAAGGCGGATCCCGCCGCGGAAATCACCCTGACGGACCGGGAGCCGGAATGCCTCGGAGGCGTCCGGAAAATGCGGATCCCGGGATTCAGGCGGGAGGACCGGTCGGAGGAGCTGTACAGTTCCCGGCCGCCGGTCTACGTGCCGCAGATGCTGACCGCCATCCCGTATTACGCCTGGGCGAACCGGGAGGCGCGGGATATGCGGGTCTGGATTCGGGAATAAACGGAAGGGAAAACGCCCCGGAGGGCCGGAAGAACGGCCCGGACCGGGCGGAAGGAAGACGAGGCATGAAAAGGTGGATTCCGGAGGAATACAGGCCGCTGGCCCGAATGATTACCGCGGTCACTTTTTTCGGCGTGCTGATGGTGGCGGCCCTGGTCTATCTGGATCGGATCAGCGGCTTCTTCAGCCAGCTGTTCAGCATCCTTTCCCCCTTCCTGGTGGGCGGCGCGCTGGCGTTTATTCAGATGCCCATCACCCGGCGGGGAGAGGCGCTGCTGCGCCGCACCCTGTTTTCGAAAAAACCCGGGGCGAAAGCGCCCCGGATCATTGCCGCCCTCCTGTCCATGGCGGTTCTGATTCTGCTTCTCGTGCTGTTTCTGAACATCCTGATGCCCCAGGTCATCTCCTCCGGCGGGTCGCTGGTCCGGCAGGTGACCACCTTCGTGAATGAGAACGATGAGGCGGTCAACTCGTTCCTGATCAAGGCGGGGCTGATCAGCGCGGACACGGATTCCCTGAATTCCGTCTGGCAGAACATCCTGACCTCCGCGACCAACTATATCGACTATCTGCCCTCCGTGCTGCGGACCTCCTACAATCTCGCCTATTCGATCATCTTCAAGACCCTGGTGGGGCTGATCGTTTCCTTCTATCTGCTGTCCGACGCCCGGAGACTGAGCCGGAAGTGCAAGAAGATCTGCTATGCGCTGCTGGAGCGGGACCGGGCGGACCGCCTGATCCGCTGGACCCGGGTGGCCAACCAGATTTTTGCCGGGTTTACGACGGGAAAAATCGTGGACTCCCTGGTGGTGGGGGTGATCTGCTATCTGGGCATGATGGTGATGGGCCTGGAATACCCCCTGATCATTTCGATCGTCATCGGGGTCACCAACGTGCTGCCCTTCTTTGGGCCCTTTATCGGCGCGATTCCCAGCATCCTGATCCTGCTGATCGTCAACCCCGTTTCCGCGCTGAAGTTCGCGGTCTTCCTCCTGATCCTGCAGCAGGTGGACGGCAACCTGATCGGCCCCAAGATCCTCGGGGACTACGTGGGCATCTCGCCCCTGCTGACCATGGCGGCCATCCTGATTGGATCCGGCTTCCTGGGCTTTGTGGGCCTGCTGATCTCCGTGCCCCTGTGCGCGCTCCTGTACGCGATCTGCCAGACCTATCTGGAGGAGCGGCTGCTGAAAAAGGAAATGCCATCGGAGGAGACGGCATTTGACAGCCTGCCGGAGCCGGTCCCGGATCTCCTTCCCCGGTCGGAGGGCATCGCAAAGCGCTTCGGAAAGTGGATCCGGGAAAGAAAAAGAAAAGGGTAGCGCCCCGCATGGCGCTGCCCGAAGCGGGACGGGCGGATTCTCCGAACCCCCGTCCCCGGCCGGAAAAGCCGTTTCCCTTATCCCAGCACCTCCCGGGCGATGTCCGCGCTGCGCTTGGCGTCCCGGGCATAATAGTCCGCTCCGATCTGGCGGGCGTATTCCGGAGTCAGCACCGCTCCGCCCACCATAATTTTGCAGTCCGCGCCCGCGTCCCGCAGGGCGCGGATCGTTTTTTCCATGCTGGGCAGGGTGGTGGTCATCAGGGCGGACAGCCCCACCAGGCGGATCTTCTCCCGGAGGACGGCTTCCACGATCGTCTCCGGCGGCACATCCCGGCCCAGATCCGTCACGGAATAGCCGTAGTTTTCCAGAACGACCCGGACGATATTCTTTCCGATATCGTGGATATCGCCCTGCACGGTGGCCAGCAGGATTTTTCCCCGGCTGAGGCTCTCCCCGGCGTGCTGCGCCAGGCGGGATTTCAGCACCTCGAAGCCCTGGCTGGCGGCCTGGGCGGAGCGGAGCAGCTGGGGCAGGAAAAGCTCCTGCCGCTCATAGGCGTCGCCCACCCGGTTCAGGGCGGGAATCATGCGCTGTTCGATGATCTCCATCTCCGACTGGCCGGCCAGGGCTTCCCCGGTCAGCCGGACCACCTCGGCGCCCAGGCCCCGGAAGATGGCGTCCTCCAGGCTGTCCGCGGCACCGGAGCTTCCGCCCGACGCGGGCCGGGCCGGCGCGGCGCCGGAGGAGGCCGGCGCTCCGGCGGCCGGGGCGGCGGGCAGCGCGGCGCAGAGCTGAATGTACTGCTCTCCGCCCTCGTCCGCGCCGCAGAGCACCCGGAAGGCGGCGATGGCCTTCCGGATCGCGGGGGAGTTGGGGTTGACGATCGGACAGTCCAGCCCGGCGGCCAGCGCCTGGGTCAGGAAGGAAACGGTGAGGATTTCCCGCTCCGGCATGCCGAAGGAAATGTTGCTGACGCCCAGGGTGGTCTGAACGCCCATGCGCTTGACCGCCATCAGCGCGCGGAGGGTTTCCAGCGCCTGGGACTGCTGGGCGGAGACCGTCAGGGTGAGGCAGTCAATATACACATCCTGCCGGGGAATGCCGTACCGCTCCGCCGCCTCCACGATGCGCCGGGCGATTTCCACCCGTCCCTGCCAGCTTTCCGGAATGCCGTTCTCATCCAGGCAGAGCCCCACGACGGCGGCGCCGTATTTGCGGCACAGGGGGAGGATCGCGTTCAGCACCTCCTCCTTGCCGTTCACGGAATTGACCAGCGCCCGGCCGCAGAAGGTCCGCAGCCCGGCCTCGATCACCTCCGGATCGGAGGAATCGATCTGCAGGGGCAGATCCAGATTGGCCTGGAGCGCCTGAATCACCCGGACCATCATGGCCTTTTCATCCAGGCCGGGAAGCCCGACGTTCACATCCAGAATGTCCGCCCCGGCCTCCTGCTGCTGCAGGCCGAGGGCGACGATATAATCGAGATCGTTCTCCCGCAGCGCCTGCTGGAGCCGCTTTTTTCCGGTGGGGTTGATCCGCTCCCCGACGATGCGAAGCCTTCCGTCCTCCGCCACCCGGCGGCCGGAGCAGAGCCCTCCGCGGGAGGAGATCAGCTCCAGGGGAAGCGGTCCCCGGGGGAGATGCCGGGCAAGCTCCCGGATAAAATCCGGGGTGGTGCCGCAGCAGCCTCCCGCCATCCGGATGCCGCAGGGAAAGGCCTCCTCCATGTCCCGGCAGAATTCTTCCGGCGTCATGCGGTATTCCCCGGTGGCCGGATCGGGCAGCCCGGCGTTGGGCTTGAGAATCAGAGGCAGCGGCGTCCAGCTGCGAAGCTCCCGCACCAGGGGCAGCAGTTCCTTCGGCCCCAGGCTGCAGTTGAACCCCAGGGCCTCCACCCCCAGCCCCGTCAGCGTCAGGGCCATGGCGGACACGGGAACGCCCAGGAAGGTGCGCCCGGAGGCCTCGAAGGTCATGGTGACCCAGACGGGCAGCCGGGTGTTCTCCCTGGCGGCCAGCACCGCGGCCCGCACCTCCTGCAGATCGCTCATGGTTTCGAAGATGACCCGGTCCGCTCCGGCGGCCTCTCCGGCCGTCAGCATCTGGCGGAAGGTTTCATAGGCCTCGTCAAAGGACAGGGGGCCGAGGGGCTCCATCAGCTGACCGATGGGACCGATATCCAGCGCCACCTCACAGCCGGGGCCGGCGGCCTCCCGGGCGCAGCGAACGCCGGCGGTCACCAGCTCCTCCACGGTATAGCCGCATCCGGCCGCCTTGAAGCGGTTGGCGCCGAAGGTGTTGGTATAGAGCACCCGGCTGCCGGCCTGAACATACTGCCGCTGCAGCGCGATGACCTGCTGGGGGTGGGTAAGATTCCAGGTATCCGGCAGCTCGCCCAGGGGCAGGCCGGCGGCCTGCAGCAGGGTTCCCGTGCCGCCGTCCAGCAGTGTGATTTCAGATGGATTCACAGAAGGTGTCCTCCTTTCGGTAGCGGCAGTTCCCCGCGGCGGGGCAGTCCGCGCAGCGGGGACGGGCGGGGGACGGCGCCTCCGAATCGGAAACGCCGATCAGCGCGGTGACGGATTTCTGGGGAATCATCAGCCCTCCCGGGGTCAGCGTCATGCCCAGCATCCGCTGCACGTTCAGGATCCGGCAGACCTCCCGCTGCTGGCTCAGGGGAAAATCCCCGTATCCGGGGCTGAACCGGGAGGTCAGACGCTGCGGGGAAAACCGGGCGGCCAGCTCTTCGCAGAACCGGTCGCAGACGTTTTCCACGGCGGCGCTGGCCAGGGCATCCAGCAGCGCGGCGTCCGCCATGCTCCGAACCTGGGCCCGGCGGATCAGACGCTCCGTTTCCGCGCCGAGGGTGGCCGCCATCAGAAGCACCTGCCCGCAGCCGGCCAGATGCCGGGCGATGGCCTCCCCCCCGGGGCGGAAGGAGGTTCCCGTCAGGGTCCCGTCGGCCTCCCGGGCAAAGCTTCGCCAGCAGACCCGGGGAACGGCCGCGGCGCAGAGCTGCGCCTCGCACCGGTCCAGATCCGCCGTCAGGCGGGCATCCGGTTCGCCCCGGACGCCCAGATACCGGAGGGCTTCCGCCCGCGGAATCCCGGTCAGCTTTCTTTCCATCCCCCTGTCCTGCGCCTCCTTTTGGAGCAGATTATACACGTTTCCCGGGACGGATACAAGCCGGGGAACCATTGCAGGCGGGGGATGACTATGATATAATGCCCCCGTTCGGAAGAAGCGTCCGGGGGAGGGGCTTCGCCGCGCGGAAGGGAGCCGGGGCTCCCCGCTGCGGTTCTCCCGGGACGGGGAAGAAGAGAGGGAGAGACCGCCTTGAAAAACAGATGGATGGCCCTGCTGCTCCTGCTGTTCCTGCTGCTGCCCGGCCTGGCGGGCGCGGAGGGGGACGAAGCGGGCAAAGTGGAAGAAATCATCGAAAATGTCCTCCTGGATGATGACGGAGTGGCAATTATCGAGGATGTTCAGACAAATAATGAGAAAGAAGTGGAGGAAAACTCCGCGAGGGCGGATCTGATCAACCGGATCATCGACCTGGGGAAGGAGCTGTACGACCGGGCGGACGGAAAGCGGAAGCGGGCGCATTACGCCTCCGATATCTACGTCTGCAAGAACTTTACGGTCTATCTTTTCCGGCAGAACCGGGATGACTTCCGCATGGCGGAGTTTCCGGACACCCCGCTGGTCATCCCCAACAACCTTCCTGCGAAGCAGTGCAAGCCCTATGCCTACGGTTTTCTCTGGGAGGACATCCCGGCGGAGAAGGGGAATCCCTTTGAGGTCGGCGCCCAGTTCATCTACGACACCTCGCTGACGAAGGAAGAGAACCTGGAAAAGGCCCGGGAGTTCATGCGCCAGGCCCGGCGGGGGGACTTTTTCCAGATGTCCGCGGATTATGAGTACGGCGTGGGCGCCCACAGCGCCATCATGCTGTCCTACGATCCGGAGAAGGACGAGATTCACTGGATGGACAGCAACATGCGGGGCGGAAAAAACAAGGACGGAATCCGGTACGGCCTGGTGCAGTTCGACGCGGTCAAGAGCGTGGACTGGTGGGCTTCCGCCTTCTGCCATAAGAAGCGCGGCGCCACGCTGTACCGCCTGCGGCAGGATATCGTTTACGCCGGACAGAGCGCGGCGGACGCGGAATAAAACGGGAACCTGGAAGACGGAAGGGAGAGAGCCGGAATGAGAAAATGGATGGGAGTGCTGCTGTGTCTGATGCTGCTGACGGCCTGCGCCGGCGGGGCGCTGGCGGCCCGGGAGACGGGCGCGGTCAGCAGCCAGCTGGAGAGCGGGGAGGGGATCTTTACCTTCTCCCTGATCGGGGACTGCTGCGTGGCGGACTACGCGAAATCTCTGGGGCACAAGAGCGGCTATGTCTATAAAATCAAGAAGGCGGGGTTTGACTATCCCTTCAGCCTGGTGGCGGATCTGTTTGCGGAGGACGATCTGACGGTGGCCAACTGCGAGTGCACCTTCTCCGATTACAACAAGCCCCGGAGCGGCGTCATGTTCCCGATGATCGCCCCGCCGGAATACGCGGAGGTGCTGAAGCTGGGAAACGTGGATGTCTGCAACATGGCGAACAACCACTGCCTGCGGGACTTCGGAAAGCGGGGAACCGCGGACACCGCCGCGGCCCTGGAGGCCCAGGGCCTCGGATACTTCTACGATGACACCACCTGGACCTGCGAGGTCAAGGGGGTGAAGGTCGGGTTCGTGGGCTACACCTATCCCATGAACGACCAGAAGCTGAAGAAATACGTGTCGGCGATGGAAAAGCTGCGGGAGGAGGGCTGCACCTTCGTGGTGGCCTCCGCCCACTGGGGTACGGAGCCGACGCGCACCAAGTCCAACGGCAAGGAGTACCTGCTGGACGGGAACCAGAAATACGGCGTGAAGCTGATTGACGCCGGGTTCGACATGGTGTTCGGGCACGGCTCCCATACCTGCCAGATGATTCGCTGGTACAAGGGCCGGGTGATCTTCTACGGAATGAGCAATTTCACCTTCGGCGCCGACGCGACCCCGCGGGATGACGACACGGCGGTGGCGCAGATTTCCTTCGACATCCAGCCGGACGGCACCCTGACGCCCCGGGAGCTTTCCGTGCTTCCCTTCAAGATGCACAAGGGCGGCGATTTCCGTCCCTGCCCCATCACGGACGAGGAAGGAAAGCAGCGCGTCTGGGAGAAGATGTATTACAATGGCTATCCGAAGCACAAGGCTTCCCCCGTATCCAACCTGCCGGAGAGTTTCCTGACGACGGGATATGTGGACCTGCGGACGCTTGAGGTGACGGATGAATAAGCAGGAAACGAAGGAAACGCGGAAAGCGGAGGGAACCGAAAGGGAATCCTCTCCCCGCCCCCTGCAGAAGATGCGAATGCGGAAGCGGGAGGGCTTCCAGGCGCGGGGAATGCGGTTTCTGTACCGGGTCCTGGCTCCCTTTTTTCACTGCCGCGTCCAGATTCCGAAGGAGCTGCAGGAGAGCGGGGACCCGGTGGTTTTCATCGCGAACCATTACAATATCTTCGGCCCGCTGAGCTTTGTAATCTCCGTTCCGCTCAATTACCGCATCTGGATCAATTCCGAGCTGGTCGGGGGGGAAAACGTGCAGTCCGGGCTGGAGCCCGGCATCCGGCGGCTGCTGCCCTTCCTTTCGGAGAAGCGGATTCAATGGCTGTGCGCAAAGATCATGAAGCTGGTGATCTATGCCCTGACCCATGTGGGCATGATCCCCGTGGACCGGAACGACGCCTCCCGGCTGCTCTCCACCATGCGCCAGAGCCTGAAGGCGCTGCAGGAGGGGGAGAACCTGCTGATCTTTCCGGAAACCGGCTTGCCGGAATACTCCCTGACCTCGGTGACCCCGTTCTTCTCCGGCTTCGCGACCCTGGGCCGGCTGTATGCCCGGAAGACGGGAAAAGCGCTTCGGTTCTGCCCCTGCTATATTGATGAGCAGCACTATCAGATCCGCCTGGGGGAAATGGTGAGCTATGATCCGGAGGCGGAGCCGGCCGAGGAGACGGAGCGGGTTTCCGACGAGCTGAACCGCCGCATCCGGGAGATGGCGGCGGAGAACCGGGGCGTGGAGAAGGAAAAGGCGAAGCCGGTCAGCCGGACCATCCTGTTCTTCTGCAACCTGATCCGGTTTCTGCTGCTGATTCCGCTCATCACCATGCTGAGCCTGCCCAATCCCCGGATGATCCTGATTCTGTATCTGGCCAGCGAGCTCCTCCGGATCCTGTTCGGCGCGGTCTGCAGCGCCGCCTATGCCTCCACAAACCGGCTGAGCGCGCTGTTCTCCCACGCGGTGGGAATGGTGACGGACATCAGCATGATGATTTATCTGGCCTCCCGGCTGCCCCGGCTCCGGTGGCTGCTGTATGTCATGATCCTGAACGGAGTCATCCTCCTGTTCAGCAACATCCGTGCCTTTGCCCGGTTCCATCGCTGCGCCGGGGTCAATTATTTCGATACCCTGAGCGCCAATCTGCTGTTTGTGATCTGCCTGCAGCAGCTGATTCCCATCCCGCTGACCCGGCTGATGCTGGATGTGCTGCTGCTGAGCACCGGGGTTTTCCTCGGGTTCTCCACGGGGTTCGCGATGGCCTTCAACGCCCGGATCGGGCAGGAGCGGGAGATCGAATCCGGAGAAAAATGAAGTCGGCGGGGGAGCCGCAGGGAGCGGATCCCCGGGACGAAAGGAAGGGAGAAGCCATGGGGCCGAAAGCAGGAAGGGAAGAACCCGCCGGAATGCCGGCAGCGCACCCCGGGGAGAAAACCGATTATGACACCCTCTGCCGGCAGGCGGAGGAGCTGCTGAAGCAGGAGCCCTGGTACGTCTCCGCCCTGAGCAACCTGTCCGCCCTGATCTACGCGGCGCTTCCGGATCTGAACTGGGCGGGATTCTACCTGCTGCGGGACGGCCGCCTCACCGTGGGACCCTTTCAGGGGAAGCCGGCCTGCATCCATATTCCCGTGGGCCGGGGCGTATGCGGGACGGCCATCGGGCGGGACGAGACGCTGAACGTGCCGGATGTGCACGCCTTCCCGGGGCACATTGCCTGCGACAGCGCCTCCGCCTCGGAAATCGTGCTGCCGGTTCACGCGGACGGAAGGGCCGCGGCGGTGCTGGACATCGACAGCCCCCGGCCGAACCGCTTCTCCGCGGAGGAAGAGGCGGGGCTGAAGCGCCTGGTCCGGGTGATGGAAGCGGGGCTGCGCTTCCCGCCGGCGGGCGGGGAATAAGGCCGAAGGGGCGGAGGAACCAGCGAATGGCAAAAAAGAACGAGAAAACAAACGTCATGCGCCTTCTGGACAGCCGGAAGATCGCATACGCCGCCCATGCCTATGAGCCGGACGCCACCCGGACAGGGGAGGAGATCGCTGCCCTGCTGGGGGAGGATCCGCAGCGGGTGTTCAAGACCCTGGTCACGCAGGGAAAATCCGGACAGCATTATGTGTTCGTGATTCCCGTGCAGGCGGAGCTGGACCTGAAGAAGGCGGCCCGGGTAGCGGGGGAAAAGGCCATCGGCATGATTCCCCAGAAGGAGCTGCTGCCGCTGACGGGCTATGTTCACGGCGGCTGTTCCCCCCTCGGGATGAAAAAGCCCTTTCCGACCTTTTTCCATGAAACCGCGGAGACGCTTCCCCGGATGTTCGTCAGCGCGGGCCGGGTGGGCTTTCAGATCGAGGCGGCACCGCTGGATCTGGTCCGGGCGTCCGGCGGAGCCTTCGCGGATCTGGTCTGAGCCGGCGGATTTTTCGGGGCGGGCCCGGAAAACGGAAAGTTGCGCAGAAAACAAAGGAATGATATAATTTGCCTGTCCCGGAAGCGGGACAGGCTTTGCTGTGCGGGAAAGGCTTCGGCCGGGATGACGCGCCGGAGAAGGAATAAAGGCTCCGCGGGACGCGGAGCGTGGATACGAAAGGATTTGATCAATCAATGGGCCTATGGATCGCGCTGATCGTCTGCATCGCGCTTTCTGCCTTTTTCTCGGCGACGGAAACGGCGTTTTCCGCTTCCAGCCGGGTGAAACTGAAAACCATGGAGGGGGACAATCCCCGGGCCGGCCTGGCGCTGGAACTCCTGGAAAAATATGATTCCCTGCTGACGTCCGTGCTGGTGGGGAACAATGTGGTGAACATCGCGGGCACCTCCATTGCCACGATCCTCTTCACCCGCATGCTGAACGGGGCGGAGGATCGGGGGGCGACGCTGGCCTCCGTGATCATGACGGTGGTGGTGCTCTTCGTGGGCGAGGTGGGTCCCAAGACCCTGGCCAAGCAGCGGCCGGAGCGCTTCGCCATGGCGGTGAGCCGGGTGACGCGGGTGCTGATGACGGTGCTGACCCCGGTGGACGCGCTCTTCGGCCTCTGGCGCAGGCTGCTGTCCCGGCTGGTGAAGGCGGAATCCGAGGAAACCCAGATCGAGGAAGAGCTGATGACCATGATCGACGAGGCACAGACCGAAGGCGATCTGGAGGCGGAGGAGAGCGAGCTGCTCCGCTCCGCGATTGAGTTCAACGATCAGGATGCCAGCGATATCATGACCCCCCGGGTGGATGTGATCGCCGTGGAGGATACCGCGTCGGTGGAGGAGGTGGCGGAGATTTTCCGCTCCACCTATTTTTCCCGGATTCCCGTGTATCATGAGGATCTGGATCACGTGGTGGGCACGCTGCACGAGAAGGATTTCTACAAGATGACCCATGACGGGTGCACGGAAATCACCCGGATCATGAAGGAGCCGGTGTTCGCCCCGGCAACGCTGCCCATCTCCAGCCTGCTGAAGCAGTTCCGGGCCTCCCGGACGCATCAGATTGTGCTGCTGGACGAATTCGGGGGAACGGACGGCATCGTGACCCTGGAGGATGTGCTGGAGGAGCTGGTGGGCGAGATCTACGACGAGCACGACGAGGTGCAGGAGGAGATCGTCCGCCGGGAGGACGGCTCCTGGCAGATTCAGGGCGGAACGCAGCTGCAGGATCTGCTGGAGAAGTTCGAAATCGAAAACACCTATGACGCGGACACGGTCGGCGGCTGGGTGGGCGAAATGATCCGCCGGGTGCCGGAAATCGGGGACGCATTCGAAATCGGCGGATACCGGTTTGAGGTGACGGAGATGGACGGCTTCCGGGTGACCGGAATCCGGGCGGAAAAGCGGACGGAGCCGGCGGAGGAGCCGGAGACGGACGGGCAGGAAGCGGAAGCGGCGGAGTCCTGAGCGAGAAGGAGGACGGAGCATGGGACGGACGGTAATGGGATACTGGGACTGCCCGGTATGCGGAAACAAGGGGATTGCCGGCAATGTGATGAACTGTCCCGCCTGCGGCCGGGCCCGGGGAGACGTGAAGTTCTACATGAAGGACGGCGCGGAGAACTCCACCCGGGAGGAGGGCGACCGGGCCGATATCGAGTACCTTACGGAGGAGCAGGAGAAGGAGATCGGCCGGAACCCGGACTGGTACTGCTCCTTCTGCAATTCCCTGAACAAGGACAACGCGGCCTTCTGCACCAACTGCGGGGCCAGCCGGGAATCCTCGGAGAGCAATTATTTTGACCAGCTGAAGAAGCGGGAGGAAGCGGAGGCCCGGGAGAAGGCGGCGCAGCCGCAGAGCCCGGCGCAGCGGCCGCAGCAGACGAAGGGCAAGAGCCGCCTGCCCCTGCTGCTGATCATCCTGGCGGTGATCATCGGGCTGTTCGTCTATCTGAACGGCAGCAATACGACCGGCAACCTGCAGGTGACGGGCATCGCCTGGAACCGGGTCATCCCCATCGAGCAGAACCAGGAGTTCACGGAGAGCGGCTGGTCCATCCCCGCGGGGGGAACGGAGGTCAGCCGGAGAAACGAGATCCATCATTACGACCAGGTGCTGGACCACTACGAGGAGCGGGAGGTGCAGCGGTCCCGTCAGGTGCTGGATCACTACGAATCCTACTACACCTATTCCGACAACGGAAACGGCTCCTTCGAGGAGATCGAGCACCAGCGGCCGGTGTACACGACGGAATACTACACGGAGACGGAGTCCGTGCCGATCTATGTTCCCGTTCCCCGCTATGCGACCAAATATACCTACACCATCTGGAGATGGGTGAAGGTCCGGGAGGCGGAGGCCTCCGGAACGGATCATGAGGCGGCGTGGCCGGAAACGGAGCTGGCGTCGGACGAGCGGGAGGGAGAACCCCGCAGCGAGCGGTATTCCTTCACCGTGAAGGACGAAAAGGGAAATGTCCGGACCTGGTTCCTCGCCGAGGCGGACTGGCGGAAGATCTCCGAGGGGGACAAGCTTGCGATCAGCACCCAGCGGGGAAGCGGCGAGTCCTGGATCGTGGACGGGAAAGGCGAGAAGCTGTACCGGATTTCCAGCCGGTAAGCGGCCGCGGGAAGGCGCTTCCGCAGGGGGTGGAAAATGAAGATCACGGAAGAAATGCCGGAGGGCGAGGCGCTGACCCAGGCGCTGGCGGAAGCCTACCGGCTGTATCAGGACAATATCCGGGAGACGGGAGAACGGATCTTTCAGCTGACGAAGGGAGCCCGGGAGGGCGTGCCGGAGCGGGAGCTGCTGGAAACGGCGCTGGACGCGCTGGAGCGGTGCCGGCTTCCGGAGAACTGATGCCTCCCCGGAGACCGGAACGCGTTCCGGCAGGCGGGAGGGTTCATTCCGCCGCGGGGAAGATGCAGAAAAGGTCAGGGCCGTGTTCCGGAGGAGCACGGCCCTTTTCAGAGAAGGATCGGAGGAAGGGCATGGACAAGATCGCGGCGCCGGCGCTTTCCCTTCGGAGCCTGGGAGGCGCGGGCGGGGGAGCCTGGGAAGCGGAAACGCTGGAGACGGACCGCCTGCGCCTGCGCAGGCTCCGGATGCGGGACGCGGGGGACCTGTACGAATGGACCTCGGACCCGGAGGTGGCCCGGTATGTGCTGTGGGAGGCGCACCGGAGCCCGGGGGAGACCCGGGCCTATATCCGCTATATCCGAAGCCTGTACCGGCGGGGGCTGCCCTCCTCCTGGGGCATCGAGCTGCGGGAGGAAAAGCGGATCATCGGCACCATCGGCGTCATGGCCTGGTCGCCGGAGAACCGCAGCGCGGAGGTGGGCTATTCCCTGGGCCGGCCCTGGTGGCATCGGGGATACGCCCCGGAGGCGCTGGGGGCCGTCATGGACTGGCTGTTTGACCGGATGTACATCAACCGGATCGAGGCCCAGTGCGATGTGCGCAATCCGGACAGCGCCCGGGTCATGGAAAAATGCGGGATGCAGCGGGAGGGGCTGCTGCGCCAGCGGGTGATCAACAAGGGGGAAGCGGTGGACGTGCTGCTGTACGCAGCGCTGCGGGAGACGCGAAGGGAGCTGCACGCATGAAAAACGGCATTGTGGTGATCGGCACGGTTTTTGTGGATATCAAGGGGTACCCCTTTACCAGGTACATTCCCGGCGGCCGGAATGCGGGCCGGGTGGTGCAGGTTCACGGGGGCGTCAGCCGCAACGTGGCGGAGGACATCGCAAACGTCGGGCTCCGGCCCACCTTTGTCACCCTGGTGGAGGATGACGGCGTCGGCCGGGACGTGGTGGAACGGCTGGAGCGGCAGCAGGTCAACATGAAATACTGCCGCCGGGTTTCCGGCGGCAACGGCACCTGGCTGGCCATCTTTGACAACAGCGGGGACGTGGTGGCCTCCATTTCCCGGCGGCCGGACACCGAAGCCCTGGCGGAGATCCTGGAGGAGAAGGGGGATGAAATCTTCTCCGGGGCGGATGCCGTCGCGGTGGAGGTGGATCTGGAGGAAGGGATTCTCCGGCGCGTCCTGCAGCTGGCGGAGAAGTACAGCCGGCGCGTTTTCGCGGTGGTCTCCAACATGACCATCGCCATCGAGCGGCGGGATCTGCTGCGGCAGATGGACTGCCTGGTCTGCAACGAGCAGGAGGCGGGGCTCTTCTTCAGCGAGGAATACGGGGACCGGACGCCGGAGGAGCTGGCAGGCCTGCTGGCGGAGCGGGTGCAGGGCGCGGAGCTGCGGCAGATGGTGGTCACCATGGGGGCGGAAGGCGCCGTGTATGCCTGCGCGGACGGGAGCCGCGGCGTCGTGCCGCCGGTGAACGTGGATATCGTGGATACCACGGGCTGCGGGGACGCCTTCTTCGCGGGGGTCGGCATCGGGCTGACCTACGGCAAGTCGCTGGAGGAGGCCTGCCAGATCGGCACCCGGCTGGCCGCCTCGGTGATCGCGACCCGGGAAAACGTGTGCCCCCGGTTTCTGCCGGCCGAGTTCGGCCTGCCGGAACCGGAGGAGGAAGAAGCGGAGCGGGAGACCGTGTGAAAAGCGGCGAAGCCGTTTTCCGGAAAACGAAAGCCGGCCCCGGCAGATGCCGGGGCCGGCTTTCGCGGTCCTACAGCTCCCAGTCCGGAGCCCGATTGGTGAAGGGGTCCGTGGAATCCACCCCGGTATAGCATTCCGGATACAGCCCGGCGGTGGAGCGGGAGACGGAGGCGGCTTCCAGATGGGAGGTGTCCCCCAGGCGGGTGACCCGGAAGGAGACTTCTCCGGGAAGCCGCTCCTCCGTCACGACCTCCGTCAGGGAGGAGGTCAGGGTCAGGCACCGATGCCACAGCGGCACGGGGGAAAGATCCATCAGGCAGGCGAGAACCGCCATGGAGATGCCGAAATGGCAGAAAAGCGCGAGGGTATCCCGGGTGTTTTCCCGGCAGCGCCAGACGGGGCCGTCGCGGTGAAAGCCGTACCGGGCCATGAGCTGATCCACGCCGGTTCGGGTTTCGTCCCAGATCTCCCGGGCGTTTCCCGCGGCATAGAAGGGGGAATCCGCCCAGGCGTCCGGATCCATCAGCTCCGGATGGGCGGTCCAGACCCGGGGACGCTGATCCCAGAGAATCCGCTCCCGGCCGGTTTCCGGATCCGGAAACCGGGCCCGGAACTCCGCCAGCCAGGGCAGGACCTCCGCGGTCCGCCCCTGATCCCGCAGCGTATATTCCGCGGTTTCCCGGGCCCGCCCCAGCGGGGAGACGTAAAAATCCCGGATGTGATAGGCCCGCATGCGGTCCCGGAGCAGCTCCGCCTCCCGCCGCCCCCGGGCGGTGAGGGTGTCGGTGGCATAATCGGGTTCCCCGTGGCGAATCAGCAGAATACGCATGGAAACCCTCCTTTCTTTCCAGGAATTCTCCGGGGAAAACCCGGCGGAACAACGGGGAGAGTATACCACAGCGCGGCGGGAAAAAGAAGAGAAAATCCTCCGGAAAGATGGTTGTCAAGCCGGGGGAAAACAGGTATAATAGGGCCAGTGAATCACGCGCAAGAATGACGCGAGGAGGCGGAAAAAGTGGTAGATGCAGTACTGAACACCGCGAAGGAAAAGATGAAGAAGACCTGCGCTGTCTATGAGCGGGATATGCAGAGCGTGCGCGCCGGCCGGGCAAATCCGCAGCTTCTGGACCGGATCATGGTGGATTATTACGGAACGCCCACGCCCATCAACCAGGTGGGAAACATTTCCGTGCCGGAGGCCCGGATGATGGTGATCGCCCCCTGGGAGCCCAAGATGATCACGCCCATTGAGAAGGCGATCCAGACCAGCGATCTGGGCCTGAATCCCTCCAATGACGGAAAGGTGATCCGGCTGGTGTTTCCGGAGCTGAACGAGGAGCGCCGCCGGGATCTGACCAAGCAGGCCAGCAAGGCGGGGGAGGAGGCCAAGGTGGCCGTCCGCTCCATCCGGCGGGACGCCATGGAGCAGATCAAGAAGCTGAAGAAGAACAGCGAAATTACGGAAGATGACCAGCACGAGGCCGAGGAGAATCTGCAGAAGATTACGGACAAGGCCATCAAGGATGTGGACGCGATTTACGCCGCCAAGGAAAAGGAGATCATGGAGGTGTAAATTCCTCCTGCCGGAAGGGTCATTTCAGCGCGGCTTTTTGTCCGAAAGTCCGCGCTTTTTTTGTCAGAAAGGAAGAACGGGATGCGAGCAAAGCAGGTGCGGGAGCTGTGGAAGCTTCGGAAGACGGAGGAGATCGTGGATCCGGCCCGGCTGCCGAAACATGTGGCCATCATCATGGACGGAAACGGCCGGTGGGCGAAGCAGCACCGGCTCTCCGTCTCCCGGGGGCACCGGCAGGGCACGGAGACGCTGCGGGAGATCATCCGGCATACGGATGACCTGGGCATCGGGGCGCTGAGCCTGTACGCCTTCTCGACGGAGAACTGGAACCGTCCGCCGGAGGAGGTGGCAGCCCTGATGCAGCTGATCCTGGACTTCTTTGCCTCCGAAATCGACGAGCTGGACCGGAAAAACGTGCGGATCCTGATCCTCGGGGACAAAAAAGCCCTGCCGGACCGGCAGCGGGAGGCGCTGCAGGAGGCGGAGCGCCGGACGGCGAAGAATACCGGCCTGCGGCTGAACATCGCCGTGAACTACGGCAGCCGCGCGGAGATGGTGAAGGCCGTGCGGGAGATCGCGGCCGCCGTGCGGGACGGGGAGATGACCCTGGAGAAAATCGGGGAGCAGACCATTTCCGACCACCTGTATACGGCGGGCCAGCCGGAGGTGGATCTGATGATCCGCACCAGCGGAGAGATGCGGCTGAGCAATTTCCTTCTGTACCAGAACGCGTACGCGGAATTCGTGTTCCCGGAAACGCTCTGGCCGGACTTCACCGTGGAGGAATATGACCGCTGCCTGGCGGAGTTCGAGGGAAGAAACCGGCGGTTCGGCAGGCGGGACGGCGGGGAGGAGGAAAACCCATGAAACAGAGGATTATCACCGGCGCGCTCCTGATTCTGCTGCTGGTTTTCCTGCTCTGCCTGCCGGGATGGGGCATGGCGCTGGCGACGCTGATCTGCATCGGGTTCGCGGCCTGGGAGGAGTACCACGCCCTGACCCTGGCGGGGCACCGGGTGGTCAGCTGGCCGGCCTGGCTGGTGCTGCTGGGCTCCGTGCCCCTGACCTTTGCCTTCGGCACGCGGATGATCGTCCCGCTGATGACCATTGCCCTGCTGATCATGTCGGTGCAGATCCTGTTCCGGAAGGAGCCGGAGCTCACGGATCTGGCCATGTCCACCCTGCCGATCCTGACGGTCGTGCTGCCCGGGCTGAGCCTGGTGGCCCTGAGCCTGACGGATCAGAAGGCGGTGGAGGTCGTGTTGCTGGCGCTGACCTTCGCGGTGCCCCTGCTGGGGGATACCTTTGCGCTGTTCGTCGGCACCTCGGTGGGCGGGAAAAAGCTCTGCCCGGCTGTGAGCCCGCACAAGACGGTATCCGGCGCGCTGGGCGGGCTGGTCGGCAGCCTGATCGCCGCCCTGGCGGTCTGGGCGCTTTCCCTGGTGTTCTGCAACGCGCCGACCCTGGCGAAGCTGCCCACCTGGTGGCAGTACCTGCTGCTGGGGATCTGCGGCGGCCTGGTGGGCCAGATCGGGGATCTGTTTGCCTCCCTGGTCAAGCGGCACAGCGGCATCAAGGACTTTTCCAACCTGTTTCCGGGGCACGGCGGGATGCTGGACCGGCTGGACAGCGTGCTGTTCATGGCGGTGCTGGTGTTCTGCTACCGGACGTTCATGATCTGAGACCGGGGCCGGACCGGGAACGGTTTCCCGAAAGGAGAATACGGGAATGAAGAAAATCGCGATCCTGGGATCCACGGGATCCATCGGGACCCAGGCGCTGGATCTGTGCGCGCGGCATCCGGAGGAATACCGGGTGACGGCGCTGACGGCCCGCAGCAGCCGGGAGAAGCTGTTTGAGCAGGTGCGCCGCTTCCGGCCGGAGATGGCCGGCCTGGCGGACGGCATCCGGCCGGAGGAGATTCCGGAGGACCTGCGATTCTGCCGCTGGATGAGCGGGAAGGAGGCGCTCCGCGCCGCGGCGGCGGAGGTGGAGGCGGATCAGGTGCTGGTCAGCATCGTGGGCATCGCCGGGCTGCAGAGCGTTCTGGACGCCCTGGAGGCGGGACGGCAGGTGCTGCTGGCAAACAAGGAAGCCCTGGTGACCGGCGGCCATCTGGTCATGGACCTGGCCCGGCGGAAGGGAAAGCCGATCCTGCCCGTGGACAGCGAGCACAGCGCCATCTTCCAGTGCCTGCAGGCAGCGGGTCCCAACCGGGCCACCCGCATTCTGCTGACGGCCTCCGGCGGTCCCTTCCGGACCTGGACCCGGGAGCAGATCCGCCGGGCGACCCGGGAGCAGGCGTTGAACCACCCCAACTGGTCCATGGGCGCGAAAATCACCGTGGATTCCGCCAGCATGTTCAATAAGGGCCTGGAGATCATGGAAGCCCGGTGGCTGTTTGACATGCCCGCGGAGCGGATCCAGGTGGTGGTGCATCCGGAGAGCATCGTGCATTCCGCCGTGGCCTTTGAGGACGGGGCGGTGCTGGCCCAGCTGGGCGTGCCCGACATGCGCGTGCCCATCGGATATGCCATGGCCTATCCGCGCCGCCTGACCACGGGCGTGGCGGAGCCGGACCTGTTCTCCCTGGGAAAGCTGACCTTCGAAAAGCCGGATGAGGAGCGCTTTCCCTCCCTGCGGATGGCCGGGGAGGCGCTGGCGGCGGGCGGCGCGGCCTGCGCGGTGCTGAACGGCGCCAACGAGGAGGCGGTGGCCGCCTTCCTGCGGGGAGAGATCGCCTTCGGGGAAATCTATGACCGGGTGGCCCGGGCGCTGGACCGGCTGGCGGGACTGCCCGCGGGGAATTTTGAGGAGATATTCGACGCGGACCGCCGGGCCCGCGCGGTGGCGAAGGAAGGATGACGATGGGTTCCATTCTGCTGGCGATTCTGCTGCTGGCGATTCTGATCGTGGTGCATGAGCTGGGCCACTTCTGGGCAGCCCGCCTGATGGGAATCGAGGTTACGGAATTCGGCGTGGGCTTCGGGCCAAAGCTCTTCGGATGGAAAAGCCGGAAGCACGGAACGAACTATGTGATCCGGGCGATTCCGCTGGGGGGCTACAACGCCTTTTTCGGCGATCCGGACCGGATGCCGGAGGACGGAAAGGAACCGGCGGAAAAGCCGGATCCGGACGACCCCCGGAACTGGGCGAATCAGAACGTATGGCGGCGGATGTTCGTGGTCGTCATGGGCCCGATGATGAATTTCCTGCTGGCGTTCCTGCTGGCCACGGGGTATTACTGGATCGGCGGCATTCCCACCGCGGTGGGGGTGGACCCCTATATTTCCTCCGTCAGCGCCGCAGGCCCGGCCTATGACGCGGGCCTGAAGGAGGGGGATATCCTGACGGAGATCAACGGCGTGAACATGCTGGACGGCACGATGGACACGCTGCTGACGACCATCGGAAGCTATCAGGAGGGCCAGCCCCCGCTGCAGGTGACCGTGCAGCGCGGGGAGGAAACGCTGGAGACGGAACTGACTCCGGAATGGAATGCGGACGAGGGGCGGATGATGGTCGGGGTGATGATCGGCGGACGGTACCGGATCTCCTCCGAGCCCGCCACCCTGATCGACGCGGCCGGGGCCAGCGCCCGGATGTGCTGGCAGGCCGGGGGCATGATTCTGGATGCCCTGCGGAAGCTGGTGACCACCGGGGAGGGACTTCAGGACACCTCCGGGCCGGTGGGCATCATCTCCATCGTCTCCTCCGAGGTGCGCACGGGCGGCTTCCAGGCGTTCCTGGAGCTGCTGATTTCCATCTCGATCAATCTGGGGCTGATGAATCTGCTGCCCATTCCCGGGCTGGACGGAAGCAAGCTGGTGCTGGGAATCGTGGAGGCGATCCGGGGAAAGCCCCTGCCGGAGAAAATGGAAAATGCGATCAACACGGTGGGCGTGATCCTGCTGCTGGCGCTGATGGTTCTGATGACTTTCAAGGACGTGCTGAAGCTGATCGGATAAGGAGAGCAACATGACAAGGACGGTACAGGCGGGCGGGCTGAAGCTGGGCGGGGGAAATCCCATCCTGGTGCAGAGCATGACCAATACGGATACCCGGAACGTTCCGGCCACCCTGGAGCAGATCCGGGGGCTGGCGGAGGCGGGATGCGACCTGGTGCGGGTCAGCGTGTACGACGAGGAATGCGCCGCGGCCGTGCGGGATCTCGTGGACGGAAGTCCGGTTCCCCTGGTGGCGGATATTCATTTTGATTACCGGCTGGCGATCGCCGCGATGGAGAACGGCATTGCCAAGCTGCGGATCAATCCGGGAAACATCGGCAGCGCGGACCGGGTGCGGAAGGTGGCGGACTGCGCGAAGATGCACCATATCCCGATCCGGATCGGCGTCAACAGCGGTTCCGTGGAGAAGGATCTGCTGGAGAAGTATGGCGGACCGACGCCGGAGGCGCTGGTGGAAAGCGCGCTGGGCCATGCCCGGCTGCTGGAGGAGGCCGGCTTTTCCGATATCGTGCTGAGCATGAAATCCAGCGATGTGCGCGCCACGGTGGCCGCCTACCGGCTGGCGCATGAAAGATGCGATTATCCCCTGCATGTCGGGGTCACGGAGGCGGGGCTGCCGGGGCAGGGAACGGTGAAGAGCGCCATCGGCATCGGAAGCCTGCTGCTGGACGGCATCGGGGATACCATCCGGGTCAGCCTCAGCGGGGATCCGCTGCCGGAGGCGAAGGCCGGATGGGACATCCTGCGGGCGCTGAACCTCCGGACCCGGGGCGTGCAGCTCATCGCCTGCCCCACCTGCGGAAGGACGGGAATCCCGGTGGCGGAGATCGCCGCCCGGGTGGAACGGGAGCTGGCGGATATTCGGGTGCCCCTGAAGGTGGCCGTCATGGGCTGCGTGGTCAACGGCATCGGCGAGGGCCGGGAGGCGGACGTGGGCATTGCCGGCGGCGGAGGCGGCGCCGGGGTGCTGTTCCGGAAGGGCCGGGAGCCGGAGAAGGTGCAGGGGGACCTGGCGGAGATACTGATTGCGCGCGTACGGAGCATGCTGGACGAAAAATGAGCTACGAGGATTTGATCACAAGGATTGCCCGGGAGATTCCGGAGCTTGCGGGGAAGCTTTCCTCCCCGCGGGTGACCTATGTCAAATCTCTGAAAAAAACATATATTACCTTTGAAAGCGCCGTGCTGGTGGGCGAGCGCCAGTTTCTGCGCCTGGAGGGAATCCTGAAGGAGGTCTTTCCCGGGCAGGCCCTGGCGGTGCGCGTGGTGAGCCCGGGGCTGCGGGACAGCTTTCTGGCCGACGCGGGGGCCTACCGCTCCGTGCTGACGGACTTTCTGCGCCGGAACTATCCGGGCATGAAGCCCTGGCTGGACAGCGTGGACTGGAGCTGCCAGGGAAACCGGGTGACCCTGACCTTTCCGGATGAGTTTTCGCTGGATTATACGGGAAAATACAATATCGCCAACCGGCTGGCCACCGCCATCCGGGAAATTTTCGACGCCCAGGTGATCGTGGAGGCCACCGTGGCCGGAAACCGGGAGGCGCGGGTGGCCCGGATGCGCCGGGAGCGGGCGGAATCCCTGCTGACGGTGACCCGGGCGGAAATGGCCGAGCGCTACGGAACGGCCTATGAGCCCCAGAAGGCTCCGGCCGCGAAGAAGCGGGCTGCCGGGGAGAAGAAGGAGACGGGGGACGCCGTCCGCAGGGCGGAACCGGAGAAAAAGCCGGAGGGAAAACCCGGAAGCGCGCTGGAAACGGGCATTCCCATTCCGGAGATGTCCGACCAGTCCGTGAACCGGCCGATTCTGGGCCGGAGCATCGCGGAGCAACCCACGGAAATCCGGGGGCTGACCGCGGAAAGCGGCCTGGTCACCGTCCAGGGCGACGTGTTCATGCTGGAAACCAAGGAGCTGAAGGGCGGGGAGAGCCTGCTGGTGACCTTCGCGGTCACGGACTATACCTCCTCCATTCTCTGCAAAACCTTCCTGCGGTACCGGGCCCGCCGGGGCCGGAAGGGAGAGGAGGAGAGCCTTCCCCCCATCACCGACGAGGAGCGGAAGGCGGTGCAGGACAAGGTGGACCGCATCCGCAACGGCATGAATGTCCGGGTGCGGGGCGAGTGCCAGTATGACAACTGGTCCCGGGAGCTGTCCATCATGATCCGGGATCTGGTGGAGATGGAGAAGGAGGAGCGCCGGGATACCGCGGAGGAGAAGCGGGTGGAGCTCCACATGCATACCAACATGTCCACCATGGACGCGCTGACCCCGGTGGGCGATCTGATCGAGCGGGCGGTGAAATGGGGACATCCCGCCGTGGCCGTGACGGATCACGGCGTGCTGCAGTCCTTCCCCGCGGCCTTCCGGGCGGCGAAGGGAAAAATCAAGCTGATCCCCGGCTGCGAGGGCTATCTGATTGATGAGCGGGATATCGTGGATCGGCCGGACGGCCGGCCGTACGACGGTCCGATCGTGGTGCTGGACTTTGAGAGCACGGGCCTGAGCACCGCCACGGCCCGGATCATTGAGATCGGCGCGGTGAAGCTGGACAAGGGCACCGTGGTGGATGAATTTGAGGAGCTGGTGGACCCCGGGGAACCCCTGAAGCCGAAGATCACGGAGGTGACGGGGATCACGGACGTGATGCTCAGCGGAAAGCCGACGGCGGAGGTGCTGCTGCCGAAGCTGATGGAATTTATCGGGGACTGCCCCATCGCCGCCCATAACAGCGCCTTCGACGGGGCCCTGCTCCGGGCGGAGCTGAAGCGGCTGGGCAGGAGCTATGAGAACCCGGTGCTGGATACCCTGACCTATGCCCGGAAGCTGTATCCGGAGCTGAAGAGCTTCAAGCTGAAGAACCTGTGCAAGCATCTGGGCGTCAGCCTGAAGAACGCCCACCGGGCGGTGCATGACGCCACCGCCACGGCCCACTGCCTGGCGCGGATGTTCGAGGAAACCCGGGAGACCCGCCCGGAAATCGAAACCCTGACCGATCTGAACGAAAAGCTGCGGGGCGGCGCCATCGGCTCCAGCTGGCATATCATCCTCCTGGCGAAAAACCGCCAGGGCCTGGTGAACCTGAACCGGCTGGTGTCCATCTCCCATCTGGAATACTTCCGCCGCCAGCCCCATATGCCCCGGGCCGTGATTCAGCAGCACCGGGAAGGGCTGATCCTGGGAAGCGCCTGCGAGGCGGGCGAGCTGTTCCGGGCGGTGCTGGCCGGGGAGCCCGAGGAGAAGCTGAAGGAGATCGCCTCCTTCTATGACTATCTGGAGATCCAGCCCATCGGAAACAACGCCTTCCTGCTGCGGGAGGACTATGTCAAATCCGAGGAGGATCTGCGGGAACTGAACCGGGCGATCGTCCGCCTGGGGGAGAAAATGGGCAAGCCCGTGGTGGCCACGGGGGATGTGCACTTTCTGGATCCCAAGGACGCGGTGGGCCGGGCGATCATCCAGGCCGGCATGGATTTCCCGGACGCGGATCTGCAGCCGCCCCTGTATTTCAAAACCACGGACGAAATGCTGCGGGAGTTCGCCTACCTGGGCCCGGAAAAGGCCCGGGAGGTGGTCATTGACAACCCGCGGAAGATCGCGGACATGGTGGAGCCCATCAGTCTGTTCCCGAAGCACCCCAAGGGAGAGGATACCTTCCAGCCCTACTGGGACGACGCGGAGGACAATATTCAGCGCATGACCTGGGACACGGCGGAGGAACTGTACGGCTCCCCCCTGCCGAAGATCGTGGAGGACCGGCTGAAGAAGGAACTCAAATCCATCGTGGGCTACGGCTACTGCACGCTGTACAACATCGCGGAGCGCCTGGTGTCCCGGTCCCTGCAGGACGGGTACCTGGTGGGCTCCCGGGGATCGGTGGGCTCCAGCCTGGTGGCCCGCATGTGCGGAATCACCGAGGTGAACGCCCTGCCGCCCCATTACCGCTGCACCCGGTGCCACAAGGGCTTCTTTGACGTGGACAAGAGCCGGTACCACGTGGGCGTGGACCTGCCGGACCGGAACTGCCCGGACTGCGGGCAGCCCCTGACCAAGGATGGCTTCGACATCCCCTTCGAGGTATTCCTGGGATTCGAGGGAGACAAGGTGCCGGATATTGACCTGAACTTCTCCGGCGAGTATCAGAACCGGGCCCACCATTACGTGGAGGAGCTTTTCGGCCACGACCACGTGTTCCGGGCGGGAACCATTTCCGGCCTGGCGGAGAAAACTGCCTACGGCTACGCGCTGCACTATCTGGAGGACCGGGGCATTCAGGCCGGAAACGCGGAGAAGACGCGCCTGGCGGAGGAATGCACCGGCGTCAAGCGGACCACGGGACAGCATCCCGGCGGCATGGTGGTCGTGCCGCAGGAATACGATATCTGCGAATTCACGGCCGTCCAGCATCCCGCGGACGATCTGGAGAGCGATTTCACGACCACGCATTTCGATTTCAACTCCATGCATGACATCCTGGTGAAGCTGGACTGCCTCGGGCATGATGATCCCACCATGATGCATGAGCTGGAGATCCTGACGGGCGTGAACTTTCAGGAGGTGCCCCTGGACGATCCGGGGGTCCGGAGCCTGTTCACCTCCCCCGCGGCGCTGGGGGTGACCACGGAGGACATTCTCTGCAACACGGGCACCTACGGCGTGCCGGAATTCGGAACGGAATTTGTCCGGGGCATGCTGCAGGACACCCAGCCCTGCACCATGGAGGAGCTGCTGCGGATTTCCGGCCTGAGCCACGGCACGGATGTATGGCTGGGCAACGCCAAGGACATCATCAACGCGGGCATCGCCACCCTGAGCGAATGCGTCTGCTGCCGGGATGACATCATGAACTATCTGATGGACCAGGGCGTCAAGCCGAAGATGGCCTTCACCACCATGGAAAGCGTCCGGAAGGGAAAGGGCCTGAAGCCGGAGATGGAGCAGGCCATGAACGAGGTGGGCGTGCCGGACTGGTTCAAGGACAGCTGCCGGAAGATCAAATACATGTTCCCCAAGGGGCACGCGGTGGCCTATGTGACCATGAGCCTGCGGGTGGCCTGGTTCAAGCTCCACGAACCCCTGGCCTATTACTGCGCCTATTTCACCGTCCGGGGGGACGGCTTTGACGCCTCCACGATGATCCTTTCGCCGGACACCTGCCGCGAACGGATCCGGGAGATCCGGGCGATGGACAAGCCCAGCGCCCGGGACAAGGAGATTGCCACCTGCCTGGAGCTGGTGCTGGAGATGAACATGCGGGGCATCCGCTTCCTGCCGGTGGATCTGTACCGCAGCGAGGTGAACCGCTTTACAATCGAGGACGGAAACATCCGCTGCCCCTTCACCAGCCTGAGCGGGCTGGGGGAGAACGCGGCCATCCCCATCGTGGAGGCCCGGAAGCAGGGAGAATTCCTCTCCGTGGAGGATCTGCGGAAACGGGGCCGGGTCGGCACCGGAACCATCGAGCTGCTGCGGGCCCACGGCGCGCTGGAGGGAATGAGCGAAACCAGTCAGCTGAGCATGTTCTGACCTCCCGGCAGGAATGCCGGAGCGGGGTGTCGAATAGGTTGATTATTCAGACGGGGCCGCTGCCCGGCGGAGCGGGCGGAGGCGCAGGGAAAGGAGGCGCGGAAGCGTGAAGAAAACGCTGAATTACCGGTTGTTCGGCTGGATGCTGGCGGCGGTGCTGGCGGTGTTCCTTGTGCTGTACGGAATCGCCTCCCATCAGCTCTCCTCCCGGCGGGAGGAGGAAACCGCCCTGCGGGCGACCCTGAACCGGCTGGAGGATGAGAACAAGGAGATGGACGCCCAGCTGAAGCTGGTGGACACGGAGGATTACATCGTCTCCAGCGCCATGAACAATTTCGCGTTCATGAACCGGAACGATCTGCGGTTTCAGTTCACCAATCCGGAGGCGCTTTACGCCTATACGGAGGAGGAGCTGGAGATCCTGATGGCCGAAACGGCGGAGTGAGGCCTTGCCGCGCCGCGGGAATCCCCGGCGGGAATTCCGCTTCCGGACGGACGCAGAGGAACCGGGAATCGCAATACGCTCACAGGAGGATTCCATGCAGAAAGTCGCGGTGATCGGAATCGGATCCAATTCGGTGCGAATGCTGGTTGCGGAGGTGGAGGAGGACGGCTTCCGCCGCCTGACCCGGGACCGGGAGGGCACCCGCCTGTTTGCCGGGCTGGATGCGCGGAAAAACCTGAGCCGGGACAGCATGGAAAAGACTGCGGCGGCCGTGGAACGGATGGCGGCCTCCGCGGGAAGGATCGGCTGCGACCGGCTGCATATCTTTGCGACCAGCGCCTCCCGGGATGCCCGGAACGGGGCGGAGTTTCTGGAATTGCTGCGCCGCAGGACCGGAGTTCAGCCGGAGATTATCTCCGGCGAGGAGGAGGCGGCCCTCAGCTTTCTCGGCGCCACGGACATCGCGCCGGCGGGGGAGCCCTGCGGCGTGGTGGATATCGGCGGAGGCAGCACGGAGCTGGTGATCGGGCAGGGGGCCCGGATCGACCTGGCGATTTCCTGCCAGATGGGGGCTGTGCGCCTGTATAACCTGCTGGAGATTACCCGCAGGGAGGATATGCCCGCGGTGGAAGCCGCGGCGGGAGAAATTCTCAAAGACAAGTGGAATACGCTGCAGACGCCGCCCGTACCCGGGTTCTGGATTGGGACGGGCGGCACTTTTACCGCCCTGGCCGCCCTGTCCCGGGGCGTGCACTGGACGGACCGGACCTTCATGCACGGCACCCGGCTCCGCGCGGAACGGATCCGGGAGATCGGGGAGAACCTGGCGGACATGACCCCGGAGGAGCGGCTGAAGCTGGAGGGCCTCCAGCCCAGCCGGGCGGATATCGTGGTGCACGGCATCTGCATCCTGCTGGCGGTGATGCGGCATCTGGGGGCGGAGGAGATTACCGTCAGCGAGTACGGCAATCTGGACGGGTACCTGCGGAAGCATTACTACGGGGAAACCTGAAGGCGTTTCCCGCCGGCACCCTCCGGCGGACGGAAGAAGGGGGCGGCGGAGCTTGCAATTTTGCGCGCTGTAGCTTATAATTTACATAGATATGGCCTCGGCAGGACTGATTTGATCTTCAAGCAGGGGAGGATGCGGGGATGGACTATGTATTCATGATGGACAGTGACAGCGATCTGCCCTATGATCTGAAAGTGAAATATGATATTCCGGTGGTCTACATGCCCTATGCGCTGGACGGGAAGGAATACTTTGACGACCTGGGCCAGACGCTGGACCACAAAAGCTACTTTGACAGGATGCGCCAGGGCGCGGTGCCGGTGACGTCCGCGCTGAACGAGGAAACCTATACGGAATATTTCGAGCCGATTCTGAAGGAGAAGGATCTGCTGTTCGTGGCATTTTCCAGCAAGCTGAGCTGCACCATTCAGGCGGTCTACGCCACCCGGGAAAAGCTGCTGAAAAAATATCCGGAGCGGAAGTTCATCGTGGTGGACACCCTGTCCATCTCCATGCCGCTGACGCTGCTGGCGCTGAAGGCCCATGAGATGTACCGCGGCGGTGCGCCCATCGAAGAGGTGGCGGACTGGCTGGAGAAAAACAAGCTGCGCGCCCAGGGCTGGTTCACGGTGGACGACCTGAAGTATCTGAAGCGCGGCGGCCGCATTTCCCCGTCGGCGGCGGCCTTCGGAACGATGCTGGACATCAAGCCCGTGATCACCGAGGCCCGGGACGGCACGCTGCAGAGCGTGGACAAGGTCCGCGGAAGGAAAAAGGCGCTGAAGATCCTGGTGGACAAAATGATGGAAAACGAGCCGGATCCGAAGGAGAGCCCTGTGGTCATTCTGCATGCCGACGCCCCGGAGGACGCGAAGGAGCTGAAGGAGCTGGCGCTGCAGCGGATGCCGGAGCTGGAGATCCGGATCGACAACGTGGGCCCCGTCATCGGCGCCCACTGCGGGCCGGGAACCCTGGCCATCACCTTCCTGGGGAAGGAAAGAACGGTCTGAACGAAGGACGGAAGCCGGCGGCGAACGCGTGAAAAGCGGATGCCGCCGCTTTTTTTTTTTTGCGCGCCGGGCGGGGGAGAACGCAGCCGGCCGCCGGGGACGGACGCCTTCCGGAGCGGAAACCAGGCTGTATTTATGATGTTTTTCGGCGGGAAAATGTTGAACGCGGCGCAATCGCCTGATAAAATATCGGAAAGTTACTGTCCGTACCGGATTCGGAAAGGATGCCGCCGCCTGCCCGGCGGAGGCCGGACGGAATCTGTGTGATTATCTTGTGAGCGGGTGAGAGAAATTGGCAAAATTCGTGATACGGCGGGTTCTCGCGGCCCTGCTGACCCTGTTTGTGATTGCCACGATCACGTTCTTCCTGATGAACATGATTCCGGGCGGCCCCTTCAACACGGAGCGCGCCAGCGCGAGCACCGTCGCGATGATGGAAAGCAAATACGGGCTCGACAAGCCGCTGCTGGAGCAGTACTGGATGTACCTGAAGCGCCTGGTTCAATTCGACCTGGGCGACAGTTACAAGCGGATCGGCTTTTCCGTGAACCAGATTCTGGGCGAGAAGTTCCCCGTGTCCGCCGGCGTCGGCGCGGTGGCGATTCTGCTCTCGGTGCTCATCGGAATTCCGGTGGGGATTATCGCGGCGTTCCGGCATAACAAGCCCCTGGACCGGATCGTCATGTTCATCGCCAACCTGGGAATCGCCGTGCCGAACTTCGTCATGGCAACCGCCCTGCTGTTCTTCTTCGGCGTGCATCTGGGCTGGCTTCCCACCCTGGGCCTGAAGTCCTGGCAGCATTATATCATGCCCTCCCTGGCGCTCTCCTTCAACCCCATGTGCTACATCGCCCGGCTGATGCGCTCGAGCATGCTGGATGTGCTCCGGCAGGATTATATCCGGACGGCCCGCGCGAAGGGCATGAAGGAAAAGACGGTGCTTTTCAAGCACGCGCTGCGCAACGCGGTGCTTCCGGTCGTGACCTATCTGGGGCCCCTGACTGCGGGCATCCTGACCGGCGGATTCGTGATTGAAAAGATCTTCACCATCCCCGGCATGGGCAAGTTCTTTGTGGAATCCATCAACAACCGGGACTATCCCCTGATCATGGGGGTCACGATCTTCTATTCCGCCCTGCTGGTTCTGATGAACCTGATTGTGGATCTGCTGTACGGCGTGATCGACCGGCGGATCAAGTACGAGTGAGGAGGCGGAGAGAAGTGGCAGACGAAAATAGAAAAGCTTTGGATCTTCCGCCCAAGCCGGTTCTGGATCCGTTCAAAATCAAGCTGACTCCCGAGATGATGATTCCCGCGACCAAGGAGGAGCGGGAACAGCTGATCATGATGCGGGAATCCACCACCTACTGGAAGGACGCGATGCGCCGGTTCCGGGCCAACAAGGTGGCCATGATCAGCCTCGGCGTCATCATCGTGATCTTCCTGTTCGCCTTTATCGGGCCGCTGCTGATGCCCTATACCTATGACCAGCAGCTGCGGGGCCACGAACGGCTGGCTCCGGTGATCAACAGCGAGTTCTTCCACCCCTTCGGCACGGACAATCTCGGCCGGGATCTCTGCGTGCGCGTCATGATCGGCACCCGGATCTCCCTGGTCATCGGCGTGGTTTCCACCCTGTTCATCGTGGTGATCGGCGTGCTGTACGGCGCGGTCTCGGGATTCGTCGGCGGCATCACGGACAACATCATGATGCGCATCTGCGAGATCATCTACTCCATTCCGACGGTGCTGATCATCATTCTGCTGAACATCGTGCTGAAGGAGCCGCTGCAGCGGTTCTTTGATTCCGGCCATCTGGCCGCGCTCAGCTCGGTGGGCACCGGCCTGATCTGCATTTTCGTCACCTTCGCGCTGCTCTACTGGGTCAGCATGGCGCGGATGGTCCGCGGCGAGATCCTGGCGCTGAAGGGCTCGGAATACGTGACCGCGTCCCGGGCGCTTGGCGCCCGCGGCGGATGGATCATCCGGAAGCACCTGGTGCCGAACTGCATCGGAACCGTGGTGGTGACGACCACCTTCCAGATTCCGTCCTCCATCTTCACGGAATCCTTCCTGAGCTTTATCGGCCTGGGCGTCAGCGCCCCGATGGCTTCCCTGGGCTCGCTGGTGAACGACGCGCTGAACGGCTTTCAGACCGCGCCGTACCGCCTGTTTATCCCGGCCACGGTGCTGGCGCTGATCATCCTGGCCATGAATCAGCTGGGCGACGGCCTGCGGGATGCGCTGGATCCCAAGATGAAGAACTGAGGGAGGCCTGGAGCATGAGTGAGCATTTGCTGGAGATCGAGGACCTGAAGGTCTCCTTCTTTACCCCCGCGGGGGAGGTCAAGGCCGTCAACGGCGTGACCTATTCCCTGGATGAGGGACGGGTGCTGGGCATCGTCGGCGAGTCCGGAAGCGGAAAAAGCGTTTCCGTCAGCGCGCTGATGCAGCTGCTTGTTTTCCCCGGCCGCGTGGTCGGCGGGAAGATCACCTTCGACGGCCGGGACATTCTGGCCATGAACAGCGAGGAAATCCAGACCGTCCGCGGGAAGGAAATCGGCATGATCTTCCAGGACCCCATGACGAGCCTGAACCCGGTTTACACCATCGGCGAGCAGCTGATCGAGACCCTGCGCCGCCATACGGACATGTCCCGGAAGGAAGCGTGGAACCGGAGCGTGGAAATGCTGAAGCTGGTCGGCATCAACAACCCGGAGCAGCGGATGAAGCAGTATCCCCACGAGTTTTCGGGCGGAATGCGGCAGCGGGCGATGATCGCCATGACGCTGCTGTGCAATCCGAAGCTGCTGATCGCGGACGAGCCGACCACGGCCCTGGACGTGACCATCCAGGCGCAGATCCTGGAGCTGATGAAGAGCCTGCGCGAAAAGATCAACGCCGCGATCATCATGATCACCCACGACCTGGGCATTGTCTCCGACATCTGTGACGAGGTCATCGTCATGTACGCGGGGCGCATCGTGGAGCGGGGCCTCATCGACGATATCTTCTACCGGCCCGCGCATCCCTATACCCAGGGCCTGCTTCGCTGCCTGCCGAGGCTGGACAGCGACGGCAGCAAGCCGCTGGAGCCGATTGAGGGGACGCCGGTGGACCTGCTGGCCCTGCCGAAGGGCTGCGCGTTCGCGCCGCGCTGCGAAAAATGCCTGAAGGTCTGCCTGCAGCATCAGCCGCCGGTTTACGAGGTCGGGGAGGGCCATACGTCCGCCTGCTGGCTTCACGCGCTGGAACAAACCGGGGAGGTGCAGGAAAAATGAGCCAGGCTCCGCTTTTTGAAGCCCGCCATATCGTGAAAAACTTTGAGGTCGGCGGGAACCTGTTCAGCAAGCCCCGGATCGTTCACGCGGTGGACGATGTGTCCTTCACGATCGGAAAGGGCGAAACCTTCGGCCTGGTCGGGGAGTCCGGCTGCGGAAAATCCACCGTCGGCCGCACGATTCTCCGCCTGCACGAGCCCACCTCCGGCCAGATTCTGCTGGACGGGGAGGATATCACGCATGTGAACATGCGCCCCTACCGGAAACGGATGCAGATCGTTTTCCAGGATCCCTACGCTTCCCTGGACCCGCGGATGACCGTCGGCGACATCGTGGGAGAGCCGCTGGACATTCAGGAGGTCTGCAAATCCCGGGAGGAACGGAACGAGCGGATCCTGGAGCTTCTGAACCTGGTCGGCCTGAACAGCGAGCACATGAACCGCTATCCCCATGAGTTTTCCGGCGGCCAGCGCCAGCGGGTTTCCATCGCCCGGGCCATGGCGCTTCACCCGGATTTCATGGTGTGCGACGAACCGATCTCCGCCCTGGATGTCTCGATTCAGGCCCAGGTGATCAATATGCTGATGGAGCTGCAGCAGAAGCTGGGCATGGCGTATCTCTTCATCGCGCATGACCTGAACGTGGTCCGGCATATTTCCCACCGGGTCGGCGTCATGTACCTGGGCAGCCTCGTGGAGGTCTGCGACGCCGACAGCCTGTACCGGAACCCCATGCATCCCTATACCCAGGCGCTGCTTTCCGCGATTCCGATTCCGGATCCGGAGGTCAGCCGCCGCCAGAAGCGGGTCGTGCTGGAGGGCGATGTCCCCAGCCCCATCAACCCGCCGAAGGGCTGCAAGTTCCATACCCGCTGCCCCTATGCCACCGAGCGGTGCCGGCAGGAGAGGCCGGAGACCGTCACGGTCGCTCCCGGCCATACCTGTGCCTGCCACAAGGTGCAGGAGGAGCTGGGGCTCTGATTCCATGAAGTAAAACGTCCTCCGAGACGCTTTACAATAAAAGTAAGGAGGTTTTTCCATGAAGAAACTGCTGTCTCTTGTGCTGGCTCTCGCGCTGGCCGCGGGCCTGGTGTCCTTCGCTTCCGCCGAGGAGGTTCAGACCATCAACGTCTGCATCGGATCCCAGCCGGAAACCCTGGATCCCCAGAAGAACTCCGCTTCCGACGGCTCCAACTACATCAAGCACCTGTTTGAGGGCCTGATGAAGTACGGCTGGAACGGCGAAGGCATCGTGCCCGGCGCCGCGGAAAGCTACGAAATCAGCGATGACGGTCTGGTTTACACCTTCCATATCCGTCCGGACGCCAAGTGGTCCGACGGACAGGATCTGACCGCTGATGATTTCGTGTACACCATGAAGCGGCTCGTGAACCCCGATACCGCGGCTCCCTATGCCGGCGATATGGGCAAGTACATCCTGAACGGCCTGGACATCTCCACCGGCGCGAAGCCCGTGGACGATCTGGGCGTGAAGGCGATCGACGCCAAGACCATTGAGATCACCCTGGCCCAGCCCTGCGCCTGGTTCCTGGAGATCATGGCCTTCCCGACCTACTATCCGGTCCGGCAGGATGTGGTGGAAGCGAACGGCGATACCTGGACCACCAGGCCCGAGACCCTGATCGGCAACGGTCCGTACGTCCTGGAGAGCTACACCATGGACGAGGAAATCGTCATGGTTCCCAACGCCAACTACTATGACGCCGACAAGATCGTGGCGAAGCGCGTGTGCTTCAAGCTGATCACCGATCCCAACGCCAAGCTGGCCGCGATGCGCGCCGGTGAGCTGGACTGGTGCGACGACTATCCCACCGAAGAGCTGACGGCCGTGCAGGCGGAAGGCCTCTTCCACACCGAGCCCCAGCTGGGCACCTATTACGTGAACATCAACAACACCAAGGCTCCCTTCGACAATCCCCTGGTCCGCAAGGCGTTCCAGCTGGCGATTGATCCCGTGTACCTGGCTGAGCAGGTCACCCAGGGAACCTATCTGCCCGCGACGGACTTCGTCGGCGGCGGATTTGTGGCGGACGACGGTTCCGACTTCGGCGACTTTGACACCGTGATCGACCGCAGCGATTACGCGGCGAACGTGGCGGAAGCGCAGAAGCTGCTGGCGGAAGCCGGCTATCCGAACGGCGAGGGCTTCCCCACCGTTGAATACTGCACCAACGTCTCCGGCGTGCATGTGCCCACCGCGGAAGCGCTGGCCTACATGTGGAAGGAAAACCTGGGCGTGAACGTGGAGATCGCCCAGATGGAGTGGAACGTGTTCCTGGCGGCCCGCCGCAACGGCGAGCACACCCTGGCCCGCGACGGCTGGGTGGCGGACTACGGCGATCCCAGCAACCTGCTGGATCTGTTCACCAGCTATTCCGGCAACAACTCCACCTTCTACAAGAACGCGGATTATGACGCGCTGATCGAGAAGGCGGCCGCGACCACCGATCTGGCGGAGCATTTCGCGCTGCTGCATCAGGCGGAGAAGCTGGCGGTGGGCGACGATGCCTGCTGCATCCCCGTGTACTACTATGCGACCACCTGGATCTGCGTTCCCGAAATCCAGGGCGTGACCACCTATCCCACCGGTGAGAAGCTCTTCATGAACGCGACCAAGTAATTCCGGTTATTTCCGGGAGCCTCCGAGAGGAGGCTCCTTTTTTTGCGCGCAGGAGAGTTTCGGAAAGAAGGATTGCAAAAGCGGGGCGGAAAGGGTACAATGGGCGCACACCATGGGAAGGAACGGAGAGGAAGGCATGCGCAGGGAGCTGGGGAAAAACCTGAAGGAGTGGAGCCTGATTACCCTGGGAGTGGCGATCATGACGGTGGGAATCTATTTTTTCAAGTTCCCGAACCATTTTTCCACCGGAGGTGTAACGGGCATCGCGGTGGTGCTGGGACATTATGTCCCCGGGCTGACGCCCGGAACCTTCGTTTCCATCATCAACATCCTGCTGCTGATCATCGGCTTTCTGGTGCTGGGGAAAAGCTTCGGCATCCGGACGGCGTACGCCTCCCTGCTGATGTCGGGGCTGCTGCAGCTGCTGGAGATCCTTCTGCCGCTGGAGAAGCCCCTGACCAGCCAGCCCCTGATGGAGCTGATGTTCGCGGTGGGGCTGCCGGCGGTGGGCTCCGCGCTGCTGTTCAACCTGGATGCCTCCAGCGGCGGAACGGACATCGTCGCGATGATCCTGCGGAAATACACCTCGCTGAACATCGGCATCGCGCTTCTCTGCAGCGATACAATCATTACGCTGGCGGCCTGCGTTGCCTTCGGCATGGAAACCGGGCTGTTCTCCGTGCTGGGGCTGATTATCAAGAGCCTGTTCATCGACGTGGTGGCGGACAACCTTCGCATCCAGAAATGCTTCCATATCATTACCTCCCACCCGGAAAGGCTGGAGAAATACATCACGGAGGATCTGCACCGCGGCGCCACGCGGCTTCACGGCGAGGGCGTCTATACCCATGACGGCAAAACCATTCTGCTGACCGCCGTCAACCGGCATCAGGCGGTACTGCTTCGCAATTATATTCATCAGGAGGATCCGGCGGCCTTCCTGATCATCACCACCAGCACGGAGATTATCGGCAAGGGATTCCGGGGCGTGAACTGAACGGGAACCGATCCTGCCCTTCTGCATAAAAACCTCATAAAAACATCCCGGACGCGTTTCTTATGCTACAATAGCGCGTGAAAGCAGAAGGGAGGCGGTTCTGTGAGCAGTGTAACGGAACTGATTGTATTCGTGATTTATCTGCTGGCCATGATCGGGATCGGGGTTTATTTTTTCCTGAAAACCCGGGACGGCGGAGAGAAGGATTATTTCCTGGGCGGCCGGAAGATGGGCGCCTGGGTTTCCGCGCTGAGCGCCGGCGCGTCCGACATGAGCGCCTGGGTGCTGATGGGGCTTCCCGCGTCGGTGTATGCCCTTGGCCTGGGCCAGGTCTGGATTGCCATCGGGCTGGCCATCGGATACGCGCTGAGCTGGATCTTTGAGGCGCCCAGGCTTCGCGCCTTCTCCATCCAGGCGGACGACGCCATCACCATCCCCCAGTATCTGACGAAGCGCTTCCGCTCCAAATCCTACAGCCTGCAGGTGATCTGCGCGGTGATCTTCCTGGTGGCGTACACGATCTACGCGGCCAGCAGCATCAAGGCTGCGGGGACCCTTTTCAGCACGGTGATCGGGCTGGATCCCACGACGGCCATGTACATCGCGGCGGCCATCATCGTCAGCTACACCTTCCTGGGCGGGTTCTCCGCCGTCAGCTGGACGGACTTCTTCCAGGGCATGCTGATGCTGGGCGCGCTGCTGCTGGCGCCGATTTTCGCGGCCTCCCATCTGTCCGAGGCCACGGAGGAGGTGCTGGCGGAGACGCCGCAGTATTACACCCTGTTCACTTCCTGGCAGGATGTTGCGTCCGGGCTGGCCTGGGGCCTCGGCTATTTCGGCATGCCGCATATCATCATCCGGTTCATGTCCGTGAAGAGCCAGAAGGAGCTGAAGAAATCCGCCCGCATCGGCATTACCTGGACGGTGCTGATCCTTGTGTTTGCGTCGCTGGTCGGCATTCTCGGCCGCATGATGCTGGGCTTTGACCAGAAGATCTACGACGACAGCCTGGTCTTCATCACCATGGTGCGCAGAATCTTCCCCGGGATCATCTCGGGCATCCTGCTGAGCGCGATTCTCGCGGCCTCCATGTCCACGGCGGACAGCCAGCTGCTCTCCGCGGCCTCGGCGTTCTCCAGCGATGTTTACAAGCCGCTTTTCCGGAAAAACCGGGCGACGGACCGGGAAATGCTCTGGACCGGCCGGCTGGTGGTGCTCGCGATTTCGATCGTCGCGCTGATCATCGCGGCCGATCCCGGCGCGGGATCCATCATGAGCCTGGTTTCCAATGCCTGGGGCGTTTTCGGCGCGGCCTTCGGCCCGGCGCTGCTGCTGAGCCTCTTCTGGAAGCGGTTCAACTTCGCCGGCGCGGCAGCGGGCATTGTGACCGGCGCGGCGGTGGATATCGCCTGGCTGATCTGGCTTTCCGGCACGGGGCTGTATGAGCTCCTTCCCGGGTTCCTGGCCGGACTGCTGGCGGCGGTGGCCGTGACGCTGATCACCAAAGCTCCGGGGAGGGACGTGGAGGATCTGTTTGACGCGTCCGTCCGCGCCGCGAAGGCGGAATAACCGGACCGGAAAACCCAAAAACGAAAGACCTGCAGCGGGATCGCTGCAGGTCTTTTTGCGGGAAGAAGCCGCGCGCGCGGCGCTTCCGGGAGGACAGGGAAGAAACGATTACTCCTGCGCGTTCAGATGCTGGGTTTCCTCGATTTCCGTGATCATATCCACCCGGGTCTGATGCCGGCCGCCCTCGAATTTGGCGTTCATCCATTCCTCCACGATCATCTTGGCCAGCTCCGGGCCGATGACCCGGGCGCCGAAGGCGATGATGTTGGTGTTGTTGTGCTGCTTGGAGAGTTTGGCGGTATAGGGATCGGAGCAGACACAGGCCCGGATGCCCTTCACCTTGTTGGCGGCCAGGCTGATGCCCACGCCGGTTCCGCAGATCAGCACGCCGCCGTCCACCTCGCCGTCCGCCACCAGGCGGGCCACCCGGTAGCCGCTGACCGGGTAGTTGAACCGACCCCGGTCATGGGTGCCCACATCGATGACCTCCACGCCCCTGCTTTCCAGAAAATCCCGGATTTCGTTCTTCATGTCGACGGCGACATGATCGTTTCCGATGGCAAGCTTCATTTGCGTTCCCCTCTTCCTTTGCGAATCTGTCCGGATCCATGGGAAATATAGCACAATCCCCCGCCGAATTCAACCATGCTTTCCCCGCCCGGACCGGAGGGGCCCGATCCGCCGCCGGGGAAGCGGCTTCCCGGAAACGGAATTCCGCCGGATTCCGGCTTGCGCGCGGAGCGGCCTTTGCATATAATAGGGAGGATGGCAAAAACGGACCGGCCGCGGTCGCGCGGGATTTGGCTGAGGTGAGGCGGAAAATGAAAAAATCCAGGATCCTGTGGGTGAACATCATCATCATGGCTGTCATGGTGGTTTTCATTGTGGCGTATTCCACCCTGGAACAGCGGGAGGCCCATCGCCGCCAGGTGCTCCATTTTGAGAACACCACGGAAACCATGGAGCGGGTGACGGAGAACTACCTCCTGGGAGAGCAGCAGATCTGCGATGTCTGGGCCCAGTACATCATGAAGCGGAACCTCTCCCTGGCGGAGGCTGCTTCCTTTATCCGGGACTCCCAGGTGATCACGAACACCTTCGCCCATCTGGTGGATCTGGAAACGCTGGATGGCCTTTCCTCGCGGCCTTCCGTCCAGGATGCTTCCGACTATACGGTCTCCTATGCGGGGATGGATCTGCTGGAGGATGTTTCCTGGATCTCCCCGCTGGGGGAATCTGTGAATGTTTCCCGGGCGTTCACCAATCCGATGAGCGGGGAGCAGTCCCTGGCCTTCTGCAACCGGCTGACGGTCCGGGACGATGAGAGCGGCGGAAAGCGGGAAGCGCTTCTGCTCCGGGTGGTTCCGGTGGAGGATCTGACCCAGAAATGGGTTTTCCCCCGGGAGATGTTCGAAAACGCGGAACTTTCCCTGGTGGACATGGAGGGGGATTACATCATCCAGGGCAACTCCTTCCTGGAGTCCAACTTCTTTGACTTCTACCGTTCCTGCAACCGGGTGGACGCCGAAGGGCTGCAGAACCTGCGGACAAGGCTTTCCGCTTCCGGCGGAAGCCTGACCATGCTGGATTCCCAGGGGCGGGAATGCGTCCTCGCCTATACCCCGGTGTCCTCCGCCCGGGGTTGGATCCTGCTGAGCCTGGTGACGCGGGAAAACCTCCGGGTCAATCTGGAAAACTGGCTGCTGATCGGCGTCATCGTCGGGGGGCTGCTGCTTCTCTTCCTGTATGACTTCTTCTTCATGCAGCGGATGAATCAGCGGCTGCACGCCATGGCCCAGGACGCGGAGGCCGCCAACCGGGCCAAGACGGAATTCCTTTCCACCATGAGCCATGATATCCGGACGCCCATGAACGCGATTATCGGCCTGACCACCATCGCCGAGAAAAATCTGGACGATCCGGAGGCGGTGGGGGAAAACCTGCGGAAGATCAGCATGGCCAGCAACCACCTGCTGACGCTGATCAACGATATCCTGGATATCTCCAAGGTGGAGAGCGGAAAGCTGAACCTGAGCCCCCTGACCTTCTCCCTGGTGGAAACGGTGGAGAACCTGGTCAACCTGTCCCAGCCCATGGTCCGGGAGAAGAACATCGATTTCAATTTCCGCGTCAACCGGATCGAGAAGGAATACCTGTATGCCGATCAGCTGCGGCTGAACCAGATCTATATCAATATTCTCTCCAACGCCATCAAGTATACGCCGCCCGGTGGGCGGGTGAGCGTGGACATGCGGGAGGAGCCCGGTCCGGATGCGGAGCATGTCCGGCTGACCTATATCGTGTCGGACACGGGCGTGGGGATGAGCCCCGAATTCATGGAGCGGATGTACCAGCCCTTCTCCCGGCAGACGGACAGCCGGATCAGCAGCATCCAGGGAACCGGGCTGGGACTGGCCATTACCCGGAAAATGGTGGATCTGATGGGCGGCACCATTGACTGCCGGAGCGAGATGGGGAAGGGAACGACCTTTACCATCTCGCTGGATCTCCCCGTGGCGGACCGCCAGCGGGATGATCTCCGGCTGAATCCCATGGACGTGCTGATCGTGGACGATGATGAAATCCTGCTGGAGACGTCCATGGAAACGCTGAAATCCCTCGGAGTGACTCCGGAATCCGCGGCCAGCGGAGAGGAGGCCCTCGGGATGATCCGCCGCCGGCATGAGGAGCGGCGGGATTACGAAGTGGTGATTCTGGACTGGAAGATGCCCGGGATGGACGGCATCGAGACCATCCGGAAGATCCGGGCCGAGATCGGCCATGGGATTCCGATCCTGCTGGTTTCCGCCTATGACTGGTCGGACATCGAGGACGCGGCCCGGGAATCCGGCGCCAACGGATTTATCAGCAAACCGCTGTTCCGGTCCACCCTGTATGACAAGATCAGCGATCTGCTGGGGGTGGAGCGCCGGTCCGCCGAGCCGGAGGACGACTATTCCGATCTGGCCGGCCTGAAGATTCTCGTGGCGGAGGACAACGACATCAACTGGGAAATCATCTCCACCATGCTGGGAATGTTCGGCATCGAAACGGAGCGGGCGGAGAACGGCCGGATCTGCGTGGAAATGATGAGCCGGGCGCCGGAAAACAGCTACACCCTGATTTTCATGGATGTCCAGATGCCGGAGATGAACGGGCTGGAGGCGACGCGCGCCATTCGGAAGATGGCCGCGCCGTGGCCGGGCGGAATTCCCATCGTCGCCATGACGGCGGACGCCTTCTCCGAGAATGTGGCGGAATGCCTGAACGCGGGCATGAACGGGCATATCGCAAAGCCCGTGGATATCAAACTGGTGATCCGGGAAATCCGGAGAATCCGGGAAAATCGTTCTTAGATTTGCAAAACATCGGCGCGTGTGATACCATGTAGGCAATCCGGACGCCCCTGCGGGGCCTCCGGAGGAGCCGGGATCCGCGCCGATTGTTTTTTTTATGTTTTTCAGACAAAATGAAAACAAAGCGGAGGGCGGCGTGCTATAATAGATACCCGTTCGGACTTCCGTCGGCAATTCCGGAATGTGCGGATGTTTTGTTCGGTATTATTCGGGCGATGCCCGCGTAATATATTTTATCACTATAAGGAGGGAATCCCATGAAGAAGTTTCTTGCGATTCTTCTGGCCGCGATGATGGCGCTGACCATGACCGCAGCAGTGGCTGAAACCGCCGCTCCCGCAGAAGAAAAGGGCACCATCGTGTATGGCGCTTCCACCGAAATCGGCGGCGACTTTGCCCCCGGCGCGTGGTACACCAACAACGCGACCGACAAGATGCTGCGTGATCTGAGCACCGATTATTACACGGTTGTGACGGATCAGGGCGGCGCCTACGTCGTGAACAACACGGTGACCGACAGCATCGAAGGCACCGTGAACGAGGACGGCACCAAGACCTTCACCATCAAAGTGAAGGAAGGCCTGACCTACAACAACGGCGATCCGATCAACATCTACGATTTCGCCTGGTATCCCGTGTTCTCCTGCTCCAAGCTGATGACAGATGTTGGCGCCAAGCTGACCGGTTATCTGTCCTATGTCGGCGGCCAGGACTTCTACGATGGCAAGGCCACCGTGGTTTCCGGCATCCGGATTCTGGATGACTACACCATGAGCGTCCAGATCGTGGCCGACAAGGTTCCCTATTTCTATGATGAAGCGTATGCGCAGTTCGCTCCCTTCAGCCTGAAGTACTGGCTGGGCGAGGGCATCGAAGTGAAGGACGACGGCGAGGGTGCCTACCTGGCCGGTGACTTCACCACCGAGTCCGTGCAGAAGGCGCTGGATTACAGCCGCTTCCACGCCGGGGAAGACCGCGTGACCGCTGGCCCCTACAATCTGATTGAATACGATGTGGCTGCCAAGCAGGCGACCCTGGTGATCAACGACAAGTATGCCGGCAACTTCGAAGGCCAGAAGCCTTCCATCAAGAAGATCGTCGTGCTGCGCGCCGAGGATGCCACCTGGGCCGACGCCATCAAGACCGGCGGCTTCAACTTCTATGACACCATCACCGATGGCGCTCAGGTCAACACCGCCATGGACATCATCGAAGATCCGTCCGTGAAGGAAGCTCTGGGCTATGGCTTCAACTATGTGCAGTTCGACCGGGCCGGCTACGGCTTCCTGCATTTCTCCTGCGACTTCGGACCCACCCAGTTCGTGGCGGTGCGTCATGCGATCGCCCAGCTGCTGGATCGGAACGAGTTCGCCAACACCTTCTGCCAGGGCTGGGGCGGCGTCGTCAACAGCCAGTATGGTACGGGCCTGTGGCAGTACCAGATGGCCGAGGAGTGGCTGAATGAGAACCTGAACACCTATCCCTATGATCCCGATGCTGCCGTGCAGACCCTGATCGATGACGGCTGGGTGCTGGCGGAAGACGGCACCGAGTACAAGGAAGGCGTCCGCTGGAAGGAAGTTACTCCGGAGCAGGCGGGCACCTATCAGTACAACGTGACCCTGGATGACGGCCGGATCCTGATGCCCCTGAAGATGGACTGGTCCTCCTCCGACGGCAACTCCGTTTCCGACCTGCTGGCGGTTATGCTGGCCAACGGCGAGCAGACCAAGGCCGCGGGCATTGAGATCAATCAGCAGGTCATGACCTTCACCGAGCTGCTGAACTACTACTACCGTGACGCGACCCAGGGCGACAAGTACGGTGTGCCCACCTACTGCCTGTTCAACCTGGCGAACAACTTCACCCCCGCCTTCGACCAGTCCTATGAGTGGACGCAGGATCCCGACATGATCGCGCAGGGCTACAACGTGAGCCGCCTGTACGATCCGGAGATCGACAAGCTGTCCATGGACATGGTGTACGGCGTGGAAAGCGGCGATATCGACGCTTACATGGAGATCTGGAAGGCCTATGAGCTGCGCTGGAACGAGCAGCTGCCGCAGGTGCCGCTGTACAGCAACGTGTACATCAGCATGTATCCGGAATGGCTGCAGAATTACACCCAGGATACCTTCTGGAACTTCGAGCAGGCCATCCTGTACGCGACGGTGGCGGAATAATATCCGACATCTGACCGTCTCTGGGGCGGGTCTTCCGGGACCCGCCCCTTTCCTTCCCGTAGGGATTACTGTCGTGCATAATGCCCGGCAGGAAGCACCGACTGCCTTCCGGGCATTGTGCATGGCAAATTCATGATTACCTGAAAAGGGGAGAACCACATGGGCAAGTATATCCTCAAGCGTCTTGGCTATATCGTCGTGGTCTTTCTCATTGTTTCGCTGCTGATGTATTCCCTGTACAACCTGATTCCCTCGGATCCCGCCCGTCAGGAACTGGAACCGCAGCGCAGAAACATGAAACCGGACGAATATGAAGCGGCTTATCAGCGGCTGCGCGCGCAGATGGGCCTGGATGATCCGCTGATCGTCCGATATTTGCGATGGATCGGGCTCTGGAAGGACATGGACGGAACCTTCAACGGTGTCTTCCAGGGCAATTTCGGATACTCCAACCTGTACAAGCAGAATGTCATTGAGGTCATCAAGGCCCCGATGAGCAATACGATCTTCATCAATATCTTTTCCACCATCCTGTCCCTGGGAATTACGATTCCGCTGGGCATTTACTGCGCGGTGCACAAGGGAAAGCGCTTTGATTCCGCGACGCAGGTCGTGACGATGCTGGGATATTCCATTCCGATTTACATCATCGCCCTGATCTTCATGTTCCTGTTCTGCATCGTATGGCGCGTGTTCCCGGTCATGGGCACCAAGACTGCCGGTGCCACCTACGCGAACAACTGGGAAGAGTTTGTGGACAAGCTGTATCATATCACCCTTCCCGTGATCGTCATGACCTTCGGCTCCCTGGGCGGAATGACGCGGTATGTCCGTTCTGCCATGATCGACGCGCTGAGCATGGATTACATCCGCACCGCCCGGGCCAAGGGCCTGAAGGAAAAGGTGGTCATCTACTCCCATGCCTGGCGGAACGCCCTGCTGCCGGTGATTACCAGCATCCTGGGCTGGTTCCTGAGCATCTTCTCCGGATCCGTGATCATCGAGAACACCTTCTCCCTGAACGGCATGGGCAAGCTGTACTGGCAGGGCCTGAACAATCTGGACTTTGAGCTGGTGCTCGCGATCCAGATGTTCTATTCCATCGTTTCTCTGGTCGGGTCCCTGCTGATTGATATCAGCTACGGCCTGGTCGACCCGCGTGTCCGGGTGGACAAATAAGGAGGGAGGGAAGAAACATGGCAAACAATCAAAAGAAGGGCTTCTTCCTGACCCGCTGGTTCAGACGGCATTTCCTCGGACATGATCAGGAAGTCCGGGACATCATGCAGGAAGAGCAGGTGCAGACCCCGATCAAGACCATGGCGAAGGCATTCTTCTCCAAGCGGACGGTCCGGGTCGGCCTGACCGGCTTCATCCTGATCTTCCTCTTTGTGCTGATCGGGCCGAGATACTGGGTTCTCGACCTCTCCGAACAGGATTCGACGCTGATTAATCTGCCGCCCTCCAGCGATTTCATGGCGGTGCCCTCCGAGATGAACGGCCAGATCGTGGATATCGCGGCCGGCCGGACCTACGGCATCGGCGTCGCAAAGGACGGAAAAATCCACACCTGGGGCTATACCCGGATTACCGACAAGGTGAATCTGGCGGATGTGCCGAAGGAAGTGCAGGAAGCGGATATCATTCAGCTGGCCGCGGGAGAGGATCACGCGGTCGCACTGAGCGCGGACGGGCAGATTTACGTCTGGGGAAATACCCGCCTGCAGCAGGGAAAATTCTCCGCGGATATGACGAAGGCCATGAAGGCGGCTGCCAAGGGAGAAAAGGCTGAGAACTGGGATATTATCCAGCTGGAAGCCAGCAATCAGTTCTCCGCGGCTCTGTCTTCCGACGGAACCCTGTATCTCTGGGGTAACAGCAACATGGCGGACATCAAGATCCGCAGCCAGTATCAGGGAAATATTGCCAAGGTGGCGCTGACCTCGAACGAGTATATCTGCCTGATGAAGGACGGCACCGTGGCCTATACCGGATTCAAGGACAAGGGAAGTCCCTTCGCGGCCATCCCGAAGGCGCTGGAGGGAAAGACGGTGGTGGATATCGCCGCGACCTCCGGCTCCGTGGCGGCCCTGACCTCCGACGGTGAGGTTTATGTCTGGGGTTCCTCCACCTCCGGCGAAAAGAAGCTGCCGGAATTCAACGGAAAGGTGAAGGCCATCTACGGCGGGCGCGCGCATTATGACGCCCTGATGGAGGACGGCAGCGTCGTCTCCTGGGGCAACAACAAGTATCATCAGACGGAAGTGCCCGCAGGGCTGACCGGAATTCAGAAGATTTATACGGGCAATTTCCAGAACTACGCGGTGGACGCGGACGGGCATCTGCATACCTGGGGCCTCAGCGGATTCCTGCTGGGAACGGACAGCCTGGGCCGCGACCTGCTGACCCGAATCGTGAACGGCGGGCGGGTGACGATGACCGTCGGCGCGATCTCCGTCATCATCGCCACACTGCTGGGCGTGCTGCTGGGCGGCCTGGCAGGCTACTTCGGCGGGAAAACGGATCTGCTGATCATGCGAATTGCGGAGATCGTGGGCGGCCTGCCCTTTATTCCCTTCGCCATGATCCTTTCCGCCGTCATCGGCACCCGGCTGGATCCGACCCAGCGCATGTATCTGATCATGGTGGTGCTGGGCATCCTTTCCTGGGTGCCGACCTGCCGCCTGGTGCGTGCGCAGATTCTGGCCCAGCGGGAAATGGAATATGTTACCGCCGCGAAGGCCATGGGCATCCGGGAGGGACAGATCGTTTTCAAGCACATCCTGCCCAACGTGATCTCCCTGCTGCTGGTGTCCATGACGCTGGACTTTGCGACCTGCATGCTGACGGAGAGCACCCTGAGCTATCTGGGCTTCGGCATTCCGCTGCCCACCCCGACCTGGGGCAACCTGCTGACCGGCGCTAACAACTCCGTGGTCATTCAGCAGTACTGGTGGCAATGGGTCTTCCCGGCCACGATCTTCGGAATCTGTACCATTTGCATCAACATGATCGGCGATGGACTGCGGGACGCGGTCGATCCCAAGTCTCAGGAACGTTAAGGGAGGTGGCGTAGAAAATGGCATTGCTTGAACTGAATCATCTGCATACCTTCTTCACCACCAAACGGGGGATCGTGAAGGCGGTCAATGATGTCAGCTATTCCGTAGAGGCCGGCCGGACGCTGGGCGTCGTGGGAGAAAGCGGCAGCGGAAAATCCGTATCCGCCATGAGCATCCTGCAGCTGCTGGACGGAAACGGCTATATTGATTCCGGATCCATCATGTTCAACGGACGGGATATGTGCAAGCTGTCCAAGAGCGAAATGGAGAAGGTTCGCGGAAACGAGATTTCCGTGATTTTCCAGGAGCCCATGACCAGCCTGAACCCGGTATTCACCGTGGAAAAGCAGGTCAGCGAGCCCTTCATGATCCATCAGGGGATGAACAAAAAGGAAGCGGCCAAAAAGGTCATCGAGATGCTGCGCGACGTGAAGATTCCGAATCCGGAAACCGTGGCGAAGCAGTATCCCCATCAGCTGTCCGGCGGCATGCGCCAGCGGGTGATGATCGCGATGGCCCTGGCGTGCCAGCCCAAGCTGCTGATCGCGGACGAGCCGACCACGGCGCTGGACGTGACCATCCAGGCGCAGATCCTGAAGCTGATGAATGAGCTGAAGGAGGAGCACGGCACCTCCATCCTGTTTATCACACACGACCTGGGCGTCATCGCCCAGATGGCGGACGACGTTGCCGTGATGTACTGCGGCCAGGTGGTGGAGAAGGCTCCGGCCCGGACGATCTTTACGAAGAGCGAGTTTTCCCATCCCTATACCGAAGGCCTGATGGTTTCCATTCCCCGGCTGGATACGCCGGCCAATGAGCGGCTGGACGCGATTCCCGGGGCAGTTCCCCATCCCCTGGATCTGCCGAAGGGATGCAAGTTTGCGCCCCGGTGCAAGTATTGCCAGCAGCGCTGCATGGAAGAGGAACCGGAGCTGACGGAAGTGGTTCCGGGACAGCAGGTTCGCTGCTTCTACGCGAGAAAGGAGGAGCGTCATGCCAACCTCAGCAAGTGATCGCAAGCCCCTTCTGCGGGTCAGCAATCTGAAACAGTATTTTCCGCTGAAGAAAAAGGGCCTGTATGTTCGGGCCAATGACGGGATCACCCTGGATATCTATGAGGGCGAAACCCTGGGCCTGGTGGGGGAGAGCGGATGCGGAAAGAGCACCTTTGGACGGACGCTGCTGCAGCTCTACCGCCAGACGGACGGCCGGACCATGTATTACGGCCGGACGCTGGATGACATGGCGCCGAAGTACATGGGGGAGACGTACCGGACGCTGGAGAAGCGCCGGAAGGAGCTGCGGGAGTACGAAGCGAAACGGGATGCCCTGCAGAAGGAAGTCGACGCCATGCAGGACGGCAAGGAAAAGTACGCCCGGGCCAATGAGCTGGAAACAGCGAAGAAGAAGGCCAATGACGCTTTCCTGGATATGGCCAACCTGGTGGGAGGCTTCATGACCCTGGAGGATCTGAAGCCGGTCAGCGAAATGTACGGAAAGCTGTATCAGCAGGCCCGGAAGCAGCACGCCGCGGAAGAAAAGATGGAGGACCTGCGGCTGAACCTGGCGGATGCCGAATTCGCGCTGAAAAAGGCCCGGGAAGCGGGCAAGAACACAGCCGGCCTGGAAAGCAGGGTCAAGACCCTGAACGAGAAGATTGCCGCGGATAGCGGGGAGATCGAAGCGGTCAAGGCGCGGCTGCAGGAGATCCGGGCATCGATCCGGAAGGAAGCGGAAAAGTATCGGGACAACCAGGAATTCCAGTACGCGGAGCAGTTCCGGGATACCGGGGTGGATCTGGCCCGGCTGACCTATAACGAGATCCGGGAGCTGCGCAGCGATCTGCAGATGATTTTCCAGGATCCCTATTCCTCCCTGAACCCCCGGATGACGGTGGGCCAGATCATCTCGGAGGGCATGATTGCCCACAAGTATTTCAGGAAGAACGATGAACGCCTGCAGGAGGAGATCCTGAAGGTGATGGAGGACGCGGGGCTGGCTGCCTATTTCGTGCACCGCTATCCCCATCAGTTCTCCGGCGGTCAGCGGCAGCGCATCGGGATTGCCCGTTCCCTGGCGGTGAGACCGAAATTCGTCGTATGCGATGAGGCGGTTTCCGCCCTGGACGTGTCCATCCAGAGCCAGATCATCAACCTGCTGCAGGATCTGAAGGAGCAGCAGAACCTGACCTACCTGTTCATTACGCATGACCTGTCCGTGGTGAAATACATCTCGGACCGGATCGGCGTCATGTATCTGGGGAACATGGTCGAGCTGGCGGACAGCCAGGAGCTTTTCGACCATCCCCGCCATCCGTACACGGAGGCGCTGATGAACGCGATTCCGACGACGGATATCGACAGCGACCGGAAGATTGAGGTGCTGGAGGGGGATATTCCGAGCCCGGTGAATCCGCCGAAGGGCTGCAAGTTCCATACGCGCTGCAAGTATTGCACGGAAATCTGCGAGCATATGGATCCCCCGTGGACGGAATGCGGACCGAACCATTTTGTGGCCTGCCACCACATGCTGGGGGGAGACGCTCCGGAGAGCGGAAAGGAAGAATAAGACCGCGGCGCGGACAGCCCGCGGCGAGACCGGGAGGGAGACGCCGTGCTGTTTCAACGGAGATATGAAAGGGCCCGAAACCTGCAGAAGGAAAAGCTGGGCGGCCAGAAGCCCGCTCTGGAGGAAGAGGATCTCGAAAGCAAGCTGGAAAAGGGCGATACCCTCGCCATGATTCTGTCCGCGCTGGTTACGGTTGTTCCCGTGGTTCTGCTGTTTCTGGTGATTGTGGCCGCGGCGGGTTACTTTTTCCTGATACGGTAAATGAAAGGCAGGGGACGCCCGCGGGCGTCCCCGCTTTTGAAAAGAAAGGAACGAAAGAGCATGTATCATTTTGATGAGAAGGTTTGCCTGGATTATTTTCAGCAGCTGCTGGCCATTGACTCCACCACGGGACAGTATCAGCAGATTCAGGACTGGACGGTGAAGGAGATTGAACGGCTGGGATACCGGGCGCAGGTGACGCATAAGGGCGGCGTGCTGGCGGATATCGGCGGCGAAGGCGATCCGATCGTGATCTCCGCCCATCTGGATGATATCGGCCTGATGGTACGGAAGATCAATGCGGACGGCACCCTGAACGTCTGCCCGGTGGGAGGCCTGTATCCCTTCTACTGCGTGACCGAGAACGTCCGGGTTTATACCGCGGAGGGCAAGGTCTATACCGGAACGATCTGCCGCATCCCCAATTCCATCCATGTGACGGAGGAGGAGCTGCGCACGGTGCTGGGGGACTTCCGGACCAATGTGTGCGTGGTGCTGGATATGCCGGTGAAGACCGCGGAGGATACCCGGGCACTGGGCATTGAAACCGGCGACTATCTGGGACTGGAGCCCCGCTTCACGATGTCGGGCGGATATATCAAGAGCCGGTTTGTGGATGACAAGGCGTGCGTGGCGGTGCTGCTGACCGCGATGAAAATGATCCGGGAGCATGGATTGAAGCTGAAGCGCAACGTCATCATGTACTTCGGCGCCTATGAGGAGATCGGCCATGGCACCACGTGGCTGCCGGAAGGCGTGAAGGACATTCTCTGCCTGGACATCGCCCCCACCGGCCCGGACCAGAATTCCGAGGAGCACAGGGTGTCCATTTTTGCCAAGGACAGCCGTTTCCCCTATCACAGCGGCATGACCGCGGAACTGCGGGAAACCGCGAAGCGCGCGGGAGTGGACTATGTGATGGATGTGTTCACGCCCCATTACGGAACGGACGGAGACGGCTCCGTGCTGGCGGGATACGATGTGCGCCATGCGGCCATCGGCCCCGGCACCTCCAACAGCCATGGCTATGAGCGCACGCACATCGACGGGCTGCGGAACACCTACGACCTGACCATGGCCTACATTCTGGAATAATCCAGCGATACCGATGAAGCGGACTCTCCGGAGTCCGCTTTTTGAATGGCCGGGCTGCCGGACAAATGCTCGGCATGTTCCGGCGCCCTTTCAGCTTCCGCCGGGGCGGAATCTTTGCAAATTCTGCCCCCGGACGCCTGGGAATCTTGATTTTCGGGAGAACGGATGGTATGCTTGGGGCAGAAAAGAAGGAGGATCATCATCATGCGATTTGAACAGCAAGGGAGCCGGCTTCTGATTCTGGAGGGAAACAGCCAGCTGTGGATCGATCCCTGGGGAGAGGACAGCGTCCGCATCCGGATGACCCAGGAAACGCAGATGGACGCGAACGACTGGGCGCTGTCGGAGCCCGTGGCGGAAATCCGGCCGGAGATCCGCTTCGAGGAGGTGGACATCACCGATCCCTGGTACCGGGGAGCGGAATGGGCGCAGTATCACCGGACCGGGACGCAGGTCACGTACACGAACGGAAAGCTGACGGTGCGGGTTTCCCCGGAGGGCTGGCTCAGCTTTTACAACCAGAAGGGCGAGCTGCTGACGGAGGAATACTGGCGGAACCGGAACCGGCTGAACCGGTATTCCACCTCGCTGCGGATTTCCTCCCGGGTGCTCAAGCCGATCCCGGGAACCTCGGATTACGCGCTGACCGCGCGGTTTGAAGCCTTCCCCGGGGAAAAGATCTTCGGCATGGGGCAGTATCAGGACCAGCGGCTGGACAAGAAGGGCTCGGTGCTGGAGCTGAGCCCGCGTAATTCCCAGTCCTGTGTGCCGTTCTATGTCAGCAGCCGGGGATACGGCTTCCTGTGGAACAACCCGGCGGTGGGCCAGGTGGTCTTCGGAGAGAACCGGACGGAATGGACGATCCGCTCCACCCGGAAGATGGACTACTATATTACCTGCGGCGATACCCCGGCGGAGATCGAAGCGCACTATTCCGCCGCGACGGGACGGACCCCGATGATGCCGGAGTACGGCATGGGATACTGGCAGTGCAAGCTGCGCTACCGGACGCAGGAGGAGCTGCTTTCGGTCGCCCGGGAGCACAAGCGCCGCGGCCTGCCCATGGACGCCATCGTGGTGGACTTTTTCCACTGGACCCGGCAGGGAGACTATAAATTCGAGCCCCTGGACTGGCCGGATCCCGACGCGATGGTGAAGGAGCTGCGGGAAATGGGCATCGAGACGGTGGTTTCCGTCTGGCCGACCGTGGATGAGAAGAGCGAAAACTACGCGGAGATGGCGGACCGGGGCTATCTGGTCCGGACGGACCGGGGGAACGACGTTTCCACCTGGATGGGCGCGGCGGTCTATTTCGACGCCACGAATCCCGGAACGCAGAAATTCGTCTGGGACCGGTGCCGGGAAAACTATTACGCCAAAGGCATCCGCTGCTTCTGGCTGGATGAGGCGGAGCCGGAATACAACGATTATGAGTTTGACAATTACCGCTACTGGGCGGGACCGGCGCTGCAGTGCGCGAACCTGTATTCCGTGGGATACGCGAAGGGCTTCTATGAGGGCCTCCGGGCGGCGGGAGAGAAGGAGATCCTGTCCCTGATCCGCTGCGCCTGGGCGGGAAGCCAGAAATACGCGACGCTGGTGTGGAGCGGCGATGTCTGCTCCTCCTTCCGGTCGATGAGGGAGCAGCTGCAGTGCGGGCTTTCCATGGCCATGGCGGGCATTCCCTGGTGGACCTGCGACCTGGGGGGCTTTATGGGCGGGGACAGCACCGATCCCGGCTTCCGGGAACTGCTGGTGCGCTGGTTTGCCTGGGGATGCTTTCTGCCGGTGTTCCGGATGCACGGGGAGCGTTGCCCCTGGCATGAGCGGGAGCAGGAATACCGCAACGGCGTGCGGCAGATGAGCTCCGGGCGGGACAATGAGGTCTGGAGCTTCGGGGAGGAGAATACCCCGATTCTCAGCCGCTATCTGTTCATCCGGGAGAAGCTGCGCCCGTATGTCCGCCGGCTGATGAAGGACGCCCATGAGACCGGCGCCCCGGTGATGCGGCCGCTGTTCTACGATTTCCCGGAGGATCCGGAGGCGGCGGCGACGGAGGACTGCTACATGTTCGGACCGGATCTGCTGGTGGCGCCGGTCATGGAAGCGGGCGTCACGGAGCGGACGCTCTACCTGCCGAAGGGCGCCGTCTGGAAGGACGCGTACACCGGAAAGATCCTGGAGGGCGGGCAGAAGGTGACCGTCCCCGCTCCGATCGATGTGATTCCCGTGATGATCCGGGACGGGGCGGAGATCGAAATCTATGATCAGCCCTCCGCGTAAGACGGAAAAACCCATGCGAAAAGCCCGCGGCAAAAATCCGCGGGCTTTTCGCATGCCGTGTCAGAAATGCTCGAATTCCTCGCCGGGCTCGCTGCGCCGGAGCATCCTCCGGAGCGCCAGGCGCCGGGGAGGCGTTTCCACCTGCCATTCATCGGGCCAGTCATAGGAATAGCTGCCGCAGGCGTTGATGACGGGAATCCCGTCCCATTCCCGCTCGCGGACGAACTTCGAGGCGGAATAGGCCTGATGCACATGGCCGTGGAACATGACCCGGGGCCGGTACTGGCTCAGCAGGGGCTTGAAGCATTCGAAGCCCCGGTGGGGAAGATCCGTCTGATCCCCCAGGCCGGCGATGGGAGAATGGGTCAGCAGCAGGTCAAACCCGCCCGTCCCCCGAAGTTCCCGGCGCAGGCGGCGGATGCGGTTCGCCATTTCCTCCTCCGAGAACATGCAGGGGTGATCCGGCTGATACCGCATGGAGCCGCCCAGCCCCAGAATGCGGATTCCGCGGACCATGACTACATGGCCCTCGGCGTTGATGCATCCCTCCGGGGGGCGCTTCTCGTAGCTCCGGTCGTGGTTGCCGTGGACATAGACCACGGGGGCGGAGCTGAAGCAGGTCAGATAGCTGAGGTAGGAGGAGGGCAGATCGCCGCAGGAGAGGATCAGACCGGCCTCCCGCAGGGTATCCCTGCCGTATTCACTCCAGAGCCGCTGAACCGGTTCATCCGCCAGGACCAGGATTCGCATGCTTGCTCAGCTCCTTGCCGTCATATTATTTCTGGGGATTGGTCCAGGAAATGGAGCCCACGTCTGCCTGGGCCAGGCTTCCGATACCCTGGGTCAGCACCAGGGCCTGGGCGGAGGGAACCAGTTCCTCCGGGGCCGGGAGGGAGCCCACCACGCAGTCCGCCAGGTAGTCCATGCAGAGCACCTCCGCGGGGGTCAGCCGCTGATCCTCCATGCAGCGGACGGCGCCGGACTGATCCCGCAGCTCGCCCTCGAAGGGGGTGAAGGCCTGCTCCCGGAACTGGGTCCGGAAATTCCGGATCAGCCGGACCGTGGCAGGATGGCAGCGGGAGGAGAAGGCGATATCCAGGGTATCCGATCCAATGCCCCACCAGTAGGACAGGGAGGAGCTGCTGCTTTCGGATGCCGCGTCGAAAACGCCCTTGAGCATCTGCTCCATCACATGGCGGTAGAAGATGCCCCAGCGGGGAATCAGGGTCGCCATGGAGATGATTTCCCCGCCGCTGCGCACATAGAGCCCGGAATCCCGGGAGCCGCGGGTGGGGGCGGTCAGATCCCGGTTGCAGACCACCCGGATTTCGGGATCGTGGAAGGGCTCCTGAATGTCAAAATCCTTCAGGGAGGTCCAGTTCAGATAGATCTTCGCCTCCGGATTCACCATCCGGGCGCCGATGGCAAAGGCATTGATCATGGAGGGAGAGCCGTAGATGGGATAATCGGCGATATAGCCGATCTTTCCGTTCCCGGAAAGAATCCCCGCCAGCATTCCCAGCAGGAATTTGGCCTCATAGAAGCGCAGGTAATAGGTGTGCACATGCCGGTATCCCGCCAGCTGGCTGGAAACCAGCAGCTTGGTCTCCGGATGCCGGAGCGAGGGCTCCACGCAGCTGTTCAGCATGACCGGGGAGGTGGCGAAGATCACGTTGAAGCCCTCGGAAATCAGCTTCTCGATCTCTGCCTCCGCCTCGGACCGGGAGGGGACGATCCGGTTCACGGTTTCCACCCGGTCCCCCAGCTTTTCCTGGGCCTCCAGCCGGCCGAGGTCATGCCAGTAGTTCCAGGCGGATTCCTCAATGGGATTGGTGTAGAGGAAGGCCGCCTTGATATGGCTGGGATGAAAGAGGGAACGGAGCAGGCCGGGGGCCGGATCCCGGTCGCTGTGCTCCATGACCAGGTTCATGGTCTCGTCCCGCAGCAGGAAATCATCCTGCATCAGCCGGAGGTTCTTCTGCACCTCGTCCAGGGACGCGTCCCGGACGTCCTGATAGCCGAAGGCCAGCAGCCAGCGAAGGAACGCGTCCCCCGCGGGCATGGCGGGCCGGTCCTGCATGATCTCCCGATAGGCGGAATAGAAATACCGGAACAGCTTCCGCAGGGACAGGATCTCCTCCTGGGTCCAGGTTTCCCCGGCGCGGACGCCGGGAAGACCGGCCAGCCGGTCGTAGGAGCCGGGCCGGCTGAAGAACAGGTCGTACAGGCCGGTGGCCCGGCTGAAGGCGCAGTATTCAAAATAGGCGATGGAGGCAGGGGTATCCTCCCGGAGGGGAATGACCCGGGTCACGTCCGCCTCCAGATAGTCGGCCCCGAGGAATTTCATCACGCTGACCCGCTTGTTTCCCTCAATCAGGTAATAATACCCCAGGTATTCCAGCACCTTGACCGGATCGCGCAGGCCTTCCGCTTCGACGCTTTCGTACAGGCTGGCCCATTTTCCGGAAAACTCGGAATTGCTTTCCAGAATCGGCATGAAGTTGTTGGCAAAGGCAAAGGAACGGCCCCGGGACACGGAGCCCGCGACCCGCTCCAGCGGAATGCTCATGATGCCCAGGGGGAGCCGGTCCAGCGAGTTCAGCGTGGGCACCTTTTCCTCCAGCACGGGCAGATAGGGATCCCGGTTCTGCTGGACGGCCTGGGTGTAGGCCTTCAGGCCCTTCTGACGGGCCCGGGTGTAATACTTGATATCCATAGATAATCCTTTCTCTGATAGTCCCCCGCAGGGGCAGGATCCATGATAGCATGGAACGGCGGAAAATGCAAAAGCAGGGTTTTTCCTTCCCGGTGAAGAATTATTCCCTGTTATGGGTTTCGGCATGGCCGCCCGCGAACGACAGATTCCGAGGAAAGAGGGATTCCGTCCTTGAAAGCATTTTATCTTCCCCTGGGGAACGGGGCCGGCCGCGGCCTTCCCCGGGTGCTGACCGCGATGAGCTGCGGCGCGGCCCGGCAGACGCCGGAGGTCTCCGTGCTTCGGATTGCCCTGAACCGTCCGGAGGATGTGGCGGACCGGCTGCTGGCCGATCTGAACGCCTGCCACCGGCTGCTGGGCGGGGAGGAGGCCTTTGCCTTCTTCCGGACGGAATGGCGCTGCGGACAGTGGATTCCGACGCTTCCGGAGCGGGATGCGCTGGCGGAGGGAGAGGAAAGCAGGCTGCTGCTTCAGGCCCTCCGGGGAGACGGGGTGCCCTTTTCCTTCCGGACGGACCGGGAGGCGGCGGAGTGGAGCATGTCCGCCCTGCTGGACCGGATGGCGGAGGAGACCTCCGGCTCCGGGGACGAGAACGCGCCCTTCCTGTCCTTCCTTGCGGAGGTGCAGGCATGCCTGGACGCGGGCGAGGAGGTCCGGATCCTGCTGGCGTGCGACCTGACGGAAGAGGATGCGGCCGGGATGACCCTGGCGCTGCTTCGCTTTCTGCGGGGCCGGTTTCCGGAAAACGCCCCCTTCCTGGGGCTGATCGGGCTGGTTCGTTCCTCCGGCGCCGCGCCGGAGGGCGCGGGAGCGGCCAGCGGCTTCCTGGCCGCGCTGCGGGACCGGGATCTGCTCCGGGTTTCCGACGACCGGACGACGTCCGGGGCGGATGCCTTCTGGCTGCTGGGGCTGCCCGCCTCCCTGCGTGGCGCGGAGGACGGCGGCCTGCTGCTGGACTGGGCGGCGGCCCGGGTGATGGGAGAGGTCTGGACGGGAAGGAGCCGTCCCGCCTCCGGACTGCATACCCGGGAGATGCCGGGGATTCTGACGCTGCACTCCCTGGGGCAGGAGGCCGCGGCGGCCGCCACCTTCCTGCGGGGAAGCGTCTGGTGCCTGAGCGATCTGTTTCCCGCCCTGCGCTCCTGGTTTGAGCACCCCGCGCTTCTGCGCTCCCTGGCTCCGGCCACCCGGGGCGGCCTGTTCCGCAGGCTCTTCCGGGATCCGGGAGAGGGCGGAAAGGCGCCGGAGGAGCTGAACGTGCTGGAGAGGACGATGCGGGTTTTCTGCCTGGAGACCCTGACCCTGATCCGGACGCTCCCGGTCTTCCTGCGGGAGGCGGAGGTCTCGGATGCGCTCTGGCATGAGGCGGTTCAGGCCTGCGGACGGACGGTCACGCTGGCCTCGGAATATGATGTGCGCCGGAAGGAAGCGGAGGATTCCGGCGTGGACAAGGTGCAGCCGGTGCATCGCGACTCCCTGTCGGACACGGAGGAGGAAAAGCTGATCCACAGCCTGGACCGGCTGGGCGAGGATGTGGCGGCGGCCCAGGGCGAGCGGGCGGAGGTGTTCCGCCGGATGGGCGGCTATCCGGCCCGCGCCGCGCTGGAGGACTGCCTGGCCAAATGCCGGGTGGCGGAGGTCAGCGCCCGGGAGAAGATGATTCAGATGCCGGCGGGAACGCCGGAGGAGCGGTACGCGCTGGGGATGCAGGAGCGCCGGGTGCGCCTGCTGAAGGCCGCCATTGCCCGGTGTGAGGCGGACCTGCGGGCGGCAAAGGCCTGGCCGGAGCTGAGCCGGGCCGGAAGCCTGCGCCCGTCCCAGCCCTGCGGGGGCGAAATGCTGGATCCCGCCCTGGCGGAGCACCTGGCGGCGCTGCTGACGGCGGAGGGGGACAGCGCCGCGGAGCAGGCGAAAGCGGTCCGGGACGGACTGAGCGGCATGCTGAAGGGCTTTGTGCTCAATGACGCAAAAATGCTGCTGAAGAACCTGCTGTCCGTCTGCCGCCAGCCGGAGGAGCAGACCCCGATGCGGAGCCTGATGGCGGGCGTGTTTTCCGTCTGCGGCGTGGAAATCTCCGGGCTGCGGTTCCAGAGCGCCGGCACGGTGCCGGACCTGGCGCTGCTGCCGGATCTGACGGAGGAGGGGAGCTTCTTCTCCATTGTTTCGGCGCCGGAGAGGCTGCTGACGCCGGAGGCGGAGGACCGGACCGCCCGGGACCGGGGCCTGCTGGCCCTGATGATCCTGCGGCAGTACCGCCGGGGCGGCCCCCTGGAAGCCGGGCTGGAGGTGCTTCCCCTGCGGGAGGAGGATTCCGGGCTGATCCGGATTTACCTTTCCTCCCGGGGCCTGAAGGAAGCCTTCCTCTGCTCCCTGCGGATGGGGGAGGGGGAGACGCTGCGCCGCCAGCCCCTGGCGGTGATTCTGCCCGGGCGGGGCCTGGAGCCGGCGCGGCTGCAGACGGAGGGAATGAGCCTGGTGCCCTCCTTCGCCTGCTGGCTGGACCGGGAAAACCGGGTTTTTCAGGATCCCTGCGCCTATCTGAGCGAAGGGGACCGGCAGATTCTGACCCAGCAGCTGACCCGGCTGCGGGCGGCCCTGAACGACGCGCCGAACCGGGACCTGGCGGATTTCCTCAGCGACTGGCACCGGGATATCATGCAGTCCGCCCGGCAGGAGAAGGAGGAGGACGACCTGCGCCGCCGGCTTCGGATTGTCTGCGGGCTGACCCGGCTTCCCATCTGGCAGAAAGAGCTTCGGAAGGTGTCGTCGTTTTTCGAATCCGGCCTGACGGAGGACGCCGTCTGCGGCGCCCTGGCGGGCCGGGAGGAATTTGAGGCGGCTGCCGGACAGACGGCGGAGGAGACCCTCTATCTGTTCCGGGGAACGCCCATCGCGCGGGAAAACGCGAAACGGCTGATCGAAGGAACGCGGGTGCCGGAGGAGCCGCTCTATCTGAGCTCCCTGGACACGGAATGCGACATTCTGTTCCATTCCTCCGACGATTATCATGATGCCCTGGCGGCCGGGCTGCAGGATCTGCTGCGCCGGTATCCCGGCGCGGAGCCGGAGGCGCGGGAAACCGCGGAAAAGCTGCTGGCGGAGGCCCGGGAGCCGGTGACCGACCGGGTGACGGAGCTGGAGTGGCCCTGGGATACGGTTTCCGCGTCGGTGCTGACCATTCTGACGGAATGTCTGGGGAAGGAGCTGGCCGCCCCGGCCCTGCAGGCCTTCAGCGAAAAGCTGGCGCTGTTTCCGGCCCGGGGCGGGGACATCCTGGGGGATGTAATGCTCAGCGCCATGTGCGTGCTGAACCGCGCACCTTCCGCCGGGGAGGAAGCCCCGGCGGAAGGAACGGACGCGGACCCGGCGGAGGGCAACGCCCCGACGGAGGGAGCCCCGGCTTTCCGGCCGGACGCGGCGCTGCCGCCCCTGAGCCCGGAATTCGCGGTGGCCCTGTGCCGCTCCCCCCAGGGTCGGAGCCTGATTCAGCCCGGACTGCTGAACCTTCGGGCGGACGGAGCGGGGGTGCGGGCGGAGCTGACCCTGGAGGGCGCCTTCACCCTGAAGCTGATCCGCCGCTATGCCCCGGAGGAGATTCTGTCCTTCTATGCCCATGACCTGCCCACCCTGGCCCTCTGGCCCTCCCTGCCCTTCCCGGCGGAGCTCTGGCAGGCCTATCATTCCTATGCCCATGGGCCGGAGGAGTTTCAGTTCACCGCGGTCACGCAGGAGGAGCGGACGGTTCTGACCGGCAGCGGTCTGCGGTCCTCCGCCCGCCAGAAGGAATTTCCCCTGTGCTACCTGATCTCCTGGAAGGAGACGCCCATCGGCGCGGTCCCGAACCTGCTCCCCGCTCCGGAGATCCCGGAGGGAGGAAGCTGGACCGCCTGCGTGGACTTCGGCGCCTCGGCCGCCTCCGTGATCTTCACGGACGGACAGGCCCGCTGGCCGATGCAGGGGCCGGTCACCGTGCGGACCCTCCTGCGCAGCCCGGCGGCCTCCGAGGATCTGATGCGGCGGGAATTCCTGCCCGCCGTGCCGGTTTCCCCGCTGATCCCCGCCGCCCTGCGGATCTTCCGCAATGACCCGGCGGATCAGCAGGCGGCCCTGCGGGACGCGGCGATTCTGATGTCCTCCTCCCTGCAGGATGTGCTGACGGTATCCCCGGAGGCCCTGTATACGGACCTGAAATGGAACGCGGAAAAGGGACGGGCTGCGGGGCTGTATCTGCATCAGGTGATGCTCATGGCGGCGCTGCAGGCCCGCTGCGGAGGAGCCCGGCAGCTGAACTGGCGCTTCTCCCTGCCGGAGGAGATGGCGGCGGAGGGCCGGGAGCGCCTGGCGGATACCTTCCGCGCCCTGGCGGAGGAGGTGGCCGGGGAGAGCGGCCTTTCCTTCCCGGACAAGCAGCCGCCTGTGGCATTCGCCTCGGAGAGCGCCTCCCTGGGCGCCTATTTCCGGCTGGTGTCCCCGGATCAGACCCGGGGCGGCTTTATGGCGCTGGATCTGGGAGCGGACATGGCGAACCTGTCCCTGTATCTGCAGGGCAGGGAGGAGGCCGTGCGGGTCTGCCAGCTGCCGATGGGGCTGCACAACCTGCTGCTCCCGCCCCTGCTTCGGCGGCCGGAGATCCTGCGGGAGGATTTCGGCTTTGTGGAAGACCCCGCCTTCCAGCGGGATCTGGAGGACCTGCAAGCCCTGCTGGCGCGGGCCGGGCGGGAACCCGCGGCCCTGCGCCAGGCGCGATATGCCCTGGACGCGATCCTGGCGGATCATTTTCCCCTGTTCCTGAACGCGCTGGGACAGCGCCGGGCGGCGGGCGAGCCGGGAAGAACCGGCGCGCTGATCCTGCTGTATGACTGCTTCCTGATGATGCTCAGCGGCCTGGCCCTGCTGCAGATTTCAGGGGATTCCCTGCGGAACGATACCCTGCCGGACACCATGACCCTGTTCCTGGCGGGCCGGGGCAGCCTCCTGATGGAGGCCATGAGCCCCCCGGTCAAAACCTCCCTGTGGAGGATGCTGACCATGTTCCGGAACAACCGGGTCAGTTCCCTGAACCTGCTCTTCTCCGCGGAGAAGAAGCTGGAGATCCCGGTGGGGCTCTCCGTGCTGCCCCGGCCCGGCGCCGCCCTGCCCCGGCCGGCCTCCGCCCCGGCGGCCATCGCGGTCCGGCCGGAGGAGCTGATGCCGGAATTCCTGCTGCGCTTCCGCCGGGATTTCCCCGCGGAGGCGGCGATGCTGTTCCCCGGCGTATACGCGAACGATCCCTTTGCGCCGTTCACGCCCTACGGGCAGCAGCTCCTGGGGCAGGCGCTTCAGGCGGCCTTCGGCCGGCGGGAGACGGGACGCCCCTATCCCGCGCTGGTCTCCTGCCTCCATCTGATGCTGGAAATGATTCAGGAGGGAACGGTGCTGTGAAAGAGGAATTGCTGACTTCCCTGAAAAACCCCCGGGTGCAGGCCTTCCGGTCCCTGAAGGAGCGGAAGGGCCGGCTGCAGCACAGCGCATTCTGGGTGGAAGGGGACAAGATGGTTTCGGAAGCGCTGGCCTCCGGCTTCCCGGTGGAGGCGCTGGTGGTCCGGGAGGACCGGGAGACCCCGGAGGGCCTGCCGGAGCATCTGCCGGTCTACCGGGTGCCGGACCGGGTGTTCGCCGCCCTGTCGGATACCCGGACGCCCCAGGGCATCGCGGCGGCGGTCAGCATGCGGCCGCGGGCGCCGGAGGGGAATCGGCTGATCGTGCTGGACGGGGTCCAGGATCCCGGAAACGTCGGCACGATCCTGCGCACGGCGGACGCCGCGGGGCTGGACGGCGCGATTCTGGGGCCGGACTGCGCGGATGTTTTTTCGCCCAAAACCCTGCGGGCGACCATGGGAAGCGTTTTCCGGATGAGGCTGCTGTTCCCGCCGGATCTGGCGGCCTGCCTGCGGGAAAAGCGGGACGCCGGCTTCGCGATCCTCTCGTCCCAGCTGGACGGGGAACCCTTCTACGGACGGAAAAACGTGGGCGAGAAATGGGCGCTGGTGATCGGAAACGAGGGCAACGGCGTTTCTCCCCGGGTGCAGGCCGAGGCGACCCACCGCCTGCGGCTGCCCATGCGGGGCGGGGCGGAATCCCTGAATGCCGCGATCGCGGCGGGCATCATGATGTACGATCTGACCCGGGAGGCGTGAACCCGGAATCCGGGAGAAACCGTCCCGGAGAAAGCCGAAGAAACAGCAAACCGTTCCCGGATGCGCATCCGGGAACGGTTTTTTTTCAGCTTCAGGAGTTCTTCGCGTGCCGCTCGAACCAGTCCGTGATTTCCTTCAGGCGGCGGATCCGGTGCAGGGGCTTTCCGGAGCGGCTCAGCTCGTGGTTTTCCCCGTGGAACAGGCACATCCTCGTCTCCACTCCCTGCAGCGCAACGGCCTGCATCATCTGCAGCCCCTCCGCCAGCGGGCAGCGGTAATCCTCCTCGCTGTGAATGAAGAGCGTCGGGGTTTTGACGCGGTCGGCGTATTTCAGGGGGGAGTGCTCCCAGAGCACGGCCACGTCCCGGTCCGAGGTGATGCCCTTCGTTCCGTTCTGGTCGGAGGAGAAGAAGGCGCCGATATCGCTGATGCGGGCCATGGAGATCCAGTTGGAGATGCTCCGCTGGCTGGCGGCGCAGCAGAAGCGGTCCGTGTGGCCGATGATCCAGTTCGTCATGAAGCCGCCGTAGCTGCCCCCGGTTTCGCAGACCCGCTTCGGGTCAATGCCGGGATAGGCCTTCAGCACCGCGTCCGTGAAGTCCATCAGATTCCGGAAATCCTCTCCGCCGTAATCCCCCCGGATATCGGCGAACGCGTCGCCCCGGCCGTCGCTGCCCCGGATATTGGTAAAGAAGACCACAAATCCCCGGGCGGCCCAGACCTGCATCTCATGGAAGAAGGTTTCCCCGTAGGCGCAGCGCGGACCGCCGTGCACGTCCAGGACGGCCGGATACTTCCGGCGCGGGCTGTATTTCTCCGGCAGCAGCACCCAGCCGTGCAGCTTCAGGCCGCCGCTTTCATAATCCAGCCGATGGGGACGGGCGATGTAGTGATCCTTCAGCGCCTCCCCGTTCAGGTTCGTCAGCTGCGTCCAGCCGGAGCCGTCCCGGTTCATCTCGAACACTTCCGCCACATGATCCCAGCCCTGGTAGATGACCGCGATCTTCCCTCCGCCGGCGTCCAGCCCGCAGAGCATTCCCGGCTCCTCCCAGAGGGTCCGGCAGGACAGGGCGTCCCCGTCCGCGGAGAAGGCGAAAATCGCGTTGTGATCATCCACGGTGGCGAGGGTCAGGTATTCCCTGCCGTCCGAGCAGGAGCCCGCTCCGCCCTCCGCCGTGTCTCCCAGCACGCTGGAATACAGCGTGACCGGCGGGGCGAAGACCGTCCGGATCCGTCCGTCCTCCAGCGTGCACAGATCCGCCGTCTGGTTGCAGCCGTAGGCCTTCATGTCCGTCGCATGGAAGAAGAGCCGGCCGTTCAGCAGGAAGGGATCGCTGATGCCGTAATCCTTTTTCCGATACAGGCAGGAAAGCTTTCCGTCATAGCAGTACAGCTGATTGGTCAGCCCCTGCACCCGCCCCTGATGCGCCCCGGTAAACCAGGCTTTTCCGTCCCGGACGCAGAGCCGGCTGTCCACGCTGAAGTCCGGCGCGGTCAGCCGCCGGCAGTCCGCCTGTCCCTCCGCTTTCCGCCGGACCAGGAACAGGGCGGTCCGCTTTCCGCTGGTGACTCCCTGTCCGTTGAACCACCAGGGAACCTCCTCCAGCACCTCATAATCCTTTTCCTTCTCCCGGTCCGCCTCCTTCTGCTTCCGGACCTCCTCCGAATCCAGATACGCGTCGGGATCCGCCTGCCGGATGAGGCCGGTGGCGAGATACCGGTCCCCCATTTTTTCGATCTGCTCCAACGGGAAGGGGAGGGTCATCCAGGGCTCCGCTTCCCCGCCGCGGATGTTCAGCCGGAACAGCTCCGACACGCCGGGCCGGGCGTCCGGGCTCTTCCGGCGAAGGATCAGGGTTTCCGAATCCTCCCAGAAGGCGATGGACGCGTCGATGGAAAAGGTCATCTGACGCGCCTGTCCCGCTTCCGCGATCCAGACGGAGGTATGATACTCATTTTTTTCCAGGTCGGCCCGGGTCACCTGGAAGGCCAGGCGGCTTCCGTCCGGGCTGTACTTCAGGGCGCCGGGAATCCGGTATCCGGCAATCTCCTCGATGGTAATCGGCTTCATTTTTTCCTCCCCGCTGCGTTCCCCCGGGAGACGCGGCCGATGCGTTTTTTTCGCGGACAGTATATCATATTCCTCCGCCGTTTTCCACCGGGCGGGAAGGCGGAAGGGACGGCGGCCTTCGCCCCTCCGGCGCGTTTTTTACCGGCGCGGCCGGCTTTTTTTCTTGACAACCACGGGAGATTCCGATATGATGAATTTACAGGGATTTACCCGTGAACTGAAGAAATCGACGAAACCTTTTCGGAACTGCCGGGCTGCTTCTCAAACCACCGCGGAGCCGGATCTGTTTCGTGATTTCTGAAAGCGCGGAGGGACGGACGGGTGCCCGTCCCGGCGATTCCGTTTCTCGGTCAGGCGTGCTGAAAGAATTTCATAATCTGGGGGAGGGGTTGACCGGATGACCAGAAATACAGCCCAACGGGCGAAGAAGCTTCCATTCTTTCGCAGGCTGGCGGAGCAGCGTTGGCTGCTGCTGATGTCCCTGCCATTCGTGGTCTGGCTTGTTATCTTCAAGTACATTCCGCTGTGGGGCTGGACGATGGCCTTCCAGGAGGTCCGCCCGGCCACCTTCAAGATTCCCTTCCTGGAGAGGACCTTTGTGGGCTTCGACAATTTCCTGGAAGCCTTCAATGACCGCCTTTTCGGCCAGACGATGATCAACACGCTGGGCATCAGCGTGCTGGACATCGCCCTGGGAACGGTCGCCGCGATTCTCTTCGCGGTGCTGCTGAACGAAATCTATTTCATGCGGTTCAAGAAGATCACCCAGACCATTTCCTATCTGCCCCACTTTGTATCCTGGGTAATCATTTCCTCCATCGCCAAGAACGTGCTGAATGACCGGGGCGTCATTGACAGCCTCTTCAACACCAATTTCAAGCTGCTGTCCACGGACAGCGCCGTCGTCTGGTTTGTCATCGTGTTCGTTTCGATCTGGAAGGAATGCGGCTGGAATGCCATCATCTATCTTTCCAGCATGGCGGGAATTGATCCGGGGCTTTACGAGGCGGCCTCCATCGACGGGGCCAACCGGGCGCAGCGGATCTGGCACATCACCCTGCCCGGCATCCGGCCGACGATCATCATCCTGCTGATCATGTCCATCGGCGGCGCGCTGAACGTCGGCATGGAGCGGCAGATGCTGATGAGCAACAACATCGTGGAAAACCACACCATGGTGCTTTCCTGGTTCGCCTACAAGCGCGGCATCGGAAAGAACAACTACGGCGTGGGCACCGCCATCGGCATGTTCCAGTCCGTCATCGGCATTATCCTGCTCCTGGCCGCCAACAAGATCGCCGGCAAGGTCGGCGAGGACCGGCTGATCTGAGGAGGTGAGAAGAGATGAAGCAAAAAGCGTACAAATTTGACTATGTCCTCCTTCTGCTCTTCCTCGTGATCCTGGTCTGCACCCTGTATCCCTTCCTGAACGTGCTGGCCATCTCCCTGAACGATCCGGTGGACACCCTGCGGAACATCAACATGATCGTTCCCCGGCAGTTCACGCTGAACAACTACCAGTATGTGTTCACGGATTCGGCCCTGGTTTCCGCCTCCATCATGTCCGTTCTGCGGACGGTGATCGGCACGGTGGCGAGCCTGCTGTGCACGGCCATGCTGGGATACGCCCTGAGCCGGAAGGACTATATGTTCCACCGGGTGCTGACCGTGCTGTTCGTGATCACGATGTATGTCAGCGGCGGCATGATTCCGGAATACCTGCTGATCATGCGCACGCTGAAGCTGAGCAACAACTTCCTGGTCTATATTCTGCCGGGGCTGGTCTGGGTGTACAACGTGATCCTGGTCCGGTCCTACATCGACGGCCTGCCCTTCGCGCTGCAGGAAGCCGCGAAGCTGGACGGCGCCAACGACATGCAGATCTGGTACATGGTCATCCTGCCGCTGTGCACCCCCGTGCTCGCCACGGTGGCGCTGTACTACGCGGTGGGCCAGTGGAACTCCTTCATGGACACCTATCTCTACGCGATGGATCTGCCCACGCTGCAGTTCAAGCTGTATGAGATCATGAACCAGGCGACCATGAAGATGGACGTGCACGGGGACATGACCAACGCGGCCACGGTGGTGACGCCCATGTCGATCCGGATGGCGGTGACCATCGTGGCCACCGTGCCGATCGTGGTGGTGTATCCCTTCCTGCAGAAGTACTTCATCAGCGGCATGACGCTGGGGTCCGTCAAGGACTGATTCCGTTATGGATCCCGTGATGGAACGGGTTCGCATAAAAATAAGAAGGAGGGTTTTTCCATGAAGAAACTGCTGGCACTGATCCTGGCGATTGCGATGTGTCTGACCCTGGTCAGCTTCGCTTCCGCCGAGGACGACAAGACCCCCATTACCTTCCGCTTCTACAACGCGGACGGAAAGAACGCCGACTGGGACAACCCGGTGGCTGCCGCCATCACGGAAGCCACGGGCGTGACCCTGAAGGTCGAATATCCCGTTTCCTCCCAGGGCGATGCCAAGGAGGATGTGGCCCGCTGGATCGCGCTGGACGAGTATCCGGACCTGTGCTACACCAAGGGCGACGCCACCAACCTGTATGAAGCCGGCGCGCTGATCGACATGACCGATCTGATTGAGCAGTACGGCCCGAACATCAAGAAGATGTACGGCGAAGAGTTCAAGAAGCTCCAGTGGGGCAACGGCGACACGGGCATCTATCAGCTGTCCTATGCCGGCGTCGGCGCCCAGTCCCTGACCTCCGGCGGCTCCTGCCAGATCCAGTTTGCCGCGCTGAAGGAGAATGACTGGAAGGTTCCGAAGACCATCGAGGAGTATGAGGCCCTGATCAAGCAGTATCTGGCGGCCCATCCGAAGACCGACGACGGCCTGGACATGATCGGCCTGACCATCTCCTCCGCCGACTGGCACTGGATGATCACTCTGGGCAACCCCGCGGGCTTCATCGCCGACGCGCAGCCCGACAACGGCCAGTGGCTGATTGACGAGAACTTCAACGTGATCTACAAGCATCACACCGAGGAAGAGAAGGAATACTTCCGCTGGCTGAACCGGATGTACAACGAAGGCATCCTGGATCCCAACTTTGCCACTCAGACCGATGACGACTACATCGCCAAGCTGGCCAACGGCCAGGTGGTCGCGATCACCGACGCCGAGTGGCATTACAACCAGGCCAACCAGGCGCTGATCGCCTCCGACAAGATGGAGCACACCTTCTGCGGCCTGCCTGTCACCCTGCGGGCGGATCAGAAGTGCCCGATGCTGCTGTACCAGGGCCTGCAGGTCGGCTGGGGCGTGGGCATCACCACCAGCTGCAAGGACCCGGTCCGCGCGGTGAAGTTCCTGGATTTCCTGTGCTCCGATGAGGGTCAGATCCTGTACAACTGGGGCATCGAAGGCGTGAACTACTTCCTGGACGAGAACGGCATGCCCTATCGGACCGCGGAAGAGATCGCCAAGGCCCAGTCCGATCCCGACTACAGCAAGAAGACCGGTATCGGCAACTACACCGGCTTCCCGATCCGCGGCAGCGGCTCCGTCCGCGAAGAGGACGGATTCCCCTACACCGTGAACACCCGCGCTTCCGTGAAGGCCGAATACAACGCCATTCAGAAGGAAGCCTGCGAAGCCTGGGGCGTGGATATGCTGATCGACATCTTCCCGCAGCCCAGCGAATTCCCGATTCCGCCGTATTCTCCGCTGTGGGCCTATCAGAAGCCCCAGGAGCTGCAGGATCAGGAAGCGATTCTGAACGAGATCGCGCCCATTGACCTGGTGAAGTGCGTGCAGGGCAGCCCCGAGGACTTCGACGCCAACTGGGATGCCATGATCGCCGACTTCGAGAGCAACGGACTGGCTGAATGCGAAGCGGGCTATACGGCCTGGCTGGCGGAGAAGCTGCAGTAATCCGCACGCTCTTTCGGAAAAACGGCCCGCTCCCCCCTGACATCCGGAAAGCTTCTTTCCGGAAAGCGGGCTGAAGGACGATAACTCTTCTTTTCTGGCCCGGTATCCTCTGGATATCGGGCCAGACTTCAACTGGAAGAAAGGAATATCATCATGGCAGCGAAACAGGAATACATGCCCTTCCGGGATCCGTCCCTGCCCGTGGATGCCCGCATCGACTGGCTTCTGTCCGAACTGACGATCTCCGAAAAACTGGCCATGATCTCCTCCGGCTCGGCGGACGTGCCCCGGCTGGGCATCCGGCGCATGATGGCGGGCGGCGAGGCTGCCCACGGCGTGGAGGCGCGGAACGATCAGAATGACCTGGGAGAGGCGGAACCGACCACCTCCTTCCCGCAGCCCATCGGCATGAGTGCCTCCTGGGATCCGGAGATGATCCGGAAGGCCGGCGAGGTGACGGGAACCGAAGCCCGGGTTCTTTCCCACCGGCATCCGGACCGGGGCCTGCTGCGGTGGGCGCCGACGGTGGACATGTGCAGGGATCCCCGCTGGGGCCGGAACGAGGAAGGATACGGGGAGGATCCCGTGCTGACCGGGAAAATGGCCTCCGCCTACATCCGGGGCATGCAGGGGGATCATCCCCGGTATCTGCGCTGCGCCGCGACGCTGAAGCATTTCTATGCCAACAATGTGGAGGAGGGCCGGGGATGGAAGAACTCCACGGTGGATCCCCGGAACCGGTATGAATACTATCTGGAGCCCTTCCGCCGCTGCATTCAGGAAGGCGGCGCGGAAGGCGTCATGACGGCCTACAACCGGATCAACGGCCGGGTCGGCGTGCTGAACCCGGAGGTGCAGGAGATTCTGAAGGACCGCTACGGGCTGACCCACGCGGTTTCGGACGGCGGCGCCACCGGCATGGTGGTCAGCGTGCATCATGAATTCGGGCTCAATGCCCAGACGATTCCCGCGGCGATCCGGGCGGGCGTGGACGCCATGTCCGACAATCCCGAGGCAATGCACCGGGCGGCGGTGGAGGCCTGGGAGCTGGGCCTGCTGACGGAGGAGGAAGTGGACCGGGCGCTGCGGAACATGCTGCGCACCAAGGTGCGGCTGGGCATCTATGACCAACCCGGGGAGAATCCCTACGACCGGGTGACCGAAGCGGATCTGTGCTCGGACCGGAACCGGGAGATCTGCCTGCAGCTGACAAGGGAAAGCGTGGTGCTCCTGAAGAATGAGGGGGACCTGCTGCCGCTGGCGGAGGACGAGGACATCGCGCTGATCGGTCCCGTGGGCGACAAGTGGTACCAGGACTGGTACGGCGGGGAACCGGATCACCGGATCACGCTCCGGCAGGGGCTGGAGAAGATCCGCGGGACGGAGGTTCCCTTCGCGGATGCCCTGGACCGGGTGAAGCTGAGGTCCGGGGACCGCTGGCTGACGGTCCGGGACGACGGGGTGCTGTGCCTGGGTCCGGAAGGGGATTCCTTCGTCCTGACGGACTGGGGCGAGGACAGCCTGACCCTCCACTGCGAGCGGACCGGCAAATGCCTGCGCATGTACGTGCCCTTCGGGCAGTTCGCGGATCTTTCCAAAAAGGGACTGATCGTGGCGGACAAGCCGGAGCCCTTCGACTTCCTGGAGCTGGCGGTGTTCCACCGGCGGGATCAGGAGGACGGAACGCTGGAGCTGCATACCTTCTTTGAGATGCCCATGACGGTCAACGAAGACGGCACGGTGGGCTGCGACGCGGGAAAGACGCCGCTGCGCCTGAAAGCGGAGAAGGTGCGGGACGGGCTGGAGGAGGCGCTGGAGCTGGCGCGGAAGCACCGGACCGTGATTCTGGCGCTGGGATCCAATCCGGTGATCAACGCCAAGGAAATCTCCGACCGGACCACGCTGGCCCTGCCGCCGGATCAGGCCCGGCTGCTGACCGGGGTGCGGGAGGCCAATCCCCGGGTGACGCTGATGCTGATGACCAACTATCCCTATCTGATGAACGAGGCCCGGGCGCATCTCCCCGCGATCCTGTGGAGCGCCACGGGCAGCCAGGACATGGGCCGGGCCTGCGCGGAAACCATTTACGGGCTCAACGCCCCGGCGGGCCGGCTGAACCAGACCTGGGTGCTGTCGGAGGATCAGCTGCCGCCCATGGACGACTATGACATTATTCAGAAGGGCCGGACCTACCGGTATCTGGAGGGCGAAGCGGCCTTCCCCTTCGGCTTCGGGCTGACCTACACGGATTTCGCCTACAGCGGACTGAAGGCGGAGGTGCAGGAGAACAGCGTGCTGGACATCTCCTTTACGGTGACCAATACCGGCAAACGGGCTTCGGACGAGGTGGCGCAGGTCTATGCCGTGCCGCCGCCCTCCCGGGTGAAGAAGCCGCTCAGGCAGCTGCTGGGCTTTGAAAGGCTGAAGGATGTGCTGCCCGGCGAGTCCCGCCGGGTGCAGATGCGGATCCCGACGGAGGAGCTGCGCTTCTATGATGTCATCAGCAGGACGCTGATGGTGGAGGAGGGCGACTACGGGATCTATGCGGGCTCCGGCAGCCAGGACCGGGCCGCGGAGACCTGCCTCCATGTTCCGGGCGGGAAGCCGGGGTACCGGGACTGCACCCGGCATCAGCCGGCGGATCATTTTGACGCCTGCGAAAACCTGGAGATCGTGGAGGGCCTGCTGGGCTTCAGCGCGGTGGCCCCCCTGAAGGCGGGGCAGCCCCTGATCCTGGAATACCGGGACTGCCGCCTTCCCGCGAAGGAGGCGGAGCTGACCCTTTTCCTGCGCAGTGCGTCGGGCTGCCGGGTCCGGGCGGAAATCGACGGCACGGAAAAGGCCCGATGGGAAGGGGAGACCCGGACCTATGCCCGCAGCGGCATGCGCATCGGGCGGGATCCGGAGGAAAAGCTGGCGCGGCAGAAGCCCATCTTTGTGGAGCTGAAGATGCCGCTGCAGGACCTTCTCCCGGAGAAGACGGCGACGCTGACCCTCTTCCTGGAGGGCGACGCGCAGCTTTGCTACTGGCGAATCACGGAACCCGCGCCGATCCTCTTCGGATAAGGCGCGCCGGGCGGTCCGCGCCTGGGCGGAACCGGAAGGAAGAAAGGAGAGAGAAGAAAGAATGACGCATCGGTTTGAACGGAACCGGGACAGCGCGCTGGTGAAAACCGCGCAGGGAATGATTCAGGGATATGAGATGGACGGGCTGAAGATCTTCAAGGGCATTCCCTACGCGACGGCGGCCCGGTTCCATGCCCCGGAAAAAGTGAAGCCCTGGGAGGGCGTGCTGGATGCCTGCAGCTACGGCTATGTCTGCCCGCTGCTGACCAACGATCCCCCCCGGGGTGAGCTGTACGTGCCCCATCGCTTCTGGCCCATGGATGAAAACTGCCAGAACCTGAACGTCTGGACGCCCGGGCTGGACGAGGCCCGCCGCCCCGTGCTGGTCTGGCTGCACGGCGGCGGATACAGCGCCGGCTCCGCCATTGAGCATATTGCCTATGACGGCGCGAACATGAGCCGGCTCGGGGACGTGGTGGTGGTTTCCATCAACCACCGGCTGAACGTGCTGGGCTATTTTGACCTGTCCGACTTCGGCAGCGAGTACGCCAATTCCGGCAACGCGGGCGGGGACGACATCATCGCCTCCCTGGCGTGGATCCGGGAGAACATCGCGGCCTTCGGCGGGGATCCGGAGAATGTGACCGTCTTCGGCCAGTCCGGGGGCGGCGGAAAGGTGACGACGCTGCTGCAGTCCCCCGGGGCGGACGGGCTGTTCGCGAAGGGAATCATCATGAGCGGCGTGATCGGGCCGGTGCTGGCGGACGCGGAGGGAAGCGGAAAAGAGCTGGCGGAGGCCCTGATGAAGGAGCTGGGGCTGAAGGATGTTCATGAAATGGAAACCGTGCCCTACGCGGCCCTGGCCGGCGCCTATCGGAAGGTCAGCCCCGCGCTGCGGCAGCAGGGAAAATACGTGGGCGGATGTCCGCATCCCAACGCGTACTACGCCGGGGAGCCGGTGAAGAACGGATTCCGGAAGGAAACGGCGGATCTTCCGCTGATGATCGGAAGCGTTTTCGGCGAATTCGCCTCCTTCTCCCCGATTCCCTTCGACCGGGACGGCACCCCGGAGGAGGAGCAGATCCGGATGATCCGGGAGAGCCTGGGCGGGGAGATCGCGGACCGGCTGATTCCCCTTTTCCGCCAGGCGTATCCGGAGCGGAAGCTGCTGGATCTGTTCCGGCTGGATACCATCTTCCGCGAGCCGGAAATCGACTACATCCGGGAGAGAAGCCGGCTGAACCGGTGCACCTGGTCCTATCTGTTCAACATGGATCAGCCCATCGACGGCGGCAACACCCCGTGGCACTGCAGCGATATCCCGTACTGCTTCCACAACATCGATCTGGTGGAATACCCCCACGGCCCGCAGGCGGAGGAAGGGCTGGCGGAACGGATCCAGGAGGAGGTCTTCCGCTCGGTCATCGCCTTCGCCCGGACCGGAAATCCGGAGAACCCCTGCATCCCCGCCTGGCCGCCGGCCGGAGAGGGAAAGGAGCCGGTGCTGGTGCTGGACGGGCACACCCGGGTCCTGGAGAACTATGACCACGCGCTGATTCAGGCCTGCGCGGAACACCGGGAGGCCCTGATGAAGGTGGCCATGAAGAACGCGGGACAGATTCAGCACTGATTGGCTCGACAGATTTCTGTAAACAACGGACAGGTGCTTCGGGGAGAAAAGGGGGACGCGCGGTTCCTGACGGATATCCCGGAAAGCACCGATTACAGAACGCCCGCCGCGAAAGTCGTCGCAGGATGACTTCGCGGCGGGCGTTTTCTTCGATTCGGGCAGAATTGCAGTTATATGGGATCGTTCTCAGAGAAGCAGGTGTTCGGTTTTTCTTCTTCCTCCGGATCCGGATCCGGATTATAAACCATGATATCACTGACGGAGCAATCCAGGATTTTGCAGAACAAACCAATCGTGTGAATGCTGACGCTTTCATTGGCTTTCAGGCGGTGGATCTGGCCGGGACTGATATGATATTTGTTGATCAGGGCATATTGTGTGACCCCTTTTTCCTTCATCGTTTTCCATAAAGGATCGTAGGTTATCATTGCGTCACCTCCCTATGATCAAACGTTTCAGATAATTCCAAATGTATTTTCGGAGAATACATCGGGTGTTGTTTTCGGCAAGAAAATGCGTTGCGAGAATTGCTGATAAAACCCCTTGCTCCCGTGCTTCACGAAGGAGCTCTTACCCGTTGGCTCTCAGTGGATCAAAGCGACTGAGTCGAGCTGCTGCGGGAATGGCCTGTCAAACCGATGTTCCCGGGCGAACCTGAAAAGCACAAGGATACATACCTCTGCAGCCTGGAATTATTCCTTGGCGTGCCAACCCCAGTCCATAATAACGAAATCCGAAGATTCTTCATATTGTCCAAAATCGGGCAATGTCATGAAAAGAACTTCCTCTCTTTCAGCGAAATAGAGCGAATCATAATATCTTACAAAAAAGCAACAATTTTTTTACAAAAATATTGTATTCGAAGCGTTCATATAATTGACACGTTGACCGATAATGGAGTATAATCCTCATTAACCGAAATCGGTTAATATTTTTGCGTCGCAAAAAACCGATGAAGGTAAAACCAAAGGGTATGGTTCCGGAACTTTGCGGGAGTAGAGAAATACCGGGACAGAAAGAAGGAAAGGCATGCTGAATCCCAGGGAGTACTGTTTCTGGTGCATGACCCGGCTGCCTTCCCCGGACGCGAAATGTCCAGCCTGCGGCCAGGATAACCATACCCGAAGAAACGGAGATGATCAACTTCCATTTTCCCAGCTTGCCGGGAAGTATATTGTCGGTCACGCATTGGGGCGAGGAGGCTTTGGTATAACGTATGTCGGGCTGAACAATCAGCTGGGGAAACGTGTCGCGATCAAGGAATACTATCCGGAAGGACTCGCGGTTCGTGCGGACGACCATATTCATATTGCTCCCGCGCAGCCGGAATACGCAGGGCAGCTCCAGGAGGGAATGGATAAGGCGCTGAAGGAAGCGCGTACGATCGCCAGCATCCAGAGCGTACCTCATGTTGTCCGGATTTATGACTGCTTTGGCCGGAACAATACCGTCTATATCGTGATGGAATTCATCGAAGGCGAAACACTGGCGGAACGTGTAGCACGGAAAGGGAAAATGAGCTGGCGTGAGGCCTGGAGTCTGATGAGGCCGGTCGGGGAAGCTCTTGATACGCTGCACAGACAGGGCCTGATCCATCGGGATATCAGTCCGGACAATATTATGATTTCCCGCGAGGATGGAAACAGCACCCTGCTTGACTTCGGAGCGGCCAGCTCCCGGATCGGCGCCGGCGAGAAACGGGACAAGCTGCTGAAAGACGGCTACGCCGCTCCGGAACAGTACCGTGAAGAAGCTTCGATCGACGGAAGAGCGGATCAGTATGCCTGGGCGGCTACCTTCCTGTATATATTGTCCGGGAAAAGGCCGGGCAACGCGCTGCAGCGTCAGTACGGCGGAGAGGGCGATTTCTGGAAGGGGATTGGGAAGAGCCTGGAGGAGAATCAACTGCAGGCTTTTCAGAAGGCCATGGCTGTCGGGCAGGAGGAACGCTTTGGCACGATGAGGGAGCTGATTTCGGAGCTCGAAACGGCGGACGCAAAAGAGGAGAGAAAACCGGAAAAACGGAAGAGCCGGAATTCCCCCGGAAGAATCATTCTGAAGGTTTTCGCCGCCCTGTCCGCGATCTGCCTGGCGGGAAGCATTGCGATAGGTCTCTGGGGAGGTTGATGGATTGAGACAGGAACCCGGAGAATCCAGAAGGATGAAAAGATTCGAGAACCCGGAGGGCACGGTACAGCGAATAACGTACTGGATGGATGCCGGCCAGGATATCGGCGCGCGGAAATCGCAGGAGGATTCCGTTGCGGCATCCTATCCCGAGGATGAGCGGGAGCGCGGGATTCTGTGCGTGCTGTCCGACGGAATGGGCGGTCTGTCCGACGGCAAGGAAGCATCGGAAGCGGTAGTGGATTCCATGATCTCCTGCTTCTATGACGCAAAGCCGGATGAGCTGCCGGAACGAATCCTGCTGAAGGGCTGCAGGGAGGCCCAGCGAAGGGTTCTGGCGATGCAGGAAAGTCCCCGGGAGAAGGGGGCTACGCTGACGGCGGCGCTGATCCGGAAGGAAAGGTGCAGCTTCCTCTCCGTCGGCGACAGTCGGATCTATCTTTACCGCGCAGGCGGACTGATCCAGCTGACGAGGGATCAGAACAAACGGAGGAGGATAGAAACGCAGGTCGGGCTGGGAACCCTGCCTCCGGAAGCCCGAACGGATCGGACCCTGCGGTCGCTGAGCATGTTCATCGGCCGGGAGGAACTGGACAGGATTGACCGATCTGCCCAATCCTTCAGGCTGATTCCGGGCGACCGGCTGCTGCTTATGTCAGACGGAGTCTTCGGAGCCCTGACGGTGAAGGAGATGGCGGACATTGTGCGAAATGCGTCGATGCTGGCGGCGCGGGAATTGATTGAGCAGGTTCTGCGAAAGGGAGTTCCGAACCAGGACAACTGCACGGTGATCGTTCTGGGATGTGAGACGGACTGGAGCGCTGGAGCGGAAGCATGAAGAGGAGAAGAGCGGAGACGCAGCCGGATCGCAGAATGGCTGTGGAGGTGGGAACCGCCCAATGGGAAGGGACCCGGCCGGAACAGAATGATGTGGTTTCCGTGACGAGCCAGGGAGATGGCCGGGGCATCTGCGTCATGATGGCGGACGGAATCGGAACCGGTTCGAGCGCCGGCGCGGCCGCCAACGCGGCGGTTCAGGCCATGCTGCTGGCTTACAGTGCCCGGAAGTCAGAGGAGAATCCGATCCTTCGGATGATCCAGTCTGTTGGCGGCGCGCATCAGGCAGTGCTCCGGGTCAACGGCCGGCTGCTGGATCAGGGCCGGATGTCGACCGGCGCGGCGGTTGCATGTGTTCTGGCCCGGGAGGATCAGTTTTCCTTCTGTTCGGTCGGAAATGTCCGAATCTTCCTGTACCGAAACGGCGGACTGCTGCTGCTCAACCGGGATTTCCTGCTGAGCACCTCGGCAGAGACGGAGAGCATCCTGGAAGGGGAAGAACCGGACATTGATCCGGAATGGAACCTGCGGCTGACCGCCTATGCAGGGATGGACGGGCTCAAGGAGCTGGACTGGCCGGAGGAATCTCTGACGCTGATGCCGGACGATCAGATCCTGATGATGAGCTCCGGGATGTACGGTATCTTTTCCGAAAAGGAATGGGAAGAGTTGCTGGACAATTATCTGCCTCAGTCGGCCGCGGAGGAGGCAATCCGCCGGGTCCAGCAGAGGCGGAACGAAAGCCAGAGCAATATCAGCCTGGCGATTCTCCGGTTTTCATAAATGAAGCTGGTAATCATGCCGCAGGGTTGACGCGGCTGAGAAATAGAAGGAGGGTTTCCCATGAAGAAGATCGCAGCACTTGTCCTGACGGTGGTACTGCTGGTGTGTGTATCAGTTTCCGCCCTGGCCGCGAACTATGACCTCAATGAGGCCAAGAAGAGCGTTGTCCGTATCGTGACCGAGTACACGGTGATCGACACATCCGCGGCGGACTATGGCACAACCTACTATTCCACCGGCTCCGGTTTCGCCGTTGGCAGGCTTGACAGCCAGACGGTCGACTATATCGTGACCGCGGGGCATGTGGTGAACCGCAATATAAGATCCGGAAGCATGGGCACACCGACTACGCTGTCAAATAAGAAGGATGGATCGATTGGCTACGTGGCGGTTCAGGTTGACAAGATTTATGTGCTGCTGGATGACATCGATCATTATGAGGCGGCGCAGTTCGTCCAGTGCCTGCCGGAAGCGGATGTGGCTCTTCTTCGTCTGAACACGCCGACAAACCTGCGTCGGCCCGCTGTGCTGATCAACAAGACGGAATTCGCCATCAACGAGCCCCTGACAACCATGGGCTTCCCCTCCGCGTCGGAGCATAATCTGTCCCAGGAGTCCATCGGCGACCTGATTTCCAGCACGGATCGTGTCAGCGTGAATCAGGGAACCTTCACCACGCTGGATCGGCATTCCTATACGCACGCAGGGGATCAGATCACCACGAACGCTGCCATGTCCTCCGGCGTCTCCGGCGGTCCCCTGCTGGATAATGACGGATATGTGGTTGGCGTTTGCGTTGCGGGATCGACAGAGAGCCAGAACGCGAATTACGCGATCACGACCGGTGAGGTGCTGAAGCTGCTGGGCAGCGTCAATGATGCTCAGTATGAGCTGGGCCCGATCTCCAAGGGGCTGAGCACCACCATGCTGATCATTATCGCAGCGGCCGCGGTTGTGATCATCGCGCTGATCCTGCTGATCATCTTCTCCGCGAAGAGCAAGAAAAACGTCCGGAACCTGGTTTTCAACGGCGCCATGAGCGGCAAGACAGTGAACCTGAAGAAAGGCACCCCGGTCGTGATCGGCCGGGATCCGAGCCGCTGCCAGGTGGTGTATCCGAAGAACACCAGCGGCGTCAGCAGCGTGCACTGCACGATCACCTTTGACGGCACCCAGGTGCTGGTGGCGGATAACGGATCCAGCTATGGCACCTTCGTTGGCGGACAGAAGGTGGAGCCCGGCAAGCCGGTTGTGATGCACCGGGGCCAGGAGGTTACCTTCGGATCTGACAAGAACGGCGCGGAGCTGCATTAATCGGATGAAACCCGGTTTTGATGAATAAACAGGGAGGATGAATCAGATGTCGGAATGGAAAAAGTATGATGAAACCGAATTTACGGATTTCGGATCCGTAGGAGAGACCATGCCCGCGGAGGACAGCGATTTCGGCGGATACGGCGCCTATGGCGATCGCACGATGCCGGCGGAAGGAATGGATCTGGGTGGAACGCCCTACGAGAAAACGATTCCGGATATTCCCAGCGCGACGCCGACGGACGGATGGGGAAATACGGAGGAAACGACATTCGATGATCCAAGTGTGATGAATGAAGCCGGACAGAGCGTCCGCCCCGCCACCGGGTGGCTGGTCTGCATCGAAGGCGTGACCAAGGGCGTGGACTACCGCATCTATTCCGGATACAGCTATATCGGCCGGGACCCGGCGCAAAACCAGGTCGCCATTCCGGATCAGCGCATCAGCGCCGTTCCCTCCGCGCGCATCCTGTACGACGTGGAGAGTCGGAAATTCTTTATCAATGAAAGCAACGGAGCGCGCAATCCCGTGTACCTGAACGGCAATCTGTTCGATGGACGGGTTGAGCTTCATCCCTATGACATCATCAAGCTGGGAACAACCAAGCTGCTGTTTGTCCCGCTGTGCACAGACAAGTTCGCGTGGGGGAATGATTAAGATCCATGGCTAAGATGTGTTACCGCTGCATGATGCCGACTGTAGAAGGGGGCGTCTGCAAAAAGTGCGGAGAACCCGATATAGCGGCGCAGGGTAACGGCCCCAAGGCACTGCCGCCGGGATTGCAACTGAACGGAGGCCGGATCACGGTCGGGAAAAAGCTTGGCAGCGGCGGATTTGGAATCACGTATATCGCCTTTGACCACAAGCTGAACCGGAGAGTTGCGCTGAAAGAATTCCTTCCTAATTATATGGCGGATCGGGAAGGAAACAATATCGTGCCCAAGCAGGGCAACAACGAGGCTTACCTGAAGGCGATGAACAGCTTCCGAAAGGAAGCCCGGGCGCTGTATGAGCTGAGAGGGCATCCGAATATCGTCCATGTCATCAATACCTTCCGGGAGAACAACACCGCGTACTACACGATGGAGCTGCTGGATGGGGAAAGTCTTCTGGCCCTGCTGAAGCGAAGAAAGAAGATCAGCGGAGAGGAAGCATACAAGCTCCTGTTCCCCATCATGGACGCGATCCGGTATATGCACCGGCAGAACATTCTGCACCGGGACATCAGTCCGGATAACATCATGCTCTGCCATGATCCCGGAAACCCCGGAAGAGTGATTCCCAAGCTGATTGACTTCGGCGCGGCCCATGTGGCCATTGAAGGATATTCCAGCTCCTACCCCGGGGTGAAGAAGAACGGCTTTTCTCCCCTGGAGCAGAACTGGGCCGGGAAATTCCAGGGACCGTGGACGGACATCTATTCCCTGTGCGCGACCTTCTACGGAGCGGTCATCGGCACGGTACCTACTCCGGCTGTGGACCGGGCGGAAGCCATGAACAGCGCGAAAGGGGAGGATCCCCTCAAGCCTGCCCGCCAGATGGGCGGGGACATCTCGGAGGAGATGGACAGCGTGCTGATGAAGGGACTGGCGCTGAATCATCAGGATCGTATCCAGACCATGGACGAGCTGATGCGGAAGCTGACTGACGCCCGGAACCGCGCTACCAACGAAACCATCATTGATCTGCCTCAGCCGGAGACACATGAAAGTTCCCGGCCGGTGGGACGGAGAATCATCGCCTGGATTCTGGACACTGCCCTCGGCCTGGGCGTTTCAGGGGTGCTCGGGATGATGATGGTGGATGGGAGGCTGAGAGCGGAGGACGAACCGCTGCGGATGATATACCTGTCCATTCCGCTGGTGCTTTTCCTGCTGAACTGGATCCTGGTGAAAGCCGCGAAGGGAACCCTCGGGCAGCTACTGACCGGATTGAAGATTCAGCGGGACGATATGTCGGAGGACTCGCTTGGCGCAGGATACGCATTCCTCTATGCGCTGCTGCATCCGGGACTGATCGGGATGATCTGCGGGATTGTTTACATCGCTTCCGGCAAGAGAGTCGGTCCGCTGGAAGGGCTGTGTGATGGAGTGATCCGCCGGAGAGGAGAAACAACAAACGACTCGTTCGGCGCGGTTGTGATCTCGAAGAGCGTTTCCAAACCCGTTTCCCAGGAGCCGTCTTCCGCCATCAGGCAGGAGCCGGTGGTTCAAATCCCTGAAGCGCCGAAGCCGCAGCAGACGCCGGAGGTTCACCCTCAGGAGCAGAAACATGCCCCCGTGCCCCCGAAGCCGGCGAGAGCGCAGACGCCGACGCCAAAGCAGGCGGCGCAGCCCGCGGGGAGACCGATACCGCAAGCTGCTGTGAAACCGGTACAACAGCCCGGACCGAAACCGGCAGGACAGCCAGCCGTTCCTGCTCCCGCGGCCGAAACGGCCCACCTGCTGATCCGGAAGACGGACGATTCTCTGGTGAATATGGTCGGAAAGATTCTGACGATTCATTCCGGGGATACCCTGGGGAAGAATCCGGCGATGGCCAAAGTCGTGATTCCCGATCCGACGATCAGCAAGCTTCACTGCCGTTTCGCGTATTACGTGGGACGGGGATGGGCCGTCAAGGACGAGAATTCCACAAACGGCACATTTGTAAACGAACAGAGGCTGCCTTCCGGAGGAATCGCGCCGATGAAAGCCGGCACGCTGATCCGGGTCGGGAAAGAGATAATCGAATTCAAAGGATAAAGTTGGAGGAGGAGAAAGCAATGCGGAAAACCAGATGCCTGGCCTTTGCACTCCTGCTGGTCTTCGTATTCACCAGCTGTGCACTCGCCATAGAGGGAATCGCCATGTCCCTGGCAACGGTCCGGGATAGCGGGACACTCGAAGTCATCGGCAGCAGCGGCTATACCGATGAAAAGGACATGAACTTCACGGCTTCCACGGAAAACGGGGAGCTGGAGGTCAAGAACGCTGTCGCGCTGCGGGATGAGGGAACATCCTGGTTTGTAATTCTGGAATACGGAAGCGATAACCAGAATGACAAGCTGCGCGCCGCGTCGGATGAAGTCATGAAGGGCATTGCAAATCTCGTGCTGGACATCGATGACGGCGCCCTGGTTCCCTGCGATGGAAAATCCGGCATTCATGTCCAGAAGCCGCAGCCCCTCCGCGACGCACTGAATGGTGTGCATGGCAAAACTGACGCAAATGAGGTGCCAACCACCGTCAGAAACGTCATGAATTATATCTATGAGAACCGGGCCAGCCTGATGCCCAACGTCGCCGTGGTTCTCATTGCGCAGGCACGCACGCTGGACGACAGCATGATGGAGTCCCTGCAGGACACCTTCAATCGTTTCAGCACCATCACTACGCATGTGATCTGCCCCGTTTCGAAGAATACAAAGGATGAACGGTGGAAAACCCGAGCGGTGCGCCTGAGCCAGATGGGCGCCGGAACGCTGAGCGGCTCCGGCTATGTGATGAGTCAGGACAAAGCGGAAGCGAGCAACGCGGTGGATAACATCCGCGACCTCGAACGCAGCATGATCATGCTGCTGTTGGAGCCGAAAGCCTATGATGTGGACTTCATCGGCAAGGAGCTGACCCTGACTCAGACAACAGCCGGAGGAAAGAACCTTACCACCACAGGCAAGCTGAGCGACGAAACCTATGGGATGTGGAAAACGATTATCGAGGAGAAGGCGGCTGCTCCTGCCCCCGAAAGCGGCGGAACTGAGAAGGAGCCTGAACAGCTGTCGCCCTCGTTGTTCCCGACCAATTCCGGATCCACCTTCCTCTATGTGCCTTCGGAAGTCCAGTATGGCGGCAGCTCCAGCAATTCCTCCACCATGGAGCTGATCATTGGCATCGCCCTGGGTGTGGTGATTCTCGCCCTGGTGATTACGCTGATTCTTATCAACCGGGGGAAGAAGAAAAAGTCCACCGCGACGACAATTCATGGCGTACCGGCCGGCGGCTCTTCCTCTTCCGGCGGCGGTGGCGGAGCAGGAATCAAGGTAACCCTGCGGGGAGATGACGGTTCCACTTACACGGGGACGATGAAGAACAACCGTCTAGTCATCGGCCGTGACAGCCGAAAGGGAGCCATGCTGGCGATTCCGACCGACGGCAAGCTTTCCAGTGTCCACGTGATCCTGGAGAAACAAGGGCACCAGCTGATGGCGATGGATCAGGGCTCCATGAATGGAACGAAGGTTAACGGCAACAAGATTACCGGACCCATGATCATGAACCAGAACGACACGCTGGGGATTGGCAGTCACACATACACAGTCACCTGGCGCGGCTAAGCCCACCGGAGAAGAAAAGGAAAGGAAGATGAATGAAATGAAGACATCAAGAAAACTCAAGTGGCTGATCGCGCTGGTGGCGTTGCTGGCATTTGTTTTAGCAGTTGGACTGGCTATTGGAGAGACAGAAATCACTGTTACGGGCAGCTATGTCTATACAGGAGTAGCCCAGAGTGGAGTTACCTTTACTGCTATAGTCGATGGCCATGAACTAACTGATAACCTTGCCGTACAACGTTACAGTAAAGATGGAACAAATTGGGCTGAGACATTTACGGATGCAGGACAGTATTATATTGAAATCAGAGGAGACTATGTTGACACTGATGGTATAACGCATATTAATATTAATCAGAAGTCAAGCACCGCAGTATTGAATGTGGCGCCTGCAAGCTTGTCTGTTTCCTGGCCCGCTGTAAACGAATTTGAATACACAGGTGAACCAGTTACAGTTTCTCCTACAGTCACGGGAATAGATAATCCTGATAATTATGTAATAGTTACTATTCCAAGCGGAGCGGAAGAGATTGGCGATAACTATAGCTGCTCAGTGACTATCAAGGATGAGGCAGCAAATAATGTTGAGTTTGCTTCCGCCGAATCTGCTTCGTATACATTTAAAATTATTCCGGCGAAAGCAACCATCACATGGCCGACGAAAAACAGTGCCGACTATACTGGGAGTGAGATCACTGTCGGAGAGCCGGTATTGAGCTGTACAAGTGGGTATGCTCCAACAACGGCTGATTACATAATCACAAAGCCATCAACAACAGTTCAAGATGCTGGTTCATATGAATATTCAGTTGCTCCTACTAATGATAGCCACATTAGCTTGGATGGGCAGTCTACAGAATGGACATTCACGGTTAATCCTCTCCAGGTATCAATTGAATGGCCCGAGACAAACAACGCAACTTATGCAGGTTCTCCAATCGCAGTTGATGCGCCTAATATCTCTGCGAATGGATATACTATTGTAGATGGTGATTATCAGATTACGACGCCATCAAGTGCTGTAGAAGATGCTGGTACTTATGAGTACAAGGTAACAATTAATAATACTAACCTCGCGACAAGTGACCCATTGTCTTGGACGTTCACAGTAAATCCAGTTAAGGTGAAAGCAGGATGGGGCACAGATGGTAATTCGACAACCTATACTGGAAATGTTATTACAGTTGATCCTGTAGTGGAAGCAGAAGGATACGAACTGACTAAAGGCACGGATTATTCTGTTGAGTGGTCAGGAGAAGTCAAAGATGCAAAATCATATACTGTAACAGTTACCCTTCAAGATACGAAGAACTTCACTTTTGAGAGCGGAACAGGAGTTCTGACTTACAATGTAGTTCCTGCGGAAATAACTGAATTTGTAATTGATGAATCAACTCAGAGCAGAACCTATTATCCGGGTAAGGTTACCGAAATAAAGGATATTTCGGCGACAGTAAAGGCAGGAGATATTGAACTGATTCGAGACAAGGATTATGAACTATCATCGGCTCCTTCACCGATTGAAGCAGCAGGGGATTATCAGATAACGATTATGCTACCTGATAATTCTAATTTCACGAAGGGCAGTATTCAAGATCAGACATATACTGTAAACAAAGCAAATCTTGCAGGGCTCACGTTAGATAGTGAAGAGAGCATCTATAATCAAAAAGATGTTACAGTAACAGGAAAAGTATATGCCTATACGGATGGTACGTCCGGAGATACGTTTGAAATTGAAAGCGGTATCTATACTCTTTCTTCTGACCCGGCTCAGGTAAAAAATGCGGGTGAATATGAAATAAGTGCCACTGTGAATAGCAATAATTATACAGGAGACATTTCACCTGAAACTTATACAATAAAGCCTGCTTCTCTCGGAGAATTGACTCTTGGAGTCAATGAGAGTATATATGCCGGACAGAGCAGTGAAGTCGGTCTGGATGACATGCAGGCTTCTGTAAGTGCGACCGCCGGAGAAGAAGCACTAACCGTTGAGAACACTGCCTACAACCTGGTACTGGAAGGCGCGGACAAAGTCACTAACGCAGGAGAATACACGATCTCAATTGAGCTGACTGACGAAGGAAAGAATAACTACGAAGGCACGATACCTACCGCAAAGTATACAGTCAAAAAGGCAGAAGTCTCAGATCTGAAGCTGGATAAATTTACAAGTATCTACAATCAGGTTGCAGTAGACCTTACTGAACTGAATCCTGTGCTTACAGCCGGTACTTTGGACGTTGAAAATGATGGCGAAAAATTCACCCTCCATTCCACGCCGGAGGAGATTAAGGATCAGGGAGATTATACGATCACGGTAACTCTGGATAATGGAGACAGCTCTAACTTCCTGGTTCCGGATGGTTTCAGCAGAACATATACCATTACGAAAGCAGATTTGAACAGCCTGACGCTTGGAGAAACCTCCAGCATTTACGACAGCTCAAAGCCTGTTGATCTGGCTGCGATTCAGGCGCTTGATGATACCGTAGTAACCGCGAAAACAGATAGTGATGACATTATTCTTCCCAAGGCAGCATACAAGCTGGTTCCGGCATCGATCAGCGACGGAATCGGGAAATACACTATTACCGTTGAACTGGTTGACACGAACAACTATACAGATCCCAGCGGCGTGAAAGCCGAATATGAAATCACAGCGGCTAACCTTGCTTCTCTGACACTGGAAGATACTGACTGGGTATACAATCAGGAAACTCTGGATCCGAACACGCTGAATCTGAATCCCACCGTGAAGGATGAATTTAACAATCTGGTTGAAACTGAAATGTATCAGTTGACCGTCGCGAATATGAAGGATGCCGGTGAATATCAGATCACGGTTACGCTGACTGAGGAAGGAAAGAAGTTCTATCAAGACGAGGATGCGATCAGCGCAGATTTCAAGGTTCTTCCCGCTGTGATCAAGACGCTGACTCTGGGGAAAGATACCAGTGTCTATAACCGCAAGGCGGTTGAAATGACGATCGACAATCTGAAGCCTACCCTGATCGCGGTTGGCGATAAGGTTGGTGGAGGAACGGTTGATCTGACAGTGCCTACCACTTCCTACACGATGATAAGTGCGGAAGGAGATCCCATCGATGTGGGTGACTATACCATCTCGCCCGTACTGAATGACGACAATTATACTGACAAGGACAGCGGTGCCGCCGTGACGGTGACCGACATTTATACTATCACTGCTGCATCCCTGAAGGAGCTGAAGCTGGATCCCAGCGAGTTGATCTACCGCAAGGAAGGCTATGATCCGGAAAAGGATCTGAAGGACAGCGATTCCAAGGCCTCTGTTACCGCCATCGGCAACGGAGAGGACGATGTGTTCGATGTTCCGCTGGAGGACGTCGTGCTGAGCTGCGACAAGACGATCCTTGATGTGGGAACCTACACCATCACTGCTACGCCCATTACGGAAAACTATGTGAAGGAAACCACCCGAGCTACCGAACTGACTATCAAGCTGATGCAGGTGGATCCGATCGTGATCACTGTCAACGGCATGCAGGGACTGGTCGGCGGCGAGAACCGTCTGGGCGGTCCCAACGAGGGTCAGTATCACAGCTTCAGCCTGAGCGGTGAACCCAACGAGCCCATGACCGTGACCGTGAGCGGCGACACCGGCACAATCGTCATTCTGAAGGTCGTCAGCGGTGATGTCATCACCATCAAGAACAACGCGATTACCTTCGAGGGAAGCACGCTGAATCTCGATACGACCGGCGACGTGATGTATACGATTACCGCCAACTATGATGACGCGAGCAACCTGAAGGTTGGAGACGCGGAAACTGCTGCGGCTCCCGTATCCGAAACATTCTACTATGACGTCAGCTGCAAGCCAGGTACCGTGACGGCAGAACTGATGAACCGCGGGGAGACCGGTATTTCCATCGACGCGGCGGAGGACTACAGCAGCGTGGAACTGCAGGCCTCCGGTGAGAATAACTTCTTCGCTTCCGCCAGCAATGTTCCGGCAGGCGGCAATCATATTCCGTTCGCGGCTGGAACCAATACGAAGCTGTTCTCCACAGAGCACAACGGAGGGAACACGTACGGCGGAACCTTCACCGATCTGCTGGGAAACACCGCGAACATTGATGGGCAGACGATTGGCAGGTCCAACGGTACGCTGTCGATCAACTCCGTTGAGCCTGCTCCCAACGAAAACGGATGGATCAGCAAAACGAACAACCTCAACTGGAGCATCAGTATGTCGGCGACGGGCGGATTCGATGAACTGACTATCTTCAGCATCGGTGGTCATACAGAGCATCCGATTCTGAAGCAGGGTGATAACTCCGTTCCCGTGGATCCCAACTCCCTGACCACAGACGCCAAGCTGCCGATCACGATCTCCTTCGACGATCTGAACGGCAATGCTACCTATCAGAGCATTGGATATGACAAGCAGGCGGATATGCCCTTGCTGACCACTATCGTGTATGACGGATGCAACATCCTGGGCGGTATTGCGGAGCCTGGCATGAGCGTAACCATTTCGGTGAACGGTGAGTCCGTCACAGTAAGGAGCGATCGCTGGGGATTCTTCGTCACAGATCAGCTTCCGTTGGCCTATGAAGGGGATGTTATCTCCATCCATTACGTCGATAAAGCGGGCAACTATGTGAACAAGACCCTCATCGTGGGCGAAGCTCAGGATCCCGTGAAGATGGATGCTTATATGCTGGGTAAACTGTACAGCAATTCGCATTTTGTCGAAGACAGTGCAAACGCGAAATGGGTAAATATCCTGAACGTATCCATGGAAGATCTCCAGAATGGACGGGTCGCAATGCCGATCATCGCCGGAAACATTGTGAAGGTCGGCGAGATCGAATTCAGCATGGATGCGAACAACACGATCAGTTACACGTATACGCTGAACGACGGAATCAATCAACTGGGCGACGAAGTTGTCATGGTTGACACGAAGCGGAATATGGACGCGCTGCTGCACCTGCAGGGCGAGGCGATCAGCCCCAACGGAACCGTTGTGGAAGCCAAGGGAAAGAACCCGACCTACAGCCTTGTAGCCAAGTTTGAGGTGGAAGTACCCGCGGATCTGCTGCAGGAAACCTTCCAGACGGCCAATGAGAACGACAACGCGCTGAAGAGAATGTACGTTGAGCGTCAGACCCAGCGGTCTCTGAAGGACTCCGAATAATATCCGCAGACAAAAAAGAAAGACGGTTGAATTTCAAAATTGGGCGGCGGATTGGCGGACATCACCAGTCCGCCGCCCATCCTTAATAAAAGGAGGTTTCGCTGTGAGTGCAAAGACCTGTCCCGCATGCCTGAATTCCAGCTTTGAAAATGGCATCTGTAAACAATGTGGCTTTAAGCAGGCAGGATATACCGTGCCGCAGACAGCTTTGCCCCTGGGTGCCGAGATTGGCCCTTACCGGATCGGGATCCTGAAAACCACAAGCCGGCAGAGCCAGATCTATACGGGCATTCACAGCGGTACCTCAAATGGGGTCATTATTGAGGAATTTTTCCCGCAGAAGGTGGTTGGCCGGGTAGCGGGCAATCCAACGGTAATGCTGGCCAGCAAGGATCCGGATAAGGAGACACGGTTCCAGCAGGGCTGCATGCAAATTGAAGCCTCTGAGCAGAAAAGACCGCTGAAACGGATCGAAACCATTCGTACAAACAATACGGTGTATTCGGTGTTCGAGATGCTTCCGAATCTTCCTGCCGCGGCCCAGTGCGAAGCCATGGCGGATTATCCTGTCTGCTTCCGGGATGGAAACGGAAAGCCAAGAATGAGCATCAATCTGCTGGATATTCCTCCGATGCCGGAGGAACGCAGGTTTAATCCTGGACAGATTGACAATAAAGAACTGAGCACCCAGGGAGATGAGATCAGCAAGGAGCAGTTCTTCCGCCAGACAACGATGGATGCCGGAGACGCCCGGAAATTCCAGCCCAAAGAGTGGAAAAAATGGCTGATTATCGCAGGCTGCGCGCTGGTCAGTCTGATCGTGCTCGGAACCCTCATTATAAAACTGGCGAAAGGAAAATGGGCGTGGGAATATCTGGCTTCTCAGCCGGTACCTGTTGTGACGGAAGAGCCAGCAACAACTGATTCAACTGGGAAGGAAAATGCCGAAACGATTATTGTACCAGGAGAAGAAACTGATGGCGGAACAGCAACAGAACCCGGGAAAGAGACAGAACTTGTACCCGGAAAAGAAACAGAATCCGGAGAAGAAACAGAATCCGGAGAAGGAACAGAATCCGGAGAAGGAACAGAATCCGGAGGAAAAACAGAATCCGGAGAAGGAACAGAATCCGGAGAAGGAACAGAATCCGGAGGAGAAACAGAACCCGGAGAAGGAACAGAACCCGGAGGAGAAACAGAACACGGAGAAGGAACAGAACCCGGAGGAGAAACAGAACCCGGAGAAGGAACAGAACCCGGAGAAAAAACAGAATCCGGAGGAGAAACAGAATCCGGAGGAGAAACAGAACCCGGAGAAGGAACAGAACCCGGAGGAGAAACAGAACCCGGAGAAGGAACAGAACCCGGAGAAAAAACAGAATCCGGAGGAGGAACAGAACCCGGAGGAGAAACAGAATCCGGAGGAGAAACAGAACCCGGAGAAGAAACAGAATCCGGAGAAGAATTCAATACCGAAGAAAAGCCACAAATCGAAACAGGAGCAGTGACAGTAGGAGGCGCGACTCTATTTAAGACTCAAGAAAATTCCGAGAATAGTTTTGATAGGTTTGTGGAACGGGTTTACCTGATGAAGAAAATGGACGAGAAAAGTAAAGTGCAAGGGGAAAGGATGACTACAGATACACAAGGGAATTATGACTGGTCGAAGAAGAGTAATGATAAGCAGGGACTTGTTTCTGAGAAGGTATACAAAGTACATTGCATCAATAATCAGTTTTTCGGACAGGCCGGGGGAAATAATATATATACTGCCTATACAGACGTACTGAACAAAGATGGCAAGGAAACTGTTTTCCGTGTAAGAGCAGACATGGTAACACTTCTTTATCGAGTAACAGAGGAAGAAGCAAAGAACAATGTAGATCTGGAAGCAGATGACTATATCACCTTCGAACTGAAAGACTGGAAACAAATACAAGAAACTCTTATGGAGACTGGTGCGGAGTATCCGATAGTCAAGGAGGATGTTATCACAATCAGGGTTCAAAATGAAGAAAAAGAAACGGAATATAGGTTTATATATAGCATAATAAAGAGAGATGACATAGAAAACCTACAAGCGACTGATGGTTCAGACAACTCCAAAGGAACAAATATATCGTCGAGTACAGAAACTACCATACCTACAGAATCACCGACTAATAAGGAAACGCAAGTCCTTGCTGACAAGCCTGTAAATACAGGAAATTCGACCACTTCGCCAACTCCAATACCCGAGCAAAACGCAACTGAAAACCCAACCGAACCACCATCCACTGAGTTACTTAATCAGATCAGGGATATTAATTCCAGGCCGCAGTGGGAAGGGAAAACACTAAAGAATACCCTTATCATATTCGTTGGATCAACGGATTCCAATGTACAAGTGAGCAAGATCCAAGCGTTCCTGTATTATTCTAATGGAGAAAAGAAAGAGCTAAAAAAAGAGGATAAGACGCTTTCGAATGAAAAGGTTCGCTGGATTTTTAGTCTCCCGGAACAAGGTGTTCTCGAAAGCGAATTTGACCATCTGGAAGTTGTATACACAGTAATGGAAGGCAAAGTAGAGAAGATCTATCGAGAAAACGTTGAAATTAAACGGTAGGGGAGGAGAATGAATCAATGGAAAGAGTAATCACTGAAACCAAAGAAGCGACTCCCCAGGCACAGCCTGTCACGATGGATGTGACATTGAACGCGGCAGTGATCAGCCACCGCGGATGTGTGCGGGATAACAATGAGGATAACTTTCTCTTCGAGGGAGATCTGATGCCTGATGATGATGTGAACGATGGAGCGTGCATCCGGGCAACGGTCACCAAGGATTATCATCTGCTGGCGGTCTGCGACGGCATGGGAGGACTGCAGGGTGGCGAACGTGCTTCCTCTATCGCGATCCATTCCATGAATGTATTGAACCAGTATTTTCCTACAGCTTCCGTAGAGCGGGCTATCAACAGCTATGCCAGCGAAGCAAGCAGAAAAATATTCGAGGACAGTATCCAGCTGGGAGAAGAGGGACGGGAAGGCACGACGCTGGCGATACTATACATCTCGGATGGTATTGCCCATGTAGCAAACATCGGCGACAGCAGGGTCTATCTGCTACGGATGGGAAAGCTGTTTCAGCTGAGTTTTGATGATTCCCCCGTATTTCGGATGATGAAAAAGGGTGAGCTGAACCGGGAGCAGATGAGAAAACATCCGCAGGCGAACAAGATTGAAGCTTTCCTTGGCATGCCGGAGCAGAAGAAACCCAATCCCTACGGACATCATTTCAGAATCCCGCTATGCGCGGGAGACCGGTTCCTGCTATGCTCAGATGGGCTGAGCGACCTGCTGATGCACGATGAGATTCAGCGCAGGCTGACGGAAAGTCCTGATCCAATGGCGGCCGCCAGTCAGCTGATCTGGCGGGCGATGGAAATGGGCGGGAAGGATAATACAACCTGCATCATCGCTGATGTAACTGGAGCAAAGCTGCAGAAGCCTACTTCCGCAAGCCTGGGTATTCTGCCACAGGAAAAGTAATCAGCAAAGAAGGGAAGGTGAATCAGGGTGCCGCAGAACCTCTGTTTGGCATGCATGAAGCCGATTGATCCGGGAACTCATGTGTGCCCTCATTGCGGGAACGTGGTACCCTGCCTTCCCAATTCTCAGAACAGCCTGCAGCCTGGATATACTCTTGGACGGTTTATCATCGGCAAGGAGCTGGGGAGGGGCGGATATGGAATCACCTATATCGCCTACGATACCCGGCTGGCTGTTGTTCGGTGTATCAAGGAATACTTTCCCAAAGACTGCAGACGGATGCCGGATATGAGCCCGGAAATCCGACCGGGAAAGGAAAGGGAGTTTCAACAGTTTTCTGACCGCTTCCTGCAGGAAGCGAGAATGATGGGCGCCGTATCGGATAAAAAGGGCGCACACGTTACCGAGGTTTACGACATCCTGAAGTTCCATGGCGACATTCCCTACATCCTGATGGAGTATCTGGATGGGTGCACCATGGATGAATACATCAGCCAGAAGAGAAGCGGTCTGCCCTGGCAGGAAGCCAGGGACATCCTCTGCGATGTGCTGGAGACACTGGACATAATTCACAAACAGAATATTCTGCATCGGGACATCAGCCTGAGTAACATTTTCCGCCTGAAGGACGGGAGCATACGGCTGATTGACTTCGGAAGCGCGGTAAATCTGAATGATGCCCTGAATCAGCCGGGAACGCTTTATCCATCCAGCAAGCGATACTATTCTCCGCCGGAACAGGTGAGCAATAGTCAACAGGGCCCCTGGACGGATCTGTATGCGGTGGGCGCCTGCCTTTTCAAGCTGGTGGCTGGCGGTTGGCCGCGGCAGTACGAAGCGAATAAGGTTTTTCCGACGCTGAAAATGTACGGTTTCAGCGTGCCGGATAAGCTGGACGCGATTCTGACAAAGGCTACTGATCCGGATCCCCGGAAAAGGTATCAGAGCGCCTTGGCGATGCGGGACGACCTGGCTGCTGTGCAGGAGGCACCCGCAGGGAAAACAAAAGAGAAAAAAGGAAAGCTGCCCCTGATTTTGGGGATTGGCGGCGCCGTCGTGGCGGCGGCCGGAATCCTGATTTTCACCATGGGCGGAAACAAGCCTGACACGAACGAAAATATGGCAGTGAGTGCAGAGATCGAAAGTGTTTCCGATGAGACGCTATCGAAAACGGAATCGCCAGCAGCAGAGGCTGAGAGTGGACTGGAACAGGATGAGGAGAATACGGAAGCCGAAAATATACCGGAAACGCGTGAGTCAATAGAAGAAATCACGAAACAAGAGCCCGGGTCCCCTGCTCTGGAGAGCTTGTGAAAAAATGTCTGTAAATAGCTGAAAAGCATTGGCCTTCTATGGTAAGATAAAATTTATCAAGGAGGCCGATTTTTATGGCGAACAAGAACGAACAAGAAAAAGGAAGTCTACAGACCCGGACCCATGACCGAAGGAAAGCGGAACATTATTCAGGGACTGCTCCAGGAGTACAATATAGAGACAGCTGCAGACATCCAGGAAGCCCTGAAGGATCTTCTCGGCGGAACCATCAAGGAAATGATGGAAGCGGAGATGGATGACCATCTCGGTTACGAGAAATCCGAGCGTTCTGATAGTGACGATTACCGCAACGGGTATAAGAAGAAGCAGATCACAACCAGCTATGGCGGTATGGAGATCGAAGTTCCTCAGGATCGCAAATCCACCTTTGAGCCTAAAGTAGTCAAGAAGCGCCAGAAAGATATCTCTGAGATTGACCAGAAGATTATCTCCATGTATGCCAAAGGAATGACGACCAGGCAGATCTCCGACACTCTTATGGATATCTATGGTTTCGAGGCGTCAGAAGGCTTCATTTCCGATGTGACGGACAAGATTCTTCCCCAGATTGAGGAGTGGCAGAAACGGCCGCTGAATGAGGTTTATCCGGTCATTTACATCGATGCGATTCACTACTCTGTTCGTGACAACGGGGTGATCCGGAAACTGGCGGCATACGTCATTCTCGGCATTAACTGTGAGGGGATGAAGGAAGTCTTGACTATCCAGGTCGGCGAAAATGAGAGCGCCAAATACTGGCTTGCTGTACTGAATGAACTGAAAAACCGCGGCGTAAAGGATATCCTGATTCTGTGCGCTGATGGGTTGACCGGAATCAAGGAAGCTATTGCAGCCGCATATCCCAACACAGAATACCAGCGCTGCATTGTTCACCAGGTCAGGAACACCCTGAAGTATGTCTCTGACAAGGACAGGAAAGCCTTCGCCGCAGATTTGAAGAAGATCTACAATGCGCCTTCTGAAAAAGAAGGTCGGGAAATCCTGGATGAGGTCACAGAGAAATGGGATGAGAAATATCCCCGCGCTATGAAGCGCTGGTACGACAACTGGGACGCCGTCAGTCCGATTTTTAAGTTCTCCAAGGATGTTCGTACAGTGATCTATACCACCAATGCCATTGAAAGCTTGAATTCAACTTACCGGAAGTTGAACCGGCAGCGCAGCGTTTTCCCCAGCGACACCGCACTGCTGAAAGCACTTTATCTGTCCACGTTTGAGGCTACGAAGAAATGGACGATGCAGATTCATAACTGGGGCAAGATTTACGGTGAATTGTCGATTATGTACGAAGGCAGACTACCCGACTGATACCAGAAACAGCCAGCCATATCAAGGGTAAAATGAACGCCCGGCTCGCCGGGCGCCCTTGACATGTCTGCCTGTTTTCTGGTAACGTTGTAGTCAAGAGGCCGAACAGCAGAATCTGCCGTTCGGCCACCATTAACACGGTTTTATCGTAGAAGTCCGGAATTTACAGAAAAGAATTCACACAGCCGCTCTGGAGGATACGGAAACTCCGGCTGCCACAATTTCGCTGACACCTACTCCGGCCCCTGCGAAAGAAGAGCCTGTGCAGACGGACACCCCAACACCGGAGGTAAAGGATACCCCGACGGCGAAACTGACAGAAACGCCTATTCCTGTGCAGAAACCAGAGCAAACCGATACCCCAACACCGGAACCTATCGTAATCACTGAGCCTTCAACATCGCCGACAGATACGATGACACCGATACCCACGGACACCCCGACACCGGAGCCCACGGATACCCCGACGCCGGAGCCCACGGATACCCCGACACCGGAGCCCACGGATACCCCGACGCCGGAGCCCACGGATACCCCGACGCTGGAGCCTACAGATACACCAACACCGGAGCCCACGGACACCCCGACGCCGGAACCAACACCGACTCCGACGCCGGAGCCTACAGATACACCAACACCGGAGCCCACGGACACCCCGACGCCGGAGCCAACACCGACTCCGACGCCGGAACCAACGCCAACTCCAGTACCTCTGGAAGACGCGATTCTGAGCATTGACCTGCGCGGTGAAAACCGGAGTACCATTGGAGCTGTTGTCAAGAAAGAATACATGGCCCAGGCTTATGTGATGAGTAATCGCGGGGAGGAGGTTCAGCAGATTACCTTCCCCACGGTGGACGCCCTGAAGGATGTCAGAGGCATCAGCAAAACAGAGCTTGGGAAGATCGAAGGTCATGAAGATGAATACCAGGGATATTTCCTGATGTTCAAGACATCTGACTTTGGATTGGATACCGGGGACTATGTGCTGGAGATCCGTGTTGTTGACGCCAGCGGAAAGACCATCCAGACAGAACGTAGAGAGTTTTCCATCCAGAGCGGAGGAGGGGAGCAGATCAGCGAAAATGAGCGCTGGGGTGAGATTCACTCCGCGACGGACTATGCCATCTACCTGGCCCCCACGGAAGACAGCGTGCAGGTCGGGAAGAACATCAAGATTCAGGGCTTCATCCTGGCCCAGGAGGGATACAAGATCACCGGAGTGGAGGTGCTGCTGATCCCGGATGGCGAAGACAGGTCCCTGTCCATATACAGCGTAAAGAAAAAAGTGTCGCTGAAGAAGGATGTAAGCAACTATCCAGGAGCGGAGAGCTACCGGAGCAGACTTCCCGTCGGCGGGGCACTGGACATCTCCGGAGGGGTAAAATTCAGCAAAAAGAATGGATTCACTCCAGGACAGTACACCCTGAAGGTCAACATCTACATCGAGGATACGGAGAAGTCCCAGATGGAATTCCATGTACTGAAACGAATCACTGTAACCGAATAAAACCCTAATAACAAGGAGGAAGCCCCATGGAGAATATCTGGAAGCAGGTTGTTGACTTTATGCAGCAGGATCTTGTCCTGATGGACAACACATTCAAAATGTGGATGGCCTTTGCTGCAGGAGCGGGACTGATTCTGATCGTGCTGGTGATCATTCTGATCACGACTCGGAAAAAGAGGAAAAAGACACCGGATAACGTTGTCCAGATGGAGGGTATTCACACGATGATGGACGATGATTCCAGCGCTCAAAGCCCGAAGGAGGACGAACAGCCCCAGATTCTGAGCATCGGGGATGAACCGACCGTGAATCTGGAGGAGATGAGCCAGAATAACGGCATTGTGGTTGGAGCGGATGATGTGACGACGGACATGCCCATCGAAACCACCGTCAAGAAAACCCAATACCTGGTGCAAGTTCAGATGCATTATGGGGATCTGGTGGCGGAGGCTCGACCCATCCTGACCGAGAGTACGCCGATCGTATTTGGCCGCGGAGAGGGTCCGGAGGTGACCGTACGCACCAATCCTTCCGACACGAGCGTTTCCCACCGGCACGGAACGATTTATCTGCAGAATGATCTGCCATGGTATCGGGATGATTCCCGGAACGGAACCATCCTGAACGGAGCAAGGACGCTGCACAGCGGTGACACGGCCCAGCTGGCCGTGCAGACCAAAATCCAGCTGGAACTGGGAACGCACAGGGTACTGCTGTTCATTATCCGGCAGGCCTGACCGGGATCTACATCGGAAGGAGGAAAGGAAATGAAACAACTTAGGATGCTCAGCGGGATGGCATGTCTGTTGATCCTTGGAGTTTTCTTTCCTCTCGCTGGCCAGGCAGCAAGCTCCGGTGAGTTGACCGTGCAGCAGGAATACAATGAACACAAAAAGCTGATCTCCACCACCTATGTGGACCGGGATGGAAAAATTACCCTGGCGGAGGACAAAGGATATGCTACCGTTCGCTATAAATACGATGGAAAAAGCCAACTGCGGAAGACCGAATACCTGAACGCGGAGGGAGAACTTACTAATATCGTCCAGGGAAACTATGCCGTTTGCCAGATGGAATACGACATCAGCAAGCGTCTGATTCAGGAAACCTACCTGAACGCGGAAGGAGAACTGGTTTCCGGACCGAAAGGATTTGCGGAGCAAAAAACAAAATACCTCTTCCGGAAAAAAGTGGAAGATCGATGGAACTATGGCACGGACGGCGAGCTGATCCAGTCCGACCGCCTGTACGCGCACTACCATGCCAATTACAAAAAGAAGCTGGACAATCGGCAGCTGGTGGAAGAGATTTATGAAGACGCGGACGGAAACCTTTTTGTGAATGAGGAAGTCGGATTTGCCAGGCACACCATTGACTACGAAGGCTTCCGCATCCGGGAGGAATGCTACTACGGCAGCGACGGGGAGCTGTACGTAAACCCGAAGGTTGGATTCGCACAGGTTCTCCATGAATATCATAACGGGCACCTGATGTCCACCAGCTATTTTGACGCGAATGGAAAACCCATTGTTGCTCAGGTCGGCTATGCCCGGCTGGAAAACAAATACAGCCAGGGATCCTCCCGGGATGTGCCGCTGCGCATCATGAAATACGACGCGGAAGGGAACGCAATCCAGCAGAAGGACGGTTCCTACGGACAGGGGCAGCTAGCGGACTCCACGAGATTCGAGAGAAAGGTCGTTTACTACGGCCCGGACGGTGAGCGGGGATACTGCGACGACGGGTATTCCCGGGTCGACACCATGCGAAACGGCAGCGGCCAGATTACGAAAGTTACCTACTACGACGCGGAGGACCGCAAAATCACGGTACCCTCTCTTGGATACGCGGTAACGAAAAAAAACTATACAAACGGACGCTATCCGACCACTGAATTCTTTTACAACGAGAATAACGAGCTGGTAAACACGGCGGAGGGGTATGCTCAGATCGTATATGAATACGGAAAAAGAGGGAAGCATACCGTACTGACAAGCAAAACCTATCTGGACGTGGACGGAAAATGGGTCAACGGGCCGGAGGGGTATGCCCAGTCCCAGTTCACCTACGGTGCGAAGGGAAAAACGAGTGAGTTTTACCTGGACGCCGAAGGGAACAGCCTGCTGAACAGCAGCGGATATGCCGGGACAGCCTACACCCAGTATGATAACGGCGCAACGGAAAGCGTTACGTATCTGGACGGGGAAGGGCAGCCAACTGTATTGGCAAATGGATACAGTACGATCAAATACACCTACAACGACAACAAAAAGGTGACATCGGAAGCCTATTTTGACACGGAAGGACAACCCTGCCTGCACAAGGATGGATATCATCTGGTCACCTATGAATACGGAGAAAACGGACAGAGAAGCCGGATCAACTATTATGGCACGGACGAGCTGCCCATTCTCTGTTCAAAAGGATATACGGAAATAGACTATGAATATGACCAGCGCGGAAACCTGACTATGACGCTTTATCTGAAACTGGACGGGGATCTGGCCAACCCGGAGGGTGAATACGCCTACACCCGGAAGGAATATGCGTTGGACAATCTTTCCTACACCACCACCTATTACAATGCGCAGCGGGAACCCATGCTGCTGAAGGGTGGATATTGCGCCATCCATACCACCCTGAACGACAAGAAACGCGTGATCCGGGAAGCCTATCTGGGACTGGAGGGAGAACTGGTACAGGGCGACAAAGGATACGCCTGTGTGACACGGGAATGGAACAGCCAGGGCAGGATGACCCGCGAGGCCTACTGGAACACAAACGAGGAACCGCAGCAGCTGGAGGATGGTTACGCCTCGCTGATCCGGGAATACGACACCCGGGGCAAGGTGACCCGGGAGGCCTATTTTGGGGTGGACGGAGCTCCCGCGCTTTCCCTTCGGAACCAGTACGCGGCGATCGAAAAGACATATAACGAAGACGGCAGGACGCTGAGTACCGTCTGGTTTGACACTGAGGGGGAGCCCATGCCCCGCAAGGATGGATACGCCCGGCAAACCTGGGAATACGATATGAACGGAAACGTGACCCGGGAGAGCTATTTCGACATCGCCGGCGAGCCGATGATTGTCGAAAAATATCACTATGCCAGCATTACGAAAAAATGGGACGGAGAAAATCGTCAGATCCAGGAAGCCTATTACGACGAGCAAGGGAAGGCGATCGCAATGGCCGCGGGATACGCACGGATCGAATGGGAGTATCCGGCGGCGCAGTCCACCCGAACCAGCTACTTTGACCTGGAAGGGAAGCCTTTCCTGATGAAGGAGGGGTATGCCTCCATCCTGCGGAAGACGGACGAAAACAACCGGGTGATTCAGGAAGTGCCTTACGGCACGGACGGAAAGATCACCATGCTGTCCTCGGGATATGCCATTCTGAACAGGAAATATGACGAGCAGGGCAACATCACTTGGGAAGGATACGCCGATCCGACCGGAAAGAGCATGATCTGCGAAAGCTACGGATACGCCGGCATCCGAAAGGAATATGATGAGAACAGGCATGCCATCCGCACGGAATACTATGACGCGGAAGGCAGGCTGATGATGCAGAGAGCCGGATACGCGGTGATTCTGCGGGAATATGACGAAAGCGGCAACGTGACCCTCGAATCCTACCTCGACACGGAAGGAAAGCCTGTCATGTCGGAACAGCGCGGGTACGCCGGGATTCATAAGGAATACAACGAGAACAACCTCGTGTGCGCTGAATGGTATGAAAATGAAGAGGGCGAAACGCTGACCATGCCGGACGGCTACGCCATGATCCTGTACGAATACGACGAACAGAAAAACGTGACGAAGACGACCTGGTGCGACGCGGACGAAAACCCGGTCATCAATACCCGAACCGGATGCGCCATGCAGGCCCAGCTTTGGAACGAGAATCGGCAGATCATCCGGGTGAGCGCCCTTGACCAGAGCGGGAACCTCATGCTGCAGGCGGACGGATACGCTACGATGGACCGGAAATATGACGAAAAGAAGCGCATGACGGAGGAAGCCTACTATGGGCTGAACCGGGAGCCTGTGCTGCATGCGCGGAACAAATATGCCAAGATCCGTTATCAGTACCATGAGAACGGAAAGGCGGCAAGGACGGAATGGTACGGAACGGATGGGCAGCTGAGCATGGAACCGAACGGGTATGCCGTGCTGCTGAAGGACTACGATGAAAACGGGAACACGATCTATGAGGCCTATCTCGACACGGAGGAGAAGCTTGTGAAATCCTCCCGGGGATACGCGGTGATCCGGAAGGAATACAACGAGAACAGAAAAGTCGTCTGGGAAGCGTACTACGACGAGACGGATCAGCCGATCAACAATTCGACCGGATACGCGGGGATCCGGAAGGAATACGACGGAAACGGCAACGTGAGCCATGAGGTATACCTTGACGGAGAAGGCAACGTGATTATTCCGGAAAAAAGGAAATATGCCGGGGTTCGCTGGGAATGGGACGAAAAGGGAAGAAGAATCATGGAGACCTATGAGGATCCGGAGGGCAAACCCCTGACACTGGCGGACGGATATACCGGAAAACGGATGGAATATGACGAGCGGGACAACGAAAACAGGACGGAATACCTGGACGCGGAAGGAAACCGGGTCATAACCAGGGACGGATTCGCTATCGTGACCCGGGAATACAACGACAAACGGAGGATAATCCGGGAAAGCTACTTTGATCAGGAAGAGAACCCCGTGATGAGCCGATACGGATACGCGGCGTACACGGTGGAATATGACGCGGAGGGGAATGTGACCCAGCGGATTTACTATGATGAGAAGGGAGAAATACTGGAAAACAGATAAAACCCTGAGAGAGAGGGGAAGAATCGAAGAATGAGCGAGCCCAGGCGCAGAAGAAGCCAGATTTATCGTGAGAACGGAAAAGATCAGGGAATGAGGCTGGGACGGACGGAGCCGCTGATACAGGCAGCGAACCGGACAGCGAACCCGCCTGCTGCCGTAAGAAACCTGAACATCGTCGTTTTTGACGGGGCAGGACGGCCCAAGACCTATCGACTGGACCAGTTCAACAAGAGAGAAATCACTGTTGGTCGTCAGGGGCAGACGGAACAGCGGCCTATCGACATTGAACTGTCTTCTCCGTTTGTCAGCCGGTTTGCCCACTGTAAATTCGTATGGGTCAACGGTCGATGGGGCGTGATCGATTGCGGCGGGACCAACGGTACCATGTGCAACGGAACGCTGATTAAAAACCGATATCTTCATGCTGGAGATATGATCCGAATCGGGAACAAAAAAGCACAGACTCCGGACGGAGTATTGATTTTAGTCACTTCCGATTCGGACAGCAAAAGCTGGAGAGCTACCCCGATTCATGGAAACAGCATTCGAATCGGCCGGGACGAAGATAATGATATCGTACTGTCTCATATCGGGGTATCCAGGCACCACGCGGAGATCGGTGAAGACAGAGGAACTCCGTATATTCGGGATCTTCGATCCACCAACGGTGTCTATCTGAACGGAAAGCGCATTGGTTCCAATCCAGTTTCACTGCATGAAAAGGATGTAATCGCCATCACGAATTCCACGATGATTTTCGTCGGGGGCATGCTCTACCATCACCGGGCGGTACACGGAATATCTGTGGAAGCGGAGAACGTGGTGGTTCGCAGGAAACATGGGTTCAAAAGCTACGTAACAAGCGATCACGTCAGTCTGAACATTCGCCCGGGAGAGCTGATCAGCATCATCGGCGGAAGCGGGGCGGGAAAATCCACCATTCTGAATGCCATGTGCGGATATTTACCGCCGGCTGAGGGCCATGTGCGGATCAACAGCATGGATCTGTATGAAAACTTTGACCTGCTGAAGACCATCATCGGATATGTGCCGCAGCAGGACATCGTATACGATACGCTGTCCCTGTATGATACGCTGAGGTATACCGCCAGACTTCGGCTGCCCGCGGATATCACCCCGGAAGAACGGGAAAAAGCGATTGACCGCGCGATCAACATGGTAGAGCTGCAGGACAGGAAAAACGCGCTGATCAAAAATCTGTCAGGAGGACAGCGGAAACGCGCGAGCATCGCAGTGGAGCTGCTTTCGGATCCGGGATTGCTGTTTCTGGATGAACCGTGCTCAGGACTGGATCCAGGAACGGAACGAAGCCTGATGGAAACGCTGCGGCGGATGGCTGACAATGGAAAAACCATTATTCTGGTCACACATTCTACTCTGCAGCTGCAGTTGTGCGATCGAATTGTTTTTATGGGCGGGGGAGGAAGGCTTTGTTTCTTTGGAAATTACCGGGACGCGCTCGCCTTCTTTAAGGTCAGAAACATTGTGGACTGCTATGAGAAGATGAACAACGAATCTCCTCAATGGCAGGCTGCTTTCCAAAGGTATCAGAGTGAACATGAGGAGCCTGCGGAAGCGTCTGAATCCATTACAAACGTAAAGCAGCAAAGCAAGTCGGGGCAGTTGGGGGTACTGATTTCCCGATATCTGCGATTGACAATCAATGATCGCGGAAGATGGATATTGCTGCTGTTGCTTGTTCCGGTAGTTGTGATTCTGATTTCTCTGGTAAAAAATGGAGATGAGTTCCAGCTGGACGGCGGACTGAATATTACCAGGAATCTGATGTTTGTCCTTTCCTGCAGCTGCTTCTTCCTGGGAATGTTCGGATCCATTTCAGAAATCAGCAAGGAACGGACGATTGTCCGACGTGAATATATGACCGGCATGTCTCTGTGGTCCTACACGCTGTCCAAGCTGATTGTGATCGGAATGATTTGCCTGATTCAAAGCCTGCTGATCACCGCACTGTTCGCGTTGATGGTCGGGATTCCGGAGCCTGGAGAAAAAGTGCTGATGGATCCTGTCTTGGAGATGGGGATCACCACTTTCCTGCTGGAGCTGGCTTCCGCTGCGACAGGGCTGATGGTGAGCGCACTTGTTCCAAAGCCGGATTTGGGTGTGACCATTACCGTTGTACTGCTAATGCCGCAGATTCTCTTTTCCGGACTGACATTCGACCTGTCCGGCATAACGGACTTTATCTCCTGGTTTACGGTCTGCCGATGGGGAATGGAAGGATTTGGGAGCACGGCGAATCTGAACAGAATGACATACCGGCTGACCTTCCAGGGAAAAGAGTTCATGGAAAAGAATATAAAGGATATGTTTGATGCGACAAGCGGGCACCTGCTCCAGGTGTGGGGGATCCTGGCGGCATTCGTAATCATCTGTACAGTGCTTACCGGATTTATCATGAAACGGGTCAGGAGAGATTAATTCTCTGGAGAGAAAATGAAGGTGAATACCATGAAGAGAAGAAAGAGAATTGTTATCTGGGCCATCCTGGCGGTTTTAGCCATCATTCTTCTGGCGGCAGGCGGATATTATCTGTACATGATCGGTTCGCCGCAATATGCGCTTTCCAATATGGTGAAGGAAGTCAATCAGAATGGACTGACAGCGGTAGCCCCGTACCTGACCGGAAATGCTCTGGTTGCGTATCAGCAGGCGGAGCGCGTGATCCGGAATCCATTGATGAATCTGGCGCTTTCTAACAGTCGGATTCAGCAGACCGTTTCGGCGTTATCCAATGGCGCGGGGAATCTTGAGGTTTCATATAAAGATGTTCGGAGGGGAGGGAACAAAGCCTCCATTACGCTGCATGTGAAAGCGCGAGGAAATGAGGGCGATATTCAACTGGAGATGATCAGGGACGGTTCGTGGAAAATTGAGGATGTTTCCATTCTGGTGGGCAGCTGGATTTACAATCAGTAGATCCCAGAACTTCTGAGATAAGGATGTTATACGCATGTTTGTTTCTATCCTTGGAGATTCCATCAGCACCTTCCCCGGATATCAGCCGGAGGGTTATGCCGTATACTATGACCGAGAGAAACAGATCCGAAACGGAATCAACAGCGCTCACGATCTCTGGTGGGCAAGAGTCATTCAGGGCCTCGGGGCGGAGCTCTGTGTGAATAACGCTTATTCCGGAAGCCGTGTCACAGGGACAAGCCCCGCGTCCGGCAATTCAACCGAAAGAACGCACGGCCTGCATACCTCAGAATACAGACCGGATCTGATTCTGGTTTATCTGGGCACGAACGACTGGGGATACGGCGTGCCGCTGCGGAACGAAAAACCCGGATTGCTCCGAACCCGTGATGTGGGGTATTTTGACTCGGCATATCGCTGTATGCTGAACCGAATCATAAAATACTATCCAAAGGCGCGAATTGCTTGCGGAACCATCTCCAGATCCTATTTGCGGACTGACAGCAGTTGGGTCTTCCCGGAAGCGGTCGGAGGAACCAGGTATGAGAAGTACAATGATATCATACGATCTGTGGCGCAGGAGAGGAAGTGTATTCTGATTGATGCCGACGCCCGGAATATTCCATACGAAACGCTGGACGGTTTCCATCCTACGGCACGAGGGCATGCCACGATTGCGGACAACTGGCTTTCCTGCTTTTCAGAGATACCCGGTTTTCTTTCCCCGGATCTGAAATAAGAGAACCGATTATTGCCTTCGGCAGGACGAACAAGACAATTGAAGACTTTCAGGTTTCGGACTGAGTGCGAAACCGCACCGACTGAAAGACACAGGCGGTACAATGAGAGAATTACGGAAGGAGAGGGACAGAAATATCAGAATGGAAGAAAAACGACGAATCATCGTTTGAGGATTTCAGTGCTATTGAGAAAGAAAATTCTGAGGCGAACATTCATGAACTATTTTCAAAAGTAAACCCTGCCGGTACAGGGGATACAATGATGAGTGGAGCAAGTGAAAAAGCAGAAATCGAGGAAGAGCCTACGATGTCAATGCAAGGAATTTATTGGGAGAAGGGGTTACTGGAGAGTTGCTATTTTATGTTCCCATGCAAACCGGGCCGAGGAGGATTTAGTATCGGTTCATCAGAAATGGACTGTCCAGATCTGTTGATAAAAAGCAAGTCAAATGTTTACCTTTGTGTGGGAAGTGCTAATACAGGAGAACCGCAAGACTACTTTGTGACTAACGATTTTGACGGGCCAATCAGAATGGCGCACAGTGGCGATATATTTGATTTCGAAAGCGAGCGCTTTAAACTTGTATAAGCTTCCTGATCGTCAATTCGGAAGCGAATTCATCCGTATTCTGCCACGCTGAAAACAGTTTTTGTTCTCGCAAAAAAACAAGGACGCCGGGCACAGCCACCCCTTCAGCTGCGCAGCCGCAGAGCCAGGGTGGTGTAGCGGCGGGCGACGTGATCGTTCTCCACCATGGTGCGGATGACGTCCTTCGTGCCCACCAGAACCACCAGATCCCGGGCGCGGGTGATGGCGGTATAGAACAGGTTCCGGGTCAGGAGCAGGGGCGGCCCCCCGGTGACGGGCATGACCACCACCGGGAACTCGCTGCCCTGGCTCTTGTGGACGGACAAGCAGTAGGCCAGGCTCAGGTCGTCCAGGTCCGCGGATTCATAGAGCACATCCCGATCCTCGTCAAAGCGGACCGTCAGGGTATGCTCCCCGGGATCCACCTGGAGAATGAACCCGATATCCCCGTTGAAGATTCCGCTGCCGTTTTCCCAGCCGGCGGCGGTTTTCCGGTTCCAGACCAGATCGTAGTTGTTCCGGGTCTGGATGACCTTGTCTCCCAGGCGGAAGACCGTCTCGCCCCATTTCAGCTCCGGCGCGGACCTCCGGGGCGGATTCAGGGCCAGCTGCAGCTGTTCGTTCAGCCGGTGGACGCCGCATTCCCCCTTCTTGGCGGGGGCCAGCACCTGGATATTGCGCATGGCCAGCGCGGCAGCCTTCTCCGGATCGTATCCCAGATATCGGGGCAGGCGTTCCCGGGTCAGGGCGACGATGCTGTCCGCCGCCTCCCGGACAGCCGGCCTGTTTTCAAAGAAAAAGTCCGAGCCCTTTTCGTTCAGGAGGGGCATCTTTCCGTGGTTGATCAGATGCGCGTTGAGCACGATGGTGCTCTGCTCGCTCTGGCGGTAGATATCCGTCAGCCGGGCGCAGGGGACGGCGCCGCTGTCCAGGATATCGCCCAGCACATTGCCCGCGCCGACGGAGGGAAGCTGGTCCGCGTCGCCCACCAGGATCAGGCGGGTGCCGGGGGAGATGGCCCGCAACAGGGCCTTCATCAGGGACAGATCAATCATGGAGGCCTCGTCGGCGATGATGCAGTCCGCCTCCAGGGGATTGTCCGCGTTCCGGGCGAAGGCCCCCTCCTCGCCGCCGAATTCCAGCATCCGGTGGATGGTCTTCGCCTCCGCGCCGGTGGCCTCGGTCATGCGCTTGGCGGCCCGGCCGGTGGGCGCGCAGAGCAGGGTCTCGTTTTCCGGGCTCAGCAGGGCGAGAATGCAGTTGATAATCGTGGTTTTTCCGGTTCCGGGGCCGCCGGTGATGACGAAAACCCCGGTTTCCAGCGCCTGGGCGATGGCCTCCCGCTGCCGGGGGGAAAAGGTGATCCCGTGGGAGGCCTCGAAGCGGCGGATCTCCCGCGCCGCGTGCGTCCGGACGCTGGGGTGGATGGCGGCCATCAGCTCCCGGATGCGCCGCGCCACCTCGCCCTCCGCCCGGTACAGGGCGGGGAGATAGATGCGCCGGGAGGAACCGTCCTCCTCCAGCTCTGCCACCAGCTGCCGCTCCAGCAGAAGATGGGTCAGCTGAATCCGGCATTTTTCGGCCGGGACCTGCAGGAGCCCCGCGGCCAGCCGGATCAGCTCCTCCTCGGGCAGATAGCAGTGGCCCGCGCTGCCGGCGGCTTCCTGCATGACATATTTCAGGGCGCCGTGGATCCGCTCCCTGCTGTCCGGGGGCATGCCCAGGGCGGCGCCAATGCGGTCCGCCGTGCGGAAGCCGACGCCCTCCAGATCGTCGCAGAGGCGGTAGGGATTGTTCCGAACGACCTCCTGGGTCCGCGCGCCGTAATATTTGCTGATTTTCAGGGCCAGAGAGGCCGGAATGCCATAGGATTGCAGGAAGATGATGGCCTGCCGTTCCCCCTGCTGGGCGGCGAAGCTTTCCGCGATCATGGCGGCCCGCTTCTTTCCGATGCCGGAGATTTCCGTCAGCCGGTGGGGATGCTCCGCCAGAACGGACAGGGTTTCCTCCCCGAAATGCTCCACGATCAGCCGGGCGGTGCTTTCCCCGATGCCGCGGACGGCACCGCTGGCCAGATAGCGCTGGATGCCGAGCAGAGTGGTGGGAGCCAGGATCTCGAAGGAGGAGACCCGGAACTGGCGGCCGTAGGATTTGTGCTCCACCCAGTCCCCGGTGAAGACGGCCTGCTCCCCGGGATTCAGCTCCGGCAACACGCCCACCGCGGTGACCTCGGACCGGCCCACCCGCACGGAAAGGACGGAATACCCGTTTTCCTCGTTGCGGAAAACGGTATCCAGAATGCTGGCTTCCAGCTTTTCCATCCGGGCCCCTCCTCCGGTTTTTTCCCATGATACCATAAAAATCGTATATTGTCATGGCTGAAAAGGTTTGGTATAATCGAAGCGTAATTTTCGGGGAGGAAGTGCGGGATCAATGGATTTTCTGACAACGTTGCTGGCCTATATGGCGGCGAGCCTGGTGGTGGCGGTGGAGAGCACGTCCACGCCTTCCGTGACCCCTGTTCCGACGCCCGCGCCGACGCCGGAGGACCGGCCCGCCGTGGTGGAAACGGTGACGGGGCTCCCCTCCGCGGCAGCGACCGCCGTGCCGACGGCGACGGTTTCCGTGACGCCGGAGCCCGTGCCGACCATTACGCCGAACACCGCGGCCTACCATAACCTGGGCCAGGGGGATCGGGGGAACGAGGTTCGCCGGCTGCAGGAAAGGCTGATTGAGCTGGGATATCTGCCGGAGGGCGCCGCGGACGGCGCTTACGGCGGGCAGACCCGGATGGCCGTGCGCCGCTTCCAGTACTACAACGGGCTGACGGTGGACGGCATCGCGGGGCGCACGACGCAGACCAACCTTTTTGAGAACCCGCAGGCGGCCCGCTATCCGGGAGAGACGACGCCCGAACCGGAGGGAGAGGCGTCGCCCGCGCCGGAGGGAACGGACGCCGGCACCGCGGAGCCGACGGATACGCCCGTGCCCACGGATACGCCGGTGCCCACCGTGACGCCGGTGGTGGTCGCGGCGCAGCATACCGAAGCGCCGAAGACGGAAGAGACCGCGGAGCCCGAAGCGAAGGCATCCGAAGAACCTTCCGCGGAACCTTCCGCGGAACCGGCGGCGGAGGAAACCGCCGCGCCGGAAGCCAGGGAATCCGCGGAACCCTCTGCGGAACCCGGGACGGAAGAGCCCGCGGAGCCGGAAGAGCCCGCGGAGCCGGAAGAGCCCGCGGAGGAGACCGCGTCCCCCGCGGTGCCCGAGATTGAGGAAAGCGTGGATCTGGACCGGGCGGAGGAAACCGCCGCGCCCGTGCCCGCTGTCACGCGCACGCCTGCCGTCTATACGGACCTGGCCGGCTGGATCGTGCTGAACGACAGCGGGGAAAACATGCAGTGGACGGAGATGGAGGACGGCGTTCCGGTGATCCGGTCCCCGAGGCTGCAGCGCAGCGCGGAAGGGGAGATCCGGGTGAGCCTGGATGACCTGAGCAAGAGCGTGGAAGGCTGGAATCTGGCGGAAGAGGAGCACAGCGTGGTGCTCGAGGCGGAGGGATACACCCTGGCGCTGCTGAACGAGGAGGCGGGCTTTGTCTCCACCGTGGACGGCATCGAGATGGTGACGGACGGGGTCGATTTCTCCTTCGACGACGGGCACTTCCTCCCGGTGGATTTCCTGACCCGGGCGATGGACGGCTCCTGGGAATGGGACGAGGAGGAGGAAACCCTGATGATCCGCATTCCCCCGAAGACCGGCTATACGGACTGAGCCTTCCGGAAGTCCTTGATTTTTCCGGAAAGATCGGGTATGATTTTCCCACCGGATAGAGAAAGAGAGGTGAGTCCGGATGAAGACCGTACAGATCAGACTGAGCCTGGTGGAGAATGTGAACCGGTTCGTGAACATCGTGGGCAGGTATCCCTTTGACATGGATCTGCGGGCCGGCCGTCACGTGGTGGACGCAAAATCCATTCTGGGAATCTTTTCCCTGGACCTGAGCAGACCGATTACCCTGGAGATCTACAGCGAGGATTGCGATGACCTGCTGAAGGAGATTCAGCCCTTCACGGTGAAGGAGTAACCGTTTTCCGCACGTTCGGGGCTGGAAAGACTCCCGGAACACAGGAAAGACGAACTTTTTCAGGTGAAAATCTTGCAATATTCGTGATTTGTGGTACAATAGCCCCCGACTGCATCGGCAGCCGGGGGTTTTTCTGTCCGGCGGCCGGGAATCGGGAAGGAAAGGGATCTGCCGGGACGGGAAACGGCAGAGGAGGAAGACAGATGGAAAAGATTCGCCGGAACGAGCGCATGAGCGTCATGATGAAAATTCTGGCCGGGGAGCCGGGAAAGATGTCCACCCTGAATCGCTTCTGCGAGATGTTCGGCGCCGCGAAATCCACGGTCAGCGAGGATGTGGACGCGCTGCGGAAGGTGGCAAGGGAGTTTGACCTGGGAGAGATTGAGACGGTGACGGGGGCGGCCGGGGGCGTGCTGTACCGTCCGGTCCGGAACCGGGAATCCTCCCTGAAATATATCCAGGGGCTCTGCCGGGAGCTGAGCGGCACGGAGCGGGTGCTTCCGGGCAATTATCTGTACTATTCCGATATTCTGTCCACCCCGGACATCGTCAACCGGATGGGCGAGATTCTGGCGACGGAATTCCGGGACGCGAATCCGGACTTCGTTCTGACCATGGAAACCAAGGGGATTCCGGTGGCGTTCGCCGCGGCGAATGCCCTGGGAACGCCGCTGGTCATCGCCCGGCACAGCTCCAAGGTGTACGAGGGTTCCGCCGTGAACATCAACTATGTATCCGGCTCCGGCAACATGGAAACCATGAGCCTGAGCCGCCGGGCAGTCCGGGAAAACCAGCGGGCGCTGATCGTGGATGATTTCCTCCGGGGCGGCGGAACGGCCCGGGGCATGGTGGAGCTGATGCGGGAATTCAACGTCTCCGTGGCGGGGATGGGCTTTGTCATGTCCACGCTGACGCCGGAGAAGAAGCGGATTTCCGGGGAGAAGAGCCTGATGACCCTGGAGGTCCGGGAGGGGGAGATTCCGGAGGCGATCGTCCGTCCGTCGGCCTGGCTGAATCCGGCCTGACGGCACAAGGTTTGCAAACCGTTCCCGTATGTGGTAAAATGAAGGGTAATCCACAGGGAAGGAGACGAACGCCTTGTATCAGATGACCCCGCCCCAGCCGGTGCAGCCCGTGATGCCGCCGCCGCAGGAGCCCCGCCGCATGAGCGTGGCGCAGATCGGATTGATCGTGCTGGTGCTTGGCTTTGTCGTCTGGTATCTGGTGACCGCGCTGACGCCGGAGGCGGAGCCCTTCGGAACGATTCAGGCCGGGACGATGGGCTCGCGGTACGCGGGGGAATGCCTGTTGGTCCGGGACGAGACGCCCTACGACGCGGAGGGCCTGACCAGCGTGGATTACGTGGCGGAGGAAGGAAGCACCGTCTTCCGCGGCACGGCGATCTGCAACGTCTTTTCCTCGGGCTTCAGCACCCGGGAGATGATCACCCTGCAGGATTACCGGGATCAGATCAAGGAATACCAGCTGAAGCTGCTGCATTCCGAGATCGCGACGGACGCCCGGATGGAAAAGCTGGAGAGCGAGGTCATGACCCGCGCCCGGGAGGTCCGCGCCATCGTGGGCGGCGCCCGGGGCAACATGGCGAATCAGGAGAATCTGCTGGCCATGGCCATCGACGCCCGCCAGAGCTATCTGAAGCAGAAATACAGCGAGGATCAGCGCATGACCCGCCTGTATGACGACGAGCAGAGCCAGATGCAGCGCATCAGCTCATGGACCAAGCAGTACGCGGCCCTGGGCGAGGGCATCGTCAGCTTCTATTCGGACGGATATGAATACGGGCTGACGGTGAACAATTACGACCAGTTCACCCCCGCGCAGGTCCGCAGCATGCTCAACGGCACCAAGCCGGAGCAGAGCGCCCTTCAGAAGGGGAAGACCACGATTTACCGCCTGGTGCGGGACGGATACTGGTACGTGCTGATGATGGTCCGGGACAGCAACTGGAATCCCGTGGAGGGAGCGACCTACGAGCTGCGGCTGGAGAGCTTCAACGAAACGACCGTGCAGGCCCGCGTGGTCTCCTTCACCCGCAGCGGCGGGGAGATGGTGGTCCGGCTGGCGGTGCAGGCGGATGTGAAGCCCATCCTCTATATCCGGACCTGCGGGGGCGAACTGGGGGACAATGTGTCCACCCTGATGGTTCCCTCCCGCGCGATTTACACGCAGGACAACATGCCCGGCGTCGTGGTGGTGGACGGGCAGTATCAGACCTTTATTCCCGTGAACGTGCTGGACAGCCGGGACGGCTTTGTGTTCATCTCCGCGATTCAGCAGGGCGTTCTGGCGGAGGGACAGACGGTGCGCCTGTTCTGAGGCGGTATTCTGAAGGAGGCAATCAGCGAAGATGGCATGGAAGGATCTGCAGGGCTGGCTGAAAGGGCTTCTCGGAGGCCGGGCGGAGACAACGGGCCGCCGGCCGGACGGAGGCACCAGCTGCTACCGGCCCGTGCAGCGCAAGAACCGGCAGGAGGAGAATCTGGCCCGGGAAAAGGCCGCGGAATACGCGGCGAGTCAGCCGCAGATGGCCTACGCCCACTCCGGCTTCACCGGCATGAATCCCCCGCCCACCGGGAGCACGCCGGTGCAGAGCACCTATGTGTCCGGGGAGCCCTACGGATACGGAGCCGCGCAGGCGGGTCCGTCCGGCGCGGCGGGGTTCGCCGGCGCCCCGGCGGGGAACCCGATGGGATATGAGCAGGCCAGCGGCGGGCAGGCGCCCGCGGACAACATCTCCTACATGCCCGGGGCCTATTCCCCGGACGCGGGCAGCAGCTACACCCACGTGGAGCACATCATGGCGATCACCTCCCTGCAGAGCTGCTATGACGCCATCGAATGCATGAAGAACGGCGAAACCCTGATCGTGACGCTGGATGTGCTGGGCAGCGAGGGGGAGAGCCTCCGGTGCCAGGATATGCTGGCCGGGGCGGCCTTTACCCTGCACTGCACGGTGCGGAATCTGGCGGCGGTCGGCGTCGTGGTGATCGCTCCCTCCGGCGTCAAGATTCTGCCGGAGCAGCGGTCCGCAAGGTATGAGAACCATCCCGGATACGGCATGCCGCAGCCGCAGACTCCGGAGGGCTATGCCCCCCGGCGGGAGCGCCGGGTGAGCCAGAACACCTTCGGATGGAACCGGGCGGCGCAGCCGGAGGACAGCGCGGGATACAATCCCTATACCGGAACCGCGCCGGTGGCGGCGGGCGCTTACGGGGCCTACGGCGGCTATTGACGGAGTAATCCGGGGCGGCTCCCGGAGATGAACCTGGAATTCAGCCCGGAACGGGCGCAGAACACATAGATGGAAGGGAGAATGGGAACATGGAACGGGTGACGGTGGATCTGATCAGCACGAAGGAGTTTACTCAGGTTTCCAAGGGATACAATCCCAAGGAGGTGGATGAATTCCTGGACGACATCTGCGACGAGATGGAGCGGATGGAAGCGGAGATCAAGGACCTGCGGCAGAAGAGTACCAACCTGCGCCCCGCGCAGCAGCCCGCTGCCGCCGCGCCGGCGGCTGCGGCGCCTACGGAGGAGATTACCAATCAGTTCCGGGAAATCCTGACCACGGCCCAGCAGGTGAAGGACGAAACCATCCGCAAGGCCAAGGAGGACGCGGAAGCGATCCGGGCCAAGGCGGAGGCGGAAGCCACGGAGCGGCTGGATGGGCTGAATGAGGAACGGGACGCCCTTTCCAAGCAGATCACGGAGCTGAAGGCCGCCGCGGCCAGCTACCGGCAGCAGTTCGAGCAGCTGCTGGCCGCCCAGCAGGAAGCGCTGGAAAAGGCGACGGATCTGTTCTGAGCGGAAGAATCCGCCGGAAGAAGGCGGAATAAACAGGAGGAGAGGCCCCATGTTCGGACGGAGACCCGATGGACGAAGAATGAAGGACGTGGATCCGGTGGTGCAGATTACGCCCTACCTGATGCCCATGCGCTGCGACGCCCAGGTGTTCCTGGAGCATAAGCTGGATTACGAGATGCTGTCCCGGTATATTGCCCGGAAGGCCGTGGAGGGCGAAAAAGTCACTTTCATGCAGATCATCGTGGCCGCCTATGTCCGGGGCGTGAGCCAGCATCCGGAAATCAACCGGTTCATCAAGAATCGGCAGTATTATTCCCGGAACAACCTGTCCGTCTCCTATACCATTCTGAAGGAGACCCAGAATCACGACAGCCCGGAGACGGTGGTGCGGATCGAGTTTGATCCCACGGATACGCTGCTGGAGGTGCGGGACCGGATGGTCGCGGCGGTGGAGAAGGCCCGGGGCGAGAATGCCGACCCGACCTTCATCGACAAGCTGCTGAAGGTCGTCTTTGCCCTGCCGGGGCTGCCCGGGGTGATCGTGGCGCTGGTGCGGCTGCTGGACCGGTACGGCCTGGCGCCGAAATCCCTGATCATGGAGCTGCCCTTCTACAGCAGCATGTTCATCACCAACAATGCCTCCATCGGCCTGCATCATGTGTGGCATCACATCTATAATTTCGGGAACGTGAGCGCCTTCTTCGGCATGGGAAGCGTGCTGAAGGAAGCCACCGTGGACGCGGAGGGAAAGACCCGGATGAAGCGCTGGCTTCCCATCGGCGTGACGGTGGACGAGCGGGTGACCTCCGGCGCGCATTACGCCGCCTTCTTCGCGGACGTGGTGCGCTGTTTGAACCATCCCGAGCTGCTGGAAACCCCGCCGGAAATGGTCCGGTATGACAAGGGCATGGAATACCATGTGCCCAAGCCCGCGAAGGCCTGAGCGCCTTCCGCCCGATTCTCCGCACGGCATCTTCCGGTGCCGTGCTTTTCCGTGAAAAGGGGGTCCGACGAAATTGACCTGCATGCTCTGTCCGCGAAAATGCGGCGTGGACCGCGCCGCAAGCCGGGGATTCTGCGGCCTGGGAGAGGAAATGCTGATTGCCCGGATCGCGCCGCATCTCTGGGAGGAGCCCCCCATTTCCGGAAGCCGGGGAACCGGGGCGGTCTTTTTTTCCGGGTGCACGCTGCGGTGCGCCTACTGCCAGAACGGGGAGATCTCCCACCGGAATCAGGGCCGGATCTTTTCTCCCCGGGAGCTGGCGGACAGCCTGAAGCGCCTGGAGGACGCGGGGATGCAGAGCATCTCCTTCATCACCGGGACGCCCTTCGTTCCCCGGATCCTGGAAACCCTGGAGATCTATCGCCCCGCGCTGCCCCTGGTCTGGAACACCTCAGGCTACGAAACCGTGGAAACGCTGCGGATGCTGGAGGGGGCCGTGGATGTCTACCTGCCGGACCTGAAGCACTTTTCCGCCCGGATGGGAGCGCTGTGCGCAAAGGCGCCGGATTATTTTGAAACCGCGTCCCGGGCGATCCGGGAGATGTGCCGGCAGACCGGCACGCCCCGGTACAACGGGGACGGCATCATGACCCGGGGGACCCTGGTCCGCCATCTGATTCTGCCCTCCCTGACCGGGGAAAGCCTGAAGCTGCTGACCTGGGTGAAGGATGAGCTGCCGGAAGGAACTCCGGTGAGCCTGATGCGTCAGTATATTCCGTACAACGGGGTGCGGATTCCCGGGCTGGACCGGAGGGTGACGGAGCGGGAGTACGGCCGGGTGCGGGATCATATGCGGGCGCTGGAGCTGCCCGGGTTCCTGCAGGAGCCGGAATCCGCCGATCCGGATTTCGTTCCCCGCTTCAATCAGCCGGACAGCTTCATCTGAGCGAGGAAGGCCCGGCCACGCGCTTCGCCGGGGATTTGACATCATTGCCCCGGGGGCGTAAAATTCGAAGGGAAACACAAAAACCGAGGAATGTGCATTAAAGGAGATTGCCTTGAACAGAAGAGATCGGACGGACATGGAACCGGAAATCCGGGATTCGGAGGAAGTCCGGCAGCCTGTATCCGGACCTGACCGGCAGAATACAGGCGTTCCGGAAGCCCCCGCGGCGCAGGGCGCGGCGGAGGGGGAAGCGGCTCCGCGGCGCAGAAGGCGCTCGGAGCGGTATGCGGAGCCGGAGGAAGCGGCGCCGGAAACCCGGAAGAGCGGGATTTCCTCCGGAAGCCGGACGGCCCAGGAGGTCGCCAACCGGTACCGCCAGCGGGAGCGGATGGACTGGCCGGCGGATCGGGCGGAGGGCGCCGGAAGGAGCGCCCCGGCCCGGGAGAGCCGCTTTCCCGGAAGGGGCGAGCCCCTGGACGGGACGACCCGCATGCCCACGCAGCGGGGGGACGGACGGAGGCCTGCCCCGGGGATGCCCCGGGAGGCGGGATATGCCTCCGCCGGCCGGGAGGACGGCATCCGGAAGCCCCGCGAGCAGGTGGGATATGAGCCCGGGCGCATGGGCATGACCCCGGCCCAGCGGGCCCGCATGAGCGCGGCCGGCCGGGAGCGGCTGGCCCTGGAAAGCCGGATGAGCGAACGGGATCTGCAGGCGGAAGCCCGGAACAGGGCCCGGGAATGGGACGAAGAGAATGATGATCCGGTCCGGAAGGAAAAGGGCGGCCGGGGCGGAAAAACGGGACGCCGGCCGCGGAAGGCCTGGCTGATCCCGGTTCTGGCGCTGCTGATTCTCGCGGCGCTGGGCGCCGCCGTGATGCTGACTCCGGAGGACGCGCCGGGGCCCCTGGGGAGCCTTCACCGCAGCGTATCCGGGCTGCTGGGCGGGAAAAAGGCCGCCAGCGCATGCGTGCTGCGGTTTGAGGTTGAATCCCAGGATCAGGAGACGGTTCCCGCCAATCTCATCTTCGGCATCCGGACGACGAAGGATGCGGTGGACCTGCGGGTGACCGACCGGGAGGATCATGTGCTTCCGGTGACCCGTGCCCTGTCGGGGGAGGGTCCGCTGGAATGGAAGCTGACCTGGCACACGGAGGAACCGTACGAAGGGGAAATCCGCCTGGAAACCCTGACCTCCGCCGGGTGGACCGTCGCGGAGGAAACGGTCATGGTCCGCATCCTGCCCGCGGAAGGGGAGGACGGAACGCCGGCCGCGGAGAACGGGGAGGCGGCGGAGCCGGAAGGATTCGGAGCGGAAGAGACGTCCGGAGCGGAATTCTTTGAGGAGGCACCGGAGCAGGAAGGCCCGGGCGGCGAAACCGAAGGGGAGAGCCTGAACGGGGACCCGGAGGCCGAAGCCCCGGAAGCCGACGGAGAGCAGCCGGAGATCCCGGAGGAGCAGTGGGAAATCCCGGAGGAGGCGCCGGAAGCGGAGATCCCGGAAGGGGAGGAGTCGGCCGAACCCGCCGGGGAGGACGCCGAAGCGGCGGAGGAAGAGCCGGAGGGCTGGCCCGAATGGGATTCGGAAGCGGATCCGGACATGTCCCCGGAGGAGGGGGAATCCCCGGAGGAGACATTGGAACCGGAGGTCCCGGAGGAGCAGCCGGAGGAGGTCCCCGTGCTGACGCCGGTGGAAACCGCCGAACCGGAAATCGCCGGAAACGGCGGGAAGGAGGCTCCGGCGGATGCGGAGCCGACGGAGGAACCGAGAAAGACGCTGACCGTGAAGGCGGCGGAAAGCGCGGATCCCTCCCTGATCTCCACGACGGTGATTTACAACGGAACCAAGAAGGTCGTGGAATACGCCCGGGCGGACAAGGAGAAGATTCACATGCCCGTGCTGGGTGAATACACCCGCCAGAAGACGGGGGTGCTGACGTTCCGGAACGACGCCTTCCGGCAGAACGCCGCGGTGGGCACGGTGAAGGGCCTGAACAGCCTGACGCTGAGCTGGACGGCGGACGCGGGCAGCGCCAAGGGAGCGAACCAGACCTATTACGGCATCGGATGGGTCGGACAGCCGGCCATCGTGAAATGGAGCAAGGAAGTTCGGGAGCAGAGCGACCTGTATGAGTCCAAGAAGGAGAAGAGCGGCCTGAAGGAGGTCATCGTGGCCGGGCAGGACGGACGGATCTATTTCCTGGATCTCTCGGACGGAACCGCGACCCGGAATTCCATCAAGGTAGGCTTCCCCATGCGGGGAACCCCCAGCGTCCACCCCGGCGGCGCGCCCTACATCAACGTGGGCCAGTTCGCCCGGAAGATGGCGTCGCGGCAGGGGAATATCGGCCTGCGCCAGTTCAACCTGTACATGATGAAGGAGCTGAGCCTGATCGACGGGCTGGATCAGAAGAACAACCGGCCCTACAACAAAATCGGATCCTTTGAAACCTCGGCGCTGATCGACCGGACCACCGACGCGAAGGTGATGGTGACGGCCGGCACCAACGGCATGCTTTATCTGATCAACCTGAATTCCGATTTCGACTACAACGCCGGCACCTATTCCCAGAGCCCCACCACCGTGGTGATGAAGAGCAAGGCGAAGGGGGAGAAGGACGCGGAGACGGCGGTGGAAGCTTCCGTCGCCATGTACGACCGGTATGTGTATTACGCGGACATGGGCGGATATCTGCGCTGCGTGGATACGAACACCCTGACGGTGGCCTGGGCTGTGGCGCTGGGAGACGCGGTGGAATCCACCCCCGCGCTGGACTGGCACGGCGAGGACGGGCTGGACCTGTACGCGGCGACGATCCTTTCCTCCCGGAAGAAGGGCAATGCGGAGGTGAAATGCTTCGACGCCCTGAGCGGGGAGGCGCGCTGGACGGCGGAGTTCGGCGTCCGGAAGGACACGAAGAACAAAACGGTCAGTGGATTCCGGGCTTCCCCGGTGGTGGGCCAGAACGGGCTGAGCGAATATGTGTACTACACGGTGAACAACCTGAGCGAGGAAGGGCAGGCGCAGCTGGATTTGGGCGACGAAACGGCCGCCCTGATCGCCTTGCGGAAGGCGGACGGCAGCGTTGCCTGGGTCCGGGGGCTCACCGGGCGGGCATATTCCTCCCCCGTGGCGGTCTATGACGGGGACGGAAACGGCGCGGTGATCCAGTGCGCCGGGGACGGCAGCATCGTGATGCTGGACGGCAGAACGGGCGCGGAACTGGCGACCCTGGAGATCGACGGCGCCATTGAGGCCAGCCCCGCGGTCTATGACGGAATGCTGGTGGTCGGCACCTCGGAGCGGAACAAGAACAATATCTATGGCATTCGGATCGAATAAGAAAACGGGAGGGCGGACGGATGGCACAATATCTGGTGGCGCTGGATCAGGGAACGACCAGCTCCCGGGCAATCGTGTTCTCGGAAAAGGGAGAAATCATCGCTTCCCATGCGGTGGAGTTTCCCCAGCACTATCCCCACCCGGGTTGGGTGGAGCATGACCCGGAGGACATTCTGCAGAGCCAGGTGACCGCGCTGCAGGAGGCGGTCCGGCTCAGCGGCGCGCCGGTGGAGGAGATTGCGGCCATCGGCATCACCAATCAGCGGGAGACCACCTTCCTGTGGGACCGGAAGACCGGCAAGTGCGTCGGGAACGCCATCGTCTGGCAGTGCCGGCGGACGGCGAAGATCGTGGAACAGCTGGTGGCGGACGGGCACGGGGAAATCATCCGGGAGAAAACCGGCCTGATTCCGGACGCCTATTTCTCCGGAACCAAGCTGAAATGGATGCTGGACTACTACAACCTGCGGGACCGGGCGGAGCGGGGAGAGCTGTGCTTCGGAACGGTGGACAGCTTCCTGTGCTGGAACCTGCTGACGGGCCGGCCCCATGTGACGGACGCGACCAACGCGGGGCGGACGATGCTGTTCAACCTGAAGACCCAGGACTGGGACGATGAGCTGCTGAAGCTGCTGGACATTCCCCGGGTCTGCCTTCCGCGCGTGGTGGATTCCTCGGGGCTGATCGGCATGCTGGATCCCGCGGTTCTGGGGCGGCCGATTCCGGTGACGGGCATGGCGGGCGACCAGCATGCCAGCCTTTTCGGACAGGCCTGCTGGAAGGTCGGGGATGTGAAGAATACCTACGGCACGGGATGCTTCATGCTGATGAACACCGGCGACCAGCTGGTCCGGAGCCAGAACGGGCTGCTGACCACCATGGCGTGGCGGATCGGGGGAAAGCCCACCTACGCCCTGGAGGGAAGCGTGTTCATGGGCGGGGCCACGATCCAGTGGCTGCGGGATGAAATGAAAATGATTACCCGGGCCTCCGAAACGGAGAGCATCGCGGAGAGCGTTCCCGGAACGGGCGGCGTGTACCTGGTGCCCGCCATGACGGGCCTGGGCGCTCCCTGGTGGGACATGTATTCCCGGGGAACTCTCGTGGGCATGACCCGGGGTACGGGCCGGGCGCACATCATCCGCGCGGCGCTGGAGGCCATCGCCTATCAGAGCGAGGACCTGATGCAGGCGATGGTGAAGGATTCCGGCCGGACGCCGGAGCATCTGCAGGTGGACGGAGGCGCGAGCGCCAACGCGTTCCTGATGCAGTTTCAGGCGGACATCAGCAATATCCCGGTCGTACGGCCGCGGGTGCTGGAGACCACGGCCCTCGGCGCGGCGCTGCTGGCGGGCCTGGGCTGCGGGCTTTACAGCGGGACGGAGGAGCTGGCCGGGCTCTGGCAGAAGGATCTGGAATTTACCCCCGGCATGGATGAGGCCACCCGGCGGATGAACCTCCGGGGATGGCACCGGGCGGTGGACCGGGCGCTGGACTGGGTGGAGCACTGAGCAGGCGCCCGGCGGAGCGGGAGCTCCGGCCGAAACCGGCTCATGCAGAGCGAAAGTGGAACGAAAAAGACCGTCCCTCCGTTCCAAAAGTGGAACGAAAAAGACCGTCCCTCCGTTCCACACCTCCGTTCCACGTAAAAAAGCCCCCTTCGTGGAAGGGGGCTTTTTGCGTGGGGAGGAGCGCTTACAGCAGCGCCTCCAGCTTGTCCTTCTGCTCCGTGATCTCCGCCAGCAGGGGACCGTAGTCCGTGTCCGTTCTGGCGCGAAGCAGATCGGTGATCTCCTGAATGGGCCGATACAGCGGCGTCAGGGAGAGATTTCCGTAGGTTCCCTTCAGGGAGTGGGCCAGCTCAAAGGCGGCGTCCAGATCCCCGCGGCCGATGGCCTCCTTCAGCTGTTCCGGCTTGGGATCCCCCTTCAGGGAATTCACCAGCTTCAGATAGAAGGCCTCCATATTCATGCAGCGTGCCAGCCCCTCGTCCACATTGGCGCCGTAGGCCCGGAGCGCGTCCAGCGTAATCATCAGTCAATAACCTCCTTCCTTGTGTGCCCGGAATGCGGAGAGCCCGGCGGCTCTCCGTCAGAAGCGCATCTTCTCCTCCAGCCAGGCCCGGACATCCTTCAGCGGAACACGAACCTGCTCCATGGTATCCCGATCCCGGATGGTGACGGACTGGGTCGCCTCCGTGTCGAAGTCCACGCAGATGGCGAAGGGCGTTCCGATCTCATCCTGGCGGCGGTACCGCTTGCCGATGGAACCGGTTTCGTCATAATCCACGGCGAAATACTTCGCCAGATCGGCATGAATTTCGCTGGCCAGGGCGCCGAGCTTGTTCTTCTGCAGGGGAAGCACCGCCGCCTTGAAGGGCGCCAGGGCCGGATGGAGATGCAGCACGTTCCGCACGTCGCCGCCCTCCAGCTCCTGCTCCTCGTAGGCGTTGCACAGGAAGGCCAGCAGCATCCGATCCACGCCCAGGGAGGGCTCGATGCAGTAGGGAATGTATTTCTCGTTGGTGGCGGGATCCAGGTATTCCATGGTCTTTCCGGAATGCTCCTGATGCTGGGTCAGGTCGTAATCCGTCCGGTCCGCCACGCCCCAGAGCTCGCCCCAGCCGAAGGGGAAGAGGAACTCGAAGTCCGTGGTGGCCTTGGAGTAGAAGGCGAGCTTCTCCGGCTCATGATCCCGCAGGCGCAGGCTTTCCTCCCGGATCCCCAGGGACAGCAGCCAGTCCCGGCAGAAGGAGCGCCAGTAATTGAACCACTCCAGATCCTCCCCGGGCTTGCAGAAGAACTCCAGCTCCATCTGCTCAAATTCCCGGACCCGGAAGATGAAATTCCCGGGGGTGATTTCGTTCCGGAAGGATTTGCCGATCTGGGCGATGCCGGCCGGCAGCTTTTTCCGTGTCGTCCGCATCACGTTCTGGAAATTGACGAAGATGCCCTGCGCCGTTTCGGGGCGGAGGTAGATCTCGTTCTGGCTGTCCTCATTGACGCCGGCAAAGGTCTTGAACATCAGGTTGAACTGGCGGATGCCGGTGAAATCCTTTTTGCCGCAGACGGGGCAGACGATGTCGTGCTCGGCGATATAGGTTTCCAGCTCCGCGTTGGTCCATCCGTCCCCGGTCTCCTCGCCGTGGGTGAAATCCTCAATCAGCTTGTCCGCCCGGAAGCGGGCCTTGCAGGCCTTGCAGTCCATCAGGGGATCGTTGAACCCGCCGACATGGCCGCTGGCCACCCAGACCTCGCGGTTCATGAGGATGGCGGAATCCAGACCGGTGTTGTACTTGCTCTCCTGGACGAATTTCTGCCACCAGGCCTTCTTGATGTTGTTCTTCAGCTCCACGCCCAGGGGACCGTAGTCCCAGGTGTTCGCCAGACCGCCGTAAATCTCGGATCCCGCGAAAATAAAGCCCCTGCCCTTGCAGAGCGCTACCAGTTTATCCATGGTCAGTTCCGCCATGTGCCGCATCCTCCTGTATCCTTCCCGTAATCATCGGTTCAAAAAACCTTTCTCATCTTATGATTCGGGGAACGGTTTGTCAAGGAGAAGATTGAAATGGAAGGCGTCTTGTGATATGATTCTCCGGGTAAAAACGCAGGAAGACAGGGGATGAATGCTGTGAGCGAAAACAGGAAAAAGGGCCTGTTCGCGCGGTTGCGCGAAGGCCTGAGCAAAACCCGGGGAAACATGACGGAAAAGGTCGATGTGATGGTTCGGGAGAACCGGAAGATCGATGAGGATTTCTATGAGGAGCTGGAGGACATCCTGATCATGTCGGACTGCGGCATGAAGGCGACGGACGTCATCCTGGAGGAGCTGCGCCGCCGGGTGAAGCAGAAGAACCTGAAGGACGCGTCCCAGGCCCGGGAGGAGCTCAAGGCCATCATGGTGGAGCAGATGGATATTCCCCGCCCGCCGCTGCGGTGGCCGATGGTGATGCTGATGGTCGGCGTGAACGGCGTCGGAAAGACAACCACGATCGGAAAGCTGGCGCTTCGCTTCCAGAGCATCGGCCGGCGCGTGATGCTCGCCGCCGGGGATACCTTCCGGGCAGCCGCGGCGGAGCAGCTGACCGTCTGGGCCGAGCGGGCCCGGGTGCCGATTGTGAAGCACGCCGAAGGCGCGGATCCCGCGGCCGTGGTGTACGACGCGATCCAGAGCGCCAAGGCCCAGGGGGTGGACCTGCTGATCGTGGACACCGCCGGACGCCTGCACAACAAGAAGAACCTGATGGATGAGCTGAACAAGATGCGCCGGGTCATCGACCGGGAATTCCCGGAGGCGGACACCCGCTGCATCCTGGTGCTGGATGCCACCACCGGCCAGAACGGGCTGCAGCAGGCCCGGGCCTTCAAGGAGGTGGCCGAGATCGGCGGGATCATTCTGACCAAGCTGGACGGAACCGCCAAGGGCGGAATCGCCCTGGCCATCCGGCAGGAGCTGGAGGTTCCGGTGTGGTACATCGGCGTGGGTGAGGGAATCGATGATCTGCAGCCCTTCAGCGCAAAGGACTTCGTGGAAGCCCTGTTCTGAGAGGTTCGGCAGAAGCCCGGGGAAGCCTTTCCGCGTCTTGACGAAAAGGGAGAACCGGATTATAATCTGTGCATTGCGTTTACAAGAAGGAGGATGCGATTGTCATGAAATCCCAGAGAAAGCGCGGCAGCAAAACCGGGTCCATTGTCGCGCTGTGCATTGTGCTGATCTGCACGCTGGTTCTCGGCGTGCTGGGCGTCAGCGGCTGGAGCCTTCCGCCCCGGGGACTGTACAGGGTGATGCCCTGGATGCCCTCCACCGCCGCGGAAAACTGGCCTTCCGTTCTTCCCCTCGGGCTGGATCTGCGGGGAGGCATGTATGTGGAATATTCCGCGAAAGCGCCCGAGGGCTCCGAAGCGGATTTCGGTTCCCTGATGAACGGAACCATGTCCATCATCCAGCAGCGGCTGGCGGACAAGGGCTTCACGGAAGTGAACGTGCAGCAGATCGGCGGCGACGGCATCCGCGTGGAGATTCCCGATGTGCAGGATGACACGGTGCTGGATCTGATCGGCGCGGCCGCCAAGCTGGAGTTCCGGGATCCGAACGGGGAAGTGTTCATGACCGGCGACATGGTCAAGACCGCGACCTACTACTACGCCGAGGGTGACCACCAGGTGGCCTTCACCCTGACGGACGAGGGCTCCAAGATCTTTGGGGACATGACCTCCCGGAACGTCGGGAAACGCATCTCCATTTACCTGGACGGGGAAGAGCTGATCTCCCCGACCGTCCAGAGCGCCATCACCAACGGCTCCGGCGTGATCAACGGCATGGGCAGCGTGGAACGCGCCACGACCATCGCCGCGAAGATCCAGTCCGGCGCCCTGCCGCTGGAGCTGACCCAGCAGAAGGTGGACAAGGTGTCCGCCACCCTGGGCCGGGATGCCCTGAGCAGCTCCGTGATCGCCGCCATCATCGGCATCCTGCTGGTCATGCTGCTGATGATCCTCCGGTACCGCCTCAACGGCGTCATCGCCTCCTGGGCGCTGACGATCTATACCATCGTGCTGTTCATGCTGATCGCCGTGTTCCACATCCAGCTGACCCTGCCGGGCCTGGCGGGCGTGGTGCTGGGCATCGGCATGGCCGTGGATGCCAACGTCATTATCTTCGAGCGCTTCAATGAGGAAATCCGGGCGGGCAAGAGCGTGCGGGTCGCCGTGCGCACCGGCTTCAAGAACGCCATGAGCGCCATTCTGGACTCCAACGTGACCACCCTGATTGCCGGCGTGGTGCTGCTGATCTACGGCACCGGCTCCATCCAGGGCTTCGCCAGAACCCTGCTGCTCGGCGTTGTGGTTTCCATGTTCTCCGCCATTCTGGTAACCCGGTTCCTGATGAATCGGTTCGTGAATGCGGGCTGCGTGAAGGAAAGCCTGTACACCAAAGTGAGCACTGAAAAGGAGGTGCAGGCGTAATGAACATCCGCGTTAAGAACCGTTCCAAGACCTGCCTGATTGTCTCCTGCGCCATTATTGTGCTGGCGCTGATCCTGACCATTTTCGGCCGGGGAATCAATCTGGGCATTGATTTCGAGGGCGGCCTTTCCATGGAATACAGCCTGAAGCAGTCCGCCCAGAAGGGCGACCTGGAGGGCATCCTGAGCGAGATGGGCGTCGCTTCCTCCACCGTGACCTACCAGGGCGCCGGCGAGAGCGAAGCCGTGATCCGCATCAAGGACGTGGCCGAGGATGACATCCAGAAGATCCAGGCCCAGTTCGAGGAGAAGCTGAGGGAAAAGTATCCCGAGGCGGAATCCGTGGGCGACGTGAATTACGTGGGCCCCGTGGCCGGCGCGACGCTGGTGCGCAACGCGGTGATCTCCGTGCTGCTGGCCGCGGCGCTGATGCTGGTGTACATCGCCATCCGCTTCGACCTGAACAGCGGCCTCTCCGCCGTGTTCGGCCTGCTGCATGACGTGCTGATCATGCTCAGCTTCATGGTGATCTTCCGCAGCTTCATCCAGATGAACTCCTCGTTCATCGCCGCCGCGCTGACCATCGTGGGCTATTCCATCAACAACACCATCGTGATCTTCGACCGGATCCGCGAAAACGCGAAGAAGTATCCGTCCATGCCCCGCGCGGACGTGACCAACCTCTCCATTCAGGAGAGCCTGGGCCGGACCCTGACCACCACCGCGACCACCCTGATCACCATCGTGGCCCTGTGCATCCTGGGCGTGGCCAGCATCCGGGAGTTCGCGCTGCCGATCATCATCGGCATCCTGAGCGGCGTCTACAGCGCCAACATGATCAACGGCTATGTCTGGGCTTTCCTGGAGGAAAAGCGCCGGGCGAAGAAGGCGAAGTAATTCCGTCCGATTCGGAGGAGGACCGCGGAACGCGGCCCTCCTTTTTGCGTCCGGAGGACGCGGGCGGGATCCGGAATGTTTCCCTTTTCGAAACGGGGAAAACATGGTATACTGAATCCGGTTCGGAGCGAATCAGCGGAAAAGTGAACAGAACGACAGGCAGGAGGGAAAACCGATGTCAGAAGATATCAGGGTGCTTCGGGAACAGCTGATTGAGAAGGTTCAGAAGATCCGGGAGGCAAAGGTTCCGATTCTGGTGCTGGTGGAGGGCTGGGCCGCCGCCGGCAAGGGGAGTCTGATCAAGGAGCTGATCAGCGAGCTGGATCCCCGGTTTTACAATGTGGTCTCTCCCGCGGTGATTCCGGAGAGCGGGATGAGGTATCCGTTCCTGTATCCGTACGCGACGGCGATTCCGGAGAACGGAAAGGTCATGTTCCTGGATTCCGGATGGATGGAATCCTGCGTCCGGAAAATCCTGCGCCATGAAATCACCCGCCCCGAATACCGGCGCCGGGTGCGGCAGGTCAATGAATTCGAGCGGCAGCTGCGGGACGCGGGATACATCGTGCTGAAGCTTTTCCTGGACATCGACCGGAAGGAGCAGAAGGAGCGGCTGACGGAGCTGATGGAGAATCCGGACACGGAATGGCGCGTGACGGAGGAGGATCTGTGGCAGCAGCGGGAGTACCGGCGCTTCCGGGAAGGCTACGAGGAGTTCATGGAGGAGACGCAGGAGGCGGCTCCCTGGCATCTGCTGGAGGGGGACAAGCGGAAGGCGGCGGTCAGCGCGGCGCTGAAGCTGCTGATGGACGCGATGGACGAGGCGCTGGAAAAGGGCAAGTACAACGGCGATCCCTTCGAGGAGGAATTCCCGCTGAAGAAGATGCCCCTGCTCTCGGAGGTGGATCTGTCCCCGACCATCGGCGACGAGGAATACAAAAAGGAGCTGAAGAAGCTGCAGAGCCGGCTGACGGAACTGCACAACATCGTTTACCGGAAGAAGATCCCCGTGGTGATCTGCTACGAGGGATGGGACGCGGCCGGAAAGGGCGGGAACATCCGCCGGGTGGCTTATCCCCTGGATCCCCGGGGCTTTGACGTGATGCCCATCGCCTCTCCGGAGCCCCATGAGCTGGCCCGGCAGTATCTGTGGCGGTTCTGGACCCGGCTTCCCCGGACCGGACACATCACCATCTTTGACCGGACCTGGTACGGGCGCGTGATGGTGGAGCGGCTGGAGGGCTTTTGCACCGAGAAGGACTGGAAGCGTGCCTACAATGAAATCAACGAGTTTGAGCGCCAGCTGACGGACTGGGGCGCCGTGGTGCTGAAGTTCTGGATCCACATCGATCCGGATACGCAGCTGGCCCGGTTCACTGACCGGCAGAATACGCCCGAGAAGCAGTGGAAGATTACGGAAGAGGACTGGCGGAACCGGGAGAAGTGGCCCCAGTACGAGGTGGCGGTGAACGAGATGCTGCAGAAGACCAGCACGGAAAACGCCCCCTGGTTCATTATTGAATCCAATGACAAGAAATACGCCCGGATCAAGGCGCTGAAGATCATCGTCAAGGCGCTGGAAAAGGCCTGCGAGGAGCAGATTGGGCGGGAGATGGAGGGATGAGCCCCGCCCTCCGGAGTTTGACGGAAAGAGAGCCTTTGGATGAGCAAACTGCTGTTTTTTGATATCGACGGGACGCTGCTGGATGACCGGCAGCGTCTCCCTGATTCCCTGAAACCCGCCCTGGAAGCGGCCCGCCGGAACGGCCATCTGCTGATCATCAACACGGGGCGCACGCTGTGCAACCTGGAGGAGCGCCTGGAGGACTATCCGCTGGACGGATGGATCATGGGCTGCGGCACCCGCGTGGTTCTCCGCGGGGAGACGCTGCGCAGCATGGAATATCCGCCGGAGCGTTCCCTCGCGCTGCGGCACGCCGTGAATGAGCTGGGGCTGCTGACGGTGTATGAATGCGACACGGCGCTGTATTTCGATCCGCTGACGCCGGACTGCGAGCCCATCCGGTTCTTCCGGGATTTCGCGGACCGGAAGGGCATCTCGCGGGAGATTTCGGCGGAGGATCCGGAGTTCCGGATCGTGAAGCTGTTCTGCTTTGCCGACGGGGAAACGATCCGGGAATTCGGCAGGCGGGCGGCGGTCCTCGGCATGCCGTATGAGGCCATTCCCCGCCAGCGGGATGCCTGGGAGCTGGTTCCGGCAGGATATTCAAAGGGACTGGGCATGGATTATCTCCGGGGCCGGCTGGGCATCGCCCGGGAGGACTGCTATGCCTTCGGCGACAGCACGAACGATCTGCCCATGTTTGAGCACGCGGGCCACAGCATTGCTATGGGCAACGCGGAGGAGCGGGTAAAGGCCGTCTGCTCCTACGTGACGGACCGGCCGGAGCGGGACGGCATCGCAAAGGCCCTGCAGCATTTCGGGCTGATCTGATTTTCCGGGCTCCCTGCGGGGCCCGGAAATCAATTTCTGCTTGCCCCTTCGTGCATCTTTTGGTATAATGCCATGCGTATGCCTGTGGACATTAAATTTGCGTGAAGGGATGACTTTACATGAAAAAGCAAGCTTTGCTGGCAATGATGCTGGCCCTGACCCTGATTCTGAGCAGCTGCACGCTGATTCAGAAGGACGCCGCCGTGGACGCGGCGACCGAGATCCTCCGCCTGGGAGACGCGGTGGTGACCAAGGGAGAGGTGCAGGAGCAGGTCGAGGCACAGCTGGACAACATGGCGTATCTCTACTCCATGTACGGATACAGCTTCGATCCGACCTCGGAGGCCAGCATCACCGAAGCACGGGATACCGTGCTGGACAACTTCCGGAAGCAGCTGGTTTCCAACGTGAAGATCGCGGAAATGGGACTGGATCAGCTGACGGATGAGGAAACCGCGAAGATCCAGAGCGACGCGGAGTCCACCTATCAGAGCAACCTGGATTATATCCTTTCCTCCAATTACGCGGACAGCGAGCTTTCCGACGAGGAGAAGAACGAAAAGGCGAAGGCCGATCTCGAGGCGCTGGGATACACGATGGATTCCGCGCTGGAGAACGCGAAGCAGAACGCCCTGAGCGAAAAGCTGCGCCAGGAAGTGATCAAGGACGTGACCGTCTCCGAGGAGGAAATCCAGAAGGAATATGACAGCCGGGTGGCCTCCGCGAAGGAAACCTATGAGAATAACGCCTCTTCCTGGGCCAGCGCCGCGAACAACGGAACGACCCTGTACTACACCCCCGCGGGCGTTCGCTTCGTGAAGCAGATTCTGGTGAAGTTCCTGGACGAGGACCAGACGAAGATGGACGAGGCGGAGAAGAAGGGCGACCAGGCGCAGGAGGATCTGAACGCGGCGGAAGCGAAGATCAGCGCCGCGCAGGAGACGCTGGACAGCGAGGAAGCCTCCGAGGAGGACAAGGCGGCCGCGCAGACGGACAAGGATTCCGCCGAAGCGGAGAAGGCGGCCGCCCAGGAAGCGCTGGACGCCGCGAAGAAGGAAGCGGCCGACGCGCTGGAAGCCGCCTTTGCCAACATCGATGCCACTGCGGACGAGATCCTTTCGGAGCTGCAGGTCGGAACGGACTTTGATACCCTGATGAAGGACAAGGGACAGGATCCGGGCATGCAGAGCGGCATCACCGCCGAGCGCGGATACGCGGTTTCCGCGGATATGACCAGCTTTGACCCCGCCTTCGTGGAAGCGGCCATGGCGCTGGAAAAGATCGGCGATGTGTCCGGCAAGGTCCGGGGCGAGAGCTACGGATACTACATCATCAAGTACGTGGGCGACGCGGCGGAAGGCCCGGTGGCCCTGGACGAGGTGAAGGACACGCTGCAGAGCTCCCTCCTGACCACCAAGCAGAACAGCACCTACAACGAGACCGTGCAGAGCTGGGTGGATGCCGCGGAGTTCAAGGAGAATCTGGGCGCGCTGAAGGACTGAAGATGACAGCCGGCCAGGCTGTGCCGGGGGTGCCGAGAAAAGCCGGCATCCCCCTTTTTGTTGGAAAGGATCGAAACGGATGGGTATTTCCGCGTTTTGGAAGGCGCGTGCCAGGGAAGCCCTGCGCGGATGCTGGCTGACAGCGCTGCTGATCACGCTGGTGATCAATCTGCCCTCCCTGCTGGTGCAGGGAATCGCCACGGTGACGGGCAACGATCTGCTGACCCGGATGCAGCAGATGTTGTATTCCTCCGTGTCCGCGGACGGCACGGCGGTGGATATGCAGCGGCTGATGACCGGCGTTCAGGAGATCCAGGGCTCCGCGGGAATCTGGGCCATGCAGGGGCTGAACCTGCTGGCCTGGCTGCTGACGCCCTGCCTGGGCCTGGGCCTGTACCGGTGGCTGCTGGGCAGGTATCGGAAGGAGGAGGACCCGGGCGTCCTGGCGGTTTTCAGCCGGATCCGGCTCTTCTTCCCCGCCATCGGGCTGCGGCTGTACACGGCGTGGCGGGTGTTCCTGTGGATGCTCCCCGGGTTCGCGCTGATGATCCTGGCCTGGCTGCCCCTCTGGCTCAGCGATTCCTCCAGCCGGATCGCGACCCTGTCCGCGGCGAATGCCTCCGTGGGCCTGCAGAGCGCGGCCATGATCGCGACGCTGGTGCTGGGGGTCATGGCGGCGATGAAATACGCGCTGGGGGATCTGATCCTGGCGGACCGCCCGGAGATGGGCCCCATTCGCTCCGCGAAGGAAAGCAAGCGCCTGATGAAGGGAAAGCGGGGACTGCTCCTTTCCCTGTATCTGAGCTTTCTGTTCTGGTACCTGCTGGAGATGATGGCCACCACGCTGGTGGAGGGCCTGTTCGGCGGAATTCCCGCGCTGATGGTTCAGCTGCTGATCTCCCTGGCCCTCACGGCGTATGTGCGGGGAACGGTGACGGCCTTCTACCTGAGCCTTCCGGAGATGAACGGGCAGGCTTCCGCGGAGGGGGCGGAGGAGACGAATCTGGAGGAAGAGGATCAGAATCCATGGGAAAGATAATCGTTTTGACCGGCGGCGGCACCATGGGGCATGTGACGCCCCATCTGGCCCTGATTCCGCATCTGCGGAAGGCGGGATATGAGATCCATTACATCGGCACCGAGAACGGCATGGAAGCGCCGAAGATGCGCGCCACCCCGGGGGTCACCTATCATGCGGTGAAGAGCGGAAAGCTGCGGCGTTATTTTTCGTGGCAGAATTTCACGGATCCCTTCCGGGTCATTGCCGGAGCGGTTCAGTCCGCCCGGGTGATCGGAAAGATCAAACCGGACGTGGTGTTCAGCAAGGGCGGCTTTGTGGCGGTGCCGGTGGTCTTCGGCGCCTGGCTGCACCGGGTGCCGGTGCTGTGCCATGAGAGCGACCTGACCCCGGGGCTGGCCAACCGGCTGTGCCGCCCCTTTGCCCGGCGCTTCGCCACCACCTTTCCGGAATGCGCGGAAGCGCTGGGAAAGAAGGCGGAGATGACGGGAACCCCGCTGCGGCCGGAGCTGTTTCAGGGAAGCCGCGAAAAGGGGCTGAAGCTGTTCGGCTTTGACGGAAGCCGGCCCGTGCTGCTGATGATGGGCGGTTCCTCCGGCGCGCAGAGCGTGAACCGCGCCCTGCGGGAGGCGCTTCCCCTGCTGACGGACACCTTCGATGTGGCGCATGTGTGCGGGAAAGGCAACCTGGAGCCGTCCCTGGACGGCACGCCGGGATACAGCCAGAAGGAATTCCTGGACGCGGAACTGCCGGACGCGCTGGCGGCGGCGGATCTGGTGCTGAGCCGGGCGGGCGCCAACGCTCTGGGAGAATTCCAGCAGCTGGCGCGCCCGATGCTGCTGGTTCCCTATCCGAAGGGCGCCAGCCGGGGAGACCAGATCCTGAACGCGCGGAGCCTGGAGAAGCGGGGCCTGTGCCATGTGCTGATGCAGGAGAACATGACGCCCGCCACCCTGGCGGAAGCCCTGCGGGCCACCTGGGCGGACCGGGAGCAGCTGGAGACGGCGCTGCGGAACGCGCCGCCCGCGGACGGAACGAAGCGGGTGCTGGAACTGATTGAGGAAATACAGAAGTAACGGAGCAGACGGATGAAGAAACTTCTGACGCTGGTGATCCCCAGCTACAACGCAGAAGCCTTTCTGCGAACCTGCGTGGAACGAATGACGCCCGCGGGGCCGGAGGCGGATATCCTGATCGTGGACGACGGCTCCACGGACGGAACGCCCGGCATCGCGGATGCGCTGGCGGCCGAACATCCGGAGAACGTTCGAGTGATCCATCAGGAGAACGGAGGCCACGGAGAAGGCCTGAATCAGGGAATCCGCACGGCACAGGGAATCTATCTGAAGAGCGTGGACGCGGACGACCGGATCGATACGCCGAGCCTGCTGGCGCTGATGGACCTGCTGCGCGCCCATGCCACGCCGGAAACCTGGGCGGACCTGGTGGTGAACGACTATGTTTACGACCATCCGGAAAAGGAAGACGTGTTCGAGGTTCGGTACAACCTGGTGTTCCACGCGGACCGGGTGGATACCTGGGACACCTGCCGGCCCTTTCCCAACTGGAAGCAGTTCATGATTCACTCCATGTGCTACCGGGTGGAGATGCTGCGGGAGCACGGGTACGAGCTGCCGAAGCACACCTTTTACGAGGATAACCTGTACATTTATCAGCCCCTTCCCTGGGTGCGGAAGGTGCTGTACCTGCCCCGCTTCCTGTACGGCTACACCGTGGGGCAGGAGAATCAGTCCGTCAGCGGGAAGAACCTGCTGCGCCGCATGGATCAGAACACCCGGATGATCACCCGGATGATCTGCACCTGGACCTGGGAGGAAATCCAGAGCCAGCCGAAACACCTCCGGGATTATATGATGTCCTTCCTCAGCGGACAGATCCTGGCGGTGAGCGTGCTGCACGAACGGGCGCACAACCAGGAGGCGGAGGCGCTGAAACGGGAGATGTGGGACCGGATCCGGGCGTTTGATCCGGAACTGTGCCGGCGGCTGCGCAGGCATCCCAACTGCGCGGGGATGGTGAGCTGCGGGCCGGTGATCCGGAAGCTGACCTATTGCATCAGCCGGAACGCGCAGAAGATGATCGGGTTTTGAGAAACGGGGAGCCGGAGGGCTTTCCGGAAACGAATTGCAAGGGAGGTTGCAGCATGGAAATCACCGGGGATATCAGGTACATCGGGGTCAACGATCATGAGCTGGATCTGTTTGAGGGACAGTATATCGTGCCGGGAGGCATGGCGTACAATTCCTATGTGATCCTGGATCAGAAGATTGCGGTCATGGATTCCGTGGACGCGCGCTTCGGGGAGGAATGGCTGCGGAATCTGGAGCGGGAGCTGCAGGGCCGGAAGCCGGATTATCTGATCGTTCAGCATATGGAGCCGGATCATTCCGCCAACATTACCCGGTTCCTGGAGGCCTATCCGGAGGCCACAGTGGTCTCCTCCGCCAAGGCATTCCAGATGATGAAGAACTTCTACGGCGCGGAACCGGCGGAGGAGAAGCGCCTCGTGGTCGGGGAGAAGAGCACCCTGGAGCTGGGAAAGCATACGCTGACCTTTGTCACCGCTCCGATGGTGCACTGGCCGGAGGTCATCTTTACCTGGGACGGCACGGATCACGTGCTCTTCTCCGCGGACGCCTTCGGAAAATTCGGCGCGCTGGACTACGATGATCCGGAGGGCTGGGCCTGCGAGGCGCGGCGGTACTATTTCGGCATCGTGGGCAAGTACGGCGCGCAGGTGCAGGCCGTCCTGAAGAAGCTGGCCGGCCTGGAGATCCGGGCGATCTGCCCCCTGCACGGCCCCGTGCTGCAGGAAAACCTGAGCTACTACCTGGATGTGTATTCCACCTGGAGCTCCTACGGCGTGGAGAGCGAGGGAATCGTGATCAACTACACCTCGGTGTACGGGCATACGCAGGCCGCGGCGGAGAAGCTGGCGGAGCTGCTGCGGGCCCGGGGCTGCCCGAAGGTGGCGGTGAACGATCTGGCCCGGTGCGACATGCCGGAGGCGGTGGAGGACACCTTCCGGTACGGAAAGGCCGTTTTTGCCACGACGACCTACAACGCGGATATCTTCCCCTTCATGAAGACCTTCCTGGAGCATCTGACCGAGCGGAACTGGCAGAACCGGACGGTGGGCCTGATCGAGAACGGATCCTGGGCGCCGACGGCCGCGAAGGGAATGAAGAAGCTGCTGGAGGGCTGCAAGAACCTGACCTTCCTGGAGCCCGAGGTGAAGATCGTCTCCGCGCTGAACGGGGAGAGCCTCGCGCAGCTGGAAGCCCTGGCCGATGCCCTGATGGCCTGAGCGGAAGGGGAAAATGCCCTTTTCAGGGAAGTAAAAATGCGGTATAATGCGCTTGGCGCAAAGGCGCCGGGCAGAGAACAAAAAGGATCGGCAGGAGGAAAAAGCGATGTCAGTGATCGAACGCATCAAGAATCAGGCGAAAACCAATGTGAAGCATATTGTGCTGGCTGAGGGCAGCGAGCCCCGCACCGTGCAGGCTGCGGCGAAGATCGTGGCGGAAGGCCTGGCGAAGATTACCCTGGTGGGCAAGCCCGAGGAGATTCAGAAGGTTGCGGCGGAGACCGGAACGGACCTGAAGGACGTGGCGATCGTGGATCCCGCCACCTGCCCGAAGAGCGAAGCCTATGCCGAGAAGCTGTGCGAGCTGCGGCAGAAGAAGGGCATGACCATCGAGCAGGCCCGGGATCTGGTGTACAACAACACCCTGTATTTTGCCACGATGATGCTGAAGATGGATGACGCGGACGGCATGGTGGCCGGCGCGATCAATTCCACCGGCAATGTGCTGCGCCCCGCGCTGCAGATCATCAAGATGGCTCCCGGCATCTCCACCGCCTCCAGCTGCTTCATCATGGAGCTTCCCACGAAGCAGTACGGGGATGACGGCGTGATGCTCTTCGGCGACTGCGCGGTGAACATCGAGCCCAACGCGGACGAGCTGGCGGCCATTGCCCTGGCGACCGCGAACACCTGCAAGAGCCTGCTGCAGGCCGAGCCCCGGGTGGCGATGCTTTCCTTTTCCACCAAGGGCAGCGCGAAGCACGATGTGGTGACTCGGGTTCAGGAAGCCACGGCCAAGGCCAGGGAGCTGGCGCCGGATCTGATGCTGGACGGCGAGCTTCAGGCGGACGCGGCCCTGGTGCCCGAGGTGGCTAACCTGAAGGCCCCCGGATCCCCCGTGGCGGGAAAGAACCCCAACGTGCTGATCTTCCCGAACCTCGGCGCGGGCAATATCGGATACAAGCTGGTGCAGCGCCTGGCCGGCGCCAAGGCCATCGGCCCGATCATTCAGGGCCTGGCCAAGCCGGTGAACGACCTGAGCCGCGGATGCAACGTGGAAGAGATCGTCAACACCGTCGCGGCGGTCGCGGTGATCGCCCAGTAACCCTCCTGTGCGGGCAGCCCGGCGGCATGGGCCCCGGCCGATGCCGCCGAAGGTGGCTCCCGCAGGGCCGGACAAAAATTTTCTTGACAATTGAAACGGACTTCCGTATACTTAGAAAGCTGTTTTTACAGTGTGTTCCGGGGATTCCCCCGGCGGGGATGATCCCTGTTGAATTTTCTTAGCAGAGGAGTGTTGAAAAATGTTCCGTACGTACCAGCCCAAGAAGCGCCAGCGCAATAAGGTTCACGGATTCCGTGCCCGCATGGCGACGAAGAACGGCCGCCGCGTGCTGGCTGCCCGCCGCCGCCGTGGCCGCAAGGAGCTGACGGTGTGACCGACGCCGTGCAGCCTGTGATACCAGGCCGTGGTTAAGGCCCGCCTTCATGAAAAAGGCGGGCTTTTCCAGTATTTATCCCGGTTGAACATCGGGAAGATCGGATTTGGGAAAATGGAGAAACAGTATCGGCTGAAGAAGAACGGCGCGTTTCAGTATGTCTACCGTCGGGGACATTCTGTCGCCTGCCGTGACCTGGTTATGCTCTTCGCCCGCGGGCGGGAGCTGAAGGTCGGGTTTTCCGTCAGCAAGAAGGTGGGCAACGCCGTGGTCCGGAACCGGATCAAGCGCCGCCTGCGGGAATGCTTTCGGCCCTATCTGGGGGACGTGAAACCCGGACTGTACGTCATCGTTGCCAGGACTTCCGCCGCGAAGGCCACCTTCCAGAGCCTTCAGAAGGACGTGAGGTTTCTGCTGAAAAAGCAGGACGTGCTGCAGGGCAGGCGAAACGCGGAAGGCGCTGCGCCCGCCTCCGGCGCCCCGGCCAAGCGGACCTCCGCGGAGGAAAGGGAAGGGAATCGCGCCAGATGAGACGGTTTCTGCTGGCTCTGATCCGGTTTTACCGGAAGCAGATCAGTCCCCGGAAGAGGAGGCCGGCCTGCCGCTATATCCCCACCTGCTCCCAGTACGCGGTGACGGCGATCGAACGTTACGGCGCCTGGAAGGGCGGATGGATGGCCCTGTGGCGGCTGCTGCGCTGCAATCCCTTCAGCAGGGGCGGATATGATCCGGTTCCCGTGGATCTTTACACCATGATAAGGAGGGAATAACCGAGAATGAACGAAGCACTTTTCAACTTCCTGTCCTGGATCAATTCCTGGACGGGCAGCTGGGGCTGGGCGATGGTGGTCTTTACGATCCTGATCCGCCTGGTGCTGACGCCGCTGGACTTCAAGAGCCGCGCGGGCATGCGCAAAACGACGAAGCTGCAGCCCAGGCTGGCCGAGCTGCAGAAGAAGTACGCCAACGACAAGGAAAAGCTGAATCAGAAGACGGCGGAGCTGTACAAGAAGGAGGGGGTCAACCCCATGAGCAGCTGCCTGCCGCTGCTGCTGACCTGGCCGATCCTGATCATCGTGTTCTCCGCCATGCGGACCGCCGCGAACCGGGAGATCCTGGGCCAGGTGACCCAGATCCTCAACGGCGAAACGCCCACGATGGAAACCTTCCTGTGGATCCGGAACCTGTGGATGCCGGACAGCCTCTTCAGCCCGGCCTGGCCGGACCTGGGCACCCTGCGCCAGATCCCCGCGGATATGTGGAAAACCTGGCTGGCCGGATTCGGGGACAGCATGCCCGTCCTGCTGCAGGAGCTGAACCTGACCGCCGAAAGCTTTGACGGCAGTGCGCTGATGACGACACTGCAGACCCTTCAGACGGCCATGCTCAACGGGAACGCGGCCTATGCCGATGCCCTGAGCGTGAACAACGGATGGACCATGAACCTGTTTGTCACCACCCTGACGGTGATGAAGGACTACAATGGCTATATGATTCTGCCGATTCTCAGCGCCGTGACCCAGATTCTGATGACGAAGCTGACCGGCAATCAGCAGCCCCAGGCCCAGGGCGGCGCGGCAGATCAGGCCGCTGCGACCAGCAAGATGATGACCTGGTTCTTCCCGCTGTTCTCCCTGTTCATCTGCTTCAGCTACAGCTCCGCGTTCGCGCTGTACTGGGTGATGGGCAACCTGGTGATCATGGGACAGACGGCTGTGATCAACCATGTGCTGGATGCGCGTGAAAAGAAGGCCGCGGTGGCCGGAGAGGGTACGGTGAAATAAATGAAAAGATATGAATCTTCCGCGAAGACGGTCGAGGAAGCGATTGAGCAGGGGCTGCAGGAGCTGGGCGTCAGCATCGGCGATGTGGACGTGCAGGTGCTCGAAGAGGGCAGCAAGGGCCTGTTCGGTCTGTTCGGCTCCCGGCTTGCCAAGGTCAGCCTGACGGTGAAGGAGGAGGCGGATGATCTGCTGGATGATCTGATGCCCCGGGAGGAGGAGCCCGCCCCCGCGCCCGTGAAGAGCGAGGAGCCGAAGGCGGAGAAGAAGCCGGAGCCCGCGAAGGAGCCGGAAACGCCGGCCGCGAAGGAAACGGACGAAGCGGCGGAGAAGGCGGAGCCGGCCCGCGAAGCGGAGAAGAAGGAAGCCGCCCGGCCCGCGCCGGTGAAGCGCGTTGCCCCGAAGAAGGCCGAAAAGAAGCCGGAGCCGGAGAAGACGGAGGAGCAGCCGGAAGCGGCTTCCGCGGAGGAGCCCCCGATCCGGGCGATGGAGAAGCCGGAGATCACGGTGATCCCGGAGGATCAGCTGGATCCGGAAAGCCCCGCGGGACAGGCCTTCGCCTTCCTGAAGGAGATCACGAAGCTGATGGGCGTGGAGGTTTCCATTGAAATGGGAACGGATGCGGAAGGAAACGTCTACGGCTCCATGATGGGGGATACCCTGGGGATTCTGATTGGCCGCCGGGGCGAGACGCTGGATGCGCTGCAGTATCTGACCAGCCTGAAGGTGAACCGGGGCCGGGAAGGATATACCCGCGTGACCCTGGACACGGAGAATTACCGGGAGCGCCGGGAGGATACCCTGATCCGCCTGGCCAACCGGATGGCGAACCGTGCCGTGCGCACGGGACGCCGGGTCAGCCTGGAGCCCATGAATCCCTATGAGCGGCGGATCATCCATTTTGCGCTGCAGCAGAACGAATCCGTCAGCACCCATTCCGAGGGGGACGAGCCCAACCGGCATGTGGTGATCACCGTAAAGAAATAAGCCGGTCCCGTCCGGAGCCCGGAGCGGGCAGCCGGACCGCAGGAGACCGATTCGCAGGAGGCAATGATTCAAAATGCTGGATATCAATCTGCTCCGGACGGATCCGGAGAAGGTAAAGGAAAACATTCGAAAGAAGTTTCAGGATCAGAAGCTGCCCATGGTGGACGAGGTCATTCAGTTTGACCGGGATTACCGCGCGGCCCAGCAGCAGGCGGATGCCCTGCGGAACCAGCGGAAGCAGAAGAGCAAGATGATCGGCGGCCTGATGGCGAAGGGCCAGAAGGACGAGGCGGAGCAGATGAAGGCGGAGGTAGCCGCCCTCGCGGACGAACTGGAAGCCCTCGAGCAGAAGGAAGAAGAGCTGAAGGCGGAAATCCGGAAGCGGATGCTGGTTATCCCCAACATCATCGATGATTCCGTTCCCATCGGCCGGGATGACAGCGAGAACGTCGAGATTCAGCGCTTCGGCGAGCCCGTGGTGCCGGAATGGGAGATCCCCTATCATGTGGACATCATGGAGCGGCTCAGCGGCATCGACCTGGACGCCGCCCGGGAGACCAGCGGAAACGGGTTCTATTACCTGATGGGCGATATCGCCCGGCTGCACAGCGCCATCCTGTCCTACGCGCGGGATTTCATGATCGACCGGGGCTTCACGTACGTGGTGCCGCCCTTCATGATCCACGGGGACGTGGTGACGGGTGTGATGAGCTTCGCCGAGATGGAAAACATGATGTACAAGATCGAGGGCGAGGATCTGTATCTGATCGGCACCTCGGAGCACAGCATGATCGGCAAGTTCATCGACAGCATCCTGGACGAGGAAACCCTGCCCCGCACGCTGACCAGCTACAGCCCCTGCTTCCGGAAGGAAGTCGGCGCGCACGGCATTGAGGAGCGCGGCGTGTACCGGATTCATCAGTTCGAAAAGCAGGAGATGATCGTCGTCTGCAAGCCGGAGGATTCCATGATGTGGTTTGACCGGCTGTGGCAGAATACGGTGGATTTCTTCCGGACGCTGGATATCCCGGTGCGGACGCTGGAATGCTGCAGCGGCGACCTGGCGGACCTGAAGGTGAAGAGCCTGGACGTGGAAGCCTGGAGTCCCCGCCAGAAGAAGTATTTTGAGGTGGGTTCCTGCTCCAATCTCGGAGACGCCCAGGCCCGCCGGCTTCAGATCCGGGTGAAGACGAAGGATGGAAAGAAGTACTTCGCGCATACGCTGAACAACACCTGCGTGGCGCCGCCCCGGATGCTGATCGCCTTCCTGGAGAACAACCTGAAGGCGGACGGAACCGTGGCGATTCCCGAGCCGCTTCGGATGTACATGGGCGGCAAGGACCATATCGGATAATTCGGAAAGGCCTCATGAAAACGGCCCCCGGCAGATGCCGGGGGCCGTTTGAATACCTGAAATCCGGATCAGTCGGAACCGGACAGAACCTGTCCTTCCTCCTCAATCAGGCGCAGCGCCTTTTCCGCGGTGGCCTCATCCACGCGGCCCTGCTCCAGGTAGCTGATGCCGCCCTGGGAAAGATTCATCAGCTCGCCCAGGCGCTTCTGGCTGAGACCCGCGGCCGTCCGCGCTTCCCGGATCCGCTGCGCCAGATCGGGCCGGGACACCCGGGAGGAGCGGGCGGGGACGGCGGTACGGGAGGTCTCCTTCGCCATCTGAACCAGCGGAAGGGCTTCCTCCGACTTTTTCTGATCGATCACATCCTGAAGCATGCGGAGAATCCGCCTGCCGGTGGCCTCATCCACCTTTCCCCGCTCCATCAGGCTGATTCGGGTCTGCGGGAGATCCAGCATTTCTCCCAGGCTTTTCTGGCTCAGCTTCGCCGCTTCCCGCGCGTCCCGGATATTGGATCCGAGCAGCACCTGATCCGCCGGACGGACCCGGCGGGCCTGCACCGGCCGCCGCGGCTCCCGGCGAAGACGGCGGAGAATGGTCTGATACTGTTCCTCCGTCACGTCGCCCAGTTCAATATGGGAGACGCGGGTTACCGGAAGGCGAAGGATGGTTCCCAGCTCCTTCTGGGACAGACCGGCCTGAAGCCGCTCCTCCCGAATCCGGGCGCCGGCTTCCTTTCCGCTGAAGGCCGGGGACGCCGGGGAGGCGGGAGAGGATTCAAAGAGGGCGACCAGTTCGTCGGCCCGCTTGGCGGTGATATATCCGCTTTCCAGATGAGCCAGGGTCGCGGGCTTGAGCTGCGCCAGTTCCGCGGCCTCCCGGACGGAAAGACCGGCGGCCTTCCGGGCTTCGCGCACCCGAAGGCCGGCAGCCCGGGGATCCTCCTTCACCGGGGCGTCGGAGGCGCTGGCGATCCGGCGCAGGATATGCTCCGCCTTTTCATCCCGAATATACCCGGACTCCATCTGGGCAACCCGGCTGACGGAGAGATGGAGCAGATCGGCCAGCTGCTCCCGGGACAGGCCGGCATTCTGCCGGGCTTCCTTCACCCGAAGGCCGGCGGGCCGGTTCGGGGCGGGGTTCGCCCCGCGGGAGGGCTCCTTCGGACGCGGCGCGGCATGCTGAACAAGACGGGGAACGCCTTTCTCCCGTCCGTCTCCGTACATGAGCCACTTCCGGTTGATTCCGGTTTTCTTCTCGATTTCCTCTCCCCGGCGCCGTATCAGGACCAGATCCGGATCCGCCTCCCGGGCCAGCAGCTCCTCCGGCGTGATGCCCAGGGCCGCGGCCATATCTTCGGCGGAAATGTCATACTGCTCCCGCCATGCCCGCATCCGATGCCCGGGCGTGGTCTGGTCAAAGGTGGGCAGGAAGGGATCCACATCGGGATCCTTCAGGATTTGCGGATTGATCGGAAAGGCGGAGATGAACTGCAGCAGCAGATAGGTCTCCCCGTTCTCCTCACAATCGATAACATCCTGTTTGGGAACACCAAGCTCATCGGCTACCTGAGCCTGGGTCAGTCCCATAATATCTCTCAGATCCTGCATATTCATGTTATATCGCAATCTCCTGTGGCATAAAAATGCATTCGTCAGTTCGTCCCTACAACGGAATTATAGCATGAACCCCATCCCTTTGTCCACGGATAACAGCAACTTTTTGTCCGAACAGAGATCAAAGAAAAACGATATACATATATTCATCCTGAATGCATTTATTTATCCGGACAAAGATGGGTTCCGCCGGTCAGGTCGCCGCGGGATAGCAGACAATCAGTCCGCTGCGCTCCGCGTAATAGCTGTCCAGCCCGCGGGTGGAAAGGATCTGGACTTTCGCTTCCGCCCATCTGGACTGGATCATGTCCTTCAGCTTCTGCGACAGGGATTCGTTCATGCAGTGGCTGATGGCCATGTCCTCTCCGGCATAGCCGTTTTCCTCCATATCCCGCAGAATGTGCTTCAGCGTCCGCTGATCGCCGCGGGTCAGTTCCTTCAGCTGAATCTCCCCCTCCGGACTTCCCACGCCGATGACGCGGATGCCCAGCTTGCCGGCCACGAAGCCGGCGATCTTGCTGACCCGTCCGTTCTGAACCAGGTTATGGAAGGAGGAGAGGGTGAAGATCGTCCGGCCGGTTGCGGCCAGTTTCCGGCAGGAGGCGCAGATCTCCTCAAAGGGAACCTGCTCCTGAATCATCCGAACGGCCTGCTGCGCCATGAGCACCAGCTTGGGCCCGGTGGACAGGGAATCGATCACCTCGATCTTCTTGTCCGGGGCGTCCTCCAGCGCCATGCTTTTTCCCACCAGCGCGCTGTTGAAGCTGCCGGAAAGCCGGCCGGAGATGGTCATGGCGATGACCCGGTCCGCCTGCCGGAAGGCTTCCTGCCAGGCGGAGGGAGAGGGGCAGGCGCTGTGGCTGGAGGAGGAAGCCTCCATGGCGTCCACCATCCCGGGGACATCCAGATCCACGCTGTCCACAAAATCCGTGTCATCCACGCTCATCACGAAGGGAACCGTATCAAAGCCGATATCCGGGGAAGCCGTTTCCAGGGATTTCAGATCGCAGCTGGAATCGGTCACGATCATCCATTTCATGCTGCATACCTCCGGGGACGGGAAGGATTTCCCATCATAATGGGAGAAATTCCCGCCCAGATTTGATGAAAAACGCCGCATAGGCGTTCTTACCGATCAGCACAATTATACTACGATCCCGGAAGGAGTTCAAGCGCCCCGGCAGGGTGCCCCGGCTGACTTGCAAATGACGGAAGGCTATGGTATAATCTGCCACGTTCACGGAGCGGTATCGAAGCGGTCATAACGGGGCTGACTCGAAATCAGTTTGGCGGCAACGCCACGTGGGTTCGAATCCCACCCGCTCCGCCATGCAACCCCTTGATAATCAAGGGGTTTTCTTGATGAAACAGCTCCGGAGGCGCAGTCGGGAACCGGCCCGGCCGGGGCATAACAGGAGGATTGCAGCATGAAAAACGTTTCGGAAACCCTGCTTCGGAAATACGCGGAGCTGATCGTGCGCACGGGGGCGAATGTCCGGAAGGGGCAGGTGGTGCAGCTTTCCATTTCGGTGGAGCAGCACGGCTTTGCCGCCCTGGTGATCGAGGAATGCTACCGGGCCGGAGCCAGAAAGGTGAATGTGGACTGGCTGTTCGACCGGCATGCCCGCCTGAATTACCTGTATGCGAGCCAGGAAACGCTCTCCCGGGTGCTGCCCTGGGAGGAGGAAAAGCTGAAGCAGATGGTGCAGGATCTGCCGGTGCGCATCTTTATTGTGTCGGAGGATCCGGATGCCATGAACGGAGTGGACGTACAGAAGCTCTCCTCGGTTTCGCAGGCCCGGTCCACCGTCATCAAACCCTATCGCAACGCCATCGAAGGAAAGCATCAGTGGGTGATTGCGGCCTACCCGTCCGTGAAATGGGCGAAAAAATGCTTCCCGGACATGGCGGATGAGGAAGCTGTCAGCCGCCTGTGGGAAGCGATTCTGAAAACGGTTCGGGTCCGGGAGGACAACGATCCGGTCGCGGAGTGGAAGACCCATACGGATTTCATTGAGAAGAAGGCCGCCTGGCTGAACGAACAGGGTTTCGAATCCCTGCGGTATCACAGCGCCAACGGAACGGATTTCTCCGTGGAGCTGATTCCCGGCGCCCGGTGGGAAGGCGCCGGAGCCCGAAACACGGAAAACGGCGCGTTTTACATTCCCAATATGCCCACCGAGGAAATCTTCACCTCTCCCGCCGCGGGGAAATGCGAAGGCACCCTGGTCGCGGTGAAGCCGCTCTCCTGGAACAGCCAGCTGATTGAGAACTTCTCCATTACCTTTGAACAGGGAAGGGCGGTTTCCTGCCGGGCGGAGAAGGGACAGGAGCTGCTGGAAAAAATGATTCGGATGGATGAAGGGGCCGGCCTGCTCGGCGAGGTGGCGCTGGTTCCCCGGGAAAGCCCGGTCAACCAGTGCGGATTCCTGTTCTATGAAACGCTGTTCGATGAAAATGCCTGCTGCCATTGCGCGCTGGGCATGGGTTTCAAGGAAGTGCTCCCGGACGGCGACCATCTGACCGTGGAACAGGCGCGGCAGGCCGGCATCAATGATTCCATCATTCATGTGGACTTTATGGTCGGCGCGGACGATCTGTCCATTGACGGAGTGAAGCCGGACGGAACGGCTGTGCCGATCTTCCGCAACGGAACCTGGGCGGAATAAGGAATCAGGCCGAAGCCTCCGGAAGCCGGAACGCTTCCGGACAGCTGCCTCCTCTGCCCCCGGGGGATCCGTACGCGCTCTTCCTCCACCCTGTCTGCCTGCAAGTCAACCATACCCCGGTCCGGGATGCCTTCGTGCGCTGAAGGCATCCCGTTTTTCCTGCGCGGCGGGCGGCAGCGGACGTTTTTTGCCTGAATTTCGCGAAATGATTGCATTCTTTCGGGAAATAGTTCATAATGAGAATATCAGTTTCCACCCGGACCGAAAATGGATATAGCTTCATCCCGACCGATGCTGCCGCCTGCCGGAGTCTCTCCGGCAGGCGAATCCCCGTGACGGGAGGCCCGGAAGCGGCCCCCGGTCCCCGTGAACCCTGCACGACAGAAAGGAGAGACGGCTGTGATTCTGAAGGAACCGAAAATAGCCCGGGCGGATATGATCCGCTGCACGCTTTGCGCGGATGCGCCCTGCGACAGGGCCTGCGAAAAGCTGAATCCGGCGGAGCTGCTGCGCTCCGTCTGGTTTTCCAACGAGCAGACGGCAGCACAGCGGCTGCCGGAGGCGAACCCCTGCATCGTATGCAGCGCTCCCTGCGAGAGAGCCTGCGTCCGCGCCGGCGAGGTGCCGGCCCGGGATCTGATCAACCGGCTGTATTATCAGGTGAAGCCGGAATGCGAAACGCCCCTTCCGGAAGATGAAGACCGCCTGAAATGCGATCTGTGCGGCATCCCGCTGGAAAATCCGTTCCTGCTGTCCTCCTCCGTGGTGGCCAGCACCTACGACATGTGCGCCCGGGCCTTCGAGGCGGGATGGGCTGGAGCCTGCTTCAAGACCATCTGCACCCTGGAGATCCACGAGGCGTCGCCCCGCTTTTCCGCGGTTACGGGCAGCGACGGCGGCATGATCGGCTTCAAGAACATTGAGCAGCTTTCCGATCACAGCGTGGCGGAGAATATGGAGATTTTCCGCCGCCTGAAACAGCATTATCCCTCCAAATTCATTCTGGCCTCCATCATGGGACAGAACGAACAGGAATGGGGCGAGCTGGCCCGGCTCTGCGAGGCGAACGGCGCCGACGCGGTGGAGCTGAATTTCTCCTGCCCCAACATGGCGGAGGGCGGCCTGGGCTCGGATATCGGCCAGGTGCCGGAACTGGTGGAGCGCTTCACGGCCGCGGCCAAACGCGCCTGCCATATCCCGGTGCTGGCGAAGCTGACGCCCAACGTGGCCAGCATGAGCCCGGCGGCAGAAGCGGCCCGACGGGGCGGAGCGGACGGCATCGCCGCCATCAATACGATCAAATCCATCACCGGGATCGATCTGCATACCTATGTGTCTGCCCCCGCCGTGCACGGCCAGAGCGCCGTGGGAGGATACAGCGGCAACGCCGTGAAGCCCATCGCCCTGCGCTTCATGGCGGAACTGGGGCAGAATCCGGCCCTGCAGGGGATGCATCTGTCCGGAATGGGCGGCATCGAAACCTGGCAGGACGCGCTGGAATTCATCCTGCTGGGGGCGGGCTCCCTCCAGGTGACAACCGCGATCATGCAGTATGGCTACCGGATCATTGACGACCTGAAGGCCGGGCTCAACCTGTATCTGGCGGAGAAGGGCATCGGCAGCGTCCGGGAAGCCAGGGGGCTTGCCCTGGACAATGTCAGTCCCAACACCGACACGCTGGAGCGGGATACCATTGTTTTTCCCACGTTTATCCGGGAACGCTGCATCGGCTGCGGGCGCTGCCGGATTTCCTGCGCGGACGGCGGCCACCAGGCGATCGAGCTGGATGAAAACCGCCGGCCAAAGCTGAACGGAAAGCGGTGCGTGGGCTGCCACCTGTGCATCCTGGTCTGTCCGCAGCGGGCGATCACGCCGGGAACCAAGCGGATCCGGCGCTGATCCGGGAAGATTCCCGGATCAGATGGCCTTGCAGATGACCCCGGCCCTCCGGGCGGCTTCCCGCATGGTTTCGGCGGCCGCCAGGTAGGAGGCGTGGTCGGGCAGGTGCTCCACGAACACGGGAATATCCTCGCCCAGCTTTTCCGCCTCGGCGCAGACCAGGGCCAGATCGATGGAGCCCTCGCCCGGCTGAACCTCCTCGATCACGAGGGGCAGGGCGCCGTTCCGCAGAAGCACATCCTTGGCGTGAATGCTGACGATGTACCCGCCCAGCAGTTCAAAGCAGTGCCGGATAAAGCCGCTGGCATCGCGGTAGCGGTCCAGGCTGTTGATCATGTTGCAGTAATCCAGATGCACCCGGAACGCGGAACGATCCACGTCCCGGATCAGCTGCAGGTATTCTTCCGGGGATTCCGGCACCATCCAGGGCATCGGCTCCAGGGTATAGCTGGTGCGGGTGGGCTTCACCCGGTCGATGATCTGCCGGGAAAGCTCCACCACCCGGTCGTAGACGGCGCGGGAGGCGTTGTCGGGATGGTAGCCGTCCCACACGGCGCTCACGGAGCCGGAGATGTTCACACAGCAGTTGGCGCCGACCTCCTCCGCCAGCTCCAGCTGGCGGACGGAATAGTCGATCGCGGCCTGCCGCTCCTTTTCATCCCGGGCCATGACGTTTTTCCAGATGCCCACCTCGCCGATGACGAGGCCGCTGTCCCGGATGCACTGCAGATAGTCCCTGCGCACCTGGGCCGGGGCGCTGCTGTCCACGGGGAAGGATACCGCGCTGTAACCGTATTCCTTTACCAGCGCCAGCCACTGCGCGGGGCTGTCATAGGGTTTCATGATGGATCCGCCGAGACGCATGTTTTTGTTCCTCCTTACTCATCAAAAATTCCACCCTCCAGGGCACTCCTGGCGGCAGCAGAAACCGAACCTCGCAGATGCTCAGACAGCGTCGCCTTTCCCGCGTCCACATGGGCAAAAATGCCGATATTCCGCAGCTGCATCCTTTGCGGTTCTCCTTCCGGAATGGTCTGATATGATTCTTTCGCCGCGGGGGAGGGAATCCCTTCCGGCCCCATGGGAAAACCCATGATCCCGTCTCCCGCGGCCGGGGCGTTCTTTCCCCTTGCGCGCATGCGGCACGGAATGATATGATTTCCCTGACGGCGGCTTCCCGAAGGAACCCGCGGAGCCGGAATCCCGATTCCGACAGGAATCCGTTTCGGCCGGAAAGGAAGGAAAAATGAAAGCGTATCGTTTTTACGGATGGGAAACAGCCCTGATCCGGGACGAACTCGGCCTGACTCCCCGGGATTACTATGACCTGCTGTCCGAAATCTGGTGCGCGGAGACCTGCGCGCCGCGGATGCGGAAGGACTGGACGCCGGAGAACAGAACGCTGGGCCAGTGCTCAATCACGGCCTTCCTGATCCAGGATATCTACGGCGGGAAGGTATACGGGGTGCCGCTGGGGGATGGGAATTACCATTGCTTCAACGCGGTGGGGGATTGCGTGTTTGACCTCACCAGCGAGCAATTCGGCGACACCCGGCTGGATTATGACCATTGCCCCGAGCAGGACCGGACCGTCCATTTTGCCAAGGCGGAGAAAAAGGAACGATACGAGCTTCTGAAGGAACGGCTGCTCGCCAGGCGATCTGCGGGCTGACCGGCGGCCGCTACCCGTCTTTCCGAAACGCATTCATGAATCCGGGCAGGCATGCGGAAGTGCCTGCGGGAGATTCCGACTGTTCAAAAAATGAATCAATCCGATGAAGCCGGATTTACATTCTCCGGTTTTTCGTGTACTCTTTTCAAAAAGGATAAACGCTTACGCAACACAGCTCCGACGGCGAATCGACTGGGAGGTGATTTCTTTGCCCGTGCGAAATGAATCCGGCTCCAAGGCAAGGCTGCTCTTTCTGGAACGCTATCTTCTGGAGCATACGGATGACAGTCATTTCCTGACCACGGAGGATATTCTTGCTCTCTGCAGGGAGCATGGCTTCAAGTCTCAGCGGGCGACCGTGGGGGATGATATGGGGCTTCTGTCCGCGGCGGGTCTGGATGTCATCCAGGAGCGGGTCGCGGAGAACCGGACGGCCATGAATGCCTATCATATCGGATCCCGCCTGTTTGAGCTTGCGGAACTGAGAATGCTGGTGGACGCGGTTTCGTCCTCCCGCTTTATTACCGTGGAAAAAAGCGATCAGCTGGTTTCCAAGCTTGCCATGCTGACGAATGAACAGAACCGCAGTTCCCTGACCGGAAAGGTTTACAACGCGGATCGGATGAAAACATCCAATCTCTCCGTCTTCGTGATCATGGACCTGATCCGCACAGCCATCGATGCCGGGCGGAAGCTCTCCTTTCACTACTGGGATTATACGATCCGGAAGGAAAAGGTTCTCCGGCACGGAGGCGAACTGTATGTGGCGTCCCCGTATGCGCTGATCTGGGATGATGACCGCTATTATATGGCCGCCTGGTCGGACAAGCGGCAGAAGATTGTCAAGTATCGGGTGGACCGCATGTGCGACGTGAACTTGCTGGAGGAGCCGGCTGTTGCGGACGATTCGTTTAATCCGGCCGTCTACAGCAGATCCGTCATCCGGATGTTTGACGACGATCTTCCGGAAACGCAGGTCACGCTTCTGTGCGAGAACAGGCTGATGCAGAATGTCCTGGATCGCTTTGGCGAGGAAACAGAGACGGAAGTCGCAGGAATCAAATCCTTCCGGGCCAGGGTGAAGGTTGTTCCGTCCAGCACCTTCCTGAGCTGGGTTTTCCAGTATCAGGGCGAGATCCTCATCGAATCGCCGGCAGAGGTTAGGACCCAGTATGAGCAGATGCTGAGGGGAATCCTGAACCGGCAGGAGGCACTGGATGACGAACAAAAACGGAAAGCCAGGGAAAAAACATAATAACGGATGGTTTAGGAAAACCGATTATAATAATGAAAGAGGTGGACAAGACATGCGTAAACTATTGATTCTGGCGCTCTCTATCTTCATGGTGATCTTTATTTCAACTGCAGGGACAGCGGAAGAAAACACCCTGCTGAAGGACAGGACGGTTTCCTTTGATCAGAGCAGTTATATAGTCTACATCGGAAAGCAACTGAAGCTGGTTGCTACTGTGGAAAACGTGCTGGAAACGGCGCCGAAACGCACACAGTTGATTTGGACGTCCTCTGATCAGGAAGTGGCTACGGTAAGCGCCAATGGAACAGTAACCGGAAAGAAAAGCGGGAAGACAACTGTCACAGTAGTGGCCAAGGATAATGAGTCTATTTCCGCTGCCGCTGAGGTGGAGGTCAGGGTTCCGGTTCAGTCTCTCCAGATCAATGAAAAGAGTGCTTCTGTCGTTGTAGGGGGAAAGGAAGATGCGGAAAAGACACAGTTAACGGTTACGATAAAGCCTATGGATGCTTTCTTTAAGAGCGGGGTATGGTCTTCTTCAGATGAAAGCGTCGCAACTGTTGACAAAAATGGCCTTGTGACTGGGAAAAGCGCGGGCACAGCCATCATTTCGTTTGCCAGCGATGATCCAAATGGACAGAAGAAGACGCAACTGGCCGTCAAAGTAGGGCAGGCGGTTGAAGGTATTACGATTTCAGCTTCGGGAAACAATGTTCCTAAGGGAAAAACGCTTGCACTGAAAGCAGTGGTGGCGCCGGATACTGCGACAAACAAGAAGATAATCTGGTCTTCCAGCGACGAGAATATTGCGACAGTAAATCCAAGTGGACAGGTAAAAGGAATTAATCCTGGACAGGCTCAGATTACTGCCGAAGCAGTTGATGGTTCCGGAATATCAGACTCTGTCAATATTGAAGTGGTTTCTCCTGTGAAAAAACTGAGCCTTTCCGTGAAAAAGATTCCACTGGCCCCGGGATATGATTGGCAGATGACTCCAGCAATCGAACCGGAAGACGCAACGATAAAGGATCTAATCTGGTCATCTACAAATGAAAAAGTAGCAACGGTGGATCAAAACGGGCTAATCCATGGCGTTGCAACCGGATCGGCAAAGATAAATGCAGTGGCATCAGATGGATCCGGAGTAAAAGCTACTGTGAATGTTACAGTAAAGGAATATGATTATGTACTGGCAAAAACTTCAGACCGTCCCCAGGTGAAATATAGCGTGCCAAACGGAATCTGGGGAATCGCCTTCAGATCCAGCAAGAAGTGTGTTTCGTCAGAAAGTGAAACGTTGACTCCTTTAAAGGCAGGAGAGGATACATTCACGGTGCTTATGCAAAGCTATATGACTGGAAAAATCAGAAAAAAGAAATTCAGCGTGTTAGTTCTTCCTTCTGCGATAAAATAACTTATTGTTCATTGAGAAGACTGCCCGGGATGAAAAGAAGAAGGGGCATGATGAGTATACCAATTCCTGCAAAAGTAGGATATAATCCAGTCTGAATCGGCTGCTGTAGTATATGGCCGGTACCTCTGTATTCTTCAAGAAGGAACCGCAGGAGGATGGATGATGAATTGCACAAGGGAACTGAAAGACTTATTGAATGACATCGAATGCTTGAATCCGATTGAGAAATTTGCACATCGGGTAAATGTTTTCAATGTGCTGGGACTTGAAAAACTGGAGACCCGCCACAGTTTCATGCTGGCATGGCTTTTTGATCCCAATGAAAACCATGGTCTGGGCGATCGTGTGCTGCGTGGCGTTGTTCAGCACATCTGCGGGAACATTGAGATGGACTATTCCAGTTTCCTTGTTGAGAGAGAATCGGATCATATTGATTTGCTGGTTATATCTGTCAAAGAAAAATTCCTCTTATGCATTGAAAACAAGATAAAAGCTCCGGAAACTGGTAACCAGCTTGTTACGTATAAGCGCCTTCTCGACGGAAAATATCCGGAATTCCGGAAAGTTTATGTTTTCCTTTCTCCAAACGGAAGAAAGCCCAGCGATCCGGAAAACTGGGTTTCTTTGTGCTATGAGGACATTCTGAATGTAATTGAAAAGGCCAGAGCGGATCTGCAGACACAGTCTCAAGCTGATCTGCTTGTTCAGAGCTATGCGGAAATGATGAACGGGGATTACAAAAAGGAAAGTGAGGAGATAAAAGGGATTTGCCGTAAAGTTTATCAGAAGCACCGTAAAGCACTGAATATGATTTTTGACGTTAGTAGCGGCAATGCTCGGGATGTGCAAGCTGAGGATACAGCGATTTGCGAAGAAATCTACTGGCAACACAAAAAAGCCATCAGTCAGATCTGGAAAAGCAGAACCGGATCCTATGGCAATCAGGTCTGGGCGGCAGCACGGAAGTGGGCAGCCGGGCAAGATGATGCTGGAAAAATCCGGGTGTGTACGGCCATTCCGAGTAAAAGTTACATACGTTTTACCACCGAGACAATGTCGAGATATTTGCCTGATGTACCAGGGAAAAAGAGTGCATGGAAAACAGACAATCTTTACTTTTATGAATTATGCATTCGAAAGGAAAAGCTGACACCGGAGCAGAGCGTCTGGATTTCTCTGGTAATCAATAAGGCAAGCTTGCCCGAAGACCTTCGAGAAACTTATGATCTGATCAATGAACGTTTCCAGCAGCAGGGATACGGGGCTGATTACAGTGTAAACTATTCCACCAGAATTATCCGGATTTCAGAAGGCGCACATGAAGACAGGATTGATCATGGCCTTGATGAGCTGTTGGAGCAGGTTTCTCGGTTTGAAGTTGCTTTGACTGAGTACATGGAATCTATTTCTCGTTAGCCATCCTTATCTTGTCCTATGTCTGATGCCGGATTCGATGCCCCCCTTTCCTCGGAAGTGAGACGTGTATTATTGCAGTTGGATCCCATAATATCCTTCCTTTATCAAGACATTGCCAGAGATCCCAATTCTACGGAAGTGCAGAACTGTTTTCCATGCAATACGAACTGGATTCTCATGCAGGACTTACGTTCAGTAGAGGCGAGCCACTATGTGCAACTATGGAAGCAACCTGTTCACTTCAGCCATCATTTCTATGCGATCATGGATGGAAATGGACTTGACTAAACATGGGAGATCTTATAAACTAATGTTAGCCAGAATGCGGAAAGGAGGGTTCTTTCGAAATGACGCAGGTAAACATGCTGGAAGCAAAAAGCAGTCTTTCCAAATTGGTTAAAGACCTGGAGCAGCATGAAGAGGATGTTGTATATATTGCCAGGGACGGGAATCCGGTGGTGATGATGGTACGGATTCCGAATCAGGAGACGGCAAGCAGATTTGGGATCGCCGAAGGGCAATTTACTGTTCCCGGGGAGTTTGACAGCTGGGACGAAGAAATCTCTGAAATGTTCGAGGAAACAATATGAAACTGCTGCTGGATACGCATATTCTTCTGTGGACACTTACCAATTCTCCGGATCTTCCGCCGCTGGCGAGAAAACTGATCGGGGACAGATCAAACGATATCTTCTTCAGTTCCCTGTCGGCCTGGGAAACAGAGCTGAAGCACGAAAAACATCCGCAGCAGATGACGATTGGCGGAAAAGAGCTGGCAGATTACGCAATGAGATCCGGATTTTATCATATCGGGGTCGGACTGAACGAAATCTATCTTCTGCGTACCCTGGAAAGAAAGGAAAACACGCCGGAGCATCACGATCCGTTCGACCGAATGCTCATCTGTCAGGCTTCGGCCAACGGGATGTTCCTATTGACTAAGGACGTCAGGATCAGTGAATATATGGATCCTTCCATCATCTATTGCCCGTGAGGGTGAGGATGGGGTTTCCGGAAGGGAGCAAATGGGAGGTCGGAGATGATCGGAACAAAAGCGAAAGCGCTTTCCCTGCTGCTCAAGGGCATCGTGGTCCTGTCGGCCGCCGTCGGCGTCATCCTCAGCGCGATCGCCGGAGCGCAGGTCTTTATGGGCGGGAACCGGGTCTTCATGTATTTCACCATTCAGTCCAACATTGCCATCGCGCTGGTTTGCGCGGCCGGGGCCGGGATGCTGCTGCGCGGAAGGCCGGTCCGGGACGGCTGGTACGTGATCAAATTTGTTTTCACCGTTTCGATCACGCTGACCGGGCTGGTCTTCTGCTTTGTGCTTGCTCCGACCATGAGGCATGCCTGGAGCGTGACGAACGTGCTGACCCATGTGGTGGTGCCGGTGGCGGCGATCGCAGATTTCCTCGTTACGGGTCCCAGCGGAAACATCCGGAAGTGCAGCGTGATTCTGGTGACGATCCCGCCGCTGCTGTATGCCATCTATGCCGGGATTGCCTATGCGGCCGGATGGGAATTCTCGGCGGGCGCAAATTATCCCTATTTCTTTCTGAACTGGGGAAGCCCGGCTGGCGCGCTGGGCTTTACGTCGGAGCTGCCCTATATGGGCTGCGTCTGGTGGATTCTGCTGATTCTCCTGCTGCTGCTGGCGGTGGGGTTCGGATATCTGCGAATCCTGGACTTTCTGAAAAAGAGACGGAACGGCTGAATCCCTTCCGGTGCGCTCATCGAAAAACACCTGCCCCGTTTTCATGCGGCAGGCGTTTTTGATGCTTCGGCAGGCCGGAGGTCCCGCAGGGGGAGGGGTCTTTTTGCAAAAGAGTTTTGACAACTCCGGACCGGCAGAGTATACTGAAAAGCTGTATTATGTCAAAACACATGGGATCCGGAGAACGGAGAAGGAGATCAAAACATGGATATCCAGTATTTGCTGACCCTGCAGGATTTTCGGAACAGCATGCAGGACGCGTGGACCCCGTTCATGGAGTTTGTCTCCACGTTCGCGGTTGACTATCTGATCCTGATTCCGGTCTTTGTCTACTGGTTCTGGGACAAGCGCAAGGGGCTTTATCCGCTGGTTTCCTATTATTTCTGCATGTTCCTGACGCCCATCCTCAAGCTGACCGCCTGCATCTACCGCCCCTGGATCCGGGATTCCCGCATCCTGCCGGCCGGGGATTCCATCCGGACGGCGACGGGCTATTCCTTCCCCAGCGGGCACACCTCCACCGCCGGCCCCCTCGCGGGCGGCATGGCGGTGAGTTTCTGGGAGCAGAAGAAGACCCGGCCCCTTTCCTTCCTTTTCGCATTTTTCATCCTGCTGGCGGGCTTTTCCCGGAACTATCTGGGCGTGCATACGCCCCAGGATGTGTTCGTGGGCATCACGCTGTCGGTGCTCAGCCTGATCCTGGTCTCCCGGCTCTTAGATTATCTGGATCAGCATCCCGAAAAGGAGGATTGGCTGCTGCTGGGCGCCTTCCTCCTCTGCTGGGCGGGAATCCTGTATATCTCCGTGAAGGGATATCCGCAGGACATGAACGAAGAGGGCGGGCTGATCGTGGATCCCCGGAAGATGATGAACGACGGCTACGGGGATATCGGTAAGGTCATCGGCTTCACCCTGGCCCGGTTCGTGGAAAAAAGATGGATTCGCTTCCAGCCGCTGAAGAGGGGCTGGGGAAGCGCCGCATTGTGTATTGCGGGCCTGATTCCGATGCTGCTGCTCAAGACGTATCTGCGGCCCGTGATCACCGACGCGCTGGGCTCCCACTGGGGCAAGCTGGTTTTCTCGGCGATCCATGCCTTCTACTACATCGCGCTGTTCCCGCTGGCGCTGAAGCTGATCGGGAAGAAGCTGTCCCCGGAGCAGGAAAAGGCCTGAATCCGGAGGAATGCGGGGATCCCGTGACGGAGATCCATTAAGGAGATTCTGAAAGGAAGAAGGAGGGAAGACCGATGATTTGGCTGGATGCCCTCTTCATGCTGGAATTCTCGGGTGCGAGCTGGTCCGTCGTGCTCACGTCGGCACTGTTCCTGGCTGGATTGTGGAAGATCCTGGAAAAATCCGGGATCAAGGGCTGGTGGGCCCTGATTCCCGGCGCCCGGGAGTACATGATGGCCCGGTGCGCGGGCCGCGAGCCGGAGGGACGGGTCTACAGCCTCGTCAGCGTGCTGAATGCGGTCCTGGGCGCGGTGATGCTGTTTTTTACGGAGCAGACCGCGGACGGCGTCGTGCTGTCGCTGCTCCTGCTGCAAATCGTGCTCTGGCTGATCCTGTTTGTCTACAAGCTGCGGGTTGCGAGCGGACTGGTCCTCCTCTACGGACAGAAGAAGCGCTGGCTGTGGCTCTGGGCCTTCGACTATCTCCGCTTTATCCCTGCCCTGCTGTGGGGCTTCAGCAAGAACTACCAGCCCGAGTGGCAGGTGGAGGATCTCCGGGCGGAGATGGCCCGGCTGGCGTCCTCCGGCAGCGCCACGGTGATGGAGGAGGGGCTGACGGTGAACCTGGAGGAGCGCTCCGTCACGGAGTTCTTCCAGAAGAAGGTGCTGCTGCGGGATATTCACATGAGCATTCCCCAGGGCCATATGGTGCTGCTGCTGGGCGGCTCCGGCGCCGGGAAGACCACCTATCTGAACGCCATCAACGGGTATGAGAAGGCGAAGGCGGAGGTGATGCTGAACGGCAGCAACATGTACACCCAGTACAAGCGCATGCAGTACGAGGTCGGCTTCGTGCCCCAGTCGGAGATGATGCGGGGCAAGGACACCGTGCTGAATACGCTGCTGGACGCGGCGAAGCTGCGGCTGCCCAAGGATGTTTCCGCCAAACAGCGCCGGGAGCGGGTGAACGAGGTGATGAACATCTTCGGCCTGCAGCCCGTGAAGAACAATCTGGTGGAAAAACTCTCCGGCGGCCAGAAGAAGCGTCTTTCCATCTCCATCGAATTTATCTCCAATCCCTCGCTGTTCATTCTTGATGAACCGGACTCCGGCCTGGACGGCGTCATGGCGCGGGAACTGTTCGAACAACTGCGGAAGATTGCCGATACCGGCAAGATCGTCATCGTCATCACGCATACGCCGGACCGGGTGATTGACCTGTTTGACGATGTGATCGTGCTGGCGAAGGATTCCGCGCGGACCGGACGGCTGGCGTATTACGGGCCCATCGAGGAGGCACGGAAGTTCTTCGGCCAGGATACGATGGAGCAGATCGTCAAGTCCGTCAACCGCACCGAGGAGGGCGGCGACGGCCTGGCGGACGAGTTCGTGATGAAGTACGCGAAGGGGGTGGCGTAGGATGGAAGCCGGACGGACGAGTGAAAAAACCCGCCGGATCGCGATCCGTCACCGGGGCCGCGGTGCGCAGGTTTCGATTTACCTGGGAAAGATGCTGCGGATGTTCATCTACCAGAACGACTGGAAGGTGATCCCCATGTCCGCGCTGATCGCCGGCCTGGTGGCCATGGTGGTTCGCAAGCGGTTCTTTATCAACATGGAGGGGACCCTGATGGGCGCCTTCGCCCTGGTATGCGTTTGCATCTGGAATGGATGCTTCAACTCCATCCAGGTCATCTGCCGGGAGCGGGATGTGATCAAGCGGGAGCATCGCTCCGGTATGCATATCTCCTCCTATATCTTCTCCCACATGGTGTATCAGGCCCTGCTCTGCCTGGCCCAGACGGCGGTGACGCTGTTTGTGTCCGCCTCCGTGGGGGTCCAGTATCCCAGCGAGGGACTGGTGACGCCGCTGTTCATGGTGGACTTCGCCATTTCCCTGTTCCTCATCACCTATGCCGCGGACATGATGAGCCTGTGGGTGTCCACGCTGGCGAAGACCACGACCGCGGCCATGACCATCATGCCCTTCGTGCTGATTTTTCAGCTGGTGTTCTCCGGCGGCATGCTGACGCTGCCGGAATGGTCGAAGACACTGACCAAATTCACCATTTCCAACCCCGGCCTGAAGGTGCTCGCCGCCCAGGCCGACACCAACAATAAGCCTTACGCGACGATTTCCAGCATGATCGCCAGGATGCGGGACAGCGAAATCGGCGGGACCGTGACGGTGGGCCAGGTGCTGGACGTCATCACCCGGGACGATAACCCCGTCATCGCCGACCTGCGCGGCCGGAAGGTGGGGAAAAACACGACGGTGGGCGAGCTGAAGGAGATGCTGGACCAGTCCGCTTCCTTTGCCGCTCTCCGGCAGAAGGAACTGGTGGACGGCGTTACGCTGGACAACCTGCTGAATGTTCTTCACGCGGATGACCTGGTGAAGCAGTTTGCTGACGTGAAGATTGACGCGGAATTCACCGTGGGACAGCTGGTGGATTTGGCGGCCGAAATCCCAGATGTGCAGGCAAACCGGGACCGGGAGATCACCGTGAAAACCACCGTGGGCCGGCTGATGGACATCGTGGGGGAGGACCGGGTGAAGACCTTCCTGGAGGAAAAGGCCGCGGCGGTCAGCTATGTGGAGGACTATGAATACCGGATGGACAACGTGATCGGATACTGGATGAATCTGATTCTCTTCGTCCTGGCCTTCGCCGCCCTCGCGACCATCACGCTCGAGTTTATCGACAAGGACAAGCGCTGACCGGCTGCCGGCAAAAGCACGCCGGGAGGAAGATTTTTTTACAAAATGTTTACAAAAAGTGCTTTCAGAAGGTTGGCAGGAAGGAAATATCTGTGATATAATGCCCTTTGATATAGGTCTGCTGCGTCTTTTCCGGCGAATCTGAGAAGGGAAGGACGTTCCGCCGGATCCGGAATCGCCGGGTGTTTCCGCGCGCGGGCTGTGGATCAGAGAACAACAGGAGGAAAAAAGATGCTGAACATTACGAAGAAAACCGAAAACGGAAAACTGACGCTGGCGCTGGAAGGCCGCCTGGATACAGTGACTGCTCCGGAACTGGAGAAGGAAGTGAAGGAGAGCCTGGACGGCGTGAACGAGCTGGAGATGGACTGCAGCAAGCTGGACTACATTTCATCCGCCGGGCTGCGCGTGCTTCTGTCCGCCCATAAGGTCATGACCTCCAAGGGCGGCATGAAGGTGACCCATGTGAACGAGATCGTGGCGGAAGTGTTCGATGTGACCGGCTTCGCCGATATCCTGAACATTGAGTGACGCCGGATTGGGAGAGAATGCATGAAAACGGATGTGATTGTGGTTTCCAGCAGCGGGAAACAGATGGAGCAGGCGCTGGAGCAGGCGGAGAAGGTTGCTTCCTACAAGGGCCTGAGCCCCCGGGGCACGCTGCATCTGCGGCTGCTGGCGGAAGAGATGATGGGCATGGTTCGCTCCATCACCGGCGAGAAGGAAGGCCAGTTCTGGATCGAGGATGAGGACGGCGTGTTCCAGCTGCATCTGCGGGTGAATACCCTAATGACGATGGACAAGCGGGATCAGCTGCTCTCCGCGTCCACGAGCGGAAAGAACGAGGCGGCCCGCGGGCTGATGGGCCGGCTGCGCGACTTCTTTGAGCAGGGCAGCGGCATGCAGCATGTTCCCTTCTACTATTCCGAGATGCCCGGGGAATTCTCCGGCAGCGCGCTGGACTGGGAATGGTCCATGGCCTCCTATCAGAACGCCCTGAGTCAATGGACGGATACCGACGAGCAGGCCCGGGAGATGTGGGATGAGCTCGAGAAATCCGTTGTGACGCATGTGGCGGACGATGTGAAGGTCGCCATCCGGGGAGACTGGGTGGAGATGACCATTATCAAGAAAATCAGCGAGTGATTTGCAGAAGGAAGGGATCCGGCCTGGAAACAGAGCCGGGTCCCTTTCAAACAATCACGTCATATAAGGAGGTTTGTGGCATGAAGAGAGGATTCCTTCTTCTGCTCGCGCTTTGCCTGCTGGGGCTGGGGATGGCCTCGGCGGAGGGAAGCGAAGCGGTCACGCTGGAAGTGAACACCGCGAAGCTTCCGGTTTACGAAGCGGGGGACCCGTATCTGGAGGGTCTGACGTCCGGTGAAACCGACCTTCCGGTGCTGGTGCTGCCGGTGAAGAAAAGCCTGCAGATCCAGGTCAGCGTGCAGCCGAAGAGCGTGAAGAATAAAAAGGTGACCCTGACGGCGGAGAATGGGGATCTGGTTCAGATCAAGGGGAACAGCGTGACCGGCCTGCAGCCCGGGGAAACCGTGCTGACCATTGCCAGCCAGGAGGATCCTTCCGCGCTGGCGCAGTACCGCGTCGCGGTGATCCAGCAGGTCACCCGGGTGACGCTGACGTCCCCGGCGAAGAGTGTCGCGGTGGGGGAAACCCTGCAGCTGACGGCCGCCTTCCAGCCGGAGAACGCCACCCGCCCGCAGGTTACCTGGACCTCCGGGGATGAGCGGATTGCCACGGTGGACGCGGAAGGCCGCGTCACCGGCGTGAAGCGGGGAACGGCCCGCATCATCGCCACGGCGATCGACGGCAGCGGCGTGCGGACCAATATCAGCCTGCAGGTCGCCCAGGGAGCGGAGCAGATCACGCTGGACCGCGGCGAGGTGACCGTGGACGTGAAGCGCAACGCGGTGCTGAAGGCGACGGTGCTGCCGAAGGATACCAATGACAAAAAGGTGATCTGGAGCTCCAGCGACGAGAGCGTGGCCACGGTGAACAATCAGGGCCGCGTCACCGGCGTCAGCCTGGGAGAATGCGAAATCATCTGCACCAGCGCGTCCAGCGGCAGCGTGGAGGCCCGGGCGACGGTGCATGTTCAGCAGCCCGTTCAGAAAATCGTCTTCGGCGAGGCGCCGGCGGTCTTCGTGAACGAGTCCGCGCAGCTGACCTGGCAGGTGGAGCCCGCCAACGCCAGCAATCCCGTTCTGACCCTGACCTCCGGAAACCCGAAGGTGGTGACCGTCAGCGAGGACGGCACCGTGACGGGCGTGAAGACGGGCGAGGCCTGGGTGAACGCCGTGACGACGGACGGTTCCAACCGGAAGGCCCGGGTGAAGGTGAAGGTCGGCGCCCATGTGGACGGCGTCCAGATGAAGCGCAGCATCGCGTACATCGATCTGGGCACCAGCTCCACCACCGCGGCGGTGATCAGTCCGAAGGGAGCCACCAACACGAACATGACCTGGGAGATCGCGGATCCCTCCATCGCCGAAGCGACGCCCGTCCGGAAACAGCCCTGGCGCGTGAGCATCAAGGGCCTCAGCCCGGGACAGACCGTTCTGACCGGCACCACGGAGGACGGCGGATACCAGGCCAGCATGACCGTGAATGTCGGCAACTATGAGAAGTCCCTGGAGCTGGTGCGGAATCACACCTACGTGGATTACGGGAACGGCGGAGTCGGGATCCGGGTGCGGAATGTGAGCGATCTGCGGATCACCAGCGTCACCGCCAAGGTGACCGTCACGGACGCGAACGGGGATCCGGTTCCCTGCAACAGCAAGGACGGCAGCAGCACCTTTACGGTGGTCTACCGGGGAACGCTGCAGCCCGGCGACACGTCCCAGGACGGAAAATGGAAATACGTGGACTTCCAGACGCCGGAGGCTCTGAACGTGGCGCAGTATGAGGTCCGCGTGACCGAATTCCAGATTGACAATGACTGGGTGAAAACCATCCGGCAGAAGAATCAGCCCTCGATGAAGATCCCGGTGCATCAATAAGCTATGACGAGAAGGAGGCTACTCAGATGAAGAAAAAGCTACTTTCCCTGCTTCTGGCGATCGCCCTGGTGCTGAGTGCGGCTCCGGCCGCCCTGGCGGAGGGAATCGCGGAGGATCTCATTTCCGAGGATCCCTTTGAGGAAATCTGCCAGGAATTCGACTCGGCGAAGAATGTGGAAGCCTATCCGATCGAGGTGCACCCGACCCGCGTCAGCGGCTGGGCGGAGCTCCTGTGGGCGCCCACGGAGTGGTCCCCCGTCATGGCCACCTACGCGGGCCGGCAGCCCCTGACCGTGTTGAAGGAAACCGACAACTGGCTGATGGCCCGGGACGAGGAAACCGGCGATATCGGATACATCCGGAAGGTATACACCGCCGCGCCTGCCCCGCAGGAGGAAACGGAGTCCACGGTGACCGTGGCGGCGGACGGCAAGGTGATTCTCGGCGCGGTCAGCACCAATGGCGCGTTCACGCTGCAGGGCCGGATTCCGGAAGGATACACGGTTCAGCCCATCCGCTCCCTGAAGGATCTGATGGTGGCGGGGCTGGTTTCCGAAGATCCGGAGAAGCCCTACATCCAGGTGTCCGTCGCCTTCGATGAGAGGTACGCGCAGGTGGAACGGCTCAACGATCTGGACGAGCAGGGCCTGGCGATTCTGGAGAAAACCTTCACGGACATGGATCCGACGGTCAGCATCTCCTTCGGGGATACCGGGCTGGGAACCCGCCTGATGATCGCGGAGCAGAACGACGGGGACATGGACTATCTGGATATCCTGACCATCTACAAGGGATATTTCGTGGAATTCGTCATGGCGCCGTCGGAGACGGCGACCGTACGGACCCTGCAGGAGGAGTGGAAGGAGCAGGCCATTGAATTCCTGACGGAGATGGATTTCGTGCCCGCGGAAGACACCGCGGCCTTGAAGGAAATGGCCGGAACGCCCCAGAGCGCCAGCCTGCTCTCCTATGACGCGGAGCGGGATGCCGTGGAAGCGGAAATCGTCCGGGGAACCGATCTGGACACGGACGATCCGAAATGGGAAACGCTGGCGATGCTGACCCTGAAGCTGACGGAGGACACGGTGTTCCTTGAGGACGTGGATCCGGAATCCGGGGAAATCCTGGATCAGCCCACCTCCCATACTGCCGCGGAATTCCGGGAAATCCTGGCGGGAGGCACGGAAGATTATTCGCTGGCCAACATGCTGGTGACCTTCGACGAGCAGGGAAACCTGACGCAGGTGGAGCGGATCTATACGCCCTGGCAGTAAGCGGTGCGGCCGCTGCTTCCCCGGATCGGGCGATCCGGCCGGGGGAGGGCTTCCGCTTCCGGAAAATCGGTTTGACAGGGGGAGCCTTTCCCTGTATACTTTTCGCGTTCGGACTGGTTCCGAACGCGTATTTTGGTTTACCCATCCGGCGGAAACCGGGAAGGGATCAGAGACGGGGAGGAAACGGGGATGTTCCGGAAAATCATGAAGCGCTGCGGGATTCTGGGCATGCTGTGCGCCCTGCTGGGCGGAATGCCGGGGGCCGCGGGAGCGGAGATTCAGCCCATTCCGCTGGATATGAAGGAGCACGGCACTGCGCCGAAGGCGGAGGGATGGCTGACCCCCAACGCGGAGTATCAGGACGAGTCCATTCATGCGACCCTGTACGAAAAGAAAAAGCACAAGGCGAAATCCAGCGACGGCCCGACCACGATTCACTGGGTGGTGATCGAAGTGAGCGATTCCTCCCAGATCCGTACCGTGCTGAGCTACGACAGCTATGAGGACAAGAACAGCGCGGAGGCGCCGGAGATGGTCCGGTACCTGAACCCGGTGGTGGCTCTGAACGACGACTATGTGAAGATGTCCAACTACAAGGGATACGTGATGCGCCAGGGTGTATTCTGCAATGACAACCTGGACGAATGGGGAGAGGATCTGAAGCAGGACGTGCTGATCATCGATGATCAGGGCGATTTCTCCGTGGTGCAGAAGGCCTCCTCGGCGGATGTGGAGAGCTTCGTGGGAGACCTGGACGCCCAGGGAAAGAAGCCGGTCAATATCTTTACTTTCGGCCCCGCGCTGGTGCTCAACGGCGAGGCGCAGACCATCCTTCGCTCCGACAGCACCCACGCGGTGAACATCTCCGCGGCCCGGACGGCGATCTGCCAGCTGGACCATCTGAAATACGCGGTGTTCGCGGTGGACGGCGTGACGGGCGTGGGCATGAACTGTCAGGAGCTGGCGAATTTCATCGTGCAGCAGTTCCCGGAATGCCGGGTGGCCTATAATCTGGACGGCGGAGGATCCTCCCGGCTCTTTATGGGCACCAAGAAGGTGAACAGCGCCAAGGGACGCCGGGAAATTTACGGCATGATCTATTTTGCTTCTGCGGCGGCGGAGGAATAAATGCGGATGGACGCTATCTATCTCCTGATCGTTTTTTCGGGATACCTGCTGGCGCTGGCCCTGCTGCCGGCGCGGGCGAAGCGGGCGGGGGTGCCGGTCAGGACGGCGCTGCTGTTCGGCGCGGCCGCCCTCCCCCTGGGAGTGATTTTTGCCCGGGGCTGCTACTGGCTGTGCTCGCTGGATCTGCTGAAGCAGTCGGACCGCAGCTTCTGGGATTTCCTGGACGGGGGATACATGCTCTATGGCGCGGCGCTGGGCGGCATCGCGGCGGGGCTGCTGGTCTGCCGCGGCACGGGGACTTCCCTGGCCCGCCTGGCGGACGCGGCGGCGGTTTCCGCCGCGCTGATGATCGCCGTATGCCGGTTTGCCGAATATCGGACGGGCATGGGCTTCGGCGTCGGCGTCTACGAATGGTTCGACCCGGAGGCGGAATGGAGCATGATCGCCTGGGAGGAGCCGGAACTTCTGTGCCGGTTCCCGTTCGCGGTGCAGAATTATTACGGCTCCTGGCGCTTCGCCATCAACCTCTGGGAGGGCCTGGCGGCGGGCATCCTCCTGATCGTGCTGCTGCGCATGAAAAAGCGGCAGGCGGGCGGCGAGGCAACGCTGCTCCTGTTCCTGTACGCGGTTTGCCAGATTGTGCTGGAATCCATGCGGCGGGACGAGGTGGTTCGCTGGAGCTTTGTGCGGGTGAGCCAGCTGCTGAGCGCCCTGATCGTGCTGGGCGTGCTGATTTTCTGCTGGAGCAGGCAGCCCGCGGAACTCCGGAAGGGGAAGGAACTGGCCGGGCGAACCGCCGGGCTGATCCTGCTGGCCGGGATCATGATGCTGATGGAATTTGTGCTGGACCAGAAGATCGGATTCCTGCTGTGGATCCGCGCGGATCTGTCCTATCTGATCGACGCGGCCTGCTGCGCGGGGATGATCGCGCTGGTGATCCCTCTCTGGCGGAAGGCCTTCCCGGAGGAAGCCGGAGAGAAAGGGAGGTGCGGAGATGCCGGGCAGAGAGCGGACAAGGGCCGGGGATGAGCGCCGAAGCATCTTCCGTCCCGAAACCCGGAAGCCCAATTTTGTGCTGAGCGTGGCGGTGAACACGATCCGGGTGCTGGGCGTGCTGGTGCTGCTGGCCGGCGTGGCGGCGGTGGGAACGCTGCTGGGCATCGCCAAGGCCTATGTGGAAACGGCGCCGGAGCTGGACGTGAACGCGCTGGACAGCCAGGCGCAGACCTCGTTCATCTATGACTGCAACAATCAGCTGATCACCGAATACAAGGGGACGGAAAACCGGGTGATGGTATCGCTGGAGGCCATGCCCCGGAATCTGCGGAACGCCTTTGTGGCCGTGGAGGACGCCCGGTTCTTTTCCCATTCCGGCGTGGACCTGAAGCGGATCGTCGGCGCGTTTATCAACAACCTGACCTCCAGCGGCACCCAGGGCGGCTCCACCATCACGCAGCAGCTGATCAAGAATACGCTGCTGTCCCCGGAGCAGAGCTACAAGCGGAAGATCCAGGAAGCATGGCTGGCCATGCAGCTGGAGGCGAAATACAGCAAGAACGAGATCCTGGAAAGCTATCTGAATACCATCTATCTGGGCGAAAACTATTACGGCGTGCAGGTGGCCGCGGAGGGCTATTTCGGAAAGAGCCTGGGGGAACTGACCCTGCGGGAATGCGCGATTCTGGCGGGGGCGACCAACAATCCCTACTACTATAATCCCCGGCGAAATCTGTATACCCGGAAAAGCGACACCGTGGATTACGCCGCCGTGACCAACAACCGGACGGATTACGTGCTGCGCTGCATGTACGAGAATCAGTTCATCACCTATGAGCAGTACCAGGCGGCGCTGAAGCCGGAGACGGCCCAGGTGCTGGAAACCTCCGCGGCCGCCGGAGACGCCATGTATCCCTACGCGCACTACGTGGAATACGCGGTGAACGAGGTGGTGGATATTTTCCTGGAGATGGCCGGGCTGGAGAACACGCCCGCGAACCGGGGCGCCATGGAGACCCGGCTGCGGACCGGAGGATACCGGGTCAAGCTGGCGCTGGATCCCGCGATCCAGGAGACCGTGCAGCAGACGCTGCAGGAATGGAACAAATATCCCGCGCTGCGGGATCCCAGCGACAAGGTGTTCCGGAGCCGGAATTCGGACGGCACCTATACGGAAATCGAGCAGCCTCAGGCGGCCTGCGCGGTGCTGGATTACCGGACCGGGGAGCTGAAGGCCATCGTGGGATCCCGGAATGAAGTCACCGCCCGGAAGACCCTGAACCGGGCGACGGACATGAAGATGCCGGTGGGCTCCTCCATCAAGCCCATCGCTGTCTACGCGCCGGCGCTGGAGCTGGGTGCGAGCCCGGCCTCCATTGCCTACAACATGCCCATTCCCATCTCCGGATGGAAGGATGCCCGGGGAAACGACAGCTGGCCGACCAATTACGGCGGCGGCGGGTATGTGGGGCCGGAGCCCCTGCGGACCGCCATGGCCAAATCCCACAATACGGCGGCGGCCTATACCCTGATGAACCGGGTCGGCGTGGAGCGCAGCGTGGACTTCCTGCACCGGATGGGGATTGACGACGGACACATCGACGCCACGCCCTTCGGCCTTTCCCTGGGTTCCTCCGGCATCACGCCGCTGCAGATGACCGTGGCCTACGGCGTGCTGGCCAACGGCGGCGTCTATCAGGAGCCGATCTCGGTTCTCGGGATTTCCGACTCCAACGGAAACGTGGTCTGGGACGGGCATCAGAAGCAGGAGCGGCGGCGGGTTTTCTCCGACAGCACCTCGTGGATGATTGTGGACATGCTGAAGACGGTGGTATCCTCCGGAACCGGCACCTCCGCGCGAATCAAGGGGCAGGTGGTGGGCGGAAAGACCGGCACCAACTCGGATCAGAAGGGCGTCTTCTTCGCCGGCATGACCGGGTATTACGCCTCCGCGCTGTGGATAGGACATGACAATTATCGGGCGCTTTCCTCGAAATCCACGGGATCCGGCGCCGCGGCACCCCTCTGGCAGGCTTACATGAGCCGGCTGCATGAGGGCCTGCCCAAGCGGGAGATCCTGGAAGGAAGCGCATCGGAATACAAGGTGGTTCGGGTCGAGACCTGCGCGGTCAGCGGCCAGCTGGCGACGGATGCCTGCCGGAGCGACGCCATGGGATACGGCACGGTGACGGATTACTGGGCCCAGGGATCGCAGCCGACGGTGTACTGCCAGATGCATGTGACGGAAACCGTGTGCGCCGATACAGGCATGGTGGCCTCCCCCTGGTGTCCCTATCCGGTGACCCGGGGCATTGTCAGCATTCCCGCGGGACATCCGCTCTACCCCCTGCTGGGCACCCCGTATCAGGAGGTGCTGGAGGAATACCTGGGCATCGGCGCGGGGGGCAGCGGGCAGGTTTGCACCTATCACAACGAGAACAACGCGAATCCGGGCGTTTCGCCCATGACGGCTTCCCTGATTTCCGACGCGCAGGTGCTGCTGAGCAGCGCGGAGGAGATGCTGCGGAACCAGGATCCGGCCTCGGCCTCCTATCAGGCCATCAACAGCGCCGCCGCGGCCCTGGAGGCCGTGATCATGCAGGATGCGCCGGGACAGTCGGAGGTGGCTTCGGCCATGGCGCTGCTGACCCAGGCGATGGCCGGAATCTACTGACCCGGGGCAGGAAAAGGACCGCGGCCCCGGGAGAGACGCGGGGAAGCCCGGAAACCGGGAAGGAACCCGGAAAACCGTGAAGGGGAAAGGAGCGAACACGGGACATGAGAAAATGGATCTGCCTGCTGCTGGCCTGTCTGCTGCTTCCCCTGCCGGTCCGGGGGGCGGATCCGGAGCTTTCCGTCATCGCCCCGGCGGAGCCACTGATCCCCTGGGAGACGGCGCTGATCCGCTACACCCTGCCGGAGGCGGGAACCGTCCAGCTGACGCTGACGGACGGGGAGGGGCGGGAAATCATGCCCGTGGCCCGGGACGTACAGGGCGTGGCCGGGAAGAATACCCTGTTCTGGAACGGAACCTGGGAGCGGGAGAGCGCGCCGGCAGGCGTCTGGCGGCTGCGGCTGGATGCCGGAGACGCGCACGCGGAGACGGAGATCGTGATCGCGGGGGAGGCCCCCGCGGTGGCGGCCCGGCCCGCGGAAAGCCTGGAGCCGCTGCGCCTGAGCTTCACGCCGGCGACCACCAGCCCCTGGAATGGGCGGGATGCGTCGCTGAATTACTGGACGCTGCCCATGGATATCCACGAGGAGGAGCGGATCTGGCAGGTGCTGACCGCGCCGATCACCGTGATCAACATCGGAAAGAACAGCACGGAGAAAACGCAGGTGACCATCCGGAAGGAGCCATCCGCGGACAGCGAGGGCGTCGGCGTGGTCACCTGCGAAACCCAGGGGGTGCACGTGCTGGAGCGGGGAGAGGAATGGAGCCTGATCGAGTGCTATTCCTCCTCCTTCCATGATTCCAAGATCCTGAACTGGAATGTGCTGGTGCAGGGGTATATCCCGACCAAATACCTGAAGGAGGAAATCCCGAATCAGGAGATGGGCATGGTCATCGACAAACTGACCCAGCGGCTTTATCTCTTCCGGGAGGGCCGGCTGTACTCCACCCTGCTGGTTTCCACCGGGCTGAGCAACAAGCGGCAGCCCTACAACGAAACCCGCAGCGGGGAATTCCTGCTGACCAGCAAGGTGGGCGATTTCAAATCGGACAACCTGACCTGCGCCAAGGCGATCCGCTTCAATGACGGGGACCTGCTGCACGAGGTGCCCTACGTGCTGGCGGCGGACGGGGTGAGCCGAATCTACGATACCTGCGAGCCGAAGCTGGGCACCAAAGCCAGCCACGGCTGCATCCGGGTCCAGCGGAAGAAAACCCCCGAAGGGGTCAATATGTACTGGATCTGGGATTCGCTGAAGAAAAACTCCAAAACCCGGCTGCTGATCTGGGAGGACTGGCAGGGACGGCAGATCGAAATTCCCGCGGAGGACACGCCCCTGTACTGGAGCGCGCGGGAAGGCACATACTATCACTCCGCGGAGCAGTGCAGCGGCGTGAAGGAGGGGCTGGTTCTGGCCCGGTTCCCCTACGGGGAGCTGGAGACCGGGGCGTACGCAAAGCTGAAGCCGTGCCCCTACTGCGCGCCGGTGCTGCGCCGGGCGGAAATTGAGGAGATCAACGCGAAATACGCGTTCGGCGGGGATCATGATCCGGTGCTGACCGAGGCCCGGAAAAGCTGCCCCCGGCCGCTGAAGTAGAGCGGGGAGAAAGAATGAACACCATTGATATTGTGATTCTGGCAATCCTGGGAATCAGCATTCTGGTGGGGATGTACCGGGGTTTTGTGGCCTCGGTGGCCTCCCTGGGAGGCAGCCTGCTGTCCCTGGGGCTCAGCTTCTGGCTGAATCCCCGGCTGGTGGCCTGGGTGCAGAGCAATCCGGACCTGGTGCGAACCCTGATGTCCTACACGGACGCGGGAATCCGCCTGGGAGATCAGACCCTGGCGCAGCAGAGCGTGGCCGGGCTGTCCGGCAGCGCCATTGCGGAAATCCTGAGCAAGGTGAACCTGCCCGGGCCGCTCAACGCGCTGCTGCAGAACAACCTGACGAATCAGGTCTTTGCGTCCGCCGGGCTGAACCAGGTGGGAGAATACGTGAGCCGGACCATTACCGGCGCGGTCACGAACGTGATCTGCTTCGTGATCTGCTTTCTGATCTGCTTCCTGGTGCTGCATCTGGTGCTGGGATTCCTGAAGGCGGTCTTCCGCTTCCCCGTGCTCAAACAGCTCAATTCCCTGGCGGGCGGCATCTTCGGCCTGCTCCGGGGGGCGCTTCTCTGCTTCGTGGCCTTCGCGCTGCTGCCCCTGGTGCAGACGGTGCTGCCGGTGGGCGAAATCAGCGAGATGGTGGCATCCAGCACGCTCGCGCCGCTGTTCAACAGCGATCAGCTGATTCTGTCCATTATGAACAACGGCTTCCGGATCGGGTAAGGCGTCCCCGCCCGGAAGGCGGGGCGGCTTTCCGCGGCGTTCGCGGGTTTTCAAAAATATTTGATCAAAGGTATTGACAGAAGGATTCCTCCGTGCTAAATTATATTTGATCAAAGGTTTTCGAAGCGAAAGCCGGAATGAAGGAGGATCGACCATGCGCGTTTATGATTACAAGGTGACGGCCCCGAACGGAGAAGAGATTTCGCTGAAGGATTATGAGGGCAAGGTGCTGCTGATTGTGAACACCGCCACGGGCTGCGGCTTCACCCCCCAGTACAAGGACCTGGAGGAGATCTACGAAGCCTTCCATGAGAAGGGACTGGAGATCATCGATGTGCCCTGCAACCAGTTCGCCGGCCAGACGCCCGGAACGGACGAGGAGATTCACGAGTTCTGCACGCTGAAGTATAACACGCAGTTCCCTCAGATGAAGAAGAGCGACGTCAACGGGGAGAACCAGCTGCCCCTCTTCGCGTACCTGAAGAGCGAGAAGGGCTTCGAAGGCTTCGGCCACGGCCCGAAGGCCCTGGCCATGAGCGCCATGCTGAAGACCATCGACAAAAACTACAAGAGCAATCCGGACATCAAGTGGAACTTCACCAAGTTTGTCTGCGACCGGCAGGGCAACGTGGCGGCGCGCTTCGAGCCCACCGCGGACATGAAGGACGTCCGGGCCTGCGTGGAGAGCCTGCTGTAAGCGGAACGGAAAGGGAAAGGCGGGGAGAAAGATGGACCGAGCGGACATTGCGGTGATCGGAACGGGACCGGCGGGGCTGGAGGCGGCCATCACCGGAACCCTCCGGAACAAGAAGGTGCTGCTGCTGGGCTCCGCGGATCTGAGCATGAAGCTGGTCCGGGCCCATGAGATTCAGAACTATCTGGGCTTCCCCGCCGTCCGGGGAGAGGATCTGGCAAAGGCCTTTCAGGCCCACCTGGATCAGCTGGGCATCGGAATCACGGAGGAGAGGGTCAGCGCCGTATACGCCATGGGGGATTATTTTGCCCTGCAGGCGGGGGAGAAGATGCTGGAGGCCCGGACCGTGATTCTGGCGACGGGCGTCGTGCAGGGAAAACGCCTGCCGGGCGAGGAGGAAAACCTGGGCAGGGGCGTCAGCTACTGCGCGACCTGCGATGCCTCCCTGGTGAAGGGAAAGAAGGTGGCCGTGGTGGGCTACAGCGCGCGGGAGGAGGCGGAGGCCGCCTTCCTGAGCGAAATCTGCCCGGAGGTGCTGTACTTCCCGATGTATCCGGGAACCTCCCCGATGCCGGAGAACGTGAAGGTGATGGCGGAAAAGGCGACGGCCCTGGAGAAGAAGGACGGGGCGATGCTTGTCAAAACCGGCGAAAAGGCGTATCCTGTGGAAGCGGTGTTCGTGCTGCGGGACGCGGTGGCGCCGGGGCAGCTGGTTCCCGGGCTGGAGACGGAAGGGGCGCACGTGAAGGTGAACCGCCGGATGGAGAGCAACCTGCCGGGGCTGTTTGCCTGCGGGGATATCACGGGAACCCCCTATCAGTATATCAAGGCCGCCGGGGAGGGCAATATCGCCGCCCTGAGCGCCGTGAGCTATCTGGATCAGCGGAAGAACTGAGGCGGGCCGGAGGCGCGCCCCGGAGCGGAAAGGAGAAAAACCATGGTAAAGAAGATTGACGGACAGGCTTTTGAGAGCGAAGCGAAGAACGCGGAGGTGGCCGTGGTGGACTTCAACGCCACCTGGTGCGGTCCTTGCCGGATGCTGTCCCCTGTGCTGGAAAGCATCAGCGAGGAGCTGGGGGATCAGGTTTCCTTCTACGCGGTGGATGTGGACGAAAACCCCGAGATCGCGGCGGAATACCGGGTGCAGAGCATTCCGAACCTGGTGCTGATGAAGAAGGGCGCCTTTGTGGATCAGTCCATCGGATTCAAGCCGCAGGCGGCCCTGACCGCCTGGATCAGGGGAAATCTGTAAGGCGGAACAGGAGCGAAACGAAGCCATGGGTGAACCTGTTACGACGGCGGAAACCTTTCCCCAGCTGCTGCTGGAGAGCCAGCTCTGCTTCCCGCTGTACGCGGGCGCGCGGCGGGTGGTGAACGCCTATACGCCCTTTCTCCGCCCCCTGGGGCTGACCTATACCCAGTACATCGTGTTCCTCTGCCTGTGGGAATACGGGGAGACGACGGTCGGGGATCTGTGCGCGAGGCTGTATCTGGACAACGGAACCATTACGCCGCTGGTGAAGCGCATGGAGCAGGAGGGCTACGTGACCCGCTGCCGCTGCCGGGAGGACGAGCGGGTGGTGAAGGTCAGGCTGACGGAAAAGGGCTGGGCGCTGCGGGAGCAGGCCCGGGAGATCCCCATGCAGGTCGGCTCCTGCGTCACGCTGTCCCGGGAGGACGCGCTGCAGCTTCACCGGCTGCTGTACCGGCTGCTGGAAGGAAAAACCGAATAAAACCGTGTCGGCCCCCGATCCCTTCCTCTTCCGGAAGGGGCGGGAGGCCGGCTTTCCTTTTGTCTTCTTTCTGTTTTTCGGTTGTCATCCCCCGGGGAACTGTTTATACTGATACCGTCCCTGTTGGAAGAAACGAAATAAAACAAGGAGGAAAAGAAAATGAAGAGGATTGCGATGATCGTGCTGGCACTGATCCTGGCGCTGAGCTGCGCCGCCATGGCCGTGGCGGAGGATCTGCCCGTGGTAAAGATCGGCGTGTTCGAGCCGGCCAGCGGCGACTCCGGAGCCGGCGGCAAGCAGGAGACCCTGGGCATCCAGTATGCCAACCGGGTGGCTCCCACGGTGAAGATCGGCGACACGGAATATAAAGTGGAGCTGGTGACAGCGGATAACGGTTCCTCCGCCGACAAGGCGCCCTCTGCGGCCCAGAAGCTGGTTTCCGAAAACGTCAGCATCGTGCTGGGCTCCTACGGCTCCGGTGTTTCCATCGCGGGCTCTGAATATTTCAAGAACGCGAACATCCCGGCCATCGGCCTGACCTGCACCAATCCGCAGGTGACCGCGGGCAACAGCCACTATTTCCGGGTCTGCTTCCTGGATCCCTTCCAGGGAACCGTGCTGGCCAACTATGCCTTCAAGGAGTTGGGCGCGAAGACCGCCTACTGCCTGGGTGAAGCCGGCAACGACTATGACCAGGGCCTGATCAAGTTCTTCCAGGAAGCCTTTGAGGGCCTGGGCGGCGTGACCTACAAGGATGATTTCCAGACCAACAATTCCGACTTTACCTCTTTCCTGAGCAATGCCCAGATGTTCGGCGCGGATCTGATCTTCTGCCCCGTTTCCATTGCCTATTCCACCCAGATCATTTCCCAGGCGGCCAGCCAGGGCATTACGGTCCCGGTGCTGGGCGGCGACACGCTGGACAGCAACGTGGTGGCGGCCGCGGCGAAGGGAACCAGCATTGACCTGATCGTGACGACCTTCTATCAGGAAGGGGCCAACGCGGAATTCGACAACGGCTTCAAGGCCTGGCTGGCGGAAGACGCGGAAGCCATGACCAACAACGGCGGCAACGACATGATCGCCGGCGTGACCTGCATGGGCTATGACGGATACTTCGCCGCCCTGGCGGCGCTGCAGGCGGCGGGAAGCACCGACGGCGCGGCCGTGATGGCGGCGCTGCCCGCGGTGGAGATCGACGGCGTGTCCGGGCATATCGCCTTTGACGCCACCGGCGATGCCATCCGCACCTCCGCGTTCGTGAAGAAGGCGAACAACGAGACCGGCGACTGGGAGTTTGTTGCGGAGCAGACCGTGGAATAAGCCTCCGGGCGAAATCAAAAGCGGAAACTCCTGCGCGGCGGGGGCGGCTGCCTCCGCCGCGATTTCCATTTTCCGCGGGCGGCGGGCGCTCCGTGCCCCGCGGATGAAACGTGAAGAGATGTGAGAAAGGATGTGTCCCGTTCATGTGGGATACCGTTTTTCCCTACCTGCTGTCCGGCATCTCCGTCGGGGGGCAGTACGCGCTGATCGCCATCGGATATACCATGGTGTACGGCATCCTGCGGCTGATCAACTTCGCCCACGGCGACGTGTTCATGGCCGCCGGAATTATCATGGTCTATATCGCGGCCTCCGGCATACCGCTGTGGATCTCCGTGCCGCTGGTGCTGATCATCACCGCCGCGGTGGGTTTCGTGATTGAACGGGTCGCCTACAAGCCGCTGCGGTCCGCGCCGCGGATGTCCGCCATGATTTCCGCCATCGGCGTCAGCTATACGCTGCAGAACCTGGTGCTGTATATCACCGGCGGCCTGAACAAGCAGTATCCAACCATTCCGGTGATCTCCGATTCCGTCCGGATCGGACCCGCCACCACCAAGGTGGTCACCATCGTGACCCCCGTGCTGGTGATCCTGCTGGTCGTCGCCCTGGTGCTGCTGATCAGCAAAACCAAAATCGGCATGGCCATGCGGGCGGTTTCCAAGGATTTTGAGACGGCGCAGCTGATGGGCATCAAGATCAACAGCGTCATTTCCACCACCTTCGTTATCGGCTCCTTCCTGGCCGGGGTGGGCAGCGTGCTGTACTTCACCAACTATCCGACCGTCATTCAGACCTCCGGCGCCATGCCCGGCCTGAAGGCCTTCGTCGCCGCGGTGTTCGGCGGCATCGGCTCCATTCCCGGGGCGGTGGTCGGCGCGTTCATCATCGGCATCATGGAGAACCTGATCAAGGGGCTGGACGTCATCCTGTTCAAGGCGGGACTGGTGAGCAAGCCGCTGGGACTGGCGATCTTCTCCGATGCCTTCACCTTCGCGCTGCTGATCATCATTCTGGTCGTCAAGCCGACGGGCCTTTTCGGCGAGAAGACCACGGACAAGGTGTAGGAAAGGAGGAGAGAAGAAATGAGGAAAAAATCCAGAAAACCCGCCGTGCTGACCTGGATCATCGTCGCGGTGATCTATGCGGCGGTCTTCGCGGCGGAACAGCTGCTCCCCCCCTCCTCCATGCTCTTTACCGTGCTGAAAAAGGGCGCCACCTATGCCCTGGTGGCGGTGAGCATGAACCTGCTGAACGGCTTTACGGGCATCTTTTCCCTGGGCCAGGCCGGCTTCATGATGATCGGCGCCTATGTATATGCCATTTTCACCATTCCGGCGGAAAGCCGGCCGGTGGTTTACCAGTATTATGACGGAGGGCTGATCCAGTTTTCCCTGCCGGTGGTGGTGGCCCTGGTGCTGGCCGGACTGGCGGCGGCCTTCTTCGCCTTCCTGATCGGCCTGCCGGTGCTGCGGCTGAAGAGCGACTACCTGGCCATCGCGACCCTGGGCTTCGCCGAGATCATGCGGGTGCTGATCCAGTGGAACAACATGGGTCCCCTGACCAACGGATCCAATATGCTCCGCCTCTATCCCTCCTTCAATGACTTCAATATCCGGAACGCGAACGGCGAGGTCACGGTCTATCTGTCCACCCTGGTGCCCTTCCTGATCGCGGGGGTATGCATCGGACTGATCGTGCTGCTGCTGAATTCCGGATACGGCCGGGCGCTGAAGTCCATCCGGGACGATGAGATCGCCGCGGAAGCCATGGGCATCAATCTGGCGCACCACAAGCGCCTGTCCTTCTGCATCTCCTCCTTTTTCGCGGGGGTGGGCGGCGCCATGCTTGCCATGTATCAGACCACGGTGCAGGCCAAGTTCTTCACCACGGCCATGACCTACGAAATCCTGCTGATCGTCGTGATCGGCGGCGTGGGCTCCGTGACCGGCAGCGTGCTGAGCTCCTTCCTGTTCGTGGCCGCCAGCGAATGGTGGCTGCGGTTCCTGGATGAAAAGCAGATCATCGGCAGCCTCGAGGTGCCGCTGCTGCGCAACGGCTTCCGCCTGGTGGTCTTCTCCATCATCATCATGGTGGTGGTGCTCTTCTTCCGGAAGGGAATCATGGGCACCCGGGAACTGCCGGACCTGTTCCGGGAAAAGCGGAAGGAGGCCGTGAAATGAGTGAAATGAGCGAGATGGACATCCGAACCGTTCCGGATATGAAAACGGACGGGGAAACGGTGCTGCAGCTGGACCATCTGACGATGCAGTTCGGCGGCGTCATCGCGGTGAATGATTTCTCCATGCACATCGACCGGGGCGAGATCGTGGCCCTCATCGGCCCCAACGGCGCCGGAAAGACCACGGCCTTCAACTGCGTTACCAGCGTTTATCAGCCCACCCGGGGCCGGATTCTCTTCCATGGAAAGGAAATCGGCAGCGAACGGATGCACCGGACGCCGGATCGGATCACCGCCCTGGGCATTGCCCGGACCTTTCAGAACATCCGCCTGTTCTCCGGGATGACGGTCTTCGACAACATCATGACCGCCATGCACCTGCGGAGAAAGAGCAACCTCTTCACTCAGGTGCTGCACCTGAACGGGGAAGAGGAGCGGAAGAACCGGGAGACGGCCTGGAAGCTGTTGGAGACGGTCGGGCTGACGGAGGCGGCGGAGGAGCTGGCCACCAGCCTTCCCTACGGCAAGCAGCGGCTGCTGGAAATCGCCCGGGCCCTGGCCACGGAGCCGACCCTGCTGCTGCTCGACGAACCGGCGGCGGGCATGAATCCCCAGGAGACGGACGAGCTGGGACAGTTCATCGTCCGGATCAAGAACGAATTCAATCTGACCGTGTTCATGATCGAACACCATATGAATCTGGTTATGGATATCTCCGACCGGATCTACGTGCTGGACTTCGGACGGCCCATCGCCAACGGGACGCCGGAGGAGGTTCAGCAGAATCCCGTGGTCATCGCGGCATATCTGGGGGTGGAAGAGGAATGAGCCTGCTGAAAGTGACGGATCTGGTGGTCAGCTACGGCGGCATCGAAGCCCTGAAGGGCATTTCCTTTGATGTGGATCAGGGGCAGATCGTGACGCTGATCGGCGCCAACGGCGCGGGAAAGAGCACCACCCTGCGGACCATCGCGGGCCTGGTCCGGCCCCGGGAGGGCCGGGTATTCTTCGAGGGCCGGGATATTACGGATTACGGCACCCAGAAGATCGTGGAGACCGGCATCGCCATGGTGCCGGAGGGACGGCGGGTTTTCCCGAACCTGACCGTGCTGGAAAACCTGCGGATCGGCGCCTATCTGCGGAAGGACCGGGAAGTGATCGCACAGGATATCGAATACATCTACGACCTCTTCCCGCGGCTGCGGGAGCGCTCCTGGCAGCTGGCGGGAACCCTTTCCGGCGGCGAGCAGCAGATGCTGGCCGTGGGCAGGGCCATGATGACCCGGCCCAAGATGATCATGATGGATGAGCCCAGCCTGGGGCTGGCCCCCCTGGTGGTGAAGGATATCTTCCGCATCATCCAGACCCTGAAGGACACGGGCATGACGGTGCTGCTGATCGAGCAGAACGCCAACGCGGCGCTGCACGCCTGCGATTATGCCTACGTGCTGGAGACCGGCCGCATTACCATGAGCGGCACCGGCGGGGAGCTGCTGGCCAGCGCCGCCATTCAGGAGGCCTATCTGGGCAAAACCAACCGGGGATAAGGGAACCGGGAAGAAGAAACCGCGACGGAACCGCCGCGGTTTTTTTTCGCACATTTTCAAGTTAGCTATTGACAACGCTGTTAGAGGGTGCTAACATAGCCGCGTTGGTTGCCCATGAGAAACAAATGTTGCTTGCGGGCAATTATGGCGGAAGGAGAGGCATCAGAGGATGAGCAGGAGACGCGGAATCGCGCTGCTGGCGGTGGTGCTGCTGGCGCTGGGATGCGTGGCGGCGCCATCGGGAAATTCCGCGCAGGCCACGGTGGTTCACGAGGAAGGAAACCGCTGGGGCTCCGCGGCGACGGAAATTGACAAGCTGGCGGACGGAGCATTCGAGGCGTATCTGAACGGCGACGTGAATACGGCCTACAGCAATGTCAGCGACGCCTATTTCCAGATCTATGAGATCACGGGCTTTGAGCGCCAGACGCTGACCTATATTTCCGGACCCCGGAAGAACGCGGTGGAGCTGCAGTTTTCCACCTGCAAGGGAGCGGTCCGGAAGCCGAATGACAGCGAGGAGAACCGCAAAGAGGTCCGGACGGAGCTGGTGAAGCTGAAAACCATGATCCGCACGGACGCGAACAAGCTGGCGGCAAAGGACGGGGAGCCGGAAACCACCATGACCTGGTGGCTGGGCGGCGTGGAGCAGTTTGCCGAGCCCTGGCCGGAGTACGCGGGGGATCCCGACGCGAAGGCGCAGTACGCCAGCTGGACCGCGGCCAGCGAGGTGATGGAGGAGCTGCTGAGCACCGCCAGCACCGGATACAACGGACGGGATTTCGAGGCCGCGCTGGACAATGTGAACACGGCCTACTACACGGTGTACGAGGAATCCGGCTTCAGCCACGCGATCTACAGCGAGATGAGCATCGCGGACCGGGAGGAGACGGACGCGCAGTTTGCCGAGGTGAAGAGCATCGCGGCCCGCGGCGCGGAGAAATTTGAATCCAAGAAGTTCAAGCGGGAAGTCAAGGCGCTGAAGAACAACCTGAACGCCCGGGCTACCGCGCTGGACGAGAAGAAGGCCGCGCAGGAGGCGGAGAAGGCGGCGGAGACCGCTGCCGCCGCGGAGGGAACGGAGACGGAGGCGGAAGCCGCGCCTTCGGATCCCCGCTGGCTGACCTTCCTCGGCGCCTTCGGCATCATTGTCCGGGAGGGCCTGGAGGCCATCCTGGTCATCGCCGCCATCATCGCCTACCTGGTGAAGAGCGGAAACGGAAAGAGCCTGAAAAACGTGTACATCGGCGCGGGGCTGGGCGTGGTGGCCAGCTTCATCGCGGCGGCCATCCTGGCGTGGGCGAAGCAGGCCTTCGTCGGGGCCGGCATGGCGCAGGAGGTCATCGAAGGCATCACGGCGCTGATCGCGGTGTGCGTCCTGTTCTACGTCAGCAACTGGATGATCTCCAAGGCGGAAGCCGCCACCTGGACCCGCTACATTGACAGCAAGGTGCAGAGCGGGGTGGAGCGGAACTCGGCCTTTGCCCTGGCCTTCACCGCTTTCCTCTCCGTGTTCCGGGAGGGAGCCGAGGTGGTCCTGTTCTATCAGCCCATGCTCTCGGAGGGAAATCCCGGCATGGTCTGGGCCGGCTTCGGAGCGGGCTGCGTGCTGCTGGTGTTCGTGTACCTGGCCATCACGAAGCTTTCCATCAAGCTGCCGATCAAGGTGTTCTTCACCGCGACCTCCATTCTGATGGCGGTGATGTGCGTGGCTTTCCTGGGCAGCGGTATCAAGGAGCTGGCGGAGGGCAACGTCTTCGACCTGACCCTGCGCGTGCCCGGCATTCCGGAAAACGATGTGCTCCAGATCTTCGGCATCTATCCGTATCTGGAGACCCTGGTGCCCCAGCTGATCCTGTCGATCATCCTGCTGGTCACCTTCCTCGTCGCCCACTATCGCGGAAAGATCGCCGCGGTCCGGGCGGAATACGAGGCGAAGAAAAAGTAAACCGAGGAATACCCCGGCGCCCCCTCTTCCCCGCAAGGGCGGGAGCCGTTGGTAGATAATGGGAAATGGGAACCCCTGACTGTAATGAAACGGAGGAAGACATTCATGAAGAAGTTTCTTGCCCTGATCCTGGCCGCTGCGATGATGCTGGGCGTGACCGCTGCCGTGGCGGAGGAAGCCGGATTTGAAGAATTCCCCATCCTGCTGGATGGCACCGCCGAGACTCCCGTGGAAGAAGTGGACCTGGAGGAAGCCCCCCTGCATGTGGCGGCTGTGTATTTCCAGCCCGTTCAGATGGAGCCCGCTGATCAGGCCGGCCTGACCGTGGAGGAGAGCAACATCCATCTGGAAGCGGACATTCACTGGAACGAGAACGACCTGGGCTTCGGCGCGGGCGACTGGCTGGCCTACAGCACCGTGGAGTACCGCATCGTTTCCGAGACGGACGGATCCGTGGCCGCGGAAGGCGCTTTCATGGTCATGAACGCGGACGACGGCGCGCACTACGGCGCGAACATCAAGCTGGACAAGGCGGACACCTACACCCTGACCTTCATCATTCACAGCCCCGTGGAGAACGGCTACCTGCTGCATGTGGATGAGGAGACCGGCGTGAAAGGCCGCTTCTGGGAAGCTCCCATCGAAGTGAACTTCGTGCACTGGGAATACAACGTGCAGGAGTGGTAATCCACTTCCGCATGCCGGACCCGCGATCCGGGAGAACGCGGAAGAAATACACTTCTGAAACGGAAACCGCAGGTGAGGCAATCCGCGGGGGATTGCGGCCTGCGGTTTCCGCATGCTTTCCATGGATGAATCAATGATTCAGGAGGCGCTGCGCTTTGCTGAAATATCTGGAAACGGTAACCGGGGATCTGTGGTCGGTCTGCATTCTGATCTGTCTGTTCTGGAGCCTGTGTTCCCTGGCCTTCGGGAAGCGGGGAAACCGCTTCATCCTGGCGGGAATGCTGGCCGGAGCCGCCGCGTCCGCGGGAATGGCCTGGATGAAGAACACCACCGGCAGGATCGCCACCAACCAGTGGAATTTCTACATCTTTCTGGCCGTCATCGTCTTCACGCTGCTCTTCTCCGTGTTCTCCATCGCCTTCGGCCGGAAGCACCGGAAGCTGACCTATTACGGAAGCGACACAGAGGAAGGAATCGGCGCGGGAGGATGGATCGTGGGCTCCCTCGGAGCGGTGCTGACGGCGCTGCTGCTCTTCTATGAGCTGCCGGATGTGATGGCTTATCCCTTCACCTTCGAAACCCTGGGGAACGGCTTCCTGTCCGCGGAGTATTTCACCCGCCTGGCGGGCTATCTGGCGGCGCTGCTGATTCTCTGGATCTACGTGCGCTTCCTGTATCAGTGCGCCATGGAGCTGGATTCCACCCGGACGGTGCTGTGGGTCATGAACCTGGCGCTGGGGGTGAACGCGATCCGGTTCCTGGGCCTGGCGGTCAGCAAATGGACCGCCCGGGCGAAATGGCTGACCTGGCTGCCGCCCTATTCCAGCAAAACCAGCCCCTGGGCGTTCCCGCTGGCTCGGTTCGCGACGAACAACACGCTGTTCTTCCTGCTGGTGATCGCCGGGCTGAGCATGATCATTCCGGCGCTGCTGTTCGTGAAGCGGATCCGGATCACCCGCCCCTATGCCAACCCGGCCCAGCACCGGAAATGGAAGGCCTACAACCGGCACTGCCGGCGGATCGCCTGCGTGGCGGCGGTTTTCTGCGCCGTGTGCGTGGTGAACCTGACGGTGGTTCACGCGCTGAACAACCAGAAGGTCGAGCTCTCCCCGCCGGAAACCTACGAGATCGTCGGGGAAGGGGAGGACGCGGAAATCCGGATCGCCGCGGAGCAGGTGAACGACGGAAACCTGCACCGCTTTGAGTACATCACCTCGGGCAAGGTGGAGGTCCGCTGGATCATCGTGAAAAAGCCCGGCGGCGGCGCCTATGGCGTCGGGCTGGACGCCTGCGAGGTCTGCGGCACGGCGGGATACTACCAGCGGGGGGAGCAGGTGGTCTGCAAGCGCTGCGACGTGGTGATGAACATCAACACCATCGGCTTCCGGGGCGGCTGCAACCCGATTCCCCTGTCCTTCCGGGTGGACGGAGGATACCTGATTTTCAAAATGAGCGACATTCTCGCCTCGGAGCGGGAATTCCGGTGAGGGAAGGGAGGTCAGAATCATGCTGTTTCGGATGATCAAGGGAGTCCTGATCCGGCAGTGGAGCAAGATGCTGCTGATCGCCTTTACCATTGCCCTGGGGGCGTCCCTGGCCACCAGCATGATCAATGTCATGCTGGACGTGGGGGACAAGGTGAATCAGGAGCTGAAGGCCTACGGGGCCAACATCACCGTCCGGAGTCAGGACGCGTCCCTGCTGGCGGATCTGTACGACGTGGAGGACGGCGGCGAGGCCATCGCCACGGCGTATCTGAACGAGGCGGATGTGGGCAAGATCAAGACGATTTTCTGGACCTACAACATCGTCGATTTCGCTCCCTTCCTGGAGACGGAGGTGACCCTTCCCTCCGGAAACACGGCCATGGCGGAGGGCACCTGGTTCAACCATCATCTGGATCTGCCCACGGGGGAGAGCGTGGACGCCGGCGTGGTCAGCCTGCGCTCCTGGTGGGACGTGACCGAAGGCGCCTGGATCGATGAACAGGGAGGCGCCGCGGAAAACCCCGTCATGGTCGGGGCCGTTCTGGCGGAACGGGAAGGGCTGCACGCGGGGGACGCCCTGAGCCTGAAGGGTTCTGCAGGCGAGGTTCAGGCCGTGGTGGCCGGCGTCTACGACGCGGGCGGAGACGAGGACGAGCAGATTTACGCGCCGCTGGCGCTGGTGCAGACGCTGAGCGGCACGGAGGGAAAAGTCAGCTCCATTGAGGTGTCCGCCCTGACCACGCCGGACAATGACCTGGCGCGGAAGGCAGCGAAGAACCCGAAGGCTCTGAGCCAGCGGGACTACGACACCTGGTACTGCACGGCCTACGTCTCCGCCATCTGCTATCAGATCATGGAAGTCATTCCCGGATCCGTGGCCTCCGCGGTGCGCCAGGTGGCGGACAGCGAGGGAACGATTCTGGACAAGACGCAGCTGCTGATGATCCTGATCACGATCATGAGCCTGATCGGCTCCGCCCTGGGGATCTCCAATCTGGTGACCGCCAGCGTGATGGAACGCAGCCAGGAAATCGGCCTGCTGAAGGCGATCGGGGCGCATGACAAGGCGATCACCGGCGTGTTCATGACCGAAATCCTGATCACCGCGCTGTTCGGCGGCACGGTGGGATATTTCATGGGCTTCGGCTTCGCGCAGCTGATCGGCAGGAGCGTTTTCGGCGCGGCGATCGAAATGAAACCCCTGGTGATTCCCGTGGTGGCGGTGCTGATTTCCCTGGTAACCATCGCGGGCAGCCTGCCGGCGATCCGGATGGTGCTGCGCCTGGATCCGGCGGAAGTGCTGCATGGCAGCAAGGCGTAAGGAAGGAGGAAGATGCATGAGCAGAAGAAAGATGTTCCTGCGGATGATCACCGCATCCCTCCTGCGCCGCAGATCCCGGATGCTGGTGGCCCTGCTGTCCATCGCGATCGGCGCGGCCATCCTCAGCGGACTGGTTACCATTTACTATGATGTTCCCCGCCAGATGCAGGCCCAGTTCCGGTCCTACGGCGCCAACGTGCTGCTGGTGCCGTCGGAGGGCGCGGAAATGACCCTGGAGGGCGCGGGAAAGGCGCTGGAGGGAATCCCCGCGGACCAGCTGCTGGGCCGGACGCCCTACCGGTATGTGAACGTCCAGATGGTCCGGAACCAGCAGACCTTCGTGGCGGCGGGGACGGATTTTGAACAGGTGAAAACCACCAGCCCCTATTTCACGGTGGAGGGGGAATATCCCTCCGGCATTCGCCAGATCCTGGTGGGAAAAAGCGTGGCGGATACCCTGGGGCTGAAGGTGGGATCGGTGGCGGAGCTGAGCTACCGTCCCGCGGCCTCCGGAAGCGAGACCGGCGCGGCGGAGATCAAGCCGGGGGACACCCTGGCGGGCAGCGCGGAGGGCTTCGGGCAGGGGCCTGTGTACGTGACCCTCACGCTGGACGATGAGATGAAGATCGCTGAGATCACCGTCGACGTTTCCTCCCAGACGGAGGAGTTCGGCGGACAGTGCGGCGAGGAATTCTTCACCCGGCGCTTTCTGGGGAAGAGCCTTCCGCTGCAGGAGGGCGAGATTGACGCGGTCAGCGGAGCCACCGTTACCTCGGAAGCCCTGGTCAGCGCGGTGAACAGCGCCCGGCCGACGGAGAACGTGACGGCGGTGACCGGGAACACGCTGAACCTGCGGGTGACGGGCATCCTGGAAACCGGCGGCAAGGAGGAAGGCTATATCTTCATGAGCCTGGAGGACCTGGGGGTGCTGACGGGCGAGAACGGACGGCTGGACGTCATGGAGCTGAGCGTCTCCGCGGGGGCGGAGGAGCTGGCCGGATACGTGGACGCGCTGAACGGATCGGGAAGCGGCGTTGCCGCCCGGCTGGTGAAGCGGATCACCAATTCGGAAACCGCGGTGCTGGGTAAGCTGCAGTCCCTGGTTTTCCTGGTGACGGCGGTGGTGCTGCTGCTGACGATGATCTGCGTTTCCACGACCATGATGGCCGTGGTGACGGAACGCCGGAAGGAGATCGGCCTGCGGAAGGCGCTGGGCGCCTCGGATGGCAGCATCCGGACGGAATTCCTGGGCGAGGGCATGTTCCTGGGCATGCTGGGCGGCCTGCTGGGGGCGGTGCTGGGATTCGGCTTTGCCCAGATCATCAGCGTGAACGTCTTCGGCGGATCGATCACCCTGCAGCCCCTGCTGGTGCCGGTGACCATGATCGTTTCCATGGCGATTTCCGCCCTGAGCTGCCTGCTTCCCATCCGGAACGCGGTGGCCATCGATCCGGCGCTGGTGCTCAAGGGAGAGTAAGCGGGGGATCGGAATTCCGGAAAAGACGACAGTGAAAACATGGGGGATGAAAAATGAGCCTGCTTGAACTGAAAAATGTTTCCAAGATCTACGGCGAGCTGAAGGCGCTGGATAACGTGAACATCCATGTGGATCAGGGGGAATGGGTGGCCATCATGGGCCCCTCCGGATCCGGCAAGAGCACCATGATGAACATCATCGGATGCATGGACAAGCCCAGCCTGGGCGAGGTGCTGCTGGACGGCGTGGATATCTCCAAAGAGAGCAGCCGGAAGCTGACGGACATCCGCCGGGACAAGATCGGCCTGGTGTTCCAACAGTTCCACATGGTGAATTACCTGACGGCGGTGGAGAACGTGATGGTGAGCCAGTATTACCATTCCATGCCCGACGAGAAGGAGGCGCTGGATGCGCTGGAGCTGGTGGGCCTGCGGGAGCGGGCGCACCATCTGCCCAGCCAGCTATCCGGCGGCGAACAGCAGCGGGTCTGCGTGGCCCGCGCGCTGATCAACCATCCGGAGCTGATCCTGGCGGACGAACCGACGGGAAACCTGGACGAAACCAACGAGAACATCGTGCTGAACCTGTTCTCCCAGCTGCACAAGGAGGGCACCACCCTCATCGTGGTGACCCATGACCCGGAGGTGGCGGAGGCGGCGCAGCGTACCATCGTGCTGGAGCACGGCCGCGTGGCCCGGGAGGTCGTCAATGAGAGCTTTGAGCTGGGGAGGAAATACATATGACCCGTAAAATCCAGAACTTGCTGAGCGCGGGCGCCGGCGCCATCGGCCTGGTGACGGCCGTGGGCGTCAAAACCTTTCTGCGGCCCTGCGTCCACGCGGACGGAAGCGCCGCGCCCTGCGCGGGGGCGGGTCAGCTGATCCTTGTCCTGGGAATCCTGCTGGCGCTGGCAGGAGCCGGAATGGCGCTGGCGCGGGGCCGGGGAAGAACGATCCTGGCCGGAGGCCTGCTGCTGCTGTCCCTGGGGCTGGTGCTGGCTCCCGGAACCCTCCTGCCGGTCTGCGGGATGGCGGAGATGACCTGCCGCCTGGTCACCCTGCCGGCGGCGCTGGTGGCGGGCGTGCTGGCGGGCCTCCTGTCCCTGGCCGCGTTGATCGGAACAATCCGGAGCCGCTGAGAAATCAGCGGTTCCTTTGAATGGAGAGAAAAGATGAAGGCATGGAAGCTGCCCCTGCGAAACCTGACCCGGAAGGCCGGGCGGACGACAGCGCTGATCCTGCTGGTGGCCTTTCAGGCGCTGGCCGTTTTCGGCGGATCCATGGTGATCGGCTCCCTGCGGAACGGGCTGCAGAGCCTGGAAAACCGGATGGGCGCCGATATCATCGTGATCCCGGCCAGCGCCCGGTCCCGGGTGAACCCGGAATCCCTGTTCCTGCAGGGAACGACGGGTTATTTTTATATGAGCCGGGAAAAGATGGACCGGCTGGAAGCCATCGAGGGGATCGAAAAGATGAGTCCCCAGCTTTTCCTGGCTTCCCTGCGGGCTTCCTGCTGCTCCGTGCCGGTGCAGGTGATCGGCCTGGATCAGGAAACCGACTTCGTGGTTCAGCCCTGGATCGCGGAAAGCTACGGAAAACGCCTGGAGTCCGGGGAAGTCCTGGTGGGCAGCCGGGTCAGCGCCGGGCCGGGGGAAAGCATCCGCATCTACAATGAAAACTGTCCCGTCGTGGGCCGGCTGGAGGCCACGGGCACCGGGCTGGATACGGCGGTGTACTGCACCATGGAAACGCTGCAGAAGCTGCTGGACGCGGCCCGGGCCATGGGGCATGACCTGCAGCTCAGCGGGGATCCCGCGGAGCAGGTTTCAGCGGTCTATCTGAAGGTCCGGGACGGCTATGACGCAGAGAAGGTGACCGCGGACATCAACCTTCACGTCCGGAAGGTCGAAGCCCTGCAGACCCGCAGCATGTTCTCCAGCGTTTCGGACAGCCTGAAATCCGTGTCCGCGGTGGTCATCTGGCTCATTGCCGCCATCTGGCTGCTGGCGCTGATCATCCTGCTAATCGTTTTTGCCATGATGATCCATGAGCGAAAGCGGGAATTCGGTGTGCTGCGGCTGCTGGGTATGAGCCGGGGCATGCTGGGCGGGATGGTGACGGGAGAGGCCCTGATCTGCGGCCTGGCCGGGAGCCTGCTGGGGGTGGGGCTGGCGCTGCTGCTCCTGCTTCCCTTCACCGGGCTGATCGAGAAGAGCCTGGGACTGCCCTATCTGCTTCCCGGGGCGGGAACCCTCCTCCTGCTGGGCGGGGTAACGGTGCTTCTCTGCCTGCTGATGAGCGCTCTGGCCAGCCTCGGCGCGGCGGCGCGGCTGAGCCGGGTGGATCCGGGAACCGTGCTTCGGGAGGGAAACTGAGATGAGTCTGTACGCGGAAGGAATATCCAAAGTCTATTTCCGGAAAACGGGAGAAGCGAATCATTTTGAGGCCGTCCGGAAAACGGACCTGAAGCTGGAAAGCGGAAGGGTGACCGTGCTCATGGGGCGCAGCGGGTCCGGAAAAACGACGCTGCTGCATATGCTGGCGGGCCTGCTACAGCCGACGGAGGGACGGGTGCTGCTGGAGGGGGAAGACCTGTACGCGCTGGACGATCGGGCGCTTTCCCGGCTGCGAAACGAAAAGATTGCGGTCATTCCCCAGGGCCGCAGCGCCGTGGAGACCCTGACCGTGCGGGAAAATATCCTGCTGCCCGGCGCGCTGTACGGGCGGGCGATTCCGGCGGCGGAGGCGGAGCGCCGGATGGAAGAACTGGGCATTGCCGCTCTGGCTGACAGCCGTCCGAGGGAGCTTTCCGGCGGGGAACTGCGGCGGATGGCGATCTGCCGGGCGCTGTGCCGAAGGCCGGAAGTGCTTCTGGCGGACGAGCCCACCGGGGACCTCGACGACGGGAACACGGAGCGGGTGCTGGAGATGCTGCGGGATACCGCACGGGCCGGGACGGCCGTGCTGCTGGTTACCCATGAAAACGGGGCGATCCGGTACGGGGATGTGCTGCTGCGCATGGATGCGGGCCGGGTGGAGGAAACAGTGGCATTTTGAGCGGAAACATGATAAAATCCGGGGAAGGAGAAGTGATGGGCTGAATTCGCAGAAAGGCGGAAAATGAAATGAAGAGACGGACGCGCGGAGAAAAGGGATGGAAAAGGCTTCTGCCCTGGGCCTATGTCCTGTTTGTGCTCCTGCTGTATTTCTCCCTGCTGAGCGAGCCGACCTTCACGGATGAACAGGACGTGCTTTTCGGCGGATACAATATCGCCCACGGACAGGATCTGTACCGGAGCTATCTTTCCCAGCATATGCCCTTCTCCTACTATTTTGCCGCCCTGCCGGCCCTGCTGGGCGCCCGGACGGTTTTCCAGTACCGGGTCTGGATGTACCTGCTGATGACGCTGGTCTGGGGTGTGCTGTACCGGAGGAACCGGAAAGATCTTCCGGAACTGTCCCTGTGGCTGATGCCGCTGCTGTACCTGGCCGGCCTGAAGACGGTCACGCTGGCGACCACCATGATCACGGAGCACTGGCAGGGGCTGGGGCTGCTGATCATCGGGCTGGAACTGTTCCGGTACGCACGGACGCGGGAGATCTCCCCGGCCTGCGCGGGCATGATCGCCCTGGGAATCGCGCTCAGTTTCGGCTCCATCTTTGTGGCGGTGTATTCCGTCTTCTGCCTGTTTCTGGCCGCCCTGGGACTTCAGATTTCCTTCCTGCGGAGAGAGCCTGAGGCCGGGCGGGCGATCGCCCGGAAAAAGGCGCTGCGCGAGGACGCGCGCCTGTTGGCGTTCTGCCTGGCTCCCTTCCTGCTGCTGGGAGGATGGTATGCCCTGACCGGCAACCTGAAAAACTGCTGGGAAGGCGCCTATGAGATCAATGTGACCTGCTACGCCCAGTACGCGAGCATCGGCTCCAGCGCGCTGGAGCTGTTCTGGAAACCCTTTGTGCTGTGGGGCGGATATCTGCTGCGCGCCGCGCAAAGCCTGGGAAGCACGCCGGTGCAGGGTATCCTGAAGCTGCTGCAGGCGGCGGGCCTGGTCCTTTTCTGCCTGCGGGCGGGGAGAAAATCGCCGGCGGCCGCGGTGGCGTTCTTCTGCTCCGCGATCTATACGGGGATCCGGGAATTCGATCATTTTCACGGCATGGCCTACTATGCCCATACGGCCGCAGCCATCGCCCTGCTGCTGGGAGAGGCCGCGGACCGGCGGGCGGGGAAGCCCCTCCTCCGGGGAGGCGCCCTGGCGGTCTCCGGCGTGACGGCGGTGATCCTGCTGCTCGACTTCGGATACTGGGACGCGTACAACCTGCTGTATCCCCAGCCCCTGGGCCGGCAGCCCGCCCGGGCGGAGGAGCTGATGCTGGATCTGCTGACGGATCCCCATGAACAGGTGCACTCCTGCGATACGCCGATTTTCAGCCAGATGATCATGAACCTGGAACTGCTGCCCCAGGATGCCTGCGACGCGGTCAGCATCCGGTGGTACTACGATATGTGGAAGGATCGGCAGCTGGCCTCGCTCCGGAAAAATCCCGCCGTCGTGCTGTACAATCCGACGGATCAGATCTGGGGCTTTGTTTTCCATGATTACGCGGTAGAATTTGAGGACTATCTGAACCAAAATTATACCCATCTGGCGGTGGGGGAAAACATCTGGGTATGGAACGGATTCCTGCCTGAGGCGGAGAAACGCCTGGCGGAGAACGGATACGGGAGCCGGCTCCTGTTCAACGCCGACGGCGCGGAGCCGGTGCATTCCGTGGAATTCGGAGTGGGGCAGAGCGTCGAACAGACCTTCATGGCGGAGGGAAAGCAGCTGAACGCGGTGCTCTTTGAGGCGGCCTGCTTCTATCAGCGGCGGCGCCCGGTGCTGCGGCTGGAGGTGGCAAATCCGGAAACCGGAGAGGTTCTGGGCGAGGGACGGATCACCGCGGAACGGGTGGCGGACAGCTTCTTCTCCCGCTGCCCGCTTCGGGCGGAGCTGATTCCCGGGCAGGAATACCGGCTGAAGGTCACCGTGGAGAGCCTGCAGGGCCGGGGAAATCTGGGACTGTTTTTTTCGGACGGAGGACAGCTCTGCATCGGCCTGGAATACCTGGACTGACGGACAGGGAAAACGCGTCCCGGTTCCGGACGCGGGCGGGGCTGACATTTCCGGACACGGGTGGGTTGACAAAATGTTCTTGCAATCCCGGGGAATCTTGGGTACAATGGTTCCATTCGGATTCCCATCGAACGGGAAAGGAGGAATTTCCATGAGAACGGATGATTTCTCCGTTTTGTCCTATCTGCTCGATGTTCACTATATTACGATCTTTCTGGCGGTTCTTTTCGGCATGAAGCTGCATGCGCAGCAGAAGGCCCGGGACATGGATCTTCGGTTTTATTGGGGGACGCTGGCGTGCTGCCTTCTGCTGGTGGTGGAGGACGTGCTGGAAACCTGCTGCGCCTTTCGCCCGGAGCTGCGGTTCTGGCGGGTTCTGCTCTCCGTGGCGGGCTACATTCTGCGCCCGACCGCCGGGGTCAGCCTGCTGCTGGTGGTCTGCTCGCCGGAGAAGCGGTCCTGGAAGCTCTGGATTCCCTGGGGGGTCAGCGCCGCGGTGAACCTGACGGCCTTCTTCTCTCCGCTGGCCTTCTCCTTCGACGAAGATTATGATTTTGTCCGCGGCCCGCTGGGCTATGTGGTTTTTATCGTTTCCTTCCTGTATATGCTGATCATTCTGTATACGATCTGGAAACGGTTCTATGAAGGAAAAAGCGCGGAACGGGCGGTTCTGATTGTCTGCGTGATCGGATGCATGGGCTCCTCCCTGGTGGACGCGTCCTACGGGCGGGTTCACCTGAACGAAGCCCTCATGATCGCCTGCGTTTTCATGTATTTTTACCTGCGGTCCCATGACAACAATCTGGATCCGCTGACGTCCCTGCGAAGCCGCCTCGCCTTCTATGAAGCCACCGGGAACCCGGACCGGAAAATCAGCGCGGTCGCTTCCATCGACATGAACGGGCTGAAAAGGCTCAATGATACGAAGGGACACGCGGAGGGAGACCGGGCGCTGGCGGAGATCGGCAGATGCATGCGGGAACTCAGCAGCCGGAACATCATCCCCTACCGGGTCGGCGGGGATGAATTCACCATCCTGTTTATGAGCCAGGAGGAGGAAGAAGTTCAGAAAATCCTTCGGGTGCTGAAGGAGAAGGTCATCGCGGCGGGGTACAGCGTATCCGCCGGATACACCATGAGCACCGGGGAAGAATCCCTGGATGACCTGCTGCGCGAATCCGACCGGAACATGTATCAGGACAAGGCCGCGTACTACCGGCAGAGCGGCCGGGACCGGCGCGCTCCCCGGGGCTGAGCCGGCATTCAGCCCTTTTCCGCTGCCTCTTGAAAGGGGCAGCTTTTTTGCGTTTCGCTCCGGCCGTCTTGACGGGCGCTCCTTTTCGTGATAAAACATACGAAGCTGATGGGTTTTTCATCAGCGGAATCTGTATTTTAAAGGAAATGACCTGATTGAATGGAACAGTATCAAGTAACCGGCATGAGCTGCGCCGCCTGCTCCGCGCGGGTCGAGAAGGCCGTCAGCAGCGTTCCCGGCGTCACCCGGTGCTCCGTCAGCCTGCTGACCAATTCCATGGGCGTGGAGGGAACCGCCTCCCCCCAGGAGATCATCCGGGCGGTGGAATCCGCGGGATACGGCGCCCGGGCGAAGGGGGCGAATGCCGTCTCCGCCCCGGCGGCGGAGGATTCGCTCCGGGATACGGAGACGCCCCGGCTGCTTCGCCGCCTGTTCGTTTCCCTTGGCTTCCTGCTGGTGCTGATGTATTTCTCCATGGGTGTGCATATGGCCGGCTGGCCCGCTCCCGCCTTTCTGAGGCAGAATCATGTCGCCATGGGGCTGCTGCAGCTGCTGCTCAGCGCCATCGTCATGATCATCAATCAGAAGTTTTTTATCTCCGGGTTCCGGGGCCTGATGCACCGGGCGCCGAATATGGATACGCTGGTGGCCCTGGGCTCCGGCGTGTCCTTTGCATGGAGCGTCGCGGTGCTGTTTCGGATGACCGGGGCCCAGATGCGGGGAGACGCGGCCGCGGTCATGAGCGGCATGAACCAGCTGTATTTTGAGTCCGCCGCCATGATTCTGGTGCTGATCACCGTCGGGAAGACGCTGGAGGCCCGCAGCAAGGGGAAGACCACGGACGCGCTGAAGGGCCTGATGAAGCTGGCGCCCCAGACCGCCGTGCTCCTGCGGGACGGCCGGGAGGTGACCGTGCCCATCGATCAGGTGCGCATCGGGGATCTGTTTGTGGTGCGCCCGGGGGAGAACCTGCCGGTGGACGGCGTGGTGATTTCCGGCAGCGGCTCCGTGGACGAATCCGCCCTGACCGGAGAAAGCATTCCGGTGGACAAGGCGGAGGGAGACCCGGTTTCCGCTGCGACGGTGAACCGCTCCGGTTTCCTTACCTGCCGGGCGACCCGGGTCGGCCAGGACACCACCCTGAGCCAGATTATCCGGATGGTGTCCGACGCCGCGGCCACCAAGGCGCCGATTGCGAAAATCGCGGACCGGGTCAGCGGCATTTTCGTGCCCGTGGTGCTGGGCATCGCGGCGCTGACGACAGCGATCTGGCTTCTGACGGGTCAGACGGCTGCCTTTTCCCTGGCCCGGGGGATTTCCGTGCTGGTCATCTCCTGCCCCTGCGCCCTGGGACTGGCCACGCCGGTGGCCATCATGGTCGGAAACGGCCTCGGCGCGAAGCACGGCATCCTGTTCAAGACCGCCGCCTCCCTGGAGGCCACGGGCAGGGCGCAGATCATCGCCCTGGACAAGACCGGCACCCTCACGGAGGGAACCCCGAGGGTGACGGATCTGCTTCCCGCCGACGGCGTTTCCGAGGCGGAGCTGCTCTCCGCGGCCTATGCCCTGGAGCGGAAGTCGGAACACCCCCTGGCCCGGGCGGTGGTGGAGTGCGCGGAAGCGCGGTCGTATCCCGCCGCGGAGGTCAGCGATTTCTCCGTTCTGCCCGGAAACGGGCTGCGGGGCACGCTGGACGGAGAACCGCTGCTGGGAGGCAGCCTGAAATACATTTCCCGCCAGGCCGCGCTGCCGGACTCCGTCCGGACGGAGGCGGACCGGCTGGCCGGGGAAGGCAAGACGCCGCTGTTCTTCCTTCGGAACGGCCGGCTGCTGGGCATTATCGCGGTGGCGGATACCCTGCGGCGGGACAGCCGGGATGCCGTCTCCGCCCTGAAAAAGATGGGGCTGAAGGTGGTCATGCTGACGGGCGACAACGTACGGACCGCCCAGGCGATCGGCCGGCAGGCCGGCGTGGATGAGGTGATCGCCGGGGTGCTGCCGGACGGCAAGGAAGGCGTGATCCGGAGGCTGCAGGAAGTGGGGAAGGTGATCATGGTCGGGGACGGCATCAACGACGCCCCCGCCCTGACCCGGGCGGATATCGGGATCGCCATCGGGGCCGGAACGGACGTCGCCATCGACGCGGCGGACGTGGTGGTCATGCAGAGCCGCCTGTCCGATGTGGCCGCCGCGATCCGGCTCAGCCGGGCCACCCTGCGGAACATCCATGAAAACCTGTTCTGGGCGTTTTTCTACAACGTGATCGGCATTCCGCTGGCCGCCGGGGTCTATTATCCCCTTTTCGGCTGGCAGCTGAGCCCCATGTTCGGCGCCGCGGCCATGAGCCTGTCCAGCTTCTGCGTGGTCTCCAACGCGCTGCGACTGAACCTGTTCCGCCTGACGGACGGAACCCGCGACCGGCCCGGAACCCCCGTTCCGGAGAAGGATTTCCGCCGGGTGATCGCGAATATACAGGAAGAAACCGGGAAGGAGGAAGAAACCATGACGAAGACCATCGGAATTCAGGGAATGATGTGCGCGCATTGCGAGACACGGATGAAGAAGGCGCTGGAGGAAGTGGACGGCGTTGTCAGCGCGGTCACGAGCCACGAGCAGAACAACGCCGTGCTGGAGCTGAGCCATGAGGTGCCGGAGGACGCGCTCCGCAAGGCCGTCACCGATGCGGGATACGAATACGTGGGATAAGGTTCCGCCTTTCCCTTCACCGCCCGGAGCCGGGCGGTTTTTTTCATGCCCCTTTCGCCGCGGGAAAGCAAAAGAACATGGGAAGAACAGGAACGCACTTGATTTTTGACCCCCTGTTTTTCATAATATTCCCCGAGCCGGGAGAGGGTCTCTTCCGGAAACAGAGATTGAAGGAGGATCGCCCATGAACGCGTATGTAGCCCGTGTGTATGCCGATCTGGAGAAGCGGAACGGCCACGAAAAAGAATTCCTGCAGGCGGCGAAGGAAGTGCTGGAGGCGCTGAGCCCCGTTTTTGACAAGCACCCCGAATATGAGGACAAGGGGCTGCTGGAGCGCTTTGTGGAGCCCGACCGGGCCATCATCTTCCGGGTGCCGTGGGTGGATGACCAGGGCAAGGTCCAGGTCAACCGCGGTTACCGCGTGCAGTACAATAACGCCATCGGCCCCTACAAGGGAGGCCTGCGGCTTCATCCGAGCGTCAACCTGAGCGTCATCAAGTTCCTGGGCTTCGAGCAGGTGCTGAAGAACAGCCTGACCAGCCTGCCCATCGGCGGCGGCAAGGGCGGCAGCGACTTTGATCCCAAGGGCAAGAGCGACAACGAAGTGATGCGCTTCTGCCAGAGCTTCATGACGGAGCTGTTCAAGTATATCGGCAAGGATACGGACGTGCCCGCCGGCGACATCGGCGTGGGCGCCCGAGAAATCGGTTTCCTCTACGGCCAGTACAAGCGGATCACCGGCCTGTATGAAGGCGTGCTGACCGGCAAGGGCCTGTCCTACGGCGGATCCCTGGCCCGGAAGGAAGCCACCGGCTTCGGCCTGTGCTACCTGACTGCCGCCATGCTGAAGAAGCATGGCATCGAGGTCGCCGGCAAGACAGTCGTCGTTTCCGGCAGCGGCAACGTGGCCATTTACGCCGCCCAGAAGATTACGGAGATGGGCGCGAAGGTCGTGGCCATGAGCGATTCGAACGGCTATGTGGTGGATGAGAAGGGCATCAACCTGGATGTGGTCAAGCAGATCAAGGAAGTCGAGCGCGGCCGCATCAGGGAATACGCTGCCCGGGTGCCCGACGCGGTCTACACGGAAGGCTTCCGGGGCATCTGGACCGTGAAGTGCGATATCGCGCTTCCCTGCGCCACGCAGAACGAGCTGGATGAGGAAGGTGCGAAGGCCCTGATTGCAAATGGTGTCCTGGCCGTGGCGGAAGGCGCGAACATGCCCACTACCTATGAGGCCACCCTGGCCCTGCAGAAGGCGGGCGTTCTCTTCGCCCCCGGCAAGGCGGCCAACGCCGGCGGCGTGGCCACCTCCGCCCTGGAGATGAGCCAGAACAGCCAGCGCCTGTCCTGGACCTTCGAGGAAGTGGACGCGAAGCTGAAGGGTATCATGGAGAACATCTTCGCCGCGATTGACAGCGCCGCGGAAGAATATGACGCGAAGGACAATTACGTGGTGGGCGCCAACATCGCCGGCTTCCTGAAGGTGGCCGACGCCATGCTGGCCCATGGCTGCGTGTAATCCTCCTTCTTCACGGAAGGCAGGGGCGGCCTTTCCCGGGAGTTCCCGGGGAGGCCGCCCTTTTTTTCGTCTTCGGCTGTGTGACCGGGCGTGTTGACAGGGCCGGAAAGGCTCCTGTATAATTTTTGGAGGATCCCGGGAAGGAGGGACGGTATGCTGGACAAGGAAGATTATGTGGAGCCGGACTGCGCACTGTGCGGGATGCCGGGAGAGGAGACGCCGCGCCGGCCGGTGCCGGTGGACCGGATCCTGGACCGGATCCGGGCGGATGAGGACCGGAACGACTGGCCCGCGGTGGAGCGGCATCTGACCTATTGGCTGGAGGAAGCCCGGGCGAACCGGGACCGACGGGGCGAGCTGATGCTGCGCAATGAGCTGATGGGCTACTACCGGAAGCAGGGAAAGCGGGAAGAGGCCTACGCGCATTCGAATGCCGCCCTCGCCCTGGTGGAGCAGCTGGGAATGGAGGACACGGTGACCGCGGGAACCACCTGGGTCAATTCAGGAACCGTGCGGGTGGCCTTCGGGGATTCCGAGGAAGGGATTGCGCTGTTCGGGAAGGCCCGGGAGAATTATGAGAAGAATCTGCCGGATTCGGACGGACGGCTGGGCGGCCTGTACAACAACATGGGCCTGGCCATGACCGCCTGCGGGAGATATCCGGAGGCGGAGGAGCTGTTTCACCTCGCGCTGGCGGTGATGGAAAAGCAGGAGAACGGCGAGCTGGAGCAGGCGATCACCTGGCTGAACCTGGCGGACGCGGCGGAGGCCCGGCTGGGCCCGGAGGAAGCGGAGGGGGAGATCGGCAGCTGCCTGGAGCGGGCGGAGAATCTGCTGAATACCGAAAGCCTGCCCCGGGACGGATACTATGCCTTCGTCTGTGAGAAGAGCGCGCCGGTGTTCGGCCGGTATGGCTGGTTTCTGACGGAAGCGGAAATGAACAGGAGAGCGAAGGAGATTCATGAAAGGACTTGAACTGGCCCGGGCGTACTGGGAACAATGCGGCCTGCCGATGATCCGGGAACAGTTTCCGGAATACGAGGGCGTTCTTGCCGCAGCGCTTTGCGGGAGCGGCTCCGAATGCTTCGGCTTTGACGATGAGGTTTCCCGGGATCATGACTTTGAGCCCGGGTTCTGCCTGTTTCTGCCCGGGGAGGAGGTCGTGGACCGGAAAACCGCCTTTCAGATGGAGCGGGCCTACGCAAAGCTCCCGCAGGAATTCGAAGGGTTTTCGCGGCAGAAGATGGGCCCGGTGGGCGGAAACCGGCACGGGGTTTTCCGGCTGGAGGAGTATTTCGAGGAAAAGCTGGGCGGACCCCCGGAGAAGCTGGGAACGGAGCAGTGGCTCCGCCTGCCGGAGCACGCGCTGGCGGAGGCTGTGAACGGGGAGGTCTTCCATGACGGACCGGGCCTGCTGACGGATCTGCGGGAAACCCTGCGGCGCATGCCGGAGGATGTGCGGCGCAAGCGCCTGGCGGGACACCTGCTGGGAATGGCCCAGAGCGGTCAGTACAACTATTCCCGCTGCCTTCGCCACGGGGAGAGCGGCGCGGCGCAGCTGGCAGCGGGGGAATTCGTCCGGTCGGCCCTGGCCGTCTGGTTCCTGCTTCACCGGACCTATCAGCCCTATTACAAGTGGAGCTTCCGCGCCCTGCGGGCGCTGCCGAAGGGAGAGGAACTGGCCGCGAGCCTGGAATGGCTGCTGACGACGGAGAACGGCGAAGCGCTGGCAAAGGACAAGTTTTTCTGCATGGAGGGGATCGCCTCGGAGGTGATTGAGCTGCTGCAGGAGCAGGGGCTGACGGAGGCGGTCTGCGGGGATCTCGAAAAGCACGCCTATTCCGTCAACGACGGCATCCGGGACGGCGAAATCCGGAATCTCCATATCCTGTACTGTGTATAGGACGGAAAGGACGGAAAGCCCTTCCCGGGGCTTGACAGGAAGCCGGGCATCGTGTAGAATACTCCCGAACTGAATACCTTATCACGAGTGACGGAGGGATGGGCCCGATGAAGTCACGGCAACCGGCGGTTTCCGCAAGGTGCCAAATCCCACAGCGCGAGCATTACGCGAGCAGCTGACAGATAAGGAGTTTCCCCGATGGGAATTCCCGCCTGGCTGTGCTTCGCAGCCAGGCGTTTTTCGCTGGAAGGATTCAGGTGGGGCCGGAGGGATGCCCCTCGCCCGCGGGAGGACGCGAAGAAGGGGCAAATAAGAAATGGACCGGGAGGCAAGAACCATGAGAAAACTGTTTACTTCTGAATCTGTGACAGAGGGACATCCGGACAAGCTGTGCGACCAGATCAGCGATGCGGTGCTGGACGCGATTATCGCCCAGGATCCGGAAGCGCGGGTAGCCTGCGAAACCTTCGCGACCACTGGCTTGGTGACTGTGATGGGCGAGATTACGACCAGCGCGTATGTGGAGATTCCGGATATCGCCCGTCAGGTGATTCTGGACGTTGGCTATGATTCCTCCGACAAGTGCTTCGACGGGGCCTCCTGCGGGGTGATGACGGCCATCCATGCCCAGAGCCCGGATATTGCCCAGGGCGTGGATCAGGCCCTGGAGGGCCGTGCGGAATCCGAGGGAGAGACCGGCGCGGGCGATCAGGGAATGATGTTCGGCTACGCCTGCGATGAAACGCCGGAGCTGATGCCCATGCCCATTGCGCTGAGCCACCGGCTGGCCCGGAAGCTGACCGCAGTGCGCAAGGACGGAACCCTGCCCTGGCTGCGGCCGGACGGAAAGACGCAGGTGACGGTGGTCTACGAGGATGACCGCCCCGTCGCGGTGGATACCGTGGTCATCTCCACCCAGCATGCGCCGGAGGTTTCCCAGGAGGAGATCCGGGCTGCCCTGCTGAAGTATGTGGTCGAGCCGGTGATTCCCGCGGAGCTGCTGAACGCAGAGACGAAATACTACATCAACCCCACCGGCCGCTTTGTGATCGGAGGCCCCGCCGGGGATACCGGGCTGACGGGCCGGAAGATCATCGTGGATACCTACGGCGGCTATGCGCCTCACGGCGGCGGCGCCTTCTCCGGAAAGGATCCCACGAAGGTGGACCGGAGCGCGGCCTACGCTGCCCGGCACGCGGCGCTGAATGTGGTGGCCGCCGGCCTGGCGAGCCGCTGTCAGATTCAGCTGGCCTATGCCATCGGAGTGGCCAGCCCGGTCAGCGTCCTGGTCGAAACCTTCGGGACCGGCAAGGTGTCCGACGAGAAGCTGTGCGAGGCGGTGAAGCAGGTCTTCGACTTCCGCCCCTCGGCCATCATCCGCCGGCTGGACCTGCGGCGTCCCATCTACCGGCAGACCGCGGCGTATGGACACTTCGGCCGGCCCGACCTGGATCTGCCCTGGGAGAAGGCGGATCAGGTGGACGCGCTGAAGAAGGCGCTGGCGTAAGATCTCTGCAAAAATGGCCCGGGAAACTTTCCCGGGCCGTTTTCGTCCATCGATTCCGGACGCAGGACCGAACGGATCCGACGCCATGACAGAGAAGAACCCTTCCCTGAATGGGGAAGGGCTTTCTTCTTACATCCCGCGACGGGCGGCGAAGCATTCGCTGCAGTACACAGGACGGTCTTCCTTCGGCTCGAAGGGAACCTGCGTGGGCTTGCCGCATTCTGCACAGATCGCATCGTACATCACGCGAGGAGCGCCGGCAGCAGGTCGATTGGCCTTGCGGGCCTGACGGCAGGCCTTGCAGCGGGTGGGCTCATTCTGAAAGCCCTTTTCGGCGTAGAATTCCTGCTCTCCGGCGGTGAACACGAACTCCTGGCCACAGTCTTTGCATACCAGCGTTTTGTCTTCGTACATGGTTAGGTAACCCCCACAATAATGATAGGTGAATCTCCGGCTGACCTGGTCTTTGCCCCCACACTCGCCATCTGGGAGGTAGCTCTGCGCTGACGCGCCCTCACGCACTCCTCTCGGGAATGAACCCGGATGGACTTACATCTAGACCGCACCATGCTCCCCGCCGCCTGGGGCGGATTACGTGGACCGCTTTGCCTGCGACTGGCATCGGCTTTCAACCACAGACCCGAAGATTACAACCGCGATCATTATATCCTGCGAGAATCGAAAACGCAAGTTACTTTTTTCCTTATTTTCAAGAATACAAAGGAAAAACGAGAGATTTCTACATTTTTTGCGCAGAGGGCGGAGCCGGCTTTATTTCTTCTGGCCGTAATAGGCGTTCGGCCCATGCTTCCGCATAAAGTGCTTTTCCCTGACATAATCCGGGAGGCTTTCCCGGGGCTGGGACGCGGGAAGGGCTTCCGTATGCCAGGCCATCATGGCGACCTCCTCGAGAACCACCGCGTTATGGACGGCGTTCAGCGCGTCCTTTCCCCAGGCGAAGGCGCCGTGATGCCGCGCCAGGGCGCAGGGAACATGGACCGGGTTCAGATGATTCTCCTCAAAATGGGCGGCGATCACCTTTCCGGTTTCCAGCTCATAGGCCCGGTGCACCTCTTCCTCCGTCAGATCCCGGCAGCAGGGGACGGGACCGTAAATATAATCCGCGTGCGTGGTGCCGTAGGCGGGAATGTCCCTTCCGGCCTGGGCCCAGATGGTGGCCCAGCGGGAATGGGTATGCACCACGCCGCCGATATCCGGAAAACGCCGGTACAGCTCGGCATGCGTCGGGGTATCCGTGGAGGGATTCAGCTCTCCCTCCACCCGGTTGCCCTCCAGATCCATCACCACCATGTCCGACGGCTTCAGCTCCTCATAGGGCACGCCGCTGGGCTTGATCACGAAGAGCCCCTTTTCCCGGTCAATGCCGGAAACATTTCCCCAGGTGAAGGTGATCAGGTGATAGGCGGGAAGCAGCATGTTCGCTTCGTAGACTTTCTGTTTCAGTTCCTCAAGCATGGGTTCTCCTCCTCGCAGTCATGATAGGGCCAGTTCCATGAAACGGAGCACCGTCCGCGCCTGGCTTTCCTTCCTGCCGCAGGGCACATGAATGAAATCGACGGGCACGCGGCTCCGGGTTCCAACCAGATAAAAGGTATCGTTGCAGACAAAGGCGCCCGCGTCGTCCGATACGGAGATTTCATAGCCTTCGGCGGCCATCTGTTCCACGATCCGGCGCACCGGCACGGGAGTATGGTATTCGTCCGGGCCGTCCGGGAGAATTTTTTCCTCCCGCGGCTGATTGCCCCCGTTATCCGGAATCCGGGCGGAACGGAGATTCCGGGCGGTGGTTTCCGGGGTGACGGAATCCCGGCCCGCCTCGCCGAGCAGAAAGATGAAGTCATATCCTTCCGGGTTCACCTGCCCGGCGGCCTTCCCGAACACGACCGGCAGCAGCTGCCGGTCCACCCCGAAGGCACCGATCCGATCGGGAAGCGCCCAAAGCACTTCCGCGGAAGCATTCACTTCCCGGCCTTCAAACGGTTCAAAAGCGGTTACCAGAATCTTCTTCATGCTGTCCTCCGCCTCCGGATGGTTCTTCCGGCAGGGCCGGTTCGTATTTTACCATAAAGTTTCCGGAGCTTCAACCGGACCGGAATCCTCCGGCGCCCGGGAACGTGCGCCGGGCAGCAAAAACCCTGAAAAAAACACCCGGAATTCTTGACGGGAAAGAAGGATGCGTGTAAAATTATTATGATCTGAAGAAATCGAAGAAGGTCTTGGGAGGGCTCGCCATGCTGAAGGATGGAAAAATCTGGATTGGCACCGGGGTAAACGGACCCGTGTATCTGCTGCCCTCCATGGCCAATCGGCACGGCCTGATCGCGGGCGCCACGGGGACGGGGAAAACGGTATCCCTGAAGGTGCTGGCGGAGGGCTTTTCCGAGATGGGCGTCCCGGTCTTCCTGAGCGATATCAAGAGCGATCTGACCGGCATGGTGAAGCCCGGCACCCGGACGGACGGAATTGACAGGCGCCTGGCCGGATGCGGAATCGATCCGGATTCCTATGAGTATCACGCGTTTCCCAGCGCTTTCTGGGATGTGTACGGAAAGAACGGAGCCCCCATTCAGGCAACGGTGGAGGGCATGGGTTCCCAGCTGCTGAGCCGCATGCTGCGGCTGAACGATACGCAGGCCGGCGTGCTGGGAATCCTTTTCCGGTACTGCGCGCAGTACGGATATGAGCTGAAAACGCTGGAGGATCTGAAATATCAGCTGATTCGCCTGGGGGAAAACGCGGAAACGTTCACGCTGAATTACGGGAATGTGACGACGCCCACCGTCGGCGCGATTCAGCGGGCGGTGGCCCTGCTGGAGGACGAGGGCGGGAAAGCCTTCTTTGGCGAGCAGGAATTCAGCGTGCTGAACTGGCTGAAGCTCGATGAAAACGACCGGGGCATGATCAACATCCTCGCCGCGGACGAGCTGTTTGCCCATCCGCTCCTCTATTCCACCTTCCTGCTCTGGATGCTGACCCGGCTGTACGAGGCCCTGCCGGAGCGGGGCGATCAGGAAAAGCCGGTGGCGGTTTTCTTCTTTGATGAAGCGCACCTGCTTTTCGACGACTGCTCCCGGGCCCTGATGGACAAGATTGAGCAGGTCGTCCGGCTGATCCGCTCCAAGGGCGTGGGCGTCTATTTCATTACCCAGAGTCCGGCGGATATTCCCATGCCCATCCTGGGCCAGCTGGGCAACCGGGTGCAGCATGCGCTGCGGGCCTATACGCCGCTGGATCAGAAGGCGGTCAAGGTCGCGGCACAGACCTTCCGGACCAATCCGGAGTTCAACACGGAAGAGGCGATTACCAGCCTGAAGACCGGGGAGGCGCTGATCTCCTGCCTGGACGAGGACGGCGCCCCGGGCATCGTGCAGCGGGCGACCGTGCTTCCGCCCCAGAGCCACCTGGGAGCGCTGAGCGAAGCGGAGCGCGTCCGGGCCGTGCAGGGGCTCCCGCTGGAGGAAGAAGGGGAATCGCCTGCCGTTGCTCCCCTGCCGGAGGAGGAAGCGGCTTCGCCCGTGATCTCTCCCATGCCGCCGGACGCGGACGGCATCGTGGAGGAATATTTCGCTCCGGCCGCGGCCGCGGCTGACGGCGGAATTCCATCGCTTGATATTCCGGAGCCGGTCAGTGCTCCTTCGGAATGCGCGCAGGAGATTCCTGTGCTTCAGTTGCCTGTTTCCCCAACGACCCCTGAGCCGGTGCAGGAGATGACCACCGGACAAGAAACCATGAGCCAGACATTCAAGGTGTACGATCCTGCCACCGGCCAGTATGTGGAGCAGCAGAAGCCCGACATGACGCCTGTGGCGCAGCCGGCGGCCCCGCAGCCCGCGCAGCCCGTGCAGGCCCAGAGCGTGCCGACGATCCAGGTGGTTCCGGAGACCCCGGCGGCGCCGGCCGTGCCGGAAGCCCCCGCGGCTCCCGCGGCGATGCCCGTGTTCCAGCAGATGCCCGTGATGATGCTGGATCAGGCGACGGGCCAGTATGTGCAGCAGATGATGCTGATGCAGCAGGATCCCGCGACCGGGAACTGGATTCCTGTGCCCCAGGCGCAGCCCGCTGCGCCCGTGACGCCCGCGGCTCCGGCAGCTCCGGCGGATCCCATCGCGCTGGCGGAGCAGCAGAAGGCGGCTGCCGCGGCCCGGAAGGAAGCCGAAAAGGCGGCGCTTCAGGCCCAGAAGGATGCGGAGAAGGCGGCGAGGGACGCGGAGAAGGCCGCGAAGGAGCAGGAGGCGGCGGAACGCCGGGCCCGGAATGACGCCCTGCGGGAGGAAGCCGCGGAGCGCGCCCGGAAGAATGACTCCATTGCGGGCCGGATCAAGAATACTGCGATTCAGACGGCGACCCGGCAGGTGACGTCTTCCCTGACCAAGGGGATCACCAACGCGATTTCCGATCTGTTCGGCGGCAAGAAGAAATAAGCCGCCGGAGCTTCGCCCGCCGGCGGAGAAACGCCGGACGCGGAGCGTTTTCTGCTGCCTCCATTGCCCTCTGAAGGGCGAAACGCCCGGAGAAGGGCCGTGGATATAACCCGGAGACAAATTAAGGGGAGGTTGTTTTCATGAGCAAGTTTCTGAAGGAATTCAAGGATTTCGCCCTGCGCGGCAATGTGGTCGACATGGCGGTCGGCGTGGTCATCGGTGCCGCGTTCGGCAAGGTGGTTTCCTCGGTGGTGGACATTTTCATCCAGCCCATCGTGGACTCCTTCAAGATTGTCGGGGAGAACGGCGTTGAGGCGACGACCATCGGCGGCAAGCTGGTCGGATTTGCCGGCGTGCTGGTGGAGTTCATCATCACCGCTTTCGTTCTCTTCCTGATCATCAAGGCGATGAACAAGGCGAAGGACCTGACCAAGAAGCCCGAAGCGCCCGCCGCGCCCACCACCAAGAAGTGTCCCTACTGCCTGAGCGAGATTGACATCAAGGCGACCCGCTGCCCGCACTGCACCAGCGAGATCAAGTAACAGGGGATTCCGATAAAAATGGCATGATTCCGGTCATGTCATTTTTTGTGTGTGCCGGGCATGGCACAATTCTAGCGGGTGAAAGTCCCGCCACGGGTATTTACCGCCAAGTGTAGCGAACCGCAAGCTGCTGTCAGCAA
>ONCV01000011.1 GCA_900316415.1 uncultured Eubacteriales bacterium
TACTGCAAACGCCCGATTCCTTTAAGGTTTCGGGTGTTTTTGGTATGTTTTTTATTATAGAAAAGGGACTGCCTCACTTTTTCTTAGCGAGACAGCCCCTTTTCATTTTTCCCCGGGCCCGTTTCCGTTTTCCGGGGTTATTCGTCCCAGGCGGTGGTTCCGTTCCACACCCAGTGGTAGGAGCTTCGTTTCGTTCCGTCCCCCAGCTGGCCGTAGGCGTTGTATCCGGCGACCCGGACCTTTCCGTCCGCCGTCAGGATGGAGCTGATCAGGCTGCCCATGGCCACCTGCACCGCGTCCCCGCTGACCCGCACCGGCCAGGTGCCGTTGGGGGATTTTCCGTTGCCCAGCTGTCCGGCGCTGGTGCTGCCCCAGATATAGACGTTTCCCCCTTCGGTCAGCGCCGCCGTGGTGGCGGAATAGGCGCAGACCGTCCGGACCGGCTCGGGGATATCCACCTTCACCAGCTCCGGCCAGCTTCCGCCCTTCGCGTCCGGGGAGCCCAGCTGCCGGTATTCATTCCGGCCCCGGGTCCAGATCGTTCCTTCTTCGTCCAGCCAGAAGGCGCAGTCCGACCCGCCGGCGAACTGAACGATCCTTTTCCCCTCAAACCCTTCCAGCTTCATGGGCGTCAGGATCGCCTGCCGGTTTCCGGCATCCAGCACCTGCCGGGTATTGGAGCCCCAGCCCCAGAGATTGCCCTCCCGGTCCTGCGCCAGGGTGAATTTTCCGCCGCAGGCCACCGCGGTGATTCCCTCCAGCGGCAGCATGACCGGCCGGTTCCGGGCTCCCTTGTCCCCCAGGCCAAGCTGGCCGAAATCGTTCCGTCCCCAGATCCAGATATGCCCGTCCGCGTCCAGCACCGCATTGTGCCCGAAGCCGCAGGAGATCTGAACGATCCGCTCCAGATCCGGGATCCGCGTGGGCGTCTTGACGCTGGAATCCAGCCGCCCCAGCCCCTGGGCGCCGCGGGAGGCCGTGCCGCAGGTCCAGACGGTGCCGTCCCGCTTCAGGAACAGCGTGTTCTCGTTGCCGCACTGGATATCCAGCAGCTCCGTGCCGGAGATCCCGTCCGCCACGGCCTGGGGCTTCAGCAGCAGCTTCGTCCGCTCGGCCCCCAGCTGGCCATGGCGGTTGTCGCCCCAGCCCAGGATGGTTCCGTCCTCCCGGACCACAAACACAAAGCTCCCGCCGTTCCGCACCATCGCTTTTCCCGGCTCCTCCAGCGCCGCCGCCCCGGCGGTCAGCGCTCCGATCGCCAGCAGCAGCGCCAGCAAAAGGGCTCCCCTTCTCTTCCGGTTCATGCTTCTCCCTCCGCGGCCCGCTTCACTCGCCGCTCTCCCACGCGGTCGCAAAATAAATGATATCCTTCAGCGGTCGGATCTTTCGGTTCTGCGGCGCGTTGACCTTCTTCCAGCTGTCCCCGTTTTTCCGGAACACCATGGTGGCGGAGGAGCCTCCGTCCAGGTTATAGGCGGTCCGGATCTCCGGGATGGAATCGAGCAGGTCCACGAACTGATCGATGGTCAGCCCGCTGGATCCGGGATCCTCCGGGCCCTCGCTGGTGATCAGCAGGTATTCCAGCGGCCCCGTCTGGCAGATCGCCATCCGCTGGGCCGCCTTGTTCTTCCCGAGATTGATCCGCTGTCCGTCCCGGATGGCCTCCCCGTCCAGGATCAGGGCGGGGCCGAAGGTGAAGATCTGCACCGCCTCGTCCCAGACCGGCTCCAGGTCCTCATCCTCCGCCCAGCGGAAAATCCGCAGATCCCCCGCCTTGTCGATCATCAGGATATCGAACTTTCCGTTGCACTTGAAGCGGATCTTCTCTCCCTGCCGCATCAGCGCGCCGCGGGTCACGCTGTCGCCGCCCGCGAAATCGCCGTTGATGGCGACCACCGCCTGCACCCTTTTGGCCAGATCGTGACCGGGCGTGGTATGCAGGCTGTTGATCGGCGAGGCCATCAGCGTGCGCAGCTGGGAAGGGTCGGCAATCCGGACCCGGGCATAGATGTAGTTCGTCTCATAGACCCGTCCCGTTCCGATGCTTACCGCGATGGAAGGGTCCACATAGCCCGCGGAAAGCCCCGTCTCATCCTCCGGAAGGTAGTTTTCCTCCCGCGGCGCGATGGATTCCTTCAGGCTGTTCTGATCCACGGGGATCTCCGTGATCCGGCCCTCCGTCAGCTCCGGCAGCTCCGGCAGGGGGACGATCTCCGTTTCCGGCAGCTCCGCCGGGGCCAGGCCCGCGCAGCTGAGCAGCGCCGCCAGCAGCAGAATTCCGGTTAATCTTTTCACCTGTTCCGTTCCTCCGTTTTCTCCCCGATCCGATAGGGATCCTCCAGGGTGCCCGCACCGCCGGCAATCTCCATCCGATCCATGCTCAGGTACAGCGCCGGGCGCACCCCGATATTGTCCCGGGCCACATCGATATGCCCGATCTGGCCCCCGTCCTTGGTGGCCACGGCGTGCCGGCCGTCCGACGACGATTGGCTCCGCGCCCACCAGGGGCTGCAGGATCCGTACTTCGCCTGGAACACATAGAGCCGGGTCTCCTCCACGGTCACCCGCTCCCCGGCCAGCCCGTAGACGCGCTCCCGGGGATTCGGGTACTCCGCCTGCGGCACGCCGTTGTCATGGATGGCCCACTCCGTTCCCCAGGCCCGCACGCCGGGATCCTCCGCGATCTTCTTCAGGTTGTTGGTTCCCTTGTGGGTGGTGCCCAGCCCGATGTCCCGGTTTTTCATGTCCTCCAGGGACACCAGAAAAACCTTGCCGTAATCCCCGCAGGGGAGCAGCAGCTCCCTTTCCTCCGGGGTGAACGCCCGCTCCGCGAAGGTGCCGTTCAGGTATTCGCACAGCTCGGTCCCGGCGAAGTCCCCCTTCAGCTCGTCCCGGTACTCCGCCCGGGTCCGGTTTTCCTTCTGCCGCTTCTCCGTCCCCACGTCCTGCCGGGTAATGTGCATCGGCCGGGCGAAGAGAATGTATTCGCTGAGCAGGTAGGCCTTCTCCCCGTCCGCCGTCAGCACCCGCCAGACGATGGGCTGCTCCGTGCCGTCCGCCAGCTGGGGATACCGGCCCAGCGAAACGTACACATAGCCGTTTTCCTTCTCATAGCCCCGGAGCCCTTCCTCCGCCCGGCCCGTGCCCGCCCACAGCAGCGCGCAGGCCAGCAGCGCCAGCAGTATCTTTTTCCCGCTCATTTCCCCCGTTCCTTTCCCGTCCCGCCGCGGGCGCCGTCTCCCGTCCGCCGGCGCAGCCGGTCCACCGCCCGGAACATCATCCAGCATCCCAGCGCCGAGACCGCGTAGCACAGGTCCATGGTCATCCATTCCAGGAACCCGATCTTCTTCTCCAGCGCGAACTCCATGGCCGTCACCAGCAGGGCGCCTCCCAGCAGCAGCGGCAGGGACGGACCCAGACCCTTTCCGGCCCGGCGCCAGCAGATCACCAGCAGCGCGGCCAGCAGCACCGCGCTGAGCACCTGGTTCACCCGGACGAAGCCCCATTTCGGGATATCGTCCTGCCGCAGGCTTTCATACAGGATCCGGACCGCCGCGTACAGGCTCAGGCTGAAGACCGCCCGGTCCCCGTCCCGCGCCGGGGACAGGCGCATCGTCCAATGCAGCCCCAGCAGCAGGAACAGCCCCACCGGCAGGAACACCGCCCAGTTCGCGTAGCCATAGAAGGGATCCCGCACCGCGAAGGGAAAATGCGTGAAGAAGTCCGCCAGGGGACCCGGCTCCTCCGAGGCCAGCAGGCTCATGCTGTTCTCCGTCAGGAACCAGTCCTCCACCTTCCAGCCGAATCCGCCGCCGATGAGCCCCTCTCCCAGGGCGCAGGCCGCGCCGAACAGCAGGAAGGGCCCGGCCAGCAGATCCGCCGTTTTCGCAAAGGGCGCCTTCCCGGTCCGGCAGGCGAGGCCCAGGGCCGCGGCCGCCCCCGCCAGCGCGCCGTACAGCAGATAGCCGCCGCCGGGGAAGTCCAGCAGCATTTCGCCGAAATAATCCTCGATCATGTCCAGGCTGCTCAGGGCATACCCGAGATGCGCCAGAACCAGGCCCAGCGGAAGGGCCATCAGCCAGAAAAGCTCCACGGTCCGCCGGGTCATCCGGTCCAGCGCTCCCCGCCGGCTCATCCATACCCCGGCCGCCAGGGCGGCGGCCGTCACGGCGCCGAAGGGGAACAGCCGCAGGGATCCGATTTCCAGAGGCTGCATGGCTTATTCCTCCTGCCAGGCGGACGCGAAATACAGGATATCGCTGATCTGCCGGTGTCCGGGGGTGGTATGGATCCGCTCCCCCTTCAGCACCACGTTGGTGGAGCCGCCCCCGTCCAGGTTGTAGGCCATGACGCAGTTCGGGAAGAGATACGCGATGTAGTCCGCGAACTCCTGAATCGTCATGCCCATGGAGCCGTCCGTCTTTCCGTAGGCTTCCACGATGGCGTATTCCAGGGGCCCGGTCTGCAGCACGGCCACCCGCTGCTGCGCGTAGCACCACTGGAACTCCCCGCTCTTCGCCACGCTGGTTTCGCTGATTTTCCGCGCGGCGCCGTTCTCCACCAGCACGGGGCCCAGGGTAAAGGTATTCACGATGGTTTTCCCCTCCGGCAGCGACGCCATGTACGCGTCCGCGTCCGCCGCGGCGGCACCGTAGAGGGCGGAGAAATCCCCGTTCTGATCGATGAAAAGCACGTCCCGCTTGCCGTTCAGCTTGTTGCGGTAGAACTCGCCCTGCCGGAGCACATAGCCCGTCTTGCCGTGATACTTGAAGAAATCCCCGTTGACCGCCGCCACCGCGTTCTTGTGCTTCGCCAGATCCGCGGCCTCCACGAAGCCGCCCTTCTTGTAGTTGTCAAAGGTCATGGCCGTCCGGACCTGGGAGGCGTTCGCCACCTTCACGTAGGTGATGGAGCTCTGGATCTGCTTCGCTTTGTAGGCAGGCAGCAGCGTGGCATACTCGCACCGCACGGAGATGGAGGGATCCTCATAGATATGCCAGGCGAATTTGGAAACCGCCGCGTCCTTTTCCGTGGGGGCCCAGGCGCCGGTCTCCGCGTCATATTTCAGCACCTTCGGCTGCGCGGTGCCGAAGGCCAGCACCCGCTCGTCGCCCAGCGCCTCCTCCCCGGGAATCAGGGTCCAGTTTTCCTCCGGCGCCGGCGCGCCGGGAACCGACTGATCCAGGGGTAGCTCGATGACCTCCGCCAGGGAGGGGGAGGACACCAGGAAAAGCAGGGAAAAGATCATCAGCCCGATCAGGGTCATACGCAGCATACGGGTTTTCATCGGCCGCAGTCTCCTTTCTTATTCCGCCTGCCAGGCGCTGGCAAAATAGACGATGTCCGGCACGGAACGGTAGTCGTCCCCGCCGTTGCTGTCCGTCTGATCCCGCCAGTTGCCCATGAACGCCAGATGGCAGGAGTTTCCGCCGTCCAGGTTGTAGGCCTGCTGGATGCCGTCAAAGGTGGCCAGGAACTGGGTGAACAGCTCCAGGGTCATCCCGGAATACGCCACGGTGATCACCATGTAATCCAGGGGGCCCATCTGGCACAGGGCGATCCGGCGTTCCCCGCTCTTCGGGTTCGAGGCGGCGGGCGCGCGGTCCGGATTCATGACCACTTCCCCGTCCCGGATCAGCGCGGGGCCGAAGCACAGGGCGTTGTTCACCCGCTTGCCGTTGATGGTGGTTCTGTCCATCGTTTCCGGGTGCTCCTCCGCCAGGATGATGTGGAAATCCCCGTCCTCGTCGATCAGCAGCAGATCCTGGTTCTCCGCCATGCCGTCGCGGAAGACCTGCCCCTGGCGCAGCACGTAGCGGCCCGCGTTTCCCGTGTAATAGTCGCCGTTGATGGCGGCCACGGCGTTCATCCGCCGGGCCATCACCTCCGTCCGGGCGACGCCGCGCCGGTCGAAGCCCGCGGCCGCCGCGGTCCGCAGCTGGGATCCGTTGGCGATTTTGATCCGGGCCAGGTAGTACATCACGTGCCATTCGTCGCTGTGGGCGGACTCATAGGTCGCGGTGATGGAGGGATCCTCATAGTGATTGAATTCCTCGCTGCCCCGCTTCGCCGGGAAGGAAGCCTGCAGCTTCATTCCGGGGGAGAAATCCAGGGGCAGGGTCACCACCTCCGCCCGCGCGCGGCAGGAGAGCAGCGCGCACACGGCACACAGGATCAGCGTCAGCGTTCTTTTCATTCAGGTTCCTCTTTCTGTTCGGTCGCGCCTGGCGCGTTATTCGAACGGCGTCCAGGTCAGGTGCTTGAAGCACCGGCGGAAATGGTAGTACCGGTCGTGGTTCCGCCATTTGTGGGAGATGGCGGAGCCCTCCGCCGTGAAATCCGCGGTGCAGCCGGGGTGCAGGGCGATGAAGCGCTCCTGCTCCTCCTTCGGCAGCTTCTTCAGCCCGTTGGCCCAGAACCGGTCGAGGGAGGTCACCCCGTCCAGGGGGGACAGGTCCGTCACCCGGGTGGAGCTCACGTTCAGGTCCAGCATCTCCCGGCAGTTCGCCAGGGGGGACAGGTCGGAAACATGCGTGTTGTGCACCTCCAGATACTTCAGGTGGGTCAGGTTTCCGATCTCCGTCAGGTCCTCCACGTGCTCGTTGTTGGAAATGATCAGCAGCTCCAGGTCGGGGAAGTACCGGAGGAAGCTCAGGCTCGTGAAGGTGTTGTGCCCCAGGTCCAGCGCCTTCAGCCCGGGCACGTACCGCAGCAGCTCCACGTGCTCGTCCTTCAGGCGGGCGCCGTAGTCCGTGTGGTTCAGGGTGCTGTAGGCCGTGGCGGTGGTCGGGCAGTAATGCTCCCCCTTCAGGTGCACGACCCATTCAAAGCGGATCTCCGGGTATTCCTCCATCAGCGCCAGGAAGGTCTCGTTCGAGGGCTGGCGGTGGGTGGAATTGTCCACCGTCTTCAGCTCCGGGCACAGGGCCAGCAGCAGCCGCAGGTTCTTCTCCGACAGCTCCTTCTTGATGCCCGCCAGGTCCAGCGTCTCCGTCCCGTCCGAGAAGGTGAGGCCGTTCCAGGTGCAGGTAAAGTGAAACTCCGCGCCCTCCGGCAGGGCTGCCTTCAGGTCCGTCAGCTGCTGGGGCGTCCACCCCTTCGCGGTCACGGACGCCTCCGCCGGCGCGTGCTCCCGGACCGCCTGCAGGGCCTGCCGGTAGTTCCCCGGCAGCTCCTCCGCCCGGGCCGCCCCGGCCCCCAGCAGCAGCGCGGCGCACAGGCCCGCGGCCAGCCTTCTGATCCCCTTTTTCATCTTCGGCTCCCCCCCAGATCAGTCCTGCTTCTTCAATGCCTCCGAGCGCCAGGGCTCCGGCATGTTCTCCGGATCCGAGTCCTCAAAGGGTTCATAGACCCGGTTGTGGAACATCCGCTGCAGCGTCCGGTAATGGGAATGGGTGCGCCACCCCCCCGCGGTGGAGGTGGACTCCCAGTCCACGTGGCAGTCCGGCAGCGCCTCCTGCAGCTCCCGCACCAGCGCCTCGTCCGGCGCCTTTTTGTCGTCCAGGTTGTACAGGTGGATCCACAGCCGTTTCAGGCTTTTGATGTTCTCCACGGGCCGGATGTCCTTTATCCGGTTTTTCACCACGTTCAGGTCCATCAGGCAGGGCAGCTCCGCCAGGCAGGAGATGTCCTCGATCCGGTTGTGGAAGATTTCCAGATACTCCAGATGCTTCAGGGACGCGATGGGGGTGATGTCCGTCAGATCGCAGATCGCCACGATCAGCACCCGCAGCTCCGGCAGGTCGTACAGGAAATCCAGATTCTTCACCGGATTGTGTCCCAGGTCCAGCGCGTAGAGGTTCGGGCACCAGCGAAGCATGGCGCATTCGTCATGGCCGGAAGTTCTTCCCTCCCCCGCGAACAGGGTGGAGAAGGCGGTCACGTCCGTGCGGACATGCCGGTCCCCCAGGTGCAGCGTGCAGCTGAAAGTCACGTCCGGGTACCGCTCGTTCAGGGTCTCGAAGGCCTGCACGTTCGGCGTGGACTGATACATGTCCACATGCTTCAGGTTCGGCAGCTGGTCCAGGAATTCGTAAAACTTGTCCCAGTCCCAGATCTGGATCTTTCCCATGTCCAGGTTCTCGATCCCGCTGTCCACTTCCAGCCCCCGGAACCGGACCGTGTCCGCCCGGGCCGCGCCGAACAGCAGGACAGCGCACAGCAGAAGCGCCGCCAGGCGCCGGATTCTCCCGTTTCCCTTTCCGCTCATGCTTTCGCTCCTTCCCTTCCCATCCGGAAAGCCCGGATCTCCGTCACGCCCAGGATCACCTGCCCCAGGGCCATCAGCCCGTAGCAGGCCCCGATATTCAGGAACCGCAGGAAGGGAATCTTCCCTTCCATGGCAAACTCGCACACGATGAACAGCCCGGCGCACAGCAGCGCCACGGCGGCCGGCAGAAAGGCCCGCGCCGCCGGGACCCGGTTCCGAGCCCGCACGCCGTACATCACCAGGATCACGAACATCGCCACCATGCAGGCCAGCTGCTCCACCCGGATGCAGAAGAACCACATGAAGGAGCCGCTCCGCAGGTTCTCCAGCAGGATCTGGGGCAGGCAGCACCAGAAGACGCTCCGCAGGAAGCGGTGCTCCTTCAGCCCCCAGCGGGAAATGGCCGCCACGATCAGCAGGCTGATCCCCTCCAGCACATAGACCGCCAGATACCATTCCGTCCAGTCATCGCCGTAGGAAAAGCCCACGGCCAGCGGGAAGAAGCAAAGCGCCTCATCTTCCAGGTACGGCCCCACGCCCAGCATGCCCAGGAACCCCTCCCCGAACCGGACCAGGGCCCCCAGCGCCAGGCCCCAGGGGGCGAAGCGGTTCAGCAGCGCCACGGGCTCCCGGCCCCGGGCGGAAAGCGCCACGCCCAGGCACAGGCCCGCCGCGCCGCCGTAAAAGCTCATTTCCTCCGGGTCCAGGCGGAACAGGGATTCCCGCCATCCCGCGGCGATCATGAAATCCAGCTGACAGATATAATAGACCAGCTTGGCGCCCAGCAGCGCTCCCAGCGCTCCCAGCGCCCCCAGCGCCAGGCACTCCGCCGTCCGGCGGGCCCGCTGCCCTTCCCCCTTCCGGTCCGCCGCGCCGAAAAGCAGGAAGATCAGCAGAAAGCTGCCCGCCAGCCAGAGCCAGAATTTTCCGGTTTCCGTCTCCATCTCGTCTTCCTTCCGCTCAGGTGCGTTTCTCCAGGATGGGCTTCAGGTACTGTCCGGTGAAGGAGTTCTCCTGCTTCGCCACCTGCTCCGGCGTGCCCTGGGCCACCACGGTGCCGCCCCCCTCCCCGCCTTCGGGGCCGAGGTCGATCAGCCAGTCCGCCACCTTGATCACGTCCAGGTTGTGCTCGATGACCAGCACCGAGTTGCCCCCGTCCGCCAGCCGGTGCAGCACGGAAATCAGCCGGTCCACGTCCGCCATGTGCAGCCCGGTGGTGGGCTCATCCAGCACGTAGATCGTCCTTCCGGTGGCCCGTCGGCTCAGCTCCGTGGCCAGCTTCACCCGCTGGGCCTCGCCGCCGGAAAGGGTCGTGGAGCTCTGGCCCAGCTTCATGTAGCCCAGGCCCACGTCCGCCAGCGTCTCCAGCTTCCGGTGAATCTGGGGATGGTTTTCGAAGAAGGGCAGCGCCTCCTCCACGGTCATCTCCAGCACCTCGTAGATATTCCTTCCCTGCCAGGTCACCTCCAGGGTTTCCCGGTTGTACCGGCGTCCGCCGCAGACCTCGCAGGGCACGTACAGATCCGGCAGGAAATGCATCTCGATCTTCTGCAGCCCGTCCCCCTGGCAGGCCTCGCACCGGCCGCCCTTCACGTTGAAGGAGAAGCGGTTTTCCCGGTAGCCCCGGGATTTCGCCTCCGGGGACAGGGCAAACAGCTTCCGGATCAGGTCGAACATGCCCGTATAGGTGGCCGGATTCGAGCGGGGCGTCCGCCCGATGGGGCTCTGGTCGATCATGATAATCTTGTCCAGCTGCTCCAGGCCCTCCATCCGCTCAAACTTCCCCGGCCGGGTCTTCGCGCGGTTCAGCTTCTTCGCCAGGTACTGATAGATGATCCCGTTCACCAGGGAGCTCTTTCCGCTTCCGGAGACCCCGGTCACGCAGCAGAGCACCCCCAGGGGCACCTTCACGTCGATGCCCTTCAGGTTATTCTCCGCCGCGCCGAACACCTTCAGGTACCCCGTGGGCTTCCGGCGGCGCTTCGGCACCGGAATGGCCTTCTTCCCGCTGAGATACTGTCCCGTCAGGCTCTCCGGGCAGGCCATGATCTCCTCCGCCGTGCCCTGGGCCACCAGATACCCCCCGTGCACGCCGGCGCCGGGGCCGATGTCCACGATGTGATCCGCGGCGTACATGGTTTCCTCGTCATGCTCCACCACCAGCACCGTGTTGCCCAGATCCCGCATCTTCTTCAGCGTGCGGATCAGCTTCGCGTTGTCCCGCTGATGCAGGCCGATGCTGGGCTCATCCAGCACGTACAGCACCCCCATCAGGGCGGAGCCGATCTGGGTGGCCAGCCGGATGCGCTGCGCCTCCCCGCCGGAAAGGGTGCCCGCGGCCCGGGCCAGGGTCAGATAGCCCAGCCCCACGTCCGCCAGGAAGCCCAGGCGGGCGTCGATCTCCCGCAGGATCTGCCCGGCGATGATCGCCCGGTTTCCCTCCAGCTTCAGGTTCCGGAAGAAGTCCCGGCATTCCAGGATGCTCATGGCGCTGACCTCGGGCAGACTCTTTCCCCCGACGGTCACCGCCCGGGCCTCCGGCTTCAGCCGCTGGCCATGGCAGGCGGGGCAGAGTTCCTCCGCCATGTATTCCTCATAGGCCTCGCGCATTCCCTCGCTGCTGGTTTCCCGGTAGCGCCGCTCCAGGGTGGGAATCACCCCCTCGAAGCTGGTGGAATAGCTCATGGGGCCCCGGGCCCCCTCGTATTCGATGGTAATCTTCTCCGCGCCCGTGCCGTAGAGAATCGCCTGCCGCGCGTCCTCCCGCAGCCGGTTCACGGGCGTATCCAGGGTAAAGCCGTATTTCTTCCCCATGGCCTGCAGATACTGGGAGGCCATGCCGTTGGCGGAATCGAAGCCCATGGCGTTCAGCCCGCCCTCCCGGAGGCTCAGGTTCCCGTCCGGAAAGATCGCCTCCTCGCTGATGACCATGCGGGTGCCCAGCCCGTCGCAGACCGGGCAGGCGCCGAAGGGGCTGTTGAAGGAGAACATCCGGGGCGTCAGCTCCTCCATGGAGATGCCGCACTCCGGGCAGGCGTAGTTCATGGAGAAGAGCTCCTCCCCGGGATTCTCCTCTCCCAGCCGGTTCATGATCACCAGGCCGGCGCTCTGCCGCGCCGCCGTCTCGATGTCGTCGGTCAGTCGCTGGCGGAATTCCGGCTGATCCCGGACAATGAGCCGGTCCACCACCACCTCGATGGTGTGCTTCTGCTTCTTGTTCAGGGCGGGGGGATCGTCCAGCTCGTACATCGTGCCGTCAATCCGCACCCGCACATAGCCGTTCCGGGCAGCCTTTTCCAGGATATCCCGGTGCTCGCCTTTCCGCGCCCGGACCACCGGGGCCAGCACCTGCAGCCGGGTGCCCTCCGGATACCGCAGCACCGCGTCCGCGATCTCGTCCACGCTCTGCTTCCGGATCTCCCGTCCGCAGCTGGGGCAGTGGGGGATGCCCGTCCGGGCCCAGAGCAGGCGGAAGTAGTCGTGAATCTCCGTCACCGTGCCCACGGTGGACCGGGGATTGCGTCCGGTGGTCTTCTGGTCGATGGAAATCGCCGGGCTCAGCCCGTCGATGGAGTCCAGGTCGGGCTTGTCCATCTGGCCCAGGAACTGCCGGGCGTAGCTGGAAAGGCTTTCCACATAGCGGCGCTGCCCCTCGGCGTAGATCGTATCAAAGGCCAGGGAGCTCTTCCCGCTTCCGGAGAGGCCGGTGATCACCGTCAGCCTGTCCCGGGGAATATCCACGTCGATATTCTTCAGGTTGTGCTCCCGGGCGCCCCGGATCCGGATCATCTCGCTGCTCATGCGTTCTCCTTCCGCGCTTTTTCCGCCTGGAGGTTGGTGTCAATGGTTCCCCGGTAGACCACAAACTTCTGGTACAGGAATTCCGTCACGAAATTGATCAGCATCGTTCCGGCCTGGACCAGGTAATTGTTCACCAGGGGCTGCTCGGAGGCCGCCGCGCCGGTGAAGGGGTTCTCCCCCGTCAGCGCCGCGGTCCACCAGGTGCTCAGCGGCGTGAACACCACGTAGAACAGGGCCACCAGCAGCATGGATTTCCGGATGTCCGCGTCCGAACGGAAGGTGTACGTCCGGTTGAAGGTAAAATTCCACAGCACGGACAGGATCAGGCTCACCAGGTACGCCAGCCAGGGCGCCCAGTGAAACACCTCATAGAAAAGGGTGTAGGTGCCGATCTGGATCACGCCCGCGCTGATGGAAAACAGCGTGAACTTCAGTGCCTGCATTGCCTCGTGTTTTTTGTCGGGTTTGCCGGTCATGCTTTCTCTCTCCTCTTTCGGTTTCCCCCGCGGGGTCTTCCCCCGCGGCGGGCTGATTTACACAAACCGCAGGGCGGGCACCGCGTTCAGCTCCAGCCCCGCCACGGTTCCCTTCCGCAGCTGATAATACGCCGCGGCGCCGATCATCGCGCCGTTGTCCGTGCAAAGATCCAGCCGGGGCAGATACAGCTCCGTCCCCAGCTCCGCGCACAGGGCCGTCATGCGCCGCCGCAGCTCCCGGTTGGCGGAAACGCCCCCCGCGAGGGCCATCCTCGGCTTCCGGCCCTCCGCGATCCGGTCCCGCAGCAGCCGCTCCGTCTTTTCCGTCAGCTGATCGCACACGGCGAAGCGGAAGCTGGCCGCCAGATCCGCCTTCGGCAGGGGTTCTCCCCGCTGCTCCATACCGTGCACCGCGTTCAGGAAGGCGGTCTTCACCCCGCTGAAGGACACGTCGTACCGGCCCTCCAGCTTCGGATGGGGCAGGCTCAGGAAGTGGGGATCCCCCTCCTCCGCCAGCGCGTCGATCCGGGGGCCGCCGGGATAGGGCAGCCCCAGCACCCTTGCCGCCTTGTCGAAGGCCTCGCCCGCCGCGTCGTCCACCGTCTGGCCGATCAGGTGGTATTCGCCGTAGGCCGCCACTTCCACCAGGTGGCTGTGCCCCCCGCTGACCACCAGGCACAGGAACGGCGGCTCCAGCTCCGGATGGGTCAGGAAGTTGGCGCTCACATGCCCCTCGATATGATTCACGGGGATCAGGGGCTTGCCCGCCGCAAAGGCGAGGCCCTTCATGCAGTTGACGCCCGTCAGCAGCGCCCCCACCAGCCCGGGCCCGTAGGTCACCGCCAGGGCGTCCGCGTCGGAAAGGGTCATGCCCGCCTGGCGCAGCGCCTCCTCCAGGATCCGGTCGCAGGCCTCCATATGGGCCCGGCTCGCGATCTCCGGCACCACGCCGCCGTACAGCTCGTGCAGGTCAATCTGGCTGAACACCACGTTGGACAGGATCCTGCGCCCGTCCTCAATCACCGCCGCGGCGGTCTCGTCGCAGCTGGTTTCCAGGGCAAGGATTCGCACATGCTCCCGGTTTCTCAGCGCCTCCGCCTGCTTTCGGGAGGCTTCCAGATAGGTCATCTCTTCACCTTCATCATTTCTCAGAAATCCAGTCTGTGATCCTCCGGGCGGGTCCGCTCCGACCCCTGCCGCCCGGGCATCCATTCCAGAATCACATGGCGGATCTCCTGTTCCCAGAACTCCCAGGTATGCCCGCCGGGGGTGGTGCGCCAGGTATGCGCGATCCCCGCCTCCGTCAGCGCCTGCTCAAAGGCCCGGTTCGCCTGCAGCAGGAAATCCTGCTCCCCGCAGGAAAGATAAATCTCCGGCAGGGGCTTCCCGGCGGCCTTCCGCTCCCGGGCCAGGTGCAGCGGATCCAGGTCCGTTCCCAGCAGGTGATCCGTGTCGCCGAACATCGCCCGGTTGTAGGCGTCGTTCTGCAGCGGGTTTCCGCCCGTCCGGTTCTGGATGTCGTCCAGGATCAGCGCCGAGGAGAACGCCGTGATGCCCCCGAAGGTATCCGCGTATTTCAGCCCCGTGCGCAGCGCGCCGTATCCGCCCATGGAAAGGCCGCCGATCCAGGTATCCTCCCGCCGGGGAGACAGGGGGAACATGGCCCGGGTGGCCTCCACCAGCTCCTGGCCGATGTAGGCCGCGTAGTTGTTCATATAGTCCGGATGATCCAGGTAGAACCCGTTCTCCCCGTCCGGCATGACGACGCAGAGCTTTCTTTCATCCGCGTACCGCTGGACGCAGGAACTGGTCACCCAGCTGGAGCAGTCCCCGAAAATGCCGTGCAGCAGATACAGCGTCGGCCAGGGCCCCCGGGGATCCGCCGCCGGATCCACGTCCATGGGCAGAAAGACGTTGAAGTGCACCTTCCGACCCATTGCCTTTGACTTGTAGTCCACCTGCAGAAACGCCATGCCGATCCCTCCGCTGCGATTCTTTTCTCCGGCAGCGGCGCGCCGGCCCGGCCGGAATCAGCCGGAAAATCCCGCCGCGCGCACTCCTCCGGAAATAGTAAATATACCATACTCTCCCGAAAAAGGCTATACCTTCCTGCATTCTGCGCTTGAAAAAAGGCGGTTCGTCGGCTATAGTAAACCCTGTGAACCGTTTCCCCGGAGGGAGGCGGAAAAAGGAGGTAGGATCCATGTCTTTTCCCCGTATTTATGCCTTTGCCGACGAGGCCAGCGCCCGGATTGACCTTCAGATTGAGGCCCTGCGCCGGAACGGCCTGCAGGGGCTGGAAATCCGCAATGTGGACGGCGAAAACGTCTCCGCCATTTCCCGGGCCAAGGCCCGGGAGGTTCGCGCGAAGCTGGAGGATGCCGGCCTGATCACCTGGTCCATCGGCTCCCCCCTTGGCAAGATCGATATCGAAAAGGATGATTTCGAAGCCCATCTGGACGCGCTGCGCCACACCCTGGAGGTCGCCGAAGTCCTGGGCGCGAAAAACATCCGCATGTTCTCTTTCTTCATCCCCGCGGGGAAGGATCCCGCCGGCTACCGCAATGAGGTGCTGGACCGGCTTCACCGCATGGTGGAGGTCAGCGCCGGATCCGGCATCGCCCTCTGCCATGAGAACGAGAAGGGCATCTACGGCGACAACGCCGCCCGCTGCCTGGAGGTGCTGACGGAGGTGCCGGAGCTGCACGGGGTGTTCGATCCCGCCAACTTCGTCCAGTGCGGCCAGGATACCCTGGAAGCCTGGGCCCTGCTGAAGGACCGGATCCATTACATGCATATCAAGGACGCGCTCTTCGCGGACAGCAGCGTGGTGCCCGCGGGAAAGGGCGACGGCCACGTGAAGGAAGTGCTGGACGCCTTCCTCGCCCGGGGCGGAGCGGATCTGACCGTGGAGCCCCATCTGGCCGTGTTCGACGGGCTGAAGGGCCTGGAGCGGAAGGGCGACCGCAGCATCGTCGGCGGCGGGCAGTATGTCTTCTCCTCCAATGACGAGGCCTTCGACGCGGCCTGCGCCGCGCTGCGGAGCCTGCTGGCCTGATCAGCGCACGCAAAAACGGCTCTCCCCGCGGAGAGCCGTTTTTGAATGTCGGAATCCGGGCCTTATCCCTTGATGCCCGAGGACGCAATCCCTTCGACCAGGCTCTTCTGGAAGATCAGGAAGAGGATGGTGGCGGGAACGATGGACAGGGTGGACATGGCCAGGGTGGACCCGATATCCGAACCGGAGGACGGGTCGTTGAACAGCTGCAGGGCCAGGGATACCGGCCGCATGTAAGCCCGGTTCACATACAGCAGCGCGGACAGATAGTCGTCCCACCGCCAGATGAAGGAGAAGATGGCCGAGGTCACCAGCGCCGGCACGATCAGCGGCAGGATGATCCGGAAGAAGGTCACGTAATAGGAGCATCCGTCGATCTTCGCCGCCTCGTCCAGATCCTTCGGAATTCCGCCGATGAAGTTCATGATCAGGTAGACGAAGAAGCCCTGGATCGCGAAGAAATACGGCAGGATCATCGGGAAATAGGTGCCGACCCAGTTCAGATGCCGATACCACATGAACTGCGGAATCATCAGGATCTGCGCCGGCAGCATCATGGTGGACAGCACCAGCCCGAACAGGATCTTCCGGCCCTTAAACTCCAGGCGCTGCAGGGCAAAAGCCACCAGCGAGGAGGAGAACAGGGTGCCGAAGGTGGACAGAATCGCAATGAAAAAGGAGTTCAGGAAGAACGTTCCGAAGGTGTATCCCTGGAACCCTTTCCAGCCCTGAATATAGTTCCGCAGGGTCCATTCCGTCGGGATCAGCTGCTTCGAGGTCGGAAGCACCATCTCCGTCGGCTTGAAGGAGCTGAGCACCATCCACAGCAGGGGGTAAATCATGATGAAGGCCCCTGCCAGGACAAAGATGTGATAAAGGATTTCTTTCCAGAGCTTTCTTTCGGTTTTCATCTCTCTTCACCCTCCTTACGCGTCATAGACCCACTTTTTCCGGGTCTTGAACAGCAGCAGCGTGACGACGGAGACGATAATCAGCATAATCCAGGCCAGCGCGGACGCGTAGCCCATCTGGCTCTTGCCCTGGGCCGGAAATGCCTTGTTGTACTGATAAACCGTATAGAACAGCGTGGAATTCCGGGGTTCCCCGTTGGTGATCAGCTTGGACTGCGTGAAGGCCAGGAAGGAATTGATCGTCTGCTGCACCAGGTTGAAGAAGATGGTCGGCGTCAGCAGCGGCAGCGTCACCGTCCAGAACCGGCGGAAACCGTTGGCCCCGTCAATGCTGGCCGCTTCATACAGCTCCATCGGAATCTGCTTCAGGCTGGAAAGGAAAATCAGCATGGAGGATCCGAACTGCCAGACCGTCAGAATGATCAGCACCCAGATCGCCGGCCCCTCGCCGAACCAGTTGAAATTCTGCATTCCCGGGAACACGCTGCCGAGAATCGCGTTGATGGTGCCGGTGGATTCAAACATCCTGCGCCACAGAATGGCGATGGCCACGGATCCGCCGATGATGGAGGGCAGGTAATAGGTGGCGCGGTAGAAGCCCACCGCCCGGCTCTCATGATTCATGATCAGTGCGATCACCAGCGCGAAGATCACCTTCAGCGGCGTTCCGATCAGCGCGTAATAAGCCGTCACGCCCAGCGCCTTGGTGAACGTGGCGTCTTTCGTGAAAATCCGGATATAGTTGTTCAGTCCGATAAACTCCGGCGGATTCACGATGTCATACTTACAGAAGGAATAATACAGGCTCAGCCCCATGGGAATCAGCATAAACAGCAGAAACCCGATAATAAAGGGCATGCTGAAGACCATCCCTGCGGTGGATTCCCGGTTAATCCAGCGGGAGAAACCCGATTCGCTTCTGTCCGGCGACCGCGTACTCATGTCGTTTTTCCTCCTACGTTCCCATTCAGGAAAGGGGAGCGGTGGAACACCGCCCCCCTCTTCAGATTCTGTATGAAAGGTATGGATCAATAGTTCTCAGCGATGTCCTTGGCGGAATCCACCAGGTCGGCGCCCATTTCCTCGGCGGTCCTCGTCGGATTCTTCAGCAGCGCGTCGTCCGACAGCCTCTTCAGCACGTCGTCATTCACGGTGCCGGAATAGCTGGGCAGCGGGGGGAAGATGGGAGAGCTGTTCTTTTCCACGATCGCCAGGTAATTCACGGCCACGCCGTAGGTGGGATCGATCTTGTTGACTTCCTCCGCGATGGCGGCAGCCACTTCGCTGTTGGCGGGCACGCCGCGCTCGGCCTTCAGCAGGATATTGGCCTGCGGATCGTTGATCAGGTAGTTCAGCACGGCCACGGCCACATCGGGGTTCTTGGCGTCGGTGGTCACGGAGAAGAACTGACCGGGCTTCATGTAGTTGGACTTCACCGGGTCGGCGCTCGGCCAGGAGCAGATGCCCAGCTCAATGCCGTCGGCGGTCGCCGCGTCCTGGAACGCGTGAATCTGGTTGGAGAAAGCGATGGAGCACCAGGTGCGCACGTCGGGGGTGGCGCCGAAGACCATGGGGCTCTGCGCGATATCGTTCACGTTCACGTTGGCAATCCGGTCGGTATCGAACATCCAGCCTTCCGCGACCGCGGTCATGATGTTCTGATAATATCCGGCCGCTTCTTCCGCCGTCAGGCTCAGGCCGTCCTTCTGATAGAAGTCAACATGGCCCAGGCTGCGGGCGTAATAGGTGGGATAGTTCTCGGAGTTGCCCTGTCCGTAGATCACGCCGATGCCCTTCTTTTCGTAGATCTCCTTGGAGATTTCCACGAACTTGTCCCAGGTCAGGTTGTCCGGAACTTCGATGCCCAGCTCGTCCGTCAGGGTCTTGTTGTACAGCAGCGCAGGCGCGTTCACGCCGGCGCACACGGCGTAGATGCCGTCGCCGACCTTACCGGTGTCGATGATGCTCTGGGGAATGCCGCTCAGATCCAGCGCGCCGCTTTCCACATAGGGAGTCAGATCCAGCAGATCGCCGGCTTCCACCCACTGCTCCACCAGCGCGTAGTCCTGCTGCATCAGATCCGGCAGGGAATTATCGGCCGCATAGGTGCTCATCTTGGACCAGTAGTTGGACCAGTTCTCCGCCAGCTCGTTGAAGGTCACGTTCGGGAAGTTCTCGGTGAAATAGGACAGCGCGTCATGGGTCGCGGCGTCGCGGACCTGGTTGCCCCACCAGCCGAAGCCGATCTCCACGTCGCCGGCGCCGGCCACGTCAAAGTTTCCGACCTTGAGGCCTTCGCCGAAGGCGGAAGTCATGCCCAGCATCAGCGCCAGCGCAAGAAACAATGCAACGATTTTCTTCATGGTAAGGAATCCTCCTTCTCTTGTTTACGACGTTTTCCTGTCGTTTTCTACTTTATATCACGTCGGATTATACATGTCAAGACGCGTTTATGAAAAATCCGGCGCCGCTCCCGGGGCGCCGGACGAAAAAGCGCCGGACCGTTTTCCCGGTCCGGCGCCGCGCGTCAGTAGGATCCTTCCGTTCCCGCGAAAACGGCTTTCGCCGGCGTCTTCCGCCGGGAAACGGCGACCCGCTTCATCAGCTCGTCGTAGTACAGCTTTTCATCGAAGGGGATTTCCACCGGCCTGCCCAGGAAGGCGGACAGGTGCATCGCGTTGGACAGCGTCAGTCCCCGGATGCCCTCCTCGCCGCCGGCCACCAGGGGCTCGCCCCGGAGAATCGCCCCGGCAAAGGCCCGGAACACGCCCTGATGCTGCGGGTTCTCCCCGTCGGTTTCGACTTCGATCTCCTTCGCGGGCACGGCTCCGAAGGGCTGCCGGTTGCTCTTCGTCCAGTCCTGCTCCAGCTGCTCCAGCTCCGCCAGATACAGCCGGTCGTTCTCGCAGACCAGCTGGGCCCCGTCCATCTGCACCTCAAAGCGGTTGCTGCCGTGGGGATCGCCGGTGGAGGTGATGAACACGCCGGTATGCCCGTCCTCATATTCCATGTAGGTGGTCACGTCGTCCTCCACCTCCACGTCATGCCACAGGCCGTAGTGCATGAAGGACTGAACCTTTTTCGGCATGCCGAGGATCCACTGCCACAGGTCCAGCTGATGGGGGCACTGGTTCAGCAGCACGCCGCCGCCCTCGCCGGCCCAGGTGGCCCGCCAGTCGCCGCTGTCGTAGTAATACTGGCTGCGGTACCAGTTGGTGATCAGCCAGTTGGCCCGGCGAACCCGGCCGTACTTCCCGCTCTGGATCAGCTCCCGCATCTTCCGGTAGACGCAGTTGGTCCGCTGGTTGAACATCATGGCATACACCACGTCCGGATACTTCTCCGCCTCCGCGTTCATCTCCCGGACCTGCTGCGTGTACACGCCGGCGGGCTTTTCGCACAGCACGTGGATGCCCCGGTGCAGGCATTCCATCACATACCGGGGATGGTCATAATGGGGCACCGCCACCACGCAGGCGTCGATCAGCCCGCTGTCCAGCATGGCCAGCGCATCCTCAAAGTACGCGAGATCCGGAGACACGTTTTCCCGCGCCCACGCGATCCGGTCCGGGTTGCGGTCCGCGATGGCGGTCACCTCGATCTCCGGAACCCAGTTCTCCCGAACCAGCCTCCGGGCATAGGTTGAACCCTGGTTGCCGATGCCGATGATTCCCAGTCTTACCCTGTCTGCCATGCTTCATGCCTCCTCTTTTTTTCGGTTCTTTTTATCCATTGCCCAGATTCCCGCGGCCAGCAGCGCCAGCCCGGCGCCGGCCGCGATTCCGCCCCGGATCCCCAGGTCCACAAACATCTCCTCCGGCATCAGGCGGATCAGCAGATCCGTCCGGGGGTTCAGCAGCCAGAGGTCGTTCCGGAAGGCCAGGCGGTGAAAGGTCATGAACAGCCCGTCAAAATCCGCCGCCGCCCACAGCGCCAGCGCCCCCGCGGCCAGCATCGCCGCGGTCAGGGCGCCCCTCGCCCCGGCCATCGCCCCTTCCCGGAGCTCCCGGGCGCTTTCCCCGGCCCGCCGGATCCGGATTCCTGCCGCCGCCGCGGCCGCCGCCGCGATTCCCAGCCCGGCCAGGCAGACGAGGCCGTCCAGCCGGATCAGGCCCCGGCAGTCCGCCATATGCCGCAGCTCATATTCGTGAAAGCAGAGCAGGGTCTCCCCCGCCCCGCCCGTCAGCGTGTACTGGAAGGACGCCTTCCGCCCGGCGAGATAGTCCGCGATATGCGCCGCCATCGCCGGGTATTCCGCCGCCGGCAGCCCGGTCCGCTCCGGCGGCGCAAAGCGGGTCATTTCCGCCTCCATCACCGCGGCGCTTCCCGCCATCAGGCGGATGATCCCCGTCACCAGCCCCAGGATCAGCCCCAGGGTCATGACGGCGCCGGCGGCCGCCGCGCCGCGCCTTCCGCGCCGCCGCGCCGGCGCCCCCGTCCTCATTGCATCTTCAGATACGCCGTGACAAAGCCTTCCAGATGGCCGTCCATCACGTCGTCAATCTTTCCTTCCTCGTAGTTGGTCCGATGGTCCTTCACCATGGTATAGGGCTGGAAGACATAGGAGCGGATCTGGCTGCCCCATTCGATCTTCTTCATTTCGCCCTTGATGTCGGCCATCTGCTGCTCCTTCTCCCGCTCCCGCAGCTCCAGCAGCTTCGCCTTCAGCATCTTGATGCAGGTGGCCCGGTTCTGCACCTGGTCCCGCTCCGTCTGGCAGGAAACCACGATGGTCACGTCATCCTTCACATAGGTCATCCGGACCGCGGAGGAGGTCTTGTTGACGTTCTGTCCGCCGGCGCCGCTGGAGTGGTAGGTATCCACCCGGACGTACTTCATGTCGATTTCGATTTCGGTGTCGTCGTCCGCCAGCATCGGCGCCACGTCCAGGCTGGCAAAGCTGGTGTGCCGCCGGGCGTTGGAATCGAAGGGGCTGATGCGCACCAGCCGGTGCACGCCCTTCTCCCCGCGCAGATAGCCGTAGGCATGGTCGCCGCTGACCTCGAAGGTCACGCTCTTGATGCCCGCCTCGTCCCCGTCCAGCAGATCCAGCAGCTTGACCTGGAAGCCCATCTTCTCGCAGTAGCGGGTGTACATCCGGTACAGCATCTGGGTCCAGTCCTGGGCCTCGGTTCCGCCGGCGCCGGCGTGGAGGGACAGCACCGCGTCATTGTCGTCATAGTCGCCCCGCATCAGGGTTTCCAGCTCCAGGGCGTCCGCCTTCTCCTTCAGGGCCTTCAGGCTCTCGCCGGCCTCGGCCACCATGTCCTCGTCGTTTTCCTCCCGGGCCAGCTCCATCATGGTCTCGATGTCGTCCGCCGAGGAAAGCAGCCCCTCGTAATGGGCCAGCCGGTTCTTCAGATGGCCCAGTTTCTGATTGACGCTGGTGCTGCGCGCGGTGTCATTCCAGAACTCCGGCTGGTTCATCTCCTCGGTCAGCTCGTCAATCTGTTCCTTCATATGGTCAATGTGCAGGGCTTCCCCCGCCGCCAGGATGCTCTTGCGGATCCCGGCCAGGTCCTGGGTGTATTGTTCGAGTTCAATCATCGGATTTCTCTCCTTTATTCCTGTGTCCCTGTTTCCGTTCCCTCATGCGCGCTCGCTCGAATCAATCCCCGTTATGCCTCGTTCTCCGCGGCCTTTCCGTGGCAGTTCTTGTATTTCTTTCCGCTGCCGCAGGGGCAGGGATCGTTCCTTCCCACCTTCTGGGAGGGCTTCACCCGCCGGGGCTGCCGGGGTCCGTCCCCGGCCAGGCGGGCCTCCGTGGGCTTCGCCGTCTGCACCCGCTCGGGGGTCACCTGCACCCGGGTCTGATACACCCGGCGTACCGTGTCCTCCCGGATCAGGTGGTTCAGCTCCTCAAACATGTGCCCGGCCTCGATCTGGTATTCCGTAACCGGATTCTTGCCGCTGTAGGCCCGGAAGCCGATGCCGTCCCGCAGCTGATCCATGGCGTCGATGTGATCCATCCAGCGGGTATCCACGCTGCGCAGCAGCATGACCCGCTCCAGCTCCCGCATGTCCACGTGGAGCCCGGCCATCATCTCCTCCCGCTCCTGATAGAAGGCGCGGGCATCTTCCTTCAGGGCGTTCTTCAGGCCCTCCTGGCCCAGCTCCTCCGCCCGGGGCTTCAGGCCCTCCAGCACGCCGTGGTGATTGCACAGGTTCTCCAGGTAGTGCTCCGCCTGCACCCAGTCCCACTCCGCGGGATCGTCCCCGTTGAGCCAGCGGCCCACGGCGAAGTCCACCACGTGATCCGCCATTTTCAGGATGCTCTCCCGGACGTCCTCGCCCATCAGCACCCGGCGGCGCTGCCCGTAGATCACCTCCCGCTGGCGGTTCATGACGTTGTCATACTCCAGCACGTGCTTCCGGGTTTCGAAGTTCCGGCCCTCGATCCGCTTCTGGGCGCCCTCGATCTGCTTGGTCAGCAGGCCCGCCGTCAGCGGCTCGTCGTCCTTCAGGCCCAGCCGCTCCACCATGCCCCCGATCCGCTCGGAGCCGAAGAGGCGCATCAGGTCATCCTCCAGGGAGATGAAGAACTGGGTGGAACCCGGATCCCCCTGCCGGCCGGCCCGGCCCCGCAGCTGGTTGTCGATGCGGCGGCTCTCATGCCGCTCGGTGCCAATGATGTGCAGGCCGCCGGCCGCCACCACCTGGTCGTGCTCCCGGTCCGTCTCCTGCCGGAACTGCTCATACAGCGCGGTGTAGCGCTTCCGGGCTTCCAGCACCTCCTCCGGCACGTCCTCCTGATGCCCGGTCGCCAGCTCGATGATTTCCTCGTCCACGCCCTCCTGGCGCATGGCCCGGCGGGCCAGGAACTCCGGATTGCCGCCCAGCAGGATATCCGTTCCGCGGCCGGCCATGTTCGTGGCGATCGTCACCGCGTTCAGCCGGCCCGCCTGGGCGACGATCTCCGCCTCCCGGGCGTGGTTCTTGGCGTTCAGCACCTCGTGGGCCACGCCCTTGCGGCGCAGCATTTCGCTGAGCAGCTCGGAGATCTCCACGCTCACCGTGCCCACCAGCAGGGGCTGGCCCGTGGCGTGATGCTCCAGGATGGACGCGATCACCGCGTTGTATTTCGCCTGCTTGTTCTTGTAGACCTCGTCCTCCAGGTCGCGGCGGATGTTCGGCCGGTTGGTGGGAATCTCCACCACGTCCAGGGCGTAGATTCCCTGGAACTCCGCCTCCTCCGTCTTGGCGGTTCCCGTCATGCCGGACAGCTTCTGATACATGCGGAAGTAGTTCTGGAAGGTGATGGTGGCCAGGGTCTTGCTCTCCCGCTCCACCTTCACGTGCTCCTTCGCCTCGATGGCCTGGTGCAGGCCCTCGGAGTACCGCCGGCCGATCATCAGGCGGCCGGTGAACTCATCCACGATGATGACCTGTCCGTTCTGCACCACGTAGTCCACATCCCGCTTCATCAGGAAGTTCGCCCGCAGCGCGCAGGAAACATAATGGTTCAGGTCGCTGTTCTCCGGATCGTTCAGGTTCTCGATGCCGAAGGCCTGCTCCACCCGCTGGGCGCCCTCGTCGGTCAGGGTGACGGCCTTCTTCTTTTCCTCCACCTCGAAATGCTCGTCCCGGCGCAGGTTCCGCACCACCGCGTCCACCCGGTCGTACATCTCGGTACTCTTTTCCCCTGGGCCGGAGATGATCAGGGGCGTCCGGGCCTCGTCGATGAGGATGGAGTCCACCTCGTCCACGATGGCGAAATGATGTCCCCGCTGCACCAGGTTGCTCTGGCGGATGACCATGTTGTCCCGCAGGTAGTCGAATCCCAGCTCGTTGTTGGTTCCGTAGGTGATGTCGCAGGCGTAGGCCGCCCGGCGCTCCTCGCTGTCCAGGTCATGAACGATCAGGCCCACGGTCAGCCCCAGGAAGCGGTGCACCTTGCCCATCCATTCGCTGTCGCGGCGGGCCAGGTAGTCGTTCACCGTCACGATGTGCACGCCCTCGCCCCGCAGGGCGTTCAGATAGGCGGGCATGGTGGACACCAGGGTTTTTCCCTCGCCGGTCTTCATCTCCGCGATGCGCCCCTGATGCAGCACGATGCCGCCCAGCACCTGCACGTCATAGGGCCGCATGCCCAGCACCCGGTCCGCCGCCTCCCGGACGGTGGCGAAGGCCTCGGGCAGCAGATCGTCCTCCGTCTCGCCCTTCTGCAGGCGGGCGCGGAACTCCTCCGTCTTCGCCCGCAGCTGCGCGTCCGTCAGCCGGCGGTATTCGTCCCCGAGGGCATTGACCGCGTCCACGGTTTTCTTCAGCTTTTTCAGCTGGGCATCGTTGCTCGTCCCCAGCAGCTTTTTCATAAACTCAAACATCTTCCGGTCCTTCTCCATCCGTATTGCCGCGAACTTGCCGCCCGGCGCCTGCGCGCAGGAGGGGCAAAGCAATACAGGTTAGTATATCACTGACGGCCCCGCCGGCGCAAGCCGGGCCGGAAATTCCATCCCTCTCCGGCGGAAGCGCCCGGGGGCCCCCTCCCGCGGCGCGCGAAAAGCCCCGGGGCCTTGCGGCTCCGGGGCTTTCAACGCGTTGTTTACTTGTTCCTGCGGCGGCGGGACGCGTCCGTCACGCTCTGCGCCTCCGTTTCCGGCTTTCCGGCCTCCGCCGGGGTCTCCGCCGGGGCTTCCGCCGGCGCGGCGGTCTCCGCCTTCTCCGCCGGGGCGGGCTCCTCGCTGTACAGCCGCCTGAGCGTTTCCGCCATCAGCTCGCTGTCATGGGCCGTATCCTCCGGCTCCTCCTTCTTCTCCGGCTCGGCTTCCGGCTTTTCCGGCCCGTCGCTGCCGGACTGCACCTCGCTGCGGCGGTTCCGCTTCGGCTGGGTGTTGTAGTCCCGGTAATTGGCGCCGTCCAGGTGATCCATGGCCTTTCCGGACTGAATCTTCCGAACGCCCCGGCGAATGAAGCCGATCAGCAGCAGCACCACCAGCACCGCGCTGATTCCGGCCAGAATCCACTTCGCGCCATCGGCGATGGGCTCCGCCTTCTCCGTCCATTCCGGCAGCTTCTCCGCGTCGCTCAGCTCCTCGTAGGTCTCCGGCACCGGCCGGTACTGCGGGGCGGGCGGCGTCACGATGGGCGCCTCCGTGGGCACGGGCGTGGGCTGCTCCAGGGCGATGGGCAGCAGGTTGCTGGAGAAGGTCAGCGTCTGGGACAGCTGATCCTGGCAGCTGGCGGTGAACTGATAGGTTCCCGGCATGCTGACCGCCATCTCCCGGGTGAAGGTGCGGCTCTCCCCGGCGGGGATGCTGTCGAAGGTGTTGATCACGGTGTTCACCGCCCGCACCCGGATCTTATCCACATCAATGGCGCTCTCATTGCGGACGGTGATGGTGAAGCGCACGCTGCCGGGAATCTGGTACACCACATCCCGGTCCGCCTCGGCTTCCACGCTCAGCACGATCTGCTGGGTCGGATCCGTGGCGATGATGTTCACCCGCCCGGTGGCCGTTTCCACGGGCTCGCCCGTGTCGTCCTCCGCGGTGACGGTGAACTGGATATCCTGGGTTTCCGTGATGGTAACATCCTTTTCCAGGGTCAGGCTTTCCTTCGCCTTGACGGTCTCCCCGCTGAAGACCTCGCCCAGGTTCTCATCCGTCACGGTCACGTTGCGGAAGTCCACCGTGCCGGAGTTTTTCAGCTTCAGGGTCAGCTTCACCGTATCCCCCGGCGCGCCGCCCTTCTTGTCCGCGGTCAGGGTGGCGCTCAGCTTCACCTCACCGTACTTGACCGTGGCCGCCTCCACCTTCTGGGTATAGGTCTTGCCGCCGGCCTTGTAGGTGATCGTGGCGGCGGAGGTCAGATCCTTCTTGCCCATCTTCGCGGTGAAGGTGTAGCTCTGCTTTTCGCCCGCGGCGATCTTCTCGATGGTTCCGGGCTTGGAGGAAATGCCGCTGTTCTCCTTGATGGAAACGGAGCTCACGTCCGCGGAGCCCGTGTTCTCGATCTCGTAGGTCACGGTCACTTCCTGATCCTTCTGCGCCGTGGTGGGCCGGATCTCCCGGTTCACGGTCAGCTCCGGCGCGGCGCCGGAATAGGAAATCTTCTTGGAAAAGCTCTTGGTCTTGTTGACCAGGTCCCCGTCCGCGTTGTACAGGGAATATTTGATCTTGAAGGTAATCCGGCCCGCGTCCAGCTCCGCCTGGGTCACCTTCCATTTTCCGCTCCAGCTCTTGGTCGTCCCGACGCCCAGGGTCGGCGAGCCGAACTCGTCCACCTGCTTTCCGCTGGGGTAGTACAGCGTCACCGGGCCGGGCAGATCGCTCTCCCCGCCGTTGCTGACGGAAATGGACACGGTGATCTCCTTCGGCTCGGAAAACTTGTTTGTTTCCAGGGCCATGCTCACCTTCAGCGGATCGGGAATGCTCTCCTCCGCCAGGGCCCCCGCGCAGCAGAGCAGGGCCATCAGCAGAGCCGCTGCCAGCGCCAACATCCAATGCCTTCTGTTCATACGTGTTCAGGGTCCCTGTCCGGACCCCTGCCCCCTTCCCTGATATCAGGAGATGGTCGTCCGCTTCCCGTAGACCGGTATCAACTTTATATGCTCACAGGAAGACAAGAGTATTGTATTCAGAAAGGGGACCCCTGTCAAGGAAAAAGCGGGATTCCGGGGGATCCGGCTGGAAAAATAACCGGATGTATTTTTCCCGTTTGGTGCTTTTTTCCCCGGGGCATCCCGTGTATACTGGTTCTCACAGCGGGGGAACGCCCGCTGAATGAACGGGGAGGAAACGAAAATGAAGAAAAAAGGAATCATCCTGATCGCTGCCGCCGTGGTGCTGGCCCTGCTGGCCATCACCTGCACCGCCAGCGTTCCCACGGGATACACCGGCATCGTGACCACCTTCGGCCGGGTGGAGGACACCACCCTGGAGGCCGGCCTGCACATGAAGAACCCCTTCCAGCGCATCATCACCATGGATAACCGGGAGCAGAAAACCCCCTTCGTAACGGAGGCCTTCTCCAGCGATATCCAGCAGGTGGACATCACGGGCTCCATCAACTACGCGATCAACAAGTCCACGGCCATGAACCTGTTCAAGGAAGTGGGCACGGATTATTTCAACAAGCTGGTGAGCCCCCGGATGCTGGAGATCACCAAGGGCGTCTTCAGCAAGTACACCGCCGAGAACCTGGTGGCCTACCGCCAGAGCCTGAGCGATCAGATCCGGGACAACCTGCAGGAGGAGATGACCCCCTACGGCATCAACGTGATCTCCGTCAGCATTGAGAACATCGATTTCACCGATGCCTTCACCGACGCGGTCGAGGCCAAGCAGGTCGCCGCCCAGAAGAAGCTGCAGGCGGAAATCGAGCAGTCCCAGATGACCATGGAGACCCAGCAGGCCGCGGAGCGCCAGCGCATCAACGCGGAAGCCCAGGCTGCCGTGGCGAAGATCAACGCCGACGCGGACGCCTATGCCACCCAGGTGCGCAGCGAGGCCGAGGCCGAGGCCAACAAGAAGATTGCCGAAAGCCTGACCGCGGACCTGATCTCCTTCAACGAGGTCAAGGCCTGGGACGGCAAGCTGCCCACCTTCGTGGCCGGCGGAAACGGCTCCACGATGCCCATCCTGAATCTGGGAAACGCCGCGGAAGCGGCCGCCGCGCCTGCGCCGTAACCGGCCGGGGTCTCCGTCAGGAGACCGGCTCCAGGAAGGAAACCATCACATATCCCTCCGCGCTGTCCGTCCGGACATGCACCCAGACCGGATCCTCGCAGGTTTCCAGCACGATCAGCCGCTGATGCCTGTACAGGCGCATCCGGATCTCCCCCGCCGGGGACGGCTCCGCCCGCAGGTTGAGGCTGCTGTCCTCCGCGACCCCCTCCACGCTGGCCACCCAGGCGCCCTCCGGCAGCTGTTCCGTGCTGACGGGCATCAGGGTCGGCCGGGGCGTGGGGGTCGCGGCGGGGCCGGGCGTCTCCGCCAGCAGCGGATCCGCGGTGGGAATCACGGCCGCTCCCGCAGCGGCCTTTTTGATTTCCATGCCGGGATAGTAGAAGGCGAGGATCTCCAGGAAGGTCTTGCCGTGTTTTTCCGCCATCTGCTGGGCGCCGCGCTGGCTCATGCCCACCCCGTGCCCGTACCTGCCGGAGACCAGCTGAAAGGCCTCCTCCGTCTCGGTCACGGTCACGATCTCGTTGTCCGCGCCGCTGATGCTCAGGTTCAGCGCCCGCAGGGTCTCCGGGAACAGGGGCAGGGCCAGGGTGAAGACGCCCGCGGGCTGGAAATCCCCCAGCTTCCGGACCGGCTCCGGGGTGGCCGTCGGTTCCGGCGTGGCGGTGGCGTCCTCCTCGTCCGGCTCGTAGGTCAGGGGGGGCTCCGGCGTGTCGGCGGGCAGGACCTTCCTTCCGGAGACGGCCGCCCGGATCTCCATCCGGGTCATCAGCCGGCTCGGCGCGTCAAAGCGCGGCGAGGTCAGCGCCACCGCCTGGATCTCGTCCACCCGGAAGCACTCCGCTTCCGGGGCATATTCCTCCATGCCGCGCTCCCGGAGGATCGCCTCCCGCAGCAGGTCCTCAAACGCCCCGGGCAGCTTCTTTCCGTCCTTCCGCAGGACGGCTTTTTTCTGGATGGATTCCGGGTTCTCCAGGTCGTAGGGGTCGTCGGTCAGGGCGTAGCAGCGGCTGGATTCCGCCCCGCTCCAGACATGCCCGGGCAGCTCCGTCTGGCCGCCGTTGGACGCGCTGTAATAGCAGCTCGCCAGCCCGCCGCCGGAAGTGCCCACCAGGCCCGCGGTCTCCCGGACCGCCTGCGCGCTGCGGGCCCGGGCGTTCCGGATGGGCCGGAACACCTGGTCGTTCGTGGTGTCCACCAGGTCGTATTCCTTCTTCGCGTCCCGCCTGGCCAGGGCATAGGTCCGGGCGCAGACCGCCTGGGCCTTCAGGGCCTCCAGGGGAAAATCGTCGCTCATCTCATAGGGAACCACGCCCAGCAGGTAATCTTCCACGCTCAGCGTCAGCACCGGCTGCAGCTGCCCCCCGGAGACGGTCAGCCGCAGATCCCCGGGATACACGCCCTCGCCGGGAAGCACGGTGAAGCCGGTCAGGGCTTCCTCCGCCCCGCCGGTCCGGACCCGGGCCAGGCGCAGCTCCGCGCCGCAGTCCAGGGCGGCTCCGCCGCAGAAAAGGATCAGCTTTCCCTCCCGGATCTGCACGGTGACTTCCCGTCCCCCGGGAATCAGCATCCGGCCGTCCTTTCCCCAGGCCGCCTGGACGTCCCCGCTCAGCCGCAGGTCCATCCGGTCCGTCAGGTTCAGCCGGCGCAGCAGCACCCGCACATTCGGCGCGGGCTCCTCCCCGGCGGCGCCGCACAGCCCGGTCCAGGGGAGCAGCAGCGCGCACAGCGCGCCGCACAGCCATCTCCGGAAAGCTTTCACGCTTTTGTCCTCCTGTTATTTCTTCTGCGCCTTTTTCCAGGCCAGAATCTGCTCCAGCCGCTCCCGGTACCGGGCCTCCTGGCCCTGGTCGGTGGGATGGTAGAACCGGCGTCCCCGCAGGTTGTCCGGCAGGCATTCCATGGCGGTCATCTTCTCCGCGTAATCATGGGCGTACTGATAGCCCTTGCCGTAGTCCAGGTTCTTCATCAGCTGGGTCGGGGCGTTGCGGATATGCAGGGGCACCGGCGCGTCCGGCTCCTTCTCGATGGCCTCCTTCGCCTCCAGGGTCGCCATTTCCATGGCGTTGGACTTGCTGGCCAGAGACATGTAGACCACCGCTTCCGCCAGATGGACATTGCATTCCGGCACGCCGATGAAATGGCAGGCCTGATAGGCCGCGACCCCGACCTCCATGGCCCGGGGATCCGCGAGCCCCACGTCCTCCGCCGCGAAGCGCAGCACCCGCCGGGCGATGTACAGGGGATCCTCTCCGCCCTCCAGCATGCGCATCATCCAGTACACCGCCGCGTCCGGATCCGAGTTCCGCATGGATTTGTGCAGCGCGGAGATCAGGTTGTAATGCTCCTCCCCGTCCCGGTCGTACATCAGGCTCTTCCGGGACAGGCACTGCGCCAGCGTCTCCCGGGTCACGGTGATGCCGTGCTCGTCCGCGTCCCCGTTCAGCACCACCATCTCCAGCGTGCTCAGGGCGCTGCGGGCGTCCCCGTTGCTGAAATCCGCGATCGCCTCCAGCCCGCCCTCCGGGAAGGTCACGTGATCCCGCCCGAAGCCGCGCTCGTCCGTCAGGGCCCGGCGAAGCAGCCCCAGAATATCCTCCCGGGTCAGCGCCTGCAGCACGAACACCTTGCATCGGGACAGCAGCGCGCTGTTGATCTCGAAGGAGGGGTTCTCCGTCGTCGCGCCGATCAGCACGATGCTTCCCTTCTCCACAAAGGGAAGAAACGCGTCCTGCTGCGCCTTGTTGAAGCGGTGGATTTCATCCACGAAGACGATGGTCCGCCCGCCGTAAATCCGGTTTTCCTCGGCCTGGGTCATGACCTGCCGGATCTCCCGGATGCCGCTGGTCACGGCGGAAAAATTGATGAAGGCGGCCCGGGTCCGCCGGGCGATGATCTGGGCCAGGGTGGTCTTGCCCACGCCGGGCGGCCCCCAGAAGATCATGGAGGAAATGGTGTCCGACTCGATCAGCCGGCGCAGCACCTTGCCCTCGCCGATCAGGTGCTTCTGGCCCGCGAATTCCTCCAGCGTAACGGGGCGCATCCGGGCGGCCAGCGGCTGGCCGGCCGGGTTTCCCTCCTCCGGGGCCAGCAGGGGTCCAAATTCCGACATGCTGTTTTCCTCCTGATTCGTCCGCGGTTCCGGCGCTTCCGCCGGGGCCCTCCGGGGGCCTCCGCCGTCTCTCTGTTCCGATATTATACTCCGGGCCCCCGCTCCGCGCAATCCGGCCCGGTACGGGAAACGGCTCCCCGGAATTCTCCGGGGAGCCGTCTGATTCTTTTCCGGGGACCCGCCGGCCGCCGCTTCTCCGTCAGCTGCCGAGGTACGCCTTCCGGACGTTGTCGTCCTCCAGCAGCGCCTTCGCCTCGCCGCTCATGGAGATGGTGCCGGTCTCCAGCACGTAGGCCCGGTCCGCCACGGACAGGGCCATCTGGGCATTCTGCTCCACCAGCAGGATGGTGGTTCCCGCCGCGTGCAGTTCCCGGATGATGTCGAAAATCTGCTCCACCAGCAGGGGCGCCAGCCCCATGGAGGGCTCGTCCAGCATCATCAGCTTCGGCTTGCTCATCAGGGCCCGGGCCATGGCCAGCATCTGCTGCTCGCCTCCGGAAAGGGTGCCCGCGATCTGCTTCTCCCGCTCCTTCAGCCGGGGGAAGCGGCGGAACACGTCCTCCACGGAGGGGGCGATCTCCGCCGCCGGCCGGGAATAGCCGCCCATTTCCAGGTTTTCCCGGACCGTCATCTGCTGGAAGATCCGGCGTCCCTCCGGGCACAGGGCCATGCCGAGGCCCACCATCTTGTTGGCCGGCACGGAATTGATGTTCTTCCCCTCGAAGAGGATCTGCCCGCTGCGGGGCTTCAGCAGCCCGGCGATGGTGTTCAGGATCGTGGATTTCCCGGCGCCGTTGGCCCCGATCAGGGTCACGATTTCATGCTCATGCACCTCGAAGGAGACGCCCTTGATGGCGTGGATCGCGCCGTAGAACACATGGATATCGTTGATTTCCAGCATGCTCATGCCTCCGCCGCCTCCTTCCCGCCGTTCTTCCCGTTCTGCTTGCCCAGGTAGGCCTCGATCACCACGGGATTCCGCTGAATCTCCTCCGCGGTGCCCTTGGCGATGATCTTTCCGTAGTTCAGCACGCAGATGCCCTCGCAGATGCCCATGACCAGGTTCATGTCGTGCTCGATCAGCATGACGGCGATCTGGAACTGATCCCGGATCCGGATGATGTTGTCCATCAGCTCCTGGGTTTCATGGGGGTTCATGCCCGCCGCCGGCTCATCGAGCAGCAGCAGGCTCGGGTTCGTCGCCAGCGCGCGCACGATCTCCAGCCGCCGCTGGGCGCCGTAGGGCAGGCTGCCCGCCTGCACGTCCCCCATGTCCTGCATGCCGAAGATGCTCAGCAGCTCCAGGGCCTTCTCGTGCTGCTGCTTCTCCTTTTTCCAGTAGGACGGCAGCCGCAGGATTCCGGAGGCCATGCTGTAGCGCACCTGGTTGTGCAGCCCGATGCGGACGTTCTCCTCCACCGTCATGTTGGAGAACAGCCGGATGTTCTGGAAGGTCCGGGCGATGCCGTGCCGGCTGGCCGCGACGGTGTCCATGCCGTGCATGTCGATGCCGTTGATCATGGCGGAGCCCCGGGTGGGCTCGTACACCTTGGTCAGCAGGTTGAAGACCGTGGTCTTCCCCGCGCCGTTGGGGCCGATCAGCCCCGCGATCTCCGTTTTTCCGATGATCAGGTTGAAATCCTCCACCGCGGTCAGGCCCCCGAAGTCAATTCCCAGGTGCTTGCACTCCAGCACGGGCATCTTGTCGATGTCCCGTTCCGGAATGATGCTCTGGGAGGGCACGGGCACCATCTTTGTGTTCGCGTTGCGCTTGCGAATGATCTCGCTCATCCCTGCTTCCCTCCTTTCCCGGTTTCCTGCGGCGCCTGGGAGGCCCGCACCGCCTGATGCAGCTCCTTCCGGCGGAACAGCCCCTTCAGGTTGTTGAAGAACGCCCGGGAGGCGGGGGTGTTGGTGATCAGCATCATGGCGATCAGCAGCACCGCGTAGACCAGCATCCGGTAATCCGAGAATTCCCGCAGCAGCTCCGGAAGCATGGTCAGCACCGTGGCGGAGAGGACGGATCCCAGCGTGTTCCCGATGCCGCCCAGCACCACGAACACCAGCACGTTGATGCTCTGGTCAAACTTGAACTTGCCCGGAATCAGGGTGGAATAGTTCAGCCCGTACAGCGCGCCCGCCATGCCGGCCAGCACCGCCGCGGTCACGAAGGCGATCATCTTGTACTTCGTCACGTTGATGCCCACGGATTCCGCCGCGATCCGGTTGTCCCGGGTCGCCATGATCGCCCGGCCTATCCGGGAATTGATCAGGTTCAGCACCACGATCAGCGTTCCCAGCACCAGCAGGAAGCCGGCCGTGAAGGTGGCGATCTTGCCCACGGAGACGGCACCGTTGGGGCCGTTCAGCAGCAGCTTCCCGGGCAGGTTCGGGTTCAGGAAGCCCAGGCTCAGGCTCTGCCCCTCCACGGAGGCGTACACGCAGTTCATCACGTTCCGGATGATCTCGCCGAAGGCCAGCGTCACGATGGCCAGATAGTCGCCCCGCAGCCGCAGCACCGGAATGCCGATCAGCACGCCGAAGACGCCGGAGACAAGGCCGCCCGCCACGATGGCCAGGATCAGCCGCAGGGTTTCATTCTCCATTCCGAACCCGTTGAGCAGCCATCCGGACACCACGATGCCGGAGAAGGCGCCCAGACTCATGAAGCCCGCGTGGCCCAGGCTCAGCTCGCCGCTGATGCCCACCACCAGGTTCAGGCTCACCGCCATGACGATCCAGCAGCAGATGGGGATCAGCTGGCCCCGCAGGGAGCGGCTCATCTCCCCGTAGAAGGCGTTGCACAGCAGGAAGGCCAGAATGACGATTCCGAAGGTCACGGAATTGTAAAGCAGCTTTTTCCGTTTCGCGTTCATTCCGATCCCCCCTTACACTTTTTCGCGGATCGGCTTGCCCAGCAGCCCCGTGGGCCGGAAGAGCAGCACGATGATCAGCACGGCGAAGACGATGGCGTCCCCCAGCTCGGTGGAGATATACGCCTTGCCCAGGATCTCGATGACCCCGAGCAGGATTCCGCCGATCATGGCTCCGGGAATGGAGCCGATCCCCCCGAACACCGCCGCGGTGAAGGCCTTGATGCCGGGCATGGAGCCGGTGGTCGGCATCAGCACCGGATAGGCGGAGCACAGCAGCACGCCGGCGACGGCCGCCAGGGCGGACCCGATGGCGAAGGTCACGGAGATGGTCAGGTTCACGTTGATCCCCATCAGCTCCGCCGCGCCCCGGTCCTCCGACACGCAGCGCATGGCCTTGCCCATCTTCGTGCGGGAGATGAAGGTGGTCAGCGCCAGCATGATCGCCAGATTCGCCAGGATCGAAAGCAGGGTGACGCCGCTGATGGTCAGCCTGCCGCCGAAGAGGTTCAGCGTGGGCAGCGCAAGGGCGCCGGAGGGGAAGCTCTTGGGGTTCGCCCCCCAGATCAGCAGCGCCAGGTTCTGCAGCAGATAGCTCATGCCGATGGCCGTGATCAGCACCGCCAGGCTGGCCGCCTGCCGCAGGGGCCGGTAGGCCAGGCTCTCAATGGTGATGCCCAGCACCGTGCACACCGCCATGGCCGCCAGCAGGGCCAGCAGCGGCGGGAAGCCCCAGTACTGCATGGCGCAGAACGCCACGTAGGCGCCCACCATGATGACATCCCCATGGGCGAAGTTCAGCATCTTGGCGATGCCGTACACCATGGTGTAGCCCAGGGCGATCACGGCGTAAATGCTTCCCAGGCTGATTCCGTTCACCAGATTGGACAGAAAAACCATACTCCCAACCCCATTCCGCGGAAAAGATCTGTCCGCGGCGGATCCGATTCCCCCGCGCCGGGAGGCGCAAAGGCAGGCTTCGCCGCGGTTCATGGAAAAAACGGTCCGTATTTTGCCATTCCGCAAATGGCAAAACGTTCCCGAAAGAACGAGCGAATCCGCTCCCGGAAATCCGGGAGCGGACCGCGCAAACAGTCCTCCTGCGTCCGCAGGAGAAGAGGAATTACTTGTTGAAGCCCACGTATGCGCCGTTCTCGATCACGACGGCGGTGGGGGTCTTGGTGACCTCGCCGTTGGCGGACCAGGTCATGGTGCCCGTCACGCCTTCGACCTCCAGCTCCTGCATGGCGGCGATGATCCGGTCGCAGATGTCCTCGGCCTTCTCGCCTTCCTGCACCTCCGCCTTCTCGGCGGCGGCGACCAGGGCGTACACGCCGTCATAGGCGTCGGCGGCGAACTGGTTCGGAACCTCGTTGTACAGCTCCTGATAGGTGGCGACGAACTTCTTGGTCTTCTCATCCTGCGCGTCGGCGGAGAAGGGGGTCAGCAGCATGACGCCCTCGGCCAGGGAGGTGTCAAAGCCCTCGATGGTCAGGATGCCGTCCATGCCGTCCACGCCGAAGAAGACGGGCTTGTAGCCGATCTCGTTGGCCTTGATCAGGATCTGGGAAGCGGGGGTGTAGTAGATGGGCAGGAACACCAGCTCCGCGCCCTTGTTCATCGCGTCGTTCACCTGCACGACGTAGTCCGTGGTGTCATCCGTGAAGGTCTGGGTGGAAACGATCTCCAGGCCCACTTCCGGCGCCTTGTCGGCAAAGGTCTGATAGATGCCGGTGGAATACGCGTCCGCGTTGTTGTAGATCACGGCCACCTTGGTCGCCAGCTTGTGCTCCGCGATGTATTCGGCGGAAGCGGCGCCCTGGGCCGGGTCGGTAAAGCACACCTGGTAGACGTTGTCCTTGCCCTCGGTCACGGCGGGGGAGGAGGCGGAGGGCGTCAGCATGAACACCCGCTCCTCGTTGGCCAGCGCGCCCACCGCGATGCAGGGCGTGGTGGTGGTGGTGCCGATGATCATCTGGGCGCCCTTGTCCATGGCGTCGTTGTACGCGTTCACGGCGACTTCGGCGTCGTGGGTGTCGTCCTCGTCAATGATCTCCACCCGGTACTTGCCGCCCGCGGCGTTGATCTCCTCCGCGGCGATGGCGGCGCCGCGGCTGGTGGCGGTTCCGTACACGGCGGCCGCGCCGGTTTCCGGACCGATATGGGCGATCTTCAGCGTAATGGCATCCTCCGCGCCCGCAAAGGCGAACGCGCTCAGGCACAGGGTCAGGGCCAGGGCCAGGGCAATGATCTTCTTCATTTTCTTTTTCCTTCCTTTCGCTTGATTTCCAAAAACCGCAGGGTTTTTCGGCGCCTATTATAGGCACGGAAGCCCCTTCCGTAAAGCCGGGATTTGTCCTTTTTCTGTTTTTTCGCCCCTTCCGGGCCTTCCCGGCGGCGCCGTCCGCGGAAAAAGCCCCGCTTTCCCGGGGGAAAGCGGGGCGGGGGTACCGAACGCGATCAGTCCAGGAATTCCTCCCGCAGGGTGACGCCGAATTCCCGGGCGATGGCCCGCAGCCCGTCGTCCGTAATGGTCTGCAGTTCCGGCAGGCCGGTGCTCTTCTGCAGCACCCAGATCTGGGCGCTCTTCTCGATGGTGTGCATCAGGCCGAAGGTGATGTCGAAATCCGGGCCGGAAACGAAGAGCCCGTGCTGGGCCCAGACGGCCGCCTCAAACTCCTTCATCTTCTCGCAGGTGGCCAGGGCGATGTCCGCCCCGCCGGGCACCATCCACGGCACCACGCCCACGCCGCCGGGGAACACCACCGGGCATTCCGTGGCGCTCTTCCACAGGGCCCGGCTGAAATCCCGGTCCGTCAGGGGCAGCACGTACGTCATGGCGATGACGTTGGGGGTATGGGCGTGATAGATCACCCGGGTCGCCCCGTTGGTGGCCGCCACGCGGACGGAATGGTTCATGAAATGGGTGGGGAACTCGCTGGTGGGCCGTCCGCCATTCTTCAGGCCCCAGCGGATCCGGTAGGAATCGCCCCGCTCATTGATTTCCACCACGCAGATGCTGTCCTCCGGATCCAGGGTCACGTTCCGGAAAAACTTGCCGCTGCCCGTGGCGATGAAGAATTCGCCCGCCAGGTTCGCGCCGGTGACGCCCATCGCCGTCCAGGGCCGGGGCTCCGCGTCGAAGAAGGGCTTCATTTCCGCCAGCTCCTCCGCCTTCACCCGGTAGGTCAGGTTGCCGCCGTTGCGCTCATGCCAGCCCTGCAGCCAGCCGTCGTCGCACATGCGGATATAGCGCTTCATGATCTCCAGATCCAGCATTCCCATTTTCGTTTTCCTCCTTCATCTCCCGCGCCGGGGCTGTCCCGGCGCCGCGTATTCCTTCTTACCGGGTGATCACGTCCACGGGGACGTTGAAGATCCGGGCCACCTTCAGGATGGTGTCGATATGCCGGCCCACGGCCGCGGCCATGTGGTGGGTGGGGCCCGCCTCGCTCCAGCGGTTGCAGAATTCCCGGGCGCTGATGGCGAAACGCATCCGCATGTTGGTGTCCCCGAACTCGAAGATCGGTCCCTCCTCATTGACGCCCTCGGCGACCACGAACTTGAAGTGCCCGTCCCGGTCCTGGGTGATGCCCAGGAAGGTGATGGGGCTGTTCGTCGGGGGATAGAACTGGGTCAGGTATCCGCCGCCGGTCTTCCCGTGGAACACGGGCACGATCTTCATGGAGGGCTTCCGGGCCTGGGAGATGTCCGCGTCCCCGGAGCCGGAATGCCCGATGATGCAGATGTCCTTGTCAAAGTCGATGGAATACATTTCGGAAAGCTGGCCCGTGCCCGCGATGACCTTCAGGATGCCCATGGCCATGGCCACCTTGATGTCCCCCTCCACGGCGCAGGCGGTGCCCTGCTTGATCAGCATGGAGAAGGCGGGAATCAGCATGGAGTCCAGCTTCCCGGCCACGCCCTGGGCGAAGCCGTCATAGTGGGAGGCCACGAAGCCCAGCTGCTCGTCCTTCACCCACTGCTCGAAGGCCACCACGTATTTCGCCATGTCCCACACCGTCTCCACGGTGGCGCCGCCCTCGATGTCGAAGGTGTTCAGGATCTCCTCCGCCTTGGCGCGGATGGCGGCCTCGTCGGTGACGGGATCCGCGATGGCCCACATCTTCTCCCAGTCGAACTGCTTGGTGTACAGGCCCATCCGGTGATACAGGTTGGTCTCGTCGATGTACAGATCCATCATGCCGGGATAGGGCCGGCCGATCTGCGCGATGTTGGTGTAGCGGAAGCGGCGGCGCACCTGCGCGGCGCGGCACCAGTCCTCGATCTCCGCCTGCAGGGCCGGGTCTCCGCCCTCCTCGACGCCGGTGATCACCGCGTGCCGCTTGCCGGCGCGCTCCAGGTCGGCCACCATCTCGCCCACCGCGCCGCAGGCATACAGGGTGCCCAGCCAGGTGGGGGTATCGGTGTTGGCGTAATCCGGCGCCTTCTTCTTCTGAACGTTCACCAGCACCACCGGCACGTCCAGATCCCGCACCGCGGGCAGCATGTTGTAGCTGGTGGCGTAGGTCAGCAGCTGCAGGATCACCAGGTCCACGTCCGCGGCGCGGAACTTGTCCCCCGCGGCCATGGCCATCTCCTTGGTGGTCACGATGCCTCCGTCGATCAGCTCCACGCTGTCCGGAATGCGCTTTTTGAAGACCTCGTACTGTCCCTGGAATTCAGGCACCAGGGAAGGAAACTGGGGCAGGTACGCGCCCAGGGCGATGGCGAAGACGCCCACCCGGGCCTTGGTGTTCACGAGCATGGTTCCATCCTCCTTTTTTATGGGTACGCGGCCGGTCCGTCTCCGCGGGGAAGTCCCCTCCCCCGCGGGCCGCCGGGTCACCGCGCTGCTTTCTGCTGAATCCGCAGGTTGCCCAGCGCCGTCGCCTCGATGGGCAGGGCGATGACCTGCTTTCCGGTGGCTTCCTCCGTCAGGCGGTTCAGGAAGGCGTTCTTCGCCCCGCCGCCCACGATGTACAGCTTCTGATAGGTTCTGCCGGTATTGCGCTCCATTTCCTCAATGGCCTGCCGGTAGCCCTGGGCCAGGGAACGGTATGCGCAGCGGAAATAGCCGGCCGGGCATTTCGGCGGGTGCGGCAGCCGGGCGTCAAAGGCCGCCTTCATGCTTTCCGGGGCCAGGAAGATGGGATCGTTCACGTCCACCAGGTGGTCGAAGTGCTTTTCCTCCGCTTCCCTCGTGATTTCGTCCCACGGCTTCTCCGGGCACAGCTCCGCCCGCAGGCGGTTCACCAGCCACATGCCCATCAGGTTCTTCTGATACCGGTTGTATCCCACGCCGCCCTCGTTGCTGTAATTGGCGGCCTGGCTGCCCGCGTCCGTCAGGGGCCGGGGCGTCTTTACCCCCAGCAGGCTCCAGGTTCCGGAGGAGATGTACAGTTCGTTCCCCTCCATGGGAATGCCCTCCACGGCGCTGCCCGTGTCATGGGTGGCGCAGAGGATCACCTGCATGCCCTCGAAGGTTCCCAGCACCTCCCCCGGCTGCCGCAGCGCGGGGAACAGATGCCGGGGCAGGCCCAGCCGGTCCGCCAGCTCCAGGTCGTATTCCCCGGTCTCCGCGCTGACCAGCCCGCCGGTGGTGGCGTTCGTGTATTCATGCGCCTTCACGCCGCACAGCTGATACATCAGCCAGCAGGGCAGCATCAGGAAATCCGTCACGCCCTCCAGCCGGCCCGCCTCCCGGTCCGCCGCCAGCTGGTAGACCGTATTGAAGGGCTGGAACTGGATCCCCGTGCGCCGGTAAAGCTCCGAAAAGGGCACCCGCTCATGCACCCGGGGAATGACCGCTTCCGTCCGCCCGTCCCGGTAGGCATAGCAGGGCCGCACGGACTGGTCGCCCTTCATCAGCACATAGTCCACCCCCCAGGTGTCCACCGAGAGGCTGACGATCTCCGGATACCGCTCCCTGGCCTTCCGGATGCCCTCCCGGACGTATCCCAGCAGGGCGTCCAGGTCCCAGACCAGGTGCCCGTCCTCCTCCTTCACGCCGTTGGGAAAGCGGAAGACCTCCTCGGTCTGCAACTGTCCGTTCTCCTCCCAGCCGACGATATGCCGCCCGCTGGAGGCCCCGATATCCACCGCCAGATATCTCTTCACCCGCACCGCTCCTTTTTCCGGCCGGATCTCCTCCCGGGGGAAGGAGTTTCCTCCGTTTTCTGTTTGCCTTTTCCGCCTGTATCTTATCACAGGTCCGCGGGGCTTGTCCATGAAAAATCCGGGCGGATCAGAATTCCATTTTCATCTGCTCCCCGGCCTCCCCGTTCTCCGGCGGATCCGCCTCCGGAACCCCATCCTCCGGCCGCTCCGGCTCCTCCGTCCAATCCGGCGGCGCGGGCCGCTCCGGCTGCGCCTGTCGCTCCGGCGCCCGGGCGGCCACCCGGGCCGGCTCTCCCGTCCGTCTCCGGGCGGCGGGCTTCTTCTCCGCCGGGGTCCGGAGATGCTCCGGCAGCTCCACCGTCTTTTTCCGTCCCAGCTTCTCCCGGACGTAGGACAGGGCGTCCTCCCAGGAGAAGGGCGTGCACCGCACCGGAATCCGCAGCCACCAGGCCGGCGCGTAAAAGAGCAGGTAGCACTTCTCGGGCCAGAGCTGCACCCGGGCCACGTCCTTCCAGGCCAGATCCCGCTCCTCCAGCCGCAGCACCGGATGCTCCGCCTCCGGGTCCAGCCGGTTCAGCAGCGCCGGGGATTTTCCCCGCGCCAGCAGCTTCCGGGCATTGGGCTCCGGCAGATACCGGGTTACGTGAACGCCCCGGCTGTCCACCACGTAGTCCATCAGCTCCTTCCCCTGCAGCAGCAGCACCGCCAGCACCAGCAGCACCATCGCGCCCAGCAGGGCGAGCACCGTCAGGGGAAAGGCGCCGCGGAAGAGCCGCTCCACCGCCTCCGCGCCACCGGTCAGCCCCTCCAGCACCAGCGCCAGGATCAGCACCGCCCCGGCCGCGGGCACCAGCCAGCGCATGACCGCGTTCCAGCACATCCAGTCCGCCGCGGGCCGGCGCTCCACCACCCAGGCCGCGTGGGTCGCCGTCCGGGCCAGCTTCGTGCCGCAGATCGGGCAGATATCCCCCGGGGGAACCTCCCGGTTGCATTTTTTACAATAGGCCGTCCGTGCCATCTGTTTCTCTCCGTCCTCCCTCCGCTCCGCTTTCCCTCACGCAGGAAACGGAGCGGATTCCGTAATAGGCAAAGCAGCGAAGGGCTTCCTCCCCGATGCGCTCCCCGCTCACCAGGATCGGCACCGCCGGCGGGCAGCTGACGCAGGGATCCGCCAGGATCCGGCCCCGGGCCTCCTCCGCGGGAATCCGCTCCGCCGGAGCCAGCAGGGCTTCGGCCAGGGGCATCGCCGGCGCCGGCGCCGGCAGGGAGGGTCTCGCCTCCGGCAGGGGCTCCCGCCGGGGAATCCGGCCCAGGGCCTCCTCCAGCCGCGTGAGCCCCGCCTCCCCCGTGGCCGGGGTCAGCATCATCACCAGCTCATCCGGGTCGGAAAATTCGCATTCGATTCCCTGCCGCCGCAGCAGGGCGTGGAGATCATCCCCCGTGTATCCCCGGGATCGGGGCTCCAGGGTGATCTTCAGCGGCTCCGTCCCCGCCAGCCGGTACCCCCTTGCCCGCAGCCGGTCCTTCAGCGCCTCCGTCCGGTCCGCGAAATCGGCCAGCTGCCGCCGGTAATCCCCCGCCAGCAGGGCGTTGCACCGGTCCAGGCTCTGCAGGATCAGCCAGGAGGGGCTGGTGGACGCGAAGAGGGCCATGGCCCCCTCCGCCTGCTCCGCGAAGAAGGGATCCGCCTCCCGGGAAATCTGCAGATACGCCCCGCCCGTCAGCACCGGCAGGGTCTTGTGGGCGGAATCGCAGGTCATGTCCGCCCCCAGGGTCAGCGGGTGCGCGTCCTCCGGCAGGAAGCGCAGATAGGCGCCGTGGGCGTTGTCCACCAGCAGGGGGACGCCCGCCCCCCGGCAGACCCGCGCCAGCTCCCGGATGTCCGCCCGGTTTCCCAGATAGTCCGGGCTGGTCAGATACACCGCCGCGGGCGGATCCGCCTCCCGCGCCAGCGCCGCCCGCAGCTCCGCCCCGGAGAGCCGGCAGGTCAGCAGATCCTCCCCCCGCAGCCAGGAAACCTCCATGCCCAGCACCCCCGCGGCGAACAGAAAGCTGCGGTGGGCGTTCCGGCCCGCCAGAATCCGGGGCCGGATCCCCCGCAGCGCCGCCCGCTTCCGGACCAGGCACAGCATCGCCCGGATGCACAGGGAGGAACCCTCCGCCGAATAAACCGTCCGCCCCGCGCCGAAGATCCGGGCCGCGATGTCCTCGCTTTCCCGGACGATTCCCTCCGCGGGATACAGGGGCGGCAGGCCCTGCACCTCCGTCAGATCCAGCGCTTCCGTTTCGCCCGCGCCCTTGTGCCCGGGCATATGCAGCCGCAGGACGTTCCGATCCCGGTACGCCCGGATGAAATCCCATAGGGGCGTCCCGACCGCTTTCTCCATCCCGCCGTCCTCCCCTCTTTCTGTTCCTGTCCGATTATAGCCGCGAACCGGCTCCGCCGCAAGCGGTCCGCGCCCCCCGGGCTTGATCTTCCTCCGGCGCCGGAGTACAATGGATGCATCATGATTCCGGCCTTCCGGCGGCGCCGCGTCCCGGCCCGCCCGCCGGAGCCGGTCATCCGGAAAGGAGCGGATCCGAATGGCATACGAAGAGCTTCAGAAAATGGTGGACGAAAGCCGCGCCATCGTCTTTTTCGGCGGCGCCGGCGTTTCCACGGAAAGCGGCATTCCCGACTTCCGCAGCGTGGACGGCCTGTATCACCAGAAATTCGACTGGCCGCCGGAGGAGATCCTGAGCCATACCTTTTTCGTCCGTCACACGAAGGAATTTTACCGGTTTTACCGGGACCGGATGCTGGCCCTGGACGCGAAGCCCAACGCCGCGCACCGGAAGCTGGCCCAGTGGGAGCAGGAGGGCAGGCTTCTCGCCGTCGTGACGCAGAACATCGACGGGCTCCACAGCGCGGCGGGCAGCCGCCGGGTCTTCGAGCTGCACGGCAGCGTGCACCGGAATTACTGCACGGCCTGCGGCAGGAGCTTCCCCGCGGAGTACATCCGGGACGCGAAGGAGGAGATCCCCCGCTGCGACGCCTGCGGCGGGCTGATCAAGCCGGACGTGGTGCTCTATGAGGAGGGGCTGGATCAGGGCATCCTGGAGGGGGCGGTTTCCGCCATCCGCCAGGCGGATCTGATGATCGTCGCGGGAACCAGCCTGACCGTCTATCCCGCCGCCGGCCTGGTGAACTATTTCCGGGGCCGCCATCTGGTGCTGATCAACCGGGATGCCACCGCCATGGACGGCAGCGCGGACCTGGTGATTCATGACAAGGTCGGTCAGGTGCTGAGCAGCCTGACCTGAAAAAAACAGGGAATCCTCCGCGGATTCCCTCCCGCCCCGCCCGGGCGGTTTTTTTATTCCATGCCCGCGGCGTCCCGGAGCGCCTGAAGCTCCTCCGGCTTCAGCTCCCGCCACGCGCCTTCCGGCAGGTCCTCCGGCAGCGTCAGGGGCCCGAAGCGGATCCGGCGCAGGGTGCGCACCCCGTGCCCGACGGCGGAAAACATCCGCTTCACCTGGTGGAATTTCCCCTCCGAAACGGTCACCCGGCCCAGGGAGCCCTCCTCCCCGGCCCGCAGGATCTCCAGCTTCGCCGGCAGCGCCGTGAAGTCGGAGAGCTCCAGCCCGGCGGCGAAGGCTTCGATCTCCCGCTCCGTCAGCCTGCCGTCCACCTCCGCCTCGTACACCTTGTCCACATGCCGCCCCGGGGAGAGCAGCCGGTGGTTCATTTCCCCGTCGCAGGTCAGGATCAGCAGCCCGGTGGTGTCCCGGTCCAGCCGGCCCACCGGCATGCAGCCGATGCTGCCGTACACCGGGGGCAGCAGATCCATGACCGTGGGCTGCCGGGAATCCCGCGCGGCGGTCAGCAGCCCCGCGGGCTTGTGGAGCATCGCGTGGCGGACCGTGCGCCCGTCCAGCTCCTCCCCCCGGACCCGCAGGGAATCCGTCTCCGTCTCCGCGCTTTCCCCCGGATCCCGGATCGTCCGCCCGTTCACCTGAACCAGGCCGCTCCGGATCAATCGCTTCGTCTCGCTGCGGCTGCAGACGCCGAGGGTCGTCAGCCACCGGTCCGCCCGCATCCTCATGCCTTCCGTCCGTCCTCCCCGAGCCCGGAGACCAGCGCGGCGGGAAGCAGGCTGCGCAGGGGCAGCAGGGGCAGCGTCAGCAGGGCGCCCGCCGCCAGGATCAGCAGCGTTCCCCGGGTGGCCGGCAGGCTCACCGTGCCCATCAGCAGGCCGTTCAGATCCCGCAGCACGGGCAGGTAGCGGGCCACCGCCGCCACGATAGCCAGGACCATCGGCAGCACCGTCACCAGGGAGGCCAGCCAGGCCAGCACCACCTTTCCGTGGTGTCCCCGGACCCGGCGGGGATCCCCCTGGGCCCAGGCGTGCCGCGCGCCGCTGTGGAAGGCGCAGCCGAACATCAGCACCAGCAGCGTGCCGACCGTGATCAGCACCAGCACCCGGATGCCCCGGATCTGGTCGCCCCCGCCCAGGTCATTGCGGATCATGCGGTAGACGGTCAGCCCGTCCACCTCCCCGGCGAAATGATTCCGGAAGATCACCGCCAGCGCGATCAGCGGCGCCGCCCACAGCAGCAGGAAGCCCGCCCGCTTCAGCCCGCAGAGCAGTTTCTTCCCGTAGTCCGCGCCCTCGATCAGCCGGGGGCTGCCCAGCCCTCCTCCCGCCAGCGCCGCCGCCATGTCCCGGGCCGCGTTCATCCGCGCAGGCAGCATCATGAGCAGCCACAGCGGCACGCAGAGCAGGGCCCCCGCCGCCAGGCGCCCGTTCGTCAGAAAGAGCAGCGGCGCCAGGCAGATCAGGGTCAGGCAGGCCTCCGTCAGCAGAAATTTCATCGTCCCCCCGAAGGACGCGGTATACGCCCTCCAGGCCCTTCCCATCGCGGTGGAAATCTTCATCGGCCGATTCTCCTTTGCTTACATCTTATCCTTCACCATGGTCAGGGCGATGCGCTTCTTCTTCTCGTCCACGCTGACCACCCAGACCTTCACCACGTCGCCCACCTTCACCACGTCGCCGGGGTTCCGGACGAAGCGGTCCGACAGGCGGGAGATATGCACCAGCCCATCCTGGTGAACGCCGATATCGACGAAGGCGCCGAAATCGATCACGTTGCGGACCGTGCCCGTCAGCTCCATGCCCGGCGTCAGGTCCTTCATCTCCAGCACGTCCGTGCGCAGCACGGGGCGGGGCAGCTCGTCCCGGGGATCCCGGCCGGGCTTGCACAGCTCGTCCAGCATGTCCCGCAGCGTGGGCAGGCCCACGCCGATCTCCTCCGCCAGCTTCTCCTCCCCGTAAGCCCGGGCCTTCCGCCCGATCTCCGGCAGCCCGCCCCGGCTCAGGTCCTTCAGCTCATATCCCAGCCGCTCCAGCAGCTTCTTCGCCGCGTCGTAGCTTTCGGGATGCACCCCCGTCGCGTCCAGGGGATTCCGGCTGTCCGCCACCCGCAGGAACCCGGCGCACTGCTCGAAGGCCCGCGGCCCCAGCTTCGGCACCTTCTTCAGCGAGGCCCGGCTGGGCAGCCCCGCCTCCTCCCGGTAGGCCACGATGTTCTTCGCCAGGGCCGGCCCGATGCCCGCCACGTGGCTCAGCAGCTCCGCCGAGGCCGTGGACAGCTCCACCCCCACCTGGTTCACGCATTGCTCCACCACCCCGTCCAGGGCGGCGGTCAGCTCGTTCTGCTTCAGGTCGTGCTGATACTGGCCGACGCCGATGGCCTTCGGGTCGATCTTGACCAGCTCCGCCAGGGGATCCTGCATGCGCCGGGCGATGGAAACCGCGCTGCGCTGGGTCACGTCGAAGTCCGGAAACTCCTCGGCCGCCAGCTTGCTGGCGGAATACACCGAGGCCCCCGCCTCGCTGACGATCATGTACGCGACCCCGGGCAGCTCCGGCAGCAGCGAGGCGATGAACTGCTCGCTCTCCCGGCTGGCGGTTCCGTTTCCGATGGCGATGGCGGTGATGCCGTATTTCCGCACAAAGCCGCGGATCAGCTGCGCCGCGGCCGCCTTGCCCCGCTCGTTTCCGGGCAGGGTGAAGAAGCCCACCCCGGTGTCCAGCACCCGGCCGTTCTCATCCACCACCGCCAGCTTGCATCCGGTCCGGAATCCGGGGTCCACCCCCAGGGTCATCTTCCCCTTGATGGGCGGCTGCATCAGCAGCTGATGCAGGTTTTCCGAGAACACCCGGATCGCGGCTTCATTGGCCCGGTCCGTCAGCGCGCCCCGGATCTCCCGCTCCAGGGAGGGAAAGATCAGCCGGGTCCAGGCGTCCCCGCAGGCCTCCGCCACCTGCCCGGCGGCGGGGCTGTTTCCCCGCACGAAGGCCCGCCGGATCGCGGCCAGGGCTTTTTCCTCCGGCGCCTCCAGCGTCACCTTCAGGAACTCCTCCCGCTCGCCCCGGTTCACCGCCAGGATCCGGTGGGACGCCATGGTCCGGACCGGCTCGGAGAAGTCGTAGTACATGCTGTAGACGCTGTCCTCCTCCTTCGCGGCGGCGGTGCGCAGGATCCCTTCCCGGCTGAGCAGCTCCCGCAGTTCCCCCCGCAGGGCCGCGTCGTCGCTGACGGATTCCGCCAGGATGTCCCGGGCCCCGGCCAGGGCCGCCTCCGCGTCCGGCACGTCCTTCTCCGCCGAGACGTATTTTTCCGCCTCCGCCCGGGGATCCCCCGCCTGCTGCATCATCAGCCACAGGGCCAGGGGCTCCAGCCCCTTCTCCCGCGCGACGGTCGCCCGGGTGCGGCGCTTCGGCCGGAACGGCCGGTACAGGTCCTCCAGGGCGCTCAGCGCCGTCGCCTCCGCCAGCCGGGCCCGGAGCTCCTCCGTCATCACGCCCTGCTCCGTCAGCGCCTTTTCGATCTCCCCCCGGCGCCGGTCCAGGTTCCGCAGGTATTCCAGGCGTTCCGCCACCTCCCGCAGCACCTGATCGTCCAGGGAGCCCGTGGCTTCCTTCCGGTATCGGGCGATAAAGGGAATCGTGTTTCCGGCGTCCAGCAGCTCCGCCGCGGCGCGGACCTGCTGCGGCCGCAGATGAAATTCCCCCGCAATCAGTTCACTGTAATCCAAACGAGGATTCCTCCTTTTCGGCCCTTCCGGCCGGCTTCAGGGCCTCCCGCGCGCTGCCGGGCCCCAGTTTCCTCCGCGCCGCCACCAGATAGCACAGCAGATGGATCGCGAAGGTCGTTCCCCAGGAAATGGGATAGGACAGATAGAGCGTGTTCAGCGTGGGGCTGGCCGCGAAAACGGTCAGGATCCAGACGATCCGCAGGCCGCACGCCCCGGTGAGGGAGACGATCATCGGCAGGATGGAGTATCCGATGCCCCGGAGCTGGCCCACCATGACGTCCATCATCCCGCACAGGAAATAGGTGGGCAGAATGACGCTCATGCGGATCAGGCCGTAGGCAATGACGTCCGGATCGCTGTTGTACAGGCTCATCAGCGGCGCGCCGAAGGCATAGACCAGCAGGCCCAGGCCCAGGCCGGACACCACCACGATGCCCAGGCAGCACCACAGGGTCTTCCGGACCCGGTCCATCCGGCCCGCGCCGTAGTTCTGGCTGGCAAAGGTCATGCACGCCTGGTGCTGGGCGTTCATCGCCGTGTAGACGAAGCCCTCGATATTGCTGGCCACGCCGTTCCCCGCCACCACCAGGGAGCCGAAGGAATTGACGGAGCTCTGGATCAGCACGTTGGAGATGGAGAACAGGCTGCCCTGAAGCCCCGCGGGAAGGCCGATGCGCACCATGGCCAGCGCGCTTTTCCGGTCCACCCGGCATTCCCGGAGCTCCAGCCGGATCGCGCCGGGGGAGCGCAGCAGGCACAGCAGCACCAGCACCATGCTGACCGCCTGGCTGGCCACCGTGGCGATGGCGACCCCCGCCACGTCCATCCGGAAAACGATGACCAGCAGCAGGTTCAGCGCCACGTTCACCAGCCCGGAGATCGTCAGGTAGTACAGGGGGCGCTTCGTGTCCCCCACCGCCCGCAGCACCGCCGCGCCGAAGTTGTACAGCATGTTGGCCGGCATGCCCATGAAGTAGATGCGAACATACAGCGTCGCCCCGTCGATGACGTCGGGCGGGCTGTCCATCCATTCCAGCAGGGGGCGGGCCAGTACGATGCCCATTACGCCCACGCCGATGCCCATTCCCAGCGCCAGGGTCATGGCGGTGTGCTCCGCCTTCCGCATCCGCGGCATGTCCCCGGCGCCGTAGGCCTGGGCGATGACCACGCTGGCCCCCACGCTCAGCCCCATGAACACGTTCACCAGCAGGTTGATCAGGGACCCGGTGGAGGAAACCGCGGCCAGCGCCGTATGCCCGGCGAAATTGCCCACCACGATCACGTCCGCCGCGTTGTAGAGCAGCTGCAGGATCCCCGTCAGCACCAGGGGCAGGGAGAACTGAAGAATCTTCGGAAGCAGGGGGCCCCGGGTCATGTCGATTTCGTACCGGCTCCCGCCCCGCCTTTTGAATGGAAATTTCATCGGGCCGCCTTTCTGGAAAGCGTAATCAGCGTCACCGCCGGGGGATTGAAAATCCGCCCCGGCATGTTTTCATAATGGGGATCCGATCCCATCCCGGGGCTGATGTACTGGGGGATGCCCTCCACATAGCCCAGGCCGCGGATCAGCCGGTCCTCCGGGAACCAGCCGTATTCCGGAACGTAGACCGCGCCGCGGAAGGGAATCCGCCACTGGCCGCCGTTGTAATGCCCCGCCAGGATCAGCCCCGCGTAGCGCAGGGAGAACGCGTTCTCCTTTCCGCCCCAGGTTATCATATCCCGAACATAGTCGGCCGTCAACGGCGTGTGCGTCAGCACCAGCTGCATATCCTCCGGCGCGAATCGCTCCCGGGCCTCCCGGATCCCCTCCAGGCGTTCCATTTCGTATTCCAGCACCCGCTTCCGGGCCGCGTCGTCCGCGGTCAGCCCGGTGGCCCGCCGGTTCATTTCGGCCAGCTGGGCCCCGTAGACCTCCGTCATCCGGTCCAGGTCCAGGGCGTACGCCTCCTCCGGCACGAACCAGATGGTTCCCTTCCCCCGGGTTTCGGAAACCGGCCGGTCCAGCAGGATGACCCCAGCCCGAATCAGCTTCTCCGCCCACGGGGTGTAGACCGACAGGCTGGCATGCGCCCGGCTGTCCAGCCAGTCCCCGTCCGTGTCCCCGGGGATGTAGTACTTGGGCGTCTCCGCCGGCATCAGGGCAATCAGGTCCAGCAGGGGCCCGGGATCCTGGTCCGGTCCCAGCATGTCCCCGGTCATCACCACGCAGGAATACCGGATGCCCGTCAGGGCCGTCCGGATCGCCTTCTGATGCTCCCCGTAGACCGCCCCGTGCAGGTCGCTCAGGTGCAGGATGGAATACTGCTCCAGATCCTCCGGCAGGTTCAGCACGGTCAGGTTCACCTTTTCCAGCCGCACATGGTTGGACACGATGAAGTTCGCCACCAGCAGCACCGCGATCAGCAGGGGCAGGAAAACCAGCGCCGCGTTCCGGAATCCGTGCCGCCCCTCCCTCCGGGCCCGCCGGCCCTCCGGAGCAAAGATGTACCGGTTCTGTTCCCGTCTGCGCATGCCCGTCCTCCTTCTTCCGCCGCCGCGGCGTTCCCGTTCATTATATGGATTTCCGGCGAAAACGCAAATCGCTCCGGAAAAGTCTTTGACAAAAGGGATTTTATCATTTTACAATAGTCCCTGTTGCTTCGCCCGGCTCCGCCGGGGGAAAACCCGCCCCCATTCATTCGGGAAGGAGTTCATGCAAGTCCATGAAGCTGATCTGGAAATACGTCCGGCCGCACCGGTTCTTCATCCTTGCCGTCATGCTGATCAAGCTGGCCGGCACGGGAACGGAGCTGCTGATCCCCTATGTGCTGGAGCACCTGCTGGACCACGTGGTGCCCGCGGCCCGAAGCGGCTGGGAGGTGGCGGCCTGGGGCGGCGCCATGCTGGTGCTGACCCTGGTGACCCGCCTGCTGAACGTCACGGCCAACCGCATGAGCGTCCGGGTCGCCCGGGAAAGCACCTTCTGCGTCCGCCGGGATCTGTTCCGCACCGCCCTGAACCTGTCCGGCCGCCAGATGGATCAGTTCGGCCTTCCCTCCCTGATTTCCCGGATGACCAGCGACACCTACAACGTGCAGAACTTCGTCCGCATGATCCAGACCATGGGGATCCGCGCGCCGATCATGCTGATCGGGGGCATCGTCATCACCCTGACCATGGACACGGGCCTGGCCATGATCCTCTGCGTCATGGCCCCGGTCATGATCGTGCTGGTTTCCTTTGTTTCCTGGAAGGGGATTCCCCTGTATGACGGGGTGCAGCGGCGGATGGACGTCCTGGTCCGCATCATGCGGGAAAACATCACCGGCATCCGGGTGGTCAAGGCCCTCAGCCGGGAGCCCTTCGAGCGCCGCCGCTACGGGGAGGCCAACACCCGCATGGCCCGGCAGGAGGTGAAGGCCAGCGTCATCATGAGCCTGCCCGGGCCCATCGTGACCCTGTTCCTGAACGTGGGCCTGACGCTGGTGGTGCTGCTGGGCGCCCGCCGGGTCAACGACGGGCTCACCGCCCCCGGCGTGATCCTGGCCTTCCTGACCTATTTCAATATGATCCTGATGGGCGTCATGGGCCTGAACCGGATCTTCATGATGATGTCCAAGGCCAACGCCTCCGCCAACCGCATCGCCGAAGTGGTGAATCAGCCGGAGGAACTGACTCCCCTGCCCGAGGCGGAAACGGTTCCCGCCCCCGGGGAGGAAGCCCTGATTTTCGACCATGTCACCTTCAGCTATGACGCGGACACGCCCGGGGAAAGCCGCGGCCAGTTCCTGGGCGAGGAGCGGCAGCAGTGCCTGAAGGACATTTCCTTCCGCGTGCCCCGGGGCGGCAGCCTGGGCATCATCGGCGCCACCGGCAGCGGAAAAACCAGCATCATCAACCTGCTCATGCGCTTTTACGATCCCCAGGAGGGGCATGTCTTCGTGGACGGGAAGGATGTCCGCGCCTATGACCGGGACACCCTGCACCGGAAGTTCGGCGTGGTGTTCCAGAATGACGTCATCTTCGCGGATACCATCCGGGAGAACGTCTCCTTCGGCCGGGAAGTGGACGGGGAGATGCTGCGCCGGGCGGCACGGGACGCCATGGCCCAGGGCTTCGTGGAGGAATATGAGGATGCCTATGATCATGAGGCCGCCATCCACGGCGCCAACTTCTCCGGCGGGCAGAAGCAGCGCCTGCTGATCGCCCGCGCCCTGGCGGCGGATCCGGAGATCCTGATCCTGGACGACGCCTCCTCCGCCCTGGATTACCGGACCGACGCGGCCCTGCGCCGGGCCATCCGGGAGCATCACGGAAGCGCCACCACCGTGGTCATCGCCCAGCGGGTTTCCTCCATCCTCGCCATGGATGAGATTCTCGTGCTGCACGAAGGGGAGCTGATCGGCCGGGGAACCCACGCGGAGCTGATGGCCTCCTGCCCCGTCTATCAGGATATCTACCGGACGCAGATGAACGAGGAGGTGGAGTGATGGCCCGCAGAGATACGGTGATGAAAAAGCCGAAAGATGCCCGGAGCGCCCTCCGCCGGATGCTGAACTATCTCGGCCCCTGGAAGTATGTCATCGCGGCGGTGCTCGCCCTGAGCCTGGTCAGCAACCTCCTGAACCTGTGGGGCCCCAGCCTGGCGGGCTCCGCCATCCGGGAGGCCGCCGCCGGCCCCGGCCGGGTCCGCTTCGACGCGGTCCGGCATTACGCGGGCCTCATGCTGCTGTGCTATCTGGGCTCCGCGCTGCTGGGCTTCGGCATCAGCCTGCTGATGACCGTCGTCAGCCGCCGGGTCGCCCGCCGGATGCGCCAGGATGTGTTCGAAAAGCTGATGAAGCTGCCCGTGGGCTATTTTGACCGGCACCAGGCCGGGGATATCATCAGCCGGGTCAGCTATGATATCGATGTCATTTCCACCTGCCTGGCCACGGATATCGTGCAGATTCTTTCCAGCGCCGTGACGGTGACGGGCTCCCTGGTCATGATGATCACCATCTCCCTGCCCCTGTCCGCGCTGTCGCTGGTCACCGTGCCGGTGGCGGTGCTCTACACCGTGCACATGCGCAAAAAGACCCAGCCCCGGTATGCCCGGCGCTCCAGGAGCTACGGGGTCATGAACGGCTTCGTGGAGGAGATGCTCTCCGGCCAGAAGACCATCCAGGCCTATGCCTATGAGGGCCGGATCAACGAGCGGTTCGACGGCATCAACCGGGACGCGGCGGACGCCTTCTCCGACGCCGAGCATTACGGCGTCACCATCGGCCCCACCATGACCTCCATCAACAATCTGGGGCTCAGCCTCATCGGCCTGCTGGGCGGGCTGCTGTATCTGCACGGCCGGATCGATCTGGGCCGGATCTCCTCCTTCGTGCTGTACAGCCGAAAATTCGCCGGTCCCATCAACGCCATCGCGGAGATCTTCAACGAGCTGTTCTCCGCCCTGGCGGCGGCGGAGCGGGTGTTCACCCTGCTGGACGAGGCGGAGGAGCCCGCGGACGTTCCCGGCGCCAAAGTGATTCAGAACGTCCGGGGCGATGTGAGCATGGAGCACGTGGCCTTCGGATACGATCCCTCCCGGATCATCCTGCACGACCTGAGCCTGGAGGCCCCCGCCGGAAAGCTGATCGCCATTGTCGGCCCCACCGGGGCGGGCAAAACCACGATCATCAATCTGCTGATGCGCTTCTATGATCCGGACAGCGGCGTCATCCGCATCGACGGCCAGGACATCCGCACCGCCGCCCGCTCCAGCGTCCGCGGCGCCTATGCCATGGTGCTGCAGGACACCTGGCTCTTCCACGGAACGATCTATGAAAACATCGCCTACGGAAAGGAAAACGCCACCATGGAGGAGGTGGTCGCCGCGGCCAAAGCCGCCCGGATTCATCCCTTCATCATGCGCCTTCCCCAGGGCTACGACACCGTCATCAGCGAGGACGGGGGCAACATCTCCAAGGGGCAGAAGCAGCTGCTGACCATCGCCCGGGCCATGCTGTATGACGCGCCCATGCTGATCCTCGACGAGGCCACCTCCAATGTGGACACCGCCACGGAGCGGGAGATCCAGAAGGCCATGCGGGAGCTGATGCGGAACCGGACCTGCTTCGTCATCGCCCACCGCCTGTCCACCATCGAGCACGCGGATCAGATCCTCGTGCTGCGGGACGGGGACGTGGTCGAGCAGGGAACCCACCGGCAGCTCATGGACCGGAAGGGATTCTATCATCAGCTGTACGCCGCCCAGTTCGAATGATTTTCCCCGGGTTTTCTCCCAAAACGGCGGCACGCCGGCGCGTTTGCGCCGGCGTGCGCTTGTCTCCGGGTTCAGATGGTATAAAACCAGGCCGTGTCCCGGCCGGGCTGATCGTTCTGCGCCACGTATTCGCGGCCGTTCCGGTACAGCAGCTCCTGGCTCTTGATGCTGACGCGGGTGCCCGGCGCGATGGGATGGGTGATGAAAACGTTGGATCCGATCACGGAATCGTGCCCGATCACCGTGTCGCCGCCCAGGATGGAGGCGCCGGCGTAGATCGTCACATTGTCCTCGATCGTGGGATGCCGGCGCTTTCCGTGCAGCTTCTGCCCGCCGCGGGTGGACAGGGCGCCGAGGGTCACCCCCTGATATACCTTCACGTTGTCCCCGATCACCGTGGTCTCGCCGACGACGATGCCCGTGCCGTGGTCGATCATGAAGTATTTTCCGATCTGCGCGCCGGGGTGGATGTCGATCCCGGTCTTGCTGTGGGCCACCTCCGTCATGATCCGGGGCAGCAGCGGCACCTCCATGCGGTACAGCTCATGGGCCAGCCGGTTCACGGTAATGGCGTACAGCCCCGGATAGGCGATGATGATCTCCGCCTCGCTGGAGGCCGCCGGGTCCCCGTCGTAGGCGGCGTGCAGATCCGTTTCCGCCAGGGACCGGATCCGGGGAAGGGTTTCCAGGAAGGCGGCGGTGATCGTCTCCGCCTGCCGCTCCGTATCCGCCCCCGTCTCGGGAGCGCCGTTCCGCAGGGCGATGGCGATCTGCCGGTTCAGCAGGAAAGCCACGTCCTCGATCAGGGCGGACAGGCTCGTCCGCGGATCATAGATGCGGTAGACGTAATCCCGGTAGTATCCGGGATACACCAGGCGCAGCAGCTTTCCGATCAGGCTTTCAATCTCCTGCCGGTCCGGCTGGGTGAAGGTCTCCAGCCGGTCGATGACCCGGCCCTGCTCGTAATCCGCCAGAAGGATCCCCTTCAGTTCCTGAATCCGCTCCTCGTATCTCATGGATCGTCCTCCCCGAATCAAAATCAGCCCGTTGCATCCGCAACGGGCGATATTGGGATCCGGCAGCGACCTACTCTCCCGGGCCGTCTCCAGCCAAGTACCATCGGCACTGAAGGGCTTAACTTCTGTGTTCGGTATGGGAACAGGTG